>JAYUVE010000011.1:0-26110 GCA_043754275.1 Microbacteriaceae bacterium | reverse complement strand
CGCCGCGATCGAGGGCTACAGCAACTATGCCGACCACACACAGGCTGGCTGCCCGTGGTACGTCCGAGCTGGCGACCTCGTCGAGGGGATAGGCGGACTTGTCGGCACCGTGGGAGTCGCTGTCGGTGCTGCGGGAGGTCTCTCCGCCGGTGCCGAAGCGCTGCCGGGAGGGACCAGCGTGAACAGCGCAGGTTCCGTCAGCACGACGTTGACAAACGAGGTCGCCCCTGCATTCGAAGAGGCGCTCGGAGGAGGGCGGCACGCCGGGTTCCTTTCCAATTATCTCGACAAGCCTGAAAGTGAGATCGAGGGTCACGTCCCGCCGGGTGGTGTAATTTCTGGTCTTCGTGCGGGTCAGTGGTTTCAGCTTAGGCGGCGGTGAGTTCGGGGATGAGGCTCACCTCCTCGATCGTTTCGGCCCGCGCGTTCATGGTCGTGAGTTCGAGCATGGATGCTTCGGAGAAGTAGCGGCGGTCGCCGGCTTCCCATTCGTCGTGTTGCTCGATGAGGACAGCGCCCGCGAGGCGTAGCAGGGCGGCGGGGTTGGGGAACACGCCGACGACGTCGGTGCGGCGTTTGATCTCCTTGTTGACTCGCTCGAGCGGGTTCGTTGACCAGATCTGGCGCCAGTGCCGTTGCGGGAATCCGGTGAATGCGAGGAGGTCGTGACGGGCGTCGTCGAGCATGACGGCGACCTTGGGGTGGGATCGTTGCAGCATGCGTGCGACCTCGTCGAACTGGGTCGACACGTGCTCGGCGTCGGGTTGGGCGAAGATCGTTCTGATGATCGAGGCGACCATGTCCTGGGATCCTTTCGGAACGGCCGAGAGCACGTTGCGCATGAAGTGCACCCGGCAGCGCTGCCACGATGCGGCCTGGAACACGATGCTGATCGCCTTCTTCAACCCGGTGTGGGCGTCGGACATGACCAGGTTCACCCCGCCGAGGCCCCGGGATTTCAGGGAGCGCAGGAACCCGGTCCAGAAGGCTTCGTTCTCGGTGTCTCCGACGTCGAAGCCGAGGACCTCGCGGCGCCCGTCGGCTGCGACCCCGACTGCGACGACGACCGCCTGGGAGACGACACGGTGATCGACGCGGGCTTTGCAGTAGGTGGCGTCGAGGAACACATACGGGTAGTCGATCGCGGCAAGGGTGCGGTCCCGGAACTGGGCGATCTCTTCATCCAGGCCCGTGCAGATGCGTGACACCTCGGACTTGGAGATGCCGGTGTCGGCGCCGAGGGCCTTGACCAAGTCGTCGACCTTGCGGGTCGAGACACCGTGCAGATACGCCTCCATCACCACGGCGAACAGGGCCTGGTCGACCCGGCGACGACGCTCCAGCAGGGCCGGGAAGAACGTCCTCTGTCGCAGCTTCGGGATCGCCAACTCCAGATCCCCTGCCGTCGTCGACAACACCCGCGGGCGGGAGCCGTTGCGGTGCGTGGTGCGCTCATCGGTGCGTTCGAACGGGGCAGCGCCGATGAACGCCGCAGCCTCCGCATCGATCAGCTGCTGGTAGAGCGTCTCGGTCGCGACCCTGATCCGGTCGGGAACATCAGTGAGTTTCAGTTGGGCTAGAAGGTCGAGCAGGGCAGACTGGTCCAGAGCCATCGTGTGAATGCGTCTTTCTGTGAGTGACTTTGATCGGTTCTCACTGACCATCGCACGATGGCTCACAACGTCGACAACGCGACGCTCACCAGCCGGAAATTACACCACTCCACGGGACGTGACCAGATCGAGGGCGGTATCGTGTCACTGCAAAGGCAGATCGCAGCGCACGAAGCAAAGATTGCCGATCCGGCGTCGGCCATACCCGAATGGTCCTCTCTAGACCCAAGGCAGCAGCAGGCCCTGGTCACGAGCAAGTGGCCCGGAGACATCGCACGACAGCAGGAGCAGATCGACATCTTGCGTGGAATTCTAGGAGGACGACGATGACAAACCAGGAACAATCTTCGGCATACCTTCTTGATCTCGGATTTCTCGTAAAGGAACTCGCGCTGAGCGCGAAGCTTGAACGTGATGGGGACCGCAAAGAACTAGGCGCTAACTTTGAGGCAGGGCGCCTGAGCGCGTTCTACGACGTGGTGTCATTGATGCAGCAGCAGGCGGTGGCGTTCAACATCGATCTCGAAGCGCTTGCTCTCGGCGGGTTAGATCCGGATCGCGACCTGGTCTAGGAGAATTCTGAACAGCAAAGACTCTGCGTGACGGACTACATGCATCCGATCGATGATGAAGATCTCTACGCCGTGCATCCTGAACCTGTGTCGCGGGAACGGGCCGATTTCATGATTCATGCGCGCATGCTCGACAGCCAGACGAAGCGATACGAGCAGCTCTGGACGCGGCGAATCCCAGAGAATGAATTTGAAACCTGCTGCATTCCGTTCTTCATCTATGACGTCTCTCTGGGAGATGTCGTGACCACCTCGATCTTGTTCAGCACGTCACGCAGAACACCGCGGATTCTGGCTTCGTGTCGACGACAAATCAGCTCGGGTCGGCGCAGGATTTCGCCGAGGAGATCGGGGCGCCGTGGATCTACCAGGCGCGAGCGAGTGGCATTGACGTGAACGCGCGCCTAGGGTCCGCATCTCCGTTTCCTTGGGAGAATGAGATTGCCATCCCCGGCCCTGTCCCGGTTTCTTCTATCGAAGGGGCTTGGGGTCCGGGTGGTTGGGTATCCAATCCGGGATGGAAACGATGATCTGGGAAGAGGCTCAGATTGCTGCGATACGGGGGGTGGATCGCGTCGCGTCGCGTGTGAGGTTTGCTGTTGGCGAGGTGTGTGTAGTGGAAGTTACGGTTGATGGTGGGCTCGACGTGCGTGGTGAGGGGCGCGACTTGTTTGATGCCTTGGCGTCGGCCCGCCGCGTGCTTGAGCCTCAGGACGTGATGTTGGTGTGCAATGGTGCGCGGCGTGACGTCTTCCCGTCTCCAATGTTGCGTCAGGCAGCGGCCGGTCGGCGCGCATATGTTCTGGACATGCCCAGGACTTCGGGCAGGCCTTCAGCGGTGGATATTTTTGCCGCTGCGCCGGAGTCTGCAGTGTTGGCGACAGTGGATGAGCAACGTGAATGGTTCGAGCGGTGGCGGAAGAGTGAGCCGGGAATTTGAGGGCCGTGATGGATGACGGTGGTGAATTGCCGGCGGAGTTGGTCGCTGAGGCTAGGACCCGTCCTGGCGGCTGGGTTTATGAGATCGTCGGTGACTACGGGCCTGACGATGCGGTGCCTCCAACGTCGATCCGAGGGGGGTGGAAGGTCGATGACGAGGGTCGGATCGTCGGCGCGTTCATACACAATCCAGTCTTCGAGCCTCCTGAATCACGCCGAGTTGGGACTCCTGAGGATTGAGGTCACGGACTGACCTGCCCGACAATTTCTAGTGACCCCCTCATCGACTGTGATGTATATGGAGACCGGGCGTGGTGAAGGTTTCGGTGACACATTCGGTCTAGGCCGCGAGGTTTCGCGCCTGTTCGCGAGCACGACGGGCATAGCATCCGAGGTCGACCAGAACTACGCCGGCACCTTCCTCAATCTACCAAGGCACGATGCGTCGCCGATAAACTCACTACGTGCCACCCCCCAAGATCCCCGTCCTCACCTGGGACAGGGTGCGGCCGGCTCCGGTCGTGCTGGTCAGTGGCACCGAGGGTTACCTGGCCGAGCGCGCCATCCGGTCGCTGAGGGATCTGCTCAAGGCCGAGAACCCGAGCATCGAGGTCAATGACATCGACGCCTCGCAGTACGCGCCGGGCGAGTTGCTCACCCTCGCGAGCCCTTCGCTGTTCAACGATCCGCGGTTCATCCGCGTCGACCTCGTCGAGAAGTGCACCGACGCGTTCATCACCGAGACTCTTGAGTACCTCGAGCAGCCTGCCGACGACACCTATCTGGTGCTGCGCCACAACGGGGGAGTGCGCGGCAAGAAGCTGCTGGATGCCCTCCGCAACGGCCTCGGCGGCGGCATCGAGATCGCCTGCCTCGAGCTCAAGAAAGACACCGAGAAGCAGGAATTCGCAGCGGCGGAATTCTCGGCCGTCGGCCGACGCGTGACAGGTGGTGCGATCCGCGCCCTCGTGAGTGCGTTCTCCGACGATCTCGCCGAGCTCGCCTCGGCCTGCCAGCAGCTGCTCGCCGACGCGAGCGAAGAGATCACCGAGGTCACTGTCGAGCGCTACTACGGCGGCCGAATCGAGACCAACGCGTTCAAAGTCGCGGATGCCGCGATCGCCGGCCGTCGCGGCGAAGCCCTCGTTCTGCTGCGCCACGCGCTCGCCTCAGGTGCCGACCCGGTGCCGATCGTCGCCGCATTCGCCGCGAAACTGCGCACCATGGCCAGGATCTCGGGCTCGACGATGCCCGCGGGTCAGCTCGCCCAGAAGTTCGGCCTCGCCCCCTGGCAGGTGGATCGCGCGCGCCGCGACCTACAGGGCTGGAACGACGAGGGCCTCGGTCACTCGATCGAGACCCTCGCCGACACCGACGAGCAGATCAAGGGTCTCGGGCGAGACCCGGTCTTCGCGCTCGAGCGGATGATCGGTGTGATCGCGGCGCGAGGGAGTAGATCCCGGCTTAACGAAGAGAGCCCTCCGCGAGGGAGGGCGACTTCGTAACAGGCTGCTTAGAGCGCAGCGACCTGCTTGGCGATCGATGACTTCTTGTTGGCAGCCTGGTTCTTGTGGATGACACCCTTCGAGGCAGCCTTGTCGAGCTTCTTCGAAGCGACGGTCAGAGCGGCAGCAGCGGCCTTCTTGTCACCGGCGGCGATCGCGGTGCGGGTCGCGCGAACTGCGGTCTTGACCTCGCTCTTGACGGCCTTGTTGCGGTCCTGCGACTTCTTGTTGGTGAGGATGCGCTTGATCTGCGACTTGATGTTTGCCACGTAAGTACCTTTTCGCTGAACTGGGATGAATGATTCGCGCAGAACCGCGCGGAAGCCAAAGAGTTACATTACCTTATTCGCAGCCCTGGGTCTAACGAATAGCCTCGGTGCATGCCTTCCCTCGCCCCGCAGATTCCCGGAGTTCCGGGCAGCGGCATCCGGCGCATCCACGAGATCGCGATCACCCTCGACGACGTGATCATGCTCGCGGTGGGCGAGCCCGACGTGCTCGTGGCGCCGCACATCGCGGCGGCGGCGAAGGCGGCGTGGGACGCCGACCAGACGAACTACACGGCCAATGGCGGCATCCCGGCCCTGCGCCATGCGATAGTCGACAAGCTCGCGCGCGCCAACGACATCCACGTCGACACCGAGCGGGTCTGGGTCACGGTCGGGGCGACGCAGGCCCTGCACCAGGCCATGACGCTCACCCTCGCGGCGGGTGACGAGGTGCTGCTGCCCGACCCCGGCTACACGACGTTCACCATGAACGCGCGGATGCTCGACGCCGTGCCGGTACCCTACCCGTTGCGGGCCGGGGCCGGATTCATGCCGGATGTCGCCGAGCTCGACCGACTCGTGACCGCGAAGACCCGCGTGCTCATGATCAACTCGCCCTCGAACCCCTTGGGCACGATCTTCCCGAAAGAACTACTTGCGGAGCTCCTGGCCTTCGCCCGCCGCCACGACCTCTGGGTCATCAGCGACGAGGTCTACGAGCACTTCAGTTGGTCGGGCCCGCACGTGAGCATCGCGAGCCTCGACCCCGAGGGCCGCGTGTTCAGCGTGTTCTCGCTGTCCAAGAGCTACGCCATGACCGGGGTTCGGGTGGGGTACCTGGTCACGCCGCCGGGGCTGGCCGCGACGATGCGCACGGTGCAGGAGGCATCCATCAGCTGCGTGTCCGAGCCAGACCAGTTCGCGGGCCTGGCCGCGATCACCGGGGAGCAGTCGCACGTCGAATCCGCCCGCGAGCACTATCGCGACAACCTCGATGCCGCGACTGCGCTGCTCGACAGTAAAGGCATCCACTACCTGCGTCCGGGTGGCGCGTTCTACCTGTTCATCGACGTCAGCGACGTCTCTGACGGGGATGTCGCGGCCTGGGCCGAGCGCTTCCTGCTCGAACAACGGGTCGCCGTCGCCTCGGGCAGCGCCTTCGGCCGCTCGGGCGAGGGCTGGATCCGCGTGTGCCTGGCCTCCTCCCGTGACAGCCTGCTCGAAGGCCTCGGCAGGTTGCCTACTGGCGACGCAGTTCCCCCTCGATGAGGGAGAGAAGTTCGGGCGCGGCAACGGTGACCGTCTCCCAGAGTCGCGAGTTGTCCATGCCGGCATAGTTGTGGGCCGCGATGTTGCGCGTGGCCCGGAGCCCCTCGAAAGCTCGCCGGGGCAGGGTTTCGCCGATCTCCGCCGGGAGTTGCCGGTGGACAAGATCGGCCAGATGGATGACCGCGAGGGTTCCGATGTCGTGGGCATCCGATTGTTCGTCGGCGAATGCCTCCTTGCCGTCACGAGCCGCGCGCTCGAGGCGTGAACGCAGTCGCGCAATTTCAGCCAGCAGCCTGTCGCGCTGCCTGTCGGTCAGCGATTCCGGTTCATTGGTTTGACGATCGCGCGCAGTGAATCGGGGCGGGAGGTCGGCGGTCATAGGGGTACGGCGTCCGGGTAGATCGCCTGCACGACTGGATTGCTCGGGTCATCAATCACCGCATCGACCGGAAACCCCACAACGTCTTCCACGGCTTGGCGGAAAGCTGCGAGGGCGAGGTAGTCGACATCATCATCGACGGAGAGAAGCAGGTCGATGTCGCTGCGCGCCGTATCACGCCCATGAACAGTCGAGCCGAACACTCGCACATTGCTGATTCCATATTGCGCCGCCAGTGCGACTATCTCATCGGCATAGAACTCCAGCGCGATCGATGGACGAAGCTGCGCGGCGTCGAGAATGCGTCGCAGCAACTCGGCGCTCGGAACGCGCGCTCCCGATTCGATGAGAGCGATATTGGGCTGTTGCAGACCCGCGGCAGCGGCAAGCTCCTTTTGCGTCATGCGCACGTCGCTCCGCGCCCGCTTCACCATCGCCGCGACATCCATGGGGCGACTATATCATCGTGATATTCACGATTCCGGGGGTTAGCCGGATACTGGGCCGCCGCCCGGCTTCATAGCGTTGGGCCATGACAACAACTACCCCCACCCCTCTCGCGGCCAACCCGGCCGCTGTCGCCGTCGCGCCTGCCCGCACCCTCGGAATCCTGAGTCTCGTGCTGGGCCTGGCCTCACTCGCCTTCGGCCTCATCTTCCTCGTTCCGATCGCGGCGATCGTGCTCGGCATCCTCGCGCTACGCAGCGAGCCGGCGAGCAAGGGCATGGCGATCGCGGGCATCGTGATCGGCTCCGTGCAGCTGGTCTGGTTCTTCGTCACGGGGGCCTTGCTTCTTGCCGCCCTGCCGATCTTCGGCATCCTCGGCTCGGTCGGCGCCTTCGGCTGGAACTAAGCTCACTCGCGGTCTCGTAAACTTGGTGATCGGCCCTCGCGGAACTCGCGGGGGCTGTTCACGAGAGGCACCGATGAGTCCGCGAGCAAGCAAGGCACTCGAGCCTGCCTCGACCGACCCGGCATTCATCCGCAACTTTTGCATCATCGCCCACATCGACCACGGCAAATCGACCCTGGCCGACCGGATGCTCGGCATCACCGGCGTGGTTTCCGACCGCGACATGCGTGCCCAGTACCTCGACCGCATGGACATCGAGCGCGAGCGCGGCATCACCATCAAGAGCCAAGCGGTGCGGATGCCCTGGGCTCTGCCCAATCCCGCGACAGGCAGCCCCGACACCTTCGCGCTCAACATGATCGACACCCCCGGCCACGTCGACTTCACCTACGAGGTGTCCCGGTCGCTCGCCGCCTGCGAGGGAGCCATCCTCCTCGTGGATGCCGCGCAGGGCATCGAAGCCCAGACGCTCGCGAACCTGTACCTCGCACTCGAGAACGACCTGACGATCATCCCGGTGCTCAACAAGATCGACCTGCCGGCCGCCGACCCCGACAAGTACTCGAAAGAGCTCGCTTCACTGATCGGCGGCAAGCCCGAAGACGTGCTGCGGGTCAGCGGCAAGACCGGCGCGGGAGTTGCTGACCTTCTCGATCGAGTCGTCGAGCTCATCCCCGCTCCGCAGGGCGACCCCAAGGCGCCGTCCCGCGCGATGATCTTCGACTCGGTCTACGACTCCTACCGCGGAGTCATCACCTACGTGCGCATGATCGACGGCAAGCTCAGCCCGCGCGAGCGCATCCAGATGATGTCGACAAGGGCCGTGCACGAGCTGCTCGAGATCGGGGTATCCAGCCCCGAGCCCACGCCGACCAAGGGGCTCGGCGTCGGCGAGGTCGGCTACCTCATCACGGGCGTGAAAGACGTGCGGCAGTCGAAGGTGGGCGACACCGTCACCAACGCGGCGAAGCCGTCGACGCAGGCGCTGCCGGGCTACACCGACCCCAAGCCCATGGTCTTCTCGGGTCTCTACCCGATCGACGGCAGCGACTATCCGATCCTGCGCGAGGCGCTCGACAAGCTCAAACTCTCGGATGCCTCGCTCAACTACGAGCCCGAAACCTCCGTTGCCCTGGGCTTCGGTTTCCGCTGCGGGTTCCTGGGATTGCTGCACCTCGAAATCGTGACCGAGCGGCTGGAGCGTGAGTTCGGCCTCGACCTCATCGCCACCGCGCCCTCGGTGCCCTACGAGGTCACCACCGAAGACAAGAAGCACTACACGGTCACCAACCCGAGCGAGTTCCCGTCTGGAACGAAGATCGCGAGCGTGAGCGAGCCCATGGTGAAGGCGGCGATCCTCGCCCCCAAGGACTACGTGGGCACAATCATGGAGCTGTGCCAATCCAAGCGCGGCACGTTGATCGGCATGGATTACCTCGGCGAAGACCGGGTCGAGATCAAGTACACGATGCCGCTCGGCGAGATTGTCTTCGACTTCTTCGACCAGCTCAAGAGCAAGACCGCCGGCTACGCATCGCTCGACTACGAGCCGAGCGGCGAGGCGGAGGCTGACCTGGTCAAGGTAGACATCCTGCTGCAGGGCGAAGCCGTGGACGCGTTCAGCGCGATCGTGCACCGCGACAAGGCCTACGCCTACGGCGTGCTCATGACCGAGCGGCTCAAGAAGCTCATCCCGCGCCAGCAGTTCGAGGTGCCGATCCAGGCCGCCATCGGGGCCAGGATCATCGCTCGCGAGTCGATCTCCGCGATGCGCAAAGACGTGCTCGCCAAGTGCTACGGCGGTGACATCACCCGCAAGCGCAAGCTGCTCGAGAAGCAAAAAGAGGGCAAGAAGCGCATGAAGATGGTGGGTCGCGTGGAGGTGCCGCAGGAGGCGTTCGTTGCCGCGCTCACGGGTGACGTTGAGAAGAAAGACAAGAAGTAAGCGGCTATCCCGCTATAGGCGTTACAGCAGCCAACTTGGGTGGCATGGGGCTGTTTTCGATTTCCGACCACGTCAATTCGTAGTTCGGTTCGTGGAGAAACCATGCTTGTGTGCCTGCTGCGAGGTCTTTGAGACGTCGTCGGGCGGGCATCGAGTTGCGCGATGTGAATGCGGTCAGAAAGCGGCACTGTTCCGCTGGCACACCTTGTTCTCCTGCCCACTGGAGTAATGCGGACTTCCGCATCTCGTTGATTTCTCCGTCGGTTGCGACCGCTTCGATCACCCAGAACTCAACGGGATCAACTCCCGCATCGACGATAAGGGCGTCGGGGAGGACTTTTCCTGGGTCGATCTCTATGCCGACCCCGGCAAGGCGCTTCCCACCTGCCAGGTAGATCTTGTCGCCTGGCTCAGAAATGGTGAGCACGAGTGGCGCGACTAGCTTTCGCGGTGCCCACTCTTCCATCACGCCCTTGAGGATGCTCGAAGCTGCGCCTGGCTCAAGCATCCGGTGCTCGCCACTCGGGAGCAGTACGTCAATGGCGTGTACCGCCTGAGCCGTCTGGCGGACGCTCAGAGCCTTCAGCCGACCGGAAGTCGACATGTGATGCTTGATCCAGTCCTCGATCGCGGAGGTCAACTCTTCCCCGTCGAGTTCGGGGTCAAATAGTTCGGCGAAAGGTCGGGCGACGATCCAGCGAGGGAGCGGGCTCGATGTCGGCAAGCCGGCGCGTGAGAGCATCGCTCCTTGTTCCCTCCACAAGGGGAAGGTTTCGTCTCGGAGTGTCTCCCGGCTGTTGTCGGCGTAGCGCTGCTCGAACGACAATCCCCAAGACTCTTGGAGCTCCGCGACACGTTCCTTGCTAACAAGGGCTGCCTGGTACCACGCTTCGCGTTCCTCGTCAAAATCATGATGAAGAACTGGATCGTTTAGCCACATCGCCATCGACGGCCGCAAGTATCTCTGATGAGTGGCAATCGCCTCATCATCTTCAACCGCGCCGAGATAGATCATCGTGGAGAGCCCTGCCGCAGCGAGGGGGTTACTCAAGACGTTGTCGAATGCCGTCCGGGGAAAGATCATTTCAAGTCGGTGCGCGCAAACCTCGGGTCCAACCACCGGCAAGAAGGCCGTCATGATCGCCCCGGCAAACGGTAGGCGTGTTCCACGGCAGATTCGAGTTCCCGGTCGTCCAGGCCCTCCCAGCTAGCAAGAACCTCTGCGGAAGGCAAGGGCAGAGCTCCGAGCTCGTAGGAGCTGACAGCAACGGAACCCGAGATGCAGCGCATCAATCGATCGAACGTGACTGAAGACAGCACGCGTGCGAGTGTTACCCGTGAGATCAGCGGCTCTTGAGCAACTGGCCGCAAGACGTTCAAATGGTTCTCGACGACAAGTCGCCCGCCCGTTCTTGCCAAGGCCATCTCGTCGAGATCCACAACTACAAGTCGCTTCTTCTGTTCCGGCGAGGTCGTCCGCTGAACAAGGATTGCTGGTTCGGTCAGCACCATTACCGATTCCTCTCCTCGCCTGACACGTAGATAGCGATGTTGGTCGCGTGATTTATCGCGGTGGATCGATCCGCCATCAATGTCGGCAGCCCAGATCACCATCTCCCGCGTCCGCGAGGGTCTCTTGAAGAGGTCTGTCTTGCGCCGATTCCATACAAGCGGTCCAGTTGACGCATGCCACCCAGCAGACTCAAGAGTCAGTGGAAGACGACTTGCCGCCGCCGCGAGCGCCGCATCAGAGGATTCCCGGGGCAGCAGCCATGGCCTGTCTGTCCGGGGCGAAGGAACAGACGCCACAGAGGTTACGCCGCTGTCGACACGCGAGATCTGTACACGTTGCGCTCGCTTGGGGCTGAACACCGCGAGGCAGGTCTCCTGAAGTACACCTCCGAAGACCCCGTTGCGCTCCTGCACGAAGGCCAGGCTCCTTAGCGGGGCTCGGTCGCTGAGGCGCTCGCGAAGGCGGCTGAAGTAGAGGCCCGAAGAGAAACTGGTGGGAACGAGCGCACCCACGACTCCGTTGGCGGGGATGTTTCTGATCGAAGTTCCGATGAAGAGGGAATAAAGATTTGCATGGCCGTAGAGGATGTCCGCAAATTGCCCACGTCTTTCCGGGCTCAGTTTCAGGCGGCCGTATGGAGGGTTCATGATCCAGGCATGCGCCGGCGGGAGATCCTTGTCGAGTCCATCACCAACTCGGGCGATGACAGGCAACGGCCGTCTGAGGGACACTGGTACTTTGGCAAGAGTCGGCAGCATCTCCGCAGCTAGCACCACGTTCGCGACGTAAGCTGCCCACGGATCGTTGTCGATTCCTTCGAGGTAGTTGGGCAGTGCACTCAGCACGAGAAGGGGATCGACATCCGAACTCGCACGAAGGTGCTCGCGGATAACCGGAACCAGCAGGGCTCCGGCACCAACAGCGGGATCACGAACGAGGCCGGGCAAGGCGTGATCATCAACACCGAAGCCCAACGCTGTTCTGGTCATGCTCCACAGGAGCTCCGCGAGATCGCGGGGTGTGTAATGGCGCCCATGCTCGCTCCGGTCTGCCGAGTCGAGGGAACTTACATAGAGCGATCCCAGCTCCCATGCGTCGTAAGCGAGTGTGCGACTTTCGAACGGCGGCAAGGGCGCCGGCGGTCGTGCCTCAAGGGCGCTTCCCAAGTCGAACCACTCATCGGGCAGCCCTGCGCGTCGCACCCTGCCGATCCACCAAGGCTGCAATCCGGCGAGGACATTACGGACTTGGCGGGCGGGGACTGGGGTCGCCGCCGCGAATGCTGCGGGGAGAGCGGAATCCCGAGCCAAGGTCATGGCGCAACCATACCCATTGCATGCGACCGTGCATCTCAGGCTCTCTGCGCTTACGCGCACTCACTCAACAAGAAGTAGCCGCAGGTTCCGAGGCCCGTTTGTGGAGAGGGACCAACAGTCTGCGCCATTGCTTGTCGCCGGGCTTACCGTGAGTTCATGAGCGACTACCGACCCCCCATTTCCGACTTCGGTTTCATCCTCGAGCACGTTGTTGGGTATCCCGAGGTTGCGGCGCTGCCGGGCTTCGAGCATGCCGATCTCGAGACCGTCATGGAGTTGCTCAAGGAGTGCGGTGACTTTATGGCCGAGGTCGTCGCCCCGACCAACCGCGTGGGCGACACCGAGGGCGCCAAGCGGCTGCCTGACGGGTCGGTGACGCTGCCAGCATCCTTCCATTCCGCCTACAAGAAGTACGTGGATGCGGGCTGGGGCTCGATCCCCTTCCCCGAGGAGTTCGGCGGCGGCGGCTTCCCACACTCGGTGGGCCTCGCCATCCAGGAGATGATGCAGGCCTCGAACATGGCCTTCTCGCTTGGCCCGCTGCTCACCCAGGGCGCCATTGACGCACTGCTGCACTACGGCAGCCAGGAGCAGAAAGAGCTCTACTTGCCCAAGATGATCTCGGGCCAGTGGATGGGCACCATGAACCTCACCGAGCCGCAGGCCGGGTCGGATGTCGGGGCGCTCGTGACCAAGGCCGTGCCGCGAGCAGACGGCACGTTCGGCATTTCGGGCCAGAAGATCTTCATCACTTTCGGCGAGCACGGCCTGGCCGAGCAGATCGTGCACCTGGTTCTCGCGCGCACGCCGGGAGCGCCCGCGGGCACCAAGGGCATCTCGTGTTTCATCGTGCCGAAGTTCCTGGTCAACGAGGACGGCTCGCTCGGGGAGCGCAACGCGGTGCAGGCACTCTCGATTGAGCACAAGATGGGCATCCACGGCTCGCCGACCTGCGTCATGGAATACGACGACGCGACGGGTTACCTCATCGGCGAGGAGAACCTCGGCATGCGCATCATGTTCGTCATGATGAACATCGCGCGCCTGTCGGTCGGCACGCAGGGCCTCGCGGTCTCGGAGCGCGCCTACCAGCAGTCGCTTGAGTACGCCCGCGACCGTCGCCAGGGTGTCGCGATCGGGGCGACGGACGTGGATTCCGCGATCATCGAGTTCCCCGATGTGCGCCGCATGCTCATGACGCAGAAGGCCTACATCGCGGCCATGCGCCGGCTCATGCTGCTGAACGCCGTGCAAATGGACCGCAGCACGAACGACCCCGACCCCGAAGCTCGCGCCCGCGCCCTGGAGATCGTCGGCCTGCTCACCCCGATCTGCAAGTCTTTCGGCACCGACCTCGGCAACGAACTCACCTCGATCGCGCTGCAGATCCATGGCGGCAGCGGGTTCATCGAGGAGACCGGCGCGGCCCAGCACTATCGGGATGTGCGGATTGCGGCGATTTACGAGGGCACCAACGGCATCCAGGCCGCAGACCTCGTCGGGCGCAAGTTGGGCGTGCGCAACGGGGCATCCATCCTCGAGTTCCAGGCGGAGATGCGCGGCGTGCTCGGCGATCTCGCCGCCGCCGGCACCGACTTCGACTCGATCGGGGCAGAGCTGGGCACCCAGTTCACCGCCCTCGAGAAAGCCACCGACTGGATGCTGCGCACCGCGGTCGCCGACCCCAACGCGATCCTCTCCGGGTCGGCCCCGTACTTGCGAATGTGGGGACTGTGCCTGGGAGGCTGGCTGCTGGCCAAATCGGCTCTCGCCGCCGCCGCCCTCGGTGACTCGGATCTCGCGGAGACGCAGCTCGTTCTCGCACGCTTCTACGCGGAGCAGCTGCTGCCCGCCACCAGCGGCCTGCTCGGTGCGGCCACGGCCGGATCGCGCGACCTGTTCGCCCTCGGCGCTGACGAGCTCGCGGGGCTGGTCAAGCGCTAGGCCGCGTCAGTGCCTGCCACTTCGTAAGATGGGGCGGTGAGCGAGACCCCCTTGTGGCAGCTGCCCGTGACCTACGGCGCCGTTGGCGCGACCCAGGCACCCGACCTGCTGCAGCATCCGCCGCTCGGCTACCGGCCCCTTGAGCGTCGGGCGCGCATCGGGCACGGCGATGAGCGGTTCGACTATGCGAGCACGCGGGCGATGAGCTGGGGCATCCAGAAGCAGAGTGGATTCCGCGTGCTGCCCATCGACGCGGCCGAGTCTGCCGAGGCGCCCGCCTACACCCCGGTGAGTTTCGACGAGTCCGGCGCCCCGATCGCGCCCGCAACCATCGCGCCCCGGGAGCACGCCTACGCTGCCGACGGTGCCGAGATTTTGGCGTCGGGCGACACAGTGGTGCTCGCGATCCCGGTGGGGCCGTTCCGTGTGAAGGCGCCAGCGAGGGTCGTGTACGTCGTGGATGAGCCGAAACGCAAGGGCTTCGCGTATGGCACGCTGCCGGGGCATCCCGAAGACGGTGAGGAGGCGTTCGTCGTCGACCAGCGCGACGACGGCTCGGTGTGGATCACCATCCGGGCCTTCTCGAGACCGTCCAGCCGTGGTTGGTGGGCGGTGTATCCCGCGCTGCGACTGGTGCAGGAGTTCTACACCCGCCGCTACTTGAGGGCGCTCGCGGTTCCGATCGACTGATCAATAGCCCGCAGCAGGGCATCCAACCCGGTCACGAGGTCGTCAATCACGACCAGGGCGCTCGTCTGCCGCAGATCATCGGCCGAATACACCCCGGTCGCTACCGCGATGAACGGGATGCCCGCAGAGTCGGCGGCCTCGCCATCCTTCGGGGTGTCGCCCACGATGACCGCGGTGCTCCCCGCGAGCGCCTCGCGTGCATCTGCGGTCAGGTGGTGACGGGTGGGGGATTCCGCGCCGAAGAAGGAGTGATCCCAGTCGAATGCGTCGACATCGATGCCGGCAGCGAGCAACTTGTAGCGGGCGCGATTCTTGCCGTTGCCGGTCAGCAGGGCGTTGGTCCAGCCGCGTGCGGCGACCGCGGCGATCGCCTCGGGAACGCCGACGCAGGCATCCCGAATCCAGCCGCTCTCATGTTGCTCGCGCGAGAGTTCGTCAAGGCGAGCCAGCACTGCGGGCAGCTGGCTGGCGTCAGATCCGTTGGCCTCGAGGATCGCGATGAGCAGCTGGCCCTCCGTCATCCCGTGCGGGTTGCCGGCGCGTTTGGTGGGGCGCACTCCGGTGACCTGCTCGATCGAGTCGAGGTAGAGGGTGCCTGCCTGCGGGGTGTTGAGGATCAGGGTGCCGTCGATGTCCCACAGGATGTACGTGCTCACCGGTCAAGGGTGCCACACCACGGTGCGAGGATTGACCCATGAACCGCACGGTGCTCGCCTTCACCGCCGCATTCATGCGAAGCCCGGCGCGGCGCGTCATGGGCCCGCTGATCACGCCGGTCGATCGGGTGCTATTCCGGATCTCCGGCGGTCGCTGGAAACTCAGTGCCCCGATGGTCCCTTCCCTCATGCTGTTCAGCACCGGTGCGAAGACCGGGCTTCGCCGCGAGACCCCGCTGATGTGCTTCCCGCAACCCGATGGCAGTTGGTTCATCGGGGGAAGCAACTTCGGGCTCGAGAAGCACCCGGCGTGGAGCGCGAACCTCATCGCGAACCCCGACGCCGAGGTGCATTACCGCCGGCAACTGCATCCGGTCCGCGCGCGGCTGCTGAGCCAGGCCGAGGCCGACGAGGTGTGGCCTTTGCTCGAGCGGCAGTGGCCGCACTACCGCGACTATGAGAAGACGGCGGGCCGCGACATCCGGGTGTTCCACCTGGCTGCGGTCGATCGAGCGGATACCGCACCCTGATGCCCAGCGCCCTGCCCCTCGCCGACCCGGCTCCCCTCGACGGAACGCTGCCCTCGTCGGTCGCGGATGACGCGGCCGCGCGCAACTTCGGCGTCTATCTCCACGTGCCGTTCTGCCGCGTGCGCTGTGGCTACTGCGACTTCAACACCTACACGAGCGACGAGCTGCGCGGTGCGAAACGCACCGACTACGCCGCGCAGGCGATCACCGAAGTCGCGCTCGCCGATACCGTGCTGCGCGCCGCGGGCCTGCCCGCTCGTGAGGTCTCGACGGTGTTCTTTGGCGGCGGCACCCCGACCCTCCTGCCCGCGAGCGACCTCGCCGCGATGCTCGGCGCCGTGGTCGACACCTGGGGCCTGCGACCCGGTGCCGAGGTCACAACAGAGGCGAATCCCGACTCGGTCGATCGTGAGTACCTTCTCGCGCTACGGGCAGTCGGCTTCACCCGAGTCTCATTCGGGATGCAGTCGGCAGTGCCCCACGTGCTGGCCACCCTCGAGCGCACCCACGACCCCGCCCGCATCCCGCTCGTTGTCGGGTGGGCGCGCGAGGCGGGGCTGCAGGTCTCGCTCGACCTGATCTACGGAACCCCGGGGGAGTCCCTCGCCGACTGGGAGGCCTCGCTCGACCAGGCGCTCGCGCAGGCGCCCGACCACATCTCCGCCTACGCCCTCATCGTGGAGGAGGGCACGAAGCTTGCGGCCCAAATCAAGCGCGGCGAGGTAGCGACACCAGACGATGACCTGCAGGCCGACATGTATGAACTGGCGGACCGCCGCCTCGCCGCGGCAGGTTTCGAGTGGTACGAGGTGTCGAACTGGGCGCGACGCGCCGAGTTCAAGTCAGACCACAATCTCGGCTATTGGGTCGGCCACGACTGGTGGGGCATCGGGCCGGGCGCCCACAGCCACATCGGGGGAGTGCGCTGGTGGAACGTGAAGCATCCCGCCGCCTACGCCGACCGGATTGCCGCGGGACACTCCCCGGCCGCCGGGCGGGAGACGCTCGACGCGACAACGCGCGGGGTTGAGGCGGTGTTGTTGCGCACGCGGGTACGTGAGGGGTTCCCGATTGGGCTGCTCGCGGCATCCGGGCGCACAGCCGTCGCGGGTCTCATCGCCGACGAATTGGTGGATGCCCGTGCCGCTCTAGCCGGGCGCATCGAACTCACCCTGCGCGGGCGCCTGCTCGCCGACGCAGTAGTGCGCCGGCTGCTCGCCGACTAGGGCTACCTCGGGCCTTCACTCGCTTTTCAGGATGGGCGGGAGCCGGAGTGGAATATCCGCATGCCGGGCCACCCATCCTGAAAAGCGAGTGACGATCGCGGCCGGCCCGCGCGGCGACTACTTCACGAAAGGGATGCTCAACGGGTAGGTGTAGTACTGCCCGTTGTTGGCGGCGACCGCGGCAAGGATGCTGAAGATGATGCTGGCCACCCACGCGGCAAGGAGGATGAAGACACCGATGAAGATGATCGACAGCACGGTGCCGGCGACGTAGACGATCACCAATGTGATCTGGAAGTTCAGGGCCGTTGCCGAATGCTGGCGGATGAACGGGCCGCGATCTTTGAGGACGATGTAGCCGATGACCGCGGGCAGGAATCCGAACAGGATGCCGCCGACGTGGATCAGGGTGGCCCAGAGTTTCTCGTCGCTGGGGCTGAGCGGCTGCACGGTCAGGTAGGGGTTCGTTGAGTCCGACATGTGACCCATTAAAGCAGTGTGCCCGCACGCCAGGCGCACGGGCACACTGCGGCAAACGAATTACTTGATGAGGCGAATCGCGAACGGGTAGCGGTATGCCTTGCCGTCCTTGGCCTGCAGGAAGCCGAGGATCGAGAAGATGATCGCGACGACCCAGGCGGCCAACGAGATGAACACACCGATGAAGACCAGGCTCAGCACAGTGCCGACGATGTAGGCGATGAGGATCGTGATCTGGAAGTTCAGGGCTTCCTTGGCCTCGGTGTTAGTGAACGCACCGCGGTCTTTGAAGACCAGCCAGATAATCAGCGAGGGCAGGAAACCGATGATTCCGCCCAGGTGGGCGAAGGACGCCCACTGGCGGTCCTCGGTCGGGTTCAGGGGTGCCGCAGCGGCGGGGGGAGGAGTAGCTGTCATTTCATGCCTTTCGAACTCAAGAAAAAGAAAACGGGCCAGGAGCGCAGTCGCCCCGGCCCGTTGACCGGTGATTTATGCGATTACTTGACGAGGCGGATGGCGAACGGGTAGCGGTACGAGCCGCCGCCGTTGACCTTGACGCCGCCCATGATCGAGAAGATCAGGTTGGCGACGTAGAGCAGGAACACGAGCCAGCCGCCGAGGCCGGCGAGGAAGTACGCGCCGGATGCGAAGGCGATGGCAGCGATGATCGCGCTCAGGATCTGAAGGACGATGATGCCGATCGTGAAGGTGATTTGCCAGTTCAGCGCCTCCTTCGACTCCTGCTTGGTGAGGGCGCCGCGGTCCTTGAACACCAGAAAGATGATCAGCGAGGGCAGGATGCCCAGGATGCCACCGAAGTGAGCGAACGACGCCCACTGCTTGTCCTCAGCGGGGGTAAGCGGTGCTGCCGGTGCCGGAGCGGCGGGCTGCGGGGTTGCGTCAGTCATGGTGTCCGTTGCCTTTCAGGTGAACGAGGGGATGAAGGACAAGCTAGCGCTAGTCAGACAGTGCATGCAACGGTTTGGTTACGGCGTGTCACGGTACAATTGGCAGTCAGGTTGACTGAGTGCTAAGCGAGAAGGCGGTGATGGCATGGTTTCTGAGCGAGGTCTCGAAGTCCTCCGTGTCATCGTGCAGGACTACGTCGCATCCCGGGAGCCGGTCGGTTCGAAGTCGATAGTCGAGCGGCACGCTTTCGGCGTATCTGCGGCGACGATTCGCAATGACATGGCCCTCCTCGAAGACGAAGAACTCATCACCGCCCCACATACCTCGTCTGGGCGAGTGCCTACCGACAAGGGCTACCGGGTCTTTGTCGACCAGCTCGCCGACCTGCGCCCCCTGACCGCGGCCCAACGCCAGGCCATCGAAACCTTCGTCGGCCAGGCGGTCGACCTAGACGACGTGTTGGCCCGCACCGTGCGCCTGCTGTCCCAACTCACCCACCAGGTCGCCCTCGTGCAATACCCTTCGCTGGCCTCATCGAGGGTGCGCCACGTCGAACTCGTGCCCCTCACCGCCACACGCCTCATGACGGTATTCATTACCGACACCGGGCGCGTCGAGCAGCGGCTCATCGACGTCAATGGGCCGCTGGATGACGCGTTCCTGGCCGACCTGCGCACGAAGCTGAACTCCGCGCTCGGCGGGCTCGGGCTGTCGGATGCAGCGGCAAAGCTCGAGGCGTTCCCCGGGCAATTTCCTTCCGAGCACCGCCCGCTGGTCGCGCAGGTCACTACGACCCTGACCGAGCAGGTGCTGGCCAACCGACAGGACCGGCTGCTCATGGCGGGCACCGCCAACCTCGCTCGCACCGAAGAGGATTTCAGCGGCAGCATCTATCCCGTGCTCGAGGCCATCGAAGAGCAGGTGACCCTGCTGCGCTTGTTCGGCGAGATGGAACTCGACGGCGCACACATCCCGCCGATCAGTCACGGCGTGGCAGTCAGTATTGGCAAAGAGAACGCGGAATTTGGGCTGGGGGAGACGTCGGTGCTTACCAGCGGCTATTCCACCGCGGGGGGAAGCGTGGCGCGGCTCGGCGTGTTGGGGCCTACGCGCATGGACTATTCGAACAACATGGCAGCGGTGCGAGCTGTGGCACGCTACCTCTCGCACCTGCTGGGCACTGAAGAGCACTGAGACCACCGAGGACGAAACAGAGTATTGGCAGACCACTATGAGGCGCTCGGCATCGACCGTGACGCGACACCCGAAGAGATCAAGAAGGCGTACCGTCGGCTGGCTCGGGAGCTTCACCCGGATGTGAACCCCAGCGATGAGGCATCCGAGCGGTTCAAGCTCGTCACTCACGCCTACGACGTGCTGAGCGACCCGCAAGAGCGCCAGCAATATGACCTGGGGCCGCAGGTCGGGTTTGGTGGCGGAGCCAACTTCGGCGGCTTCGGCGATATTTTCGAGACCTTCTTCGGCGGGGGAAACCGCACCACGGGGCCCCGCTCCCGCCAGGAGCGAGGGCAAGACGCCCTGGTCAGAGTGGAGGTCGACCTCGAAGAGGTGATCTTCGGCACCAAGCGCAACCTCGAGGTAAACACCGCAATCTTGTGCAGCACCTGCGAGGGCTCGTGCTGCATACCGGGAACCACCCCGGTCCGCTGCGATATCTGCAACGGCACCGGGCAGATCCAACGGACCATGCGCAGCCTTCTCGGCAACGTTGTCACGTCGAACCCCTGCGGCACCTGCCGAGGCTATGGCACGACCATCCCGAACCCCTGCACGACCTGCGCGGGCCAGGGTCGTGTGCGCGCGGTGCGCACCATCCCGGTCGACATCCCCGCTGGCGTCGACACGGGGTTGCGACTGCAGATGCCCGGGGAGGGTGAGGTCGGCCCAGCTGGCGGCCCGAGCGGCGACCTCTTCCTGGAGATGAAGGTGCGCCATCACGACATCTTCAGCCGCAATGGGGACGACCTACTCGCCACCATCGAAGTGGCAATGACCGACGCCATTCTCGGCACGAAGTCGACACTCAAGGGCCTCGATGGCGAGATCGCTTTCGAGCTCAGGCCCGGCACCCAGAGCGCCGAGGTCATCACAGTGAAAGAGCGCGGCATCACCCACCTGCGCGGCGCGGGCCGGGGAGACCTCCGGATCGGTGTTCAGGTCATGACGCCGACCAAGCTCAACCCCAAGGAACACGAGCTCGTCAAGCAGTTCGCCAGCATCCGTAAGCCACACCCGCCGCACTTCGCACACTTCCAGCAGGGACTTTTCACGAAGCTGCGCGACCGCTTCATGGGGCTGTAAGCGGCTAAGACATGGCTCATTTCTACATCGACGAGGATTTGGAGTCGGCCGCCGTCGGTGACCGGGTGGCACTTGGTGGCGCCGAGGCGAGGCACGCCGTCACCGTGTCGCGGCTCGCCGTGGGCGAGACCGTGTCGATCGGCAACGGGGCCGGGTTGGTGGTGACCGGGCCCATCGTCGTGGCCGAGCACACCTTGCTCGTGGTGGAGGTCGCTGAGGTCTCCACGGCGCCGCGGCGGGAGCCGGCAATCTTCCTCGCCCAGGCCCTGGCGAAGGGTGATCGGGATGAGCTCGCTGTGCAGGCGGCCACCGAGTTGGGGGTGGATGGCGTCATCCCCTGGTCCGCCGCCCGCAGCGTCTCACGCTGGGAGGGTGCCAAGGTCGCCAAGGGCCACGACCGTTGGGCCGCGGTCGTGCGCGAGGCGAGCAAGCAGTCGCTGCGCGCGTGGATCCCCGATGTGCTCGACCTCGTGACGACCAAGCAGCTCACTCAGTTTGTCGGTGGGCCCACGACGGTCGGTTCCGACGAGTCGCGAAGCGACTTGGCGGCTGTGACGCGGGGAGGTCGGATGCTCGTGCTCGAGCCCACCGCGACGCAGCGGTTGTCCACGCTCGAGCTTGACGACAGCGACCTGATCCTCGTCGTGGGGCCGGAGGGCGGCATTGCGCCGCAGGAGCTCGCGGCGCTCACGGCCGCGGGGGCATCCCTCGTGCGGCTCGGCGACGAGGTGCTGCGCACCTCTACCGCGGGCCCGGCGGCGATCGCGGTGCTCAACGCAAAACTGCCCCGCTGGCGCGATGGAGCGTAGGCAATCGCGTCAGCGATTGCGCGACTCCAGCGCCGACGGAGCCTGCGACGTCGGTTTCAACTCGCCAGAGCTTAAGCTTGAACAATGACTAGTTCGCCGAGCATCTTCGAGCGTATTGTCGCGCGCGAGATTCCGGCCGACATCGTCTTCGAGAGTGACAACGTCATCGCGTTTCGTGACATCGCGCCGAAGGCTCCCGTGCACATTCTCGTCGTGCCCAAGACCGGGCAATACGCCAACGTGACCGAGCTGGCCGCGGGCGATCCCGGATTGCTCGCCGAGGTTGTCGCCACCGCGCAGCAAATTGCCGACGGCCAGTCAGGCGGGCAGTTCCGCCTCATCTTCAACACGGGCGAGACGGTGGGCCAGACAGTGTTCCATGTCCACGCCCACGTGCTTGCCGCTGGCGACGCAGGCGACCTGCCGGAAGGCTCTCTTGGCTTCGACTGATACTCCGGCGGAAGACGCCCCTCGTGACCATGTCGAGATGGAAGTGGACGGCGTGGCGATGGTGAGGCTTCTGGGTCCCCAGGATCGCTTGCTCAAGACTATCGAAAAGCGCTATCCGCTCGTCGAGGTGCTCGTGCGTGGCAACCAGATCAGCCTCAGCGGGGATGCCGCACAGGTGCACGCCGCCCGCGACCTCGTGGAAGAACTCGTGCTGATGGTGCGCGGCGGGCAAGAATTGGGCCCGGTGGAGGTCTCCTCCTCTGCTCGCATCCTCGAGTCGCGGTCGGGCAGCCCCGCGGAGTTGCTCAGCCAGGCGATTCTCACCGCTCGCGGCAAGAGCATCAGACCCAAGACCCTGGGCCAAAAGGAGTACGTCGACGCGATCGACCGGCACACGATCGTGTTCGGAATCGGACCCGCCGGAACGGGCAAGACCTACCTCGCGATGGCGAAGGCCGTGCAGGCGCTGCAGCGCAAGGAGGTGGAGCGGATCATCTTGAGCCGCCCGGCGATCGAAGCGGGGGAACGGCTCGGCTTTCTCCCCGGCACCCTTACCGACAAGATCGATCCGTACCTGAGGCCGCTTTACGACGCCCTCAACGAGATGATGGACCCCGACCTCGTGCCGAAGCTGCTCGCCGCCGGCACCGTCGAGGTCGCACCGCTGGCGTACATGCGGGGTCGCACACTCAACAACTCCTTCATCGTGCTCGATGAGGCGCAGAACACCAGCCCTGAGCAGATGAAGATGTTCCTCACCCGCCTCGGCTTCGGCTCGAAGATGGTCATCACAGGTGACGTCACGCAGGTGGACTTGCCCGCGGGAGCGAGCGGCCTGCAGCTGGTCACGCGGGTGCTCGATGACATCGACGACATCCACTTCTCGCGGCTCACGAGCGCGGATGTCGTGCGGCACAGCCTCGTCGGCCAGATCGTCGACGCGTACACGAAGTATGACGCCGAGAAGCAGCTCGAGAAGTTCGAGCGCACGGGCAGGCCGCGCAACAAGCGCGACGACCGCTACCGGCGCAATGGGGGGCGGTGACGTGAGAAGTCGGCGACCTGCGCCGCGACTTCCTCGCGGCGTGCCCAGTCGCACGGCTTTCACGCCGCTTCGCGATGCGAAGGACCCGGCGGCCGCAGCCCCCGCGGCGCAGCCAGGAGACAACAATGAGTATTGAGATCAACAACGAGTGCGGCGTTCCGGTCGACGAGACCGCGATCCAGCGGCTCGCCGTTTATGCCCTCGACCAGTTGCATGTGCATCCCGATGCTGAACTCGCGATCGTCTTCGTCGACGAGTCGGCCATGGAACAGCTGCATGTGCAGTGGATGGATGAGCCGGGCCCGACCGACGTGCTCAGCTTCCCGATGGATGAGCTGCGCCCCGGCAGTGAGGACAACCTGACCCCGGCGGGGCTCCTCGGCGACATCGTGGTGTGCCCGCAGGTCGCCATCGCGCAAGCCGAGACTGCAGGCCACTCGCCGCTCGAGGAGATGCTGCTGCTGACGACCCACGGCATCCTGCACCTGCTCGGGTTCGATCACGCGGAGCCGGAAGAGGAGAAGGAGATGTTCGGCATCCAGCGCGACATCCTCGTCGGCTTCGCCCTCACCGAACGACGGCGTTGATACAAGAATGCTGACCAAAGAGTGCTGAGCCCGAAATGATCGGCATCTTCATCAGCGTCGCCGTGCTGCTGGTCATCTTCGGCGGCCTACTGGCGGCAGCCGACTCCGCGCTGACGGTTCTCAGCCGCACCGACCTGGTTGACCTCGCGGCACACAGCCGTTCGCGCCGCTCACTGCTGGCGATCGCCGCCGACCCCGGCGCCCATGTCAACGCCCTCAACTTCATGCGCGTCGTCTCGGAGACGACGGCCGCGGTTCTGGTGACGCTGGCCTTCGCCTCGATCTTCAGAGACTGGTGGTGGGCCTTGCTCGCGAGCTCTCTCATCATGACCGCGGCATCCTTCGTGCTGGTCGGCTCCAGCCCGCGCAGCGTGGGGCGGGTGAACGCACGGCCCGTGATGCGGTTCTCGGCACCGGTGGTGCGCGCGACACGCGTCATCCTCGGTCCCATCGCGGCGGCACTCGTTGCGCTCGGCAATCGAGTCACGCCTGGCCGCCCCGCGGCAGCGAGCTTCTCGAGTGAAGAGCAATTGTTGAGCATGGTTGACGAGGCCACAGAGCACGACGTGCTCGAGGAAGAAGACCGTGAGCTCATCCACTCGATCTTCGAGTTCAACGACACGGTCGTGCGTGAGGTGATGGTGCCGCGCACCGACATGGTCACGATCGACAATGACGCCACGATGGGCGCCGCGATGGGCCTGTTCTTGCGCAAGGGAGTCTCGCGGATGCCGGTGATCGGCGAGGACATCGACGAGGTGGTCGGGGTGCTTTACCTGAAGGATGTCGCGCGCCTGGTCTATGAGCAGACCCTCGACGCCGAGACTCTGACCGCCGCCGAGCTCGCCCGCCCCGCGCTTTTCGTGCCTGAATCGCAGAAGGCCGACAGCCTGCTGCGGCAGATGCAACTCGAGTCGAACCACCTGGCAATGGTCGTGGACGAGTACGGCGGAATCGCGGGGCTCGTGACCCTGGAAGATCTCATCGAGGAATTGGTTGGCGACATCTCTGACGAATACGACCGCGAAGTCGCCGAAGTCGAACAGCTAGCCGAGGGCAGCTACCGGGTCAGCGCACGCTTGCCCATCGACGAGCTGGGCGACCTCTTCGGCCTCGAACTCGAGGATGACGAGGTCGACTCGGTGGGGGGCCTGCTCACCAAGGTGCTCGGCCGCCTTCCCGTTGCGGGATCGGTCGCCGAATACTCGGGCCTCATCCTTACCGCCGAACGCACCGAGGGCCGCCGCAAGCGACTGAGCACTGTGCTCGTCGAACGCGACCAGGCTCTCATCGACGCGCAGACCGCGCTCGCAACAGAAACGAAGGATGCCAATGACTGACTTCAGGGCGGGATTCGTCTCCTTCGTGGGCAGGCCGAACGTGGGCAAGTCCACGCTGACCAATGCGTTGGTTGGCGAGAAGGTCGCGATCACCTCGTCGAAGCCACAGACCACCCGGCGCGCCATCCGGGGCATCGTGCACGCCCCCAACGGGCAGCTCATCATCGTCGATACTCCCGGGATGCACCGCCCGCGCACACTCCTCGGCGAACGGCTCAACAGCATCGTGCAAGACACCCTCGCCGAGGTCGACGTCATTGGCCTGTGCCTGCCCGCGAACGAGAAAATCGGCCCGGGCGACAAGTACATCAACGAGCAGTTGGATGCCTTCCCGCGCGCGAAGAAGGTTGCGATCGTCACGAAGATCGACGCCTCCAGCCGCCCGGGCGTGGCCGAGCAGCTGCAGGCCGTGAGCGAACTGCGGGACTGGGATGCCATCATCCCCATCAGCTCCTTCGACAAAGTGCAGCTCGACATCCTGAGCAGAGAACTGGTCAAGCTCATGCCGCTGTCGGAGGCGCTCTACCCGGACGGGGCGGTCACCGACGAGACCACCGAGTCGCGGATCAGCGAGCTCATCCGCGAGGCGGTGCTCGAGGGGGTGCAGGACGAGCTGCCGCACTCCATCGCCGTCACCATCGACGACATGATCGAGCGCGACGACAAGGATCTGCTCGAAATCTACGCCAACCTGTTCGTCGAGCGAGACAGCCAGAAGGGCATCATCATCGGCCACCAGGGCCAGCGATTGCAGGATGTCGGCGCGCGTGCCCGGGTCGAGATCGAGAAGCTCGTCGGTCGGCAGGTGTTCTTGTCGCTGCGGGTCAAGGTCGCCAAGGAGTGGCAGCGCGACGCGAAGCAATTGGGGCGGCTGGGGTTCTAGCGACCGTGCCGCGCCCGGCCGCGCGCCGCCCGCCCGCGCTGCGCCCCGGCGGCACGTGGCGCCGCG
>JAYUVE010000010.1:0-3269 GCA_043754275.1 Microbacteriaceae bacterium | reverse complement strand
CACCCCGAGATCTACCTCGATGCTCCGTCGTTCGTCGCGCACCCGCCCCTGGGCAAGTGGATCATCGGGCTCGGGCTCGCGCTGTTCGGGGCCGGCGACCCGGTCGGCTGGCGCATCGCGGTCGCGGTCGGCGGCATCCTGCTGGTGCTCGTCACCATGCTGATCGCGCAGCGGCTCTTCAAAAGCACGCTGCTGGCCGTGATCGCCGGCGGGCTGATGGCGATCGACGGCAACACGATCGTTCTGAGCCGGGTCGGGATTCTCGACACCATGCTGGCGCTGTTCGCGCTGCTGGGGGTGGGGGCGGTGCTGCTCGATCGCACCGGGACCGAGAGACGTCTCGCGGAGTGGGTTGCGGTTCAGGATGCCGCGGGGCTGATTCCCGAGCGACCCCCCAGCGCGTCGGGCCCCCATCCGACCATCGGCGACCGCATCGGGGCGGCCATCCTTGCCCCGCCGTCCTGGGGTCGCGCGTCGTGGGGCCCGATCTTCTGGAGGCGGCCGTGGCTGCTCGCGGCCGGTGTCGCGTTCGGGCTGGCGAGCAGCGTCAAGTGGAGCGGTCTGTACTTCCTCGCGGTGTTCGCGGTCTATGCGCTGGGGACCGAGATCCTCATGCGACGGCGGGCCGGGATCCCGTACTGGATTCTCGGGACCGTCCTGCGTCAGGGGCCGATCACCTTCCTGCTCACGGTGCCGATCGCGTTGCTGGTCTACCTCACGAGCTGGACCGGCTGGTTCGTCACCGACGGCGGCTACTACCGGCACTGGGTCGAGGACGGCGGCGGCGCGGCCTGGGGCGGCGGGCTCGCCTGGGTGCCGCTGGACTTCCAGAACTGGTGGCACTTCCAGGCCTCGATGTACGGCTATCACATCGGTGAGCACACCCCGCACGCGTATCAGTCGAACCCGCTCAGCTGGTTGTTCCTGGTGCGCCCGACAAGCATGTACTGGCACGCGAACGGCAACAACGCCGAGACGATCCTCGATCTGGCGAACCCGCTGATCTGGTGGGCCGGGACGGCCGCGCTGTTCTTCCTGGTGTTTAGGATGATCAGCCGGATCGTGCAGCGCCGGAGCTTCATGCGCGAGGCGTTCATCCTCACAGGGATGGCGGCGGGCTATCTGCCCTGGCTGCTGTACCTGGGGCGCACCGTCTTCCAGTTCTACACGATCGCGTTCGAGCCGTTCCTGGTGCTGGCGCTGACGGCCGCGATCGCGGTGCTGCTCGGGAGTCCACTCGATCCGGAGGGGCGACGGGTTGCGGGGTTGCGGGTGGTGGGGACGTTCCTGGTGCTGTGTGTCGTGGTGAGCCTGTTCTTCCTGCCGGTCTGGACGGGCGTCGAGATCCCGCGGTGGTTCATGACCCTGCACTTCTGGTTCCGGACCTGGGTGTAGCGCCGTAACGCGCGGACACACGAGGAGGGTAGGGTCGACCAGTCTCTGTAGCCTGGCAGGATGCCAGAGACACCCCCGGACGACAGCGCCACCCCAGACAGCGCCACCCCAGACACCTCCGGCCACGACCGCGCCTGGGGCTTCCGCACCCGGGCGATCCACGCGGGCAACATCCCCGACTCGGAGCACGGCGCTCGCGCACTGCCGATCTACCAGACCAGCGCCTTCGTCTTCGACGACACCGCGGATGCGGCGGCCCGGTTCGCGCTGCAGAAGTACGGCAACATCTACAGCCGGCTGGCGAACCCGACGGTCGCGAGTTTCGAGGAGCGCATCGCGTCGCTCGAAGGCGGCCTCGGAGCGGTGGCCACCGCATCCGGTCTCGGTGCCGAGTTCATCACCTTCGCCTCGCTGGCCGGTGCGGGCGATCACATCGTCTCGGCGGCCTCGCTCTACGGCGGCTCGGTCACGCAGCTCGACGTCACCCTGCGCCGGTTCGGTGTCGATACGACGTTCATCCAGGGCACCGACCCCGAGGCGTATGCGGCCGCGATCACCGACAAGACCAAGCTGATCTTCGTCGAGTCGATCTCGAACCCGTCGGGTGAGATCGCCGACCTCGTCGCGCTCGCCGATGTGGCGCACGCGCACCACCTGCCGCTGATCGTGGACTCGACCGTGGCGACGCCGTACCTGAACCGGCCCATCGAGTGGGGCGCGGATGTGGTGATCCACTCGGCGACCAAGTTCCTCGGCGGGCACGGCACCACGCTCGGCGGAGTCGTGGTGGAGTCGGGGCGTTTCCACTGGGCGAACGAGCGATTCCCGCTGTTCGACCAGGAGGTCGCGCACTACGGCGGGCTCAACTGGCACGGCAACTTCGGCGAGTACGCGTTCCTGACGCGGTTGCGCGCCGAGCAGCTGCGCGACATCGGACCCGTGCTCGCGCCGCACTCGGCGTGGCTGCTGGCGCAGGGTGTCGAGACGCTGCCGTTCCGGATGCAGGCGCACGTGGACAACGCGCGGATCGTCGCGGACTGGCTCGAGGCCGACAAGCGCATCGAGTTCGTGAACTGGGCGGGGCTGGCATCGCATCCGCATCACGAGCGGGCGAAGGTGTACCTGCCGAAAGGGCCCGGCTCGGTGTTCTCGTTCGGGGTGAAGGGCGCCTCCCCCGACAAGGCCCGCGATGCGGGACGTGCGTTCATCGAGAGCGTGAACCTGGCCTCGCACCTGGCGAACATCGGCGATGCGAAGACGCTCGTGATCCACCCGGCGTCGACGACGCATGCGCAGCTCAGCGAGCAGCAGCTGCAGGATGCCGGCGTGCTGCCCGGTCTGGTGCGCATCAGCGTTGGGATCGAAGATCCCGAGGACATCATCGCGGACCTCGACCAAGCGCTGGCCACCGCGACGAAGGCAGGATAGGACCATGGCTACTGCGACTCCCGTGCTCGAGACCCCCGTGGTCGACTCCACCGATCTCGACACCGTCACCCTGTCGAACGGGCTGACGTGTGACATCCCGGCCTCGTCTCCCCTTGCCCGGCTGCTGAAGTCGCAGCGCACCTGGGTGGGGCCGAGCGCGAAGGAGCGGCGCGAGATCCTGCGGAAGGCAAAGTCGGTTGCGATCGTGGGAGCTTCGCCGAACCCGGCGCGGTCGAGCTTCTTCGTTGCGACCTACCTCAAGCAGTCGAGCGACTACGACCTGTACTTCGTGAACCCGAATGCGGATGAGATCCTCGGCCAGAAGGTCTACAAGTCGCTGGCCGATCTGCCGGTCGTGCCCGACATCGTGGATGTGTTCCGCAAGGGGAGCGATATCCCCTCGGTGATCGACGACGTCCTCGCGATCGGGGCTAAGACGATCTGGG
>JAYUVE010000009.1:0-112713 GCA_043754275.1 Microbacteriaceae bacterium | reverse complement strand
CACGCCGCAAGGGGGCATGCTCGGGGGGCCGCGTGCGGCCTCCGAGCATGCCCCTGCGGACGCTGCACGCAACGACCTGGTTGAAGGTCAGGCCGTGCTGACGCACGAGCTCGTGATCGGCAACAAGCGACTGTTCACCCGCGGGGTGCGCAAGCGGCGGTCCTGCTCGATCATCGGCTACGTCGGCCTCAACGGATCGTTCAAGACCGAGACCATGATTCGCGACACCCTGCCCTCTCTGGCGCTGGGCAGGCCGGTGCTGTCGACGGTGATGGTCCTCGACCCGGCGACAGGCCTGCCGCATGACCTCTACGTACCGTTTCACAGCTGGGAGCAGCTGCTGACCTTCAAGGATGGTGACGTTCTCCTGGATGAAGTCACCGGCATCATGGACTCCCGCGATTCCGGGATGCCCAAGGCGGTGCGCCGCATCTTGCCCCAGATGCGGCGTCGAAACGTGGTGATCCGGTGGACTGGCATCGACTGGGATAACAGCGACAAGCGGCTACGGCAGATCACCAAAGCTGTCGTCGTCTGCCGTGGGCACCTGCCCAACTACAAGAGCATCCGGCAAGGCACGGTGGACACGCTGCCGATGTGGGCACCGAACCGGCTCGCGTTCCTCACCACGTACGACGCGTCGACCATGAAGGCGGCGGATGACGGCGAGCAGCAACTCACGCAGCACACTACGAAGAAGCGCCGTGCCAAGGTACTAAATCGGGAACTGCACTGGGGGCCGGGGTCGCTGGCGTTCCGTTGCTACGACACCATGGCTGAGGTTAGCCAGGTCAGCGGCGGATGCCCGGTCTGTGGGGCTCGCATCATCGACGCGGCGTGCAAGACACCAGAGGCGCACGCGGCACAATTCGCCGCCGATTCGCGGTCAGTCGCGGCTGCGGTAGATCACGGTGCGGTCGGTGGGTTCCTCGAGGAAGTACGCGAGTCGTCGCGCATCGCGGGCGGCCCGCCGTTCCGCGATGCCGTCCACCCATCGCGTGAAGCTGATGACGCCCACGATGAGGAAGAAGCCCATGACGGCGATCAGGATCAGCGGCCAGTAGTTCACGGACTCTTTCTAAGGCCGGGCGGGGGAGCAAGTCCACACCCCCGATCGGGGCGTGAGTGATATTCGTGCGAGATCTCGACGAGATGTCAGGGCGTGCTTACCGGTCGCCGGCTATGGGAGTGACTACCCTGACACCAAGAAGCGGGACCGAGGACAAGCCCCGGCCCCGCGTAAGCAGAGGATTGCGCCCTCCACATGACCGATCGTAGTCCCGCACCCCCGCTACTCGAGCGGGGTCAGGAAACGCTGACCCCGGGCCAGGTAACGGATTTCCTTGGCAGAACTCGGGTGAGAGCCTTTCCGACCAAGGCACAAATACAGCGCGCAGTAGCGGCGATCCCGACAACAACCGACAAGGCGTGGCGTCAGCACAACGGCGCACGGTACCGGCTGGAGCTTTCACCTGGTTCGGGGCGGATCACGTCGACCGACTACAGCCGGTCAGCAAAAACTGACAATGCTGCAGCTGAGCGCAAACTGCGCAAGACTGCGGGCATGCTCATCGAAGAGATGAATGCAGCTCGCGAGCACAAACGCGGCGAGATAAAGGACTTCTCGGAGAAGTCTCGGGCACGCATGCCGCTCCGCTTTGCCACTTTGGACTACGCGGCGATGTTCGAGCAAGGACAGCTTGCGTGCATGGTGACGCTGACCTATCCGCAGGACTGGCACCGACTCGTGCCGGACGCCGCGACCTTTAAGGCGCAGGTGAACTTACTTCGCAAGCGCTATTTCGGGTCTTGGGGGAGGGGCGAGAGCCAGTGGGCCGGGATTTGGAAGATGGAGTTTCAGCGCCGCGGTGCGCCCCATTTCCATGTCGGCACGGTGGTTCCTGAGGGCACCCGACCGGCTCCGCTGTCAGCTGACGATCAGCAACACCTGACGGAGTGCAGCAGCTGCGGGCACGGTGCCCATACCGGCCGATTTACCTTCCAGGAATGGATGTCCAGGCACTGGTCTCAGATCATCTTCAAGGACGTGCAAGAGGCGCCGTCGCCCTGGTCGATCGAGGGTTGGCAGCGGGAGCAGGTCAAGTCCCAGCGTGCCGGAACTGGCGTCGACGAGGACGAAGGTTTGCGGTACTCAGATCCCAAGCGCATCGGCATCTACTTCGCCAAGCACGGCCTGTTTGGTGACAAGGAATATCAGAACGTCGTTCCCGAGCTCTGGCGCGAGAAGCCCGGAGCGCGGTTCTGGGGCTACTGGGTTGTTCGGCCTTTGATCGTTTCCAAGGAAATTCATGAGTCTCTGATAATGCACATTATGTCAACAAGTAATCCAACTATTCGCAATAAACGCGACAGGTTACAAATCGGGTAACTCCCCCAAGGCTGCCGAAATGCTCCCCTGATCAGGTTTTTTCGGTTGCACGTCTTCCTCGAGGAACTCAAATTCGTCTCTCAACGCGATCGCTCTGTGTGGATACTGGACCGCCTCTGACCGGGACTTTTCATGTTGTCTGTTGCATATTCCGCGACAATTGTGCAACTATTGCGACACTGATTTCGGAGGTTTCAGATGGTCGAGAAGGCAGGCAATCTCGCCTTCCTGCCCCTCGGAGATGGTGCTGCAGACCCAGACAACTTCCTCAACGAGGTCCTCAATGCCTGGTCTCGGCTTCAGCGAGCCAACGACTTCGGCGACGGAACGATCCGCTCCCGGCGCAGCGTCGTGATGAAGCTCGTGGACTTCTCTGGACACTTTCCCTGGGAATGGACACTCGGTGATGCCGACGAGTTCTTCTCCCACGCACGCGGGGTCAAGAACCTCTCGCACTCTACGGTCCGCACGTATCAGGGCGCCATCAAACTCTTCTGTGACTTCGCATGCAACCCCCAGTACGACTGGAACGAGAACTGCGCCCGTCTGTTCGGCGCCGTCTTCGCGCAAGTCATCACCGAGCTAAATAGAATCCCGCACTCCCAACCGCACGAGGCGCGATCCGCCAAACGTGCCTTCAGCCGACAGGAGCTGCAGCAGCTGTTCGACCTTGCCGATCTCGAGGTCGATCGAGTCCTCAACTCTGGCCGAAAGGGCGCCGTTGCCGCGTTACGCGACGCAGTCGCATTCAAGACCTTCTACAGTTGGGGGCTCCGCGCCAACGAGCTCCGGCACCTGCAAGTCGTTGACCTCTCCCGGAACCACCGCGCCCCGTATTTCGGCGACTACGGGATCGTAAGGGTGCGCTGGGGCAAGCCACACCGAGGTTCCGCAAAGAAGCAACGCTCCGTTTTGACGGTGTGGGACTGGTCCGCCGACGTTATGAAGGACTGGGTCACCAATGGTCTTGTCCACTACGGTCGACCGGTTAGCGACGTGTTCCCAACCACCGCGGGGTCCCTCGTCACTGAGACACACCTCCTGCAGAAGCTGCACCAGCTACTTGACGAGCTGGGCTTCCCGCCCGGCTTGGACCTGCACTCCTTCCGCCGCTCCTACGCGACTCACCTCATCGAGGGCGAAGGATATGACGTGACTTTCGTGCAAATGCAACTGGGCCATGAGCACGCCTCAACGACTTCGATCTACACCCTCACCTCACCCGACTATCAGAGCCGCGCCCTCGAGGCGGCACACAACAAGACTCTGCTGGCCGCCCAAGCACTCCAGCGAGAGAAGAAGGCACCATGAAGCGCGAAATCAGCTACACCTGGCGAGCCCGCGAGCTCATGGCCCGCAACGGCATCAACAGCGCCCAGGCCCTCGCCGACCAGCTGCGAGAACGAGGCATCACCCTCTCTCGATCGCAGGTTTGGCGGCTGGTCGCCCAGGACCCGGAGCGCATCTCGTTCGCCGTCCTCGGCGCACTATGCGATGTCCTCGGAGTCGAACCCAGCGAACTGATTGTCTTCACGGTCAACGACGCACGCACCATCCGCCAGAAGGCCATCGGCAACGCGACTCCCCCACCAGACCTGCGCGACTACCGACCGGTGCGGGCGCGAATCATTACGAGCGACGCTGATGAGTAGCGGCGGTCGACCTGCAACGAACGGCATCGGAGTTTCCCGCACCGCAACTGTCGAGACCCTCGCCGATCCACGACGTCGAGGCCGCCCCAGATCGACCGGTGACATCCGCTGCGACCGATGCCGACGACTCGTGCCGAAGATCAGGGTGCGCTGGCCCGACGGAGCAATTTGCGGCGCATGCTTCACTGCGGCGGTTCACGAGTACGGCAGATGCACTGGCTGCGGTGACGAGCGATTGCTTCCTGGCCGCTCTCCCGACGGTACCCACATCTGTCGCGACTGTGCAGGAATCAGAACCGGCATGGTGTGCACTCGCTGTGGTACCGAGGCCGAACGTTTCCGGAAGGGCGCTTGCGCGCGATGCGTCGTGCGGGAGGACCTCGAGTCGCTGCTGAAGCCCAACGATCCCGCCGATCTGCGGCTCAAGCGCCTCGTAGGGATCCTCGCCGATGCTGGCCGACCAGAGAGCATCTACACGTGGATGAACAAGGCGGCCCCAAAACAACTGCTCGCACTAATCGGACAGCGCGAGGTAGCTCTCACTCACGAAGCCTTCGACAGCTACTCGCCCTCCCCCGCGGCCGCAACTCACCTGCGGGAGATCCTCGTGCACCACCGAATGCTCCCTGCCCGCCGCAGCCTTTCGTTCGCGCAATTCGAGACGTGGCTGGAAAAGCGCCTCTCCGAACTGAACGAGTGGCCAGACATACACGGTCCCGTCGAGCGATTTGCGCGATGGCACCACCTGAAACGACTCCGCCAGAAGCTTGACGCCGGCGATCTGAACATGGACACGGCCACCCGATCGGCGAAGCAAGAAATAACCGAAGCAGGCAAGTTTCTGCGCTGGCTCCTTGAGGAGCACGGCACCGTCGCTGACGGCATCCAGCAGGTGCACGTCGATGAGTACCTCGCGGAAGGCACCAGTACCCGCAAGCACATCCGCAATTTTGTGCACTGGATCCGCCCTGGACGATCTCGAAGACGAACTGTCACCGCACCGTACCGCACGGCGAAATCGACCCCCATGTTGACCCAGAGCCAGCGGATCGACCTCGTGCGCAACTGCCTAGACTTTGAGCAAGTTGTCCTCTCGACGCGAGTCGCTGCATTGATTTTCCTACTCTGGGCTCATCCACTAGTGAAGATTGCCGCGCTTACAGCGGATCAGATTGAAGTCGCACCGAACGGCATGACGATCAAACTCGGGGCAACCCCCGCCGCGGTACCCGCGCTCGTCGCTCCCCTGTTCTGGGAGCATGTGTCGAACCGCGGCAACCAACAGACCGCAAACACCGGCACTTCCTGGCTCTTCCCGGGCTACCGGGCCGGGCAACACATTAACCACGTGACTCTCGGCCAACGATTTCGGGTGTTCGGCATCGATCCGCAACGGGCGCGCAACACCACACTGCAGGACCTCGCGCGCGAGGTGGACGCCCGCTCGCTCATCGATCTCCTCGGCTACAGCGCCATCACTGTCGTCCAACACGCGACGCGGGCCGGGGTTCCGATGTCGGACTACGTCGACCTGCGCCGATCGACTGAAATCGAATCGTCCTAGCGCGCGAGGATGACGGAGAGCGCGAGCTGGCGTTCACTCGGTTCGAGCTCATTAATCAGTGTGAGGGCGAACTTAGCCGCGGTTGGCGGATCGGTTTGCTGCGCCACCTGGGTCACCATTCGCTCGAATCCGTCCCGGAATACATCCGCCCACTCAGTGCCAATCTCCATCCTGCCCGCGTTGACGACGAACAGTAGCGACGAAGCGCTCAACCAGGGTTGGATCAGGAGCCTGTGGAGCAGTTTCACCTGGTTGTCGTGTCTGCTTGCGTCCGTCGCGCTGATATCGGCCAGATACTTGAATGCGACTGCCGCCCAGTCGGCGACCTGGTCGGGCAGGGAGACGACCGCGCCCATCGCGCGCAGGATGAAGCCCACCTTCTCCCCCGCGTGCTCGGCGCCGCCATGTCGTATGGCGACAGCCAAGCCTTGAGGAGACATCTGATCGAGGCGTCCGACTTCGTCGAAGACTGCAGTTCGATACGCGACGCCGACCGTCCAATTATGGATGAGGTCTGCATCGACAGAGTCTGCCTCCATTTCAATGAGGGTTCCTCTGTTGCGGAGGTATTCGACCAGAGCCGGCGTACCGAATGCCAGTGCTCCCGCTTCCTTTGCGACCACTCGAGTCGCGACGTCGTCACACCACAGTGGCAAGCCGATCCTGGCGGCGAGGTCCAGCGCAGTCAGCCATATCTCGTCGTCACCCCCGAGAGACTTTGCGATCTCAGACACGATCGGCCGTCCCGCTTGGCGATCGGTTTGTCGGAACCATTCGACGAGGCGGATCCCGTTTTGGCGTTGAAACTCATGTTCGATCGGGTCGTCCGGGCGAAAGGATGGCCGGTCCTCCGCGTCGCCCGCAAAAAATTGGCCGCCGGGGGCACGGTTAAAAGTCTCTCGAGCGGCGCTGGCGTCGAGCATCTGTTCCGATGTGCTGACGAGTCGCGGGAACTTTGCTGCCAGCTGGCCGGCATGTTCTGCGGTGAGGAGAGTCAACGTGAAGAGCGCCGTGACGTCCACAACAGCTCCAACGCTGAGCGCAGCGGTAATGGCGTCATCTTGCTCGCCACGTGTGAGCGAACCCGCATACCTAGGCGATTTGTGGAGCAAGTTGAGTAACTCGGCGACGTGCCGACCGTTGTATCGAGCGGCGAACCCGACCGGAAGCGAACCAGCCTTCAAGGCCGAGTTGAGCGCGTCCTTGCGGTCGTCGCTTGGTCCTATCTCAGCTTGGATTGCCGCGATGATTTCCGGTCCGTCGGCGTTCTCGCCCAACGCTATCTGTCGCACGCCCTGTTGCCCCGGATAGGCGGCTTCGTACTGTGCCAGCAAGGTGCCGAAGTTTAGGGTCTCAATCGGCTCAGTCAGCGGCGGCGATGTGAGTAAGGCCCCGAGCGCGAGGTTACGCACATGTTGATCCGGCCCGAATTTTGTAGCCAGGTCGAAGAAGCGCTCAAGGGTGGCGACGTCGCTGCCGTGTACTCGGAAGAAATCGAACCACAGCGCCGCTTCTTCGGGATTTCGTGGATCGAGGTCTGATCCGGCCTTCCAGTCACGAAAGGCCTGATCTACGTCCCCGGAATTGCGCCGGACTCGCACGAGGGCCCAGTGCGCGTCGTCCGACGTGGGCCGGAGCCGAATCAACGCTTGGGCGCTGGAGATCGCAGTCGTCCAATCTCCGCGGGCGCTGGCCGCCTCGATCTGGACGATGTAAGCGCCCGGTCGACTCCCCCACGCCGCGCCACCAGCGTCCAGTGCCTTGGACGCACGATCGACAGCGTCCGCGTACTGCCCTTCGAGGTAGTGCGTTCGGGCTGCCTTCAACCACAGGTCAGGGTCCGCCCAAACAGCGGCAGCTCGTTCGGCAATGAAGATCACATCGCGTCGTCGCCCAGCGGTTTCGAAATAGTTGATCAGCGGGAACGCGACGGTTGCGCGCTCCCCTGCCAAGTGCCGAGCGCGTTCTTCCGCGCCGGGCTCAGCGTTGACAAGAGCGGCAACGAGTTCGAGGTCTTCGACCGTATCGGCGTTAAGTTCACGAAGTGTCTGGACGAAGGGATGCAATACCCCTCGGGAAGCAAGTCGGAAACAGAGTGGCGCCTTTTGGTTGGGATCATCGGCCGCATCGATCGCCTCAGCGAGCAGCTCGTTTGCACGGTTCTGGTCGCCTAACAACTCCGCTTCCCTCGACTCAACCTGCAGCCGCACCCAGTCGGGCGTGGCATCGTCGATAAGATCTCTCGCGCCCTGCACGTCGTCCAACAGCGTCATGGTGACTACGGCTTCTTTTCGCACCTCCGGGTGCGCAGCTTCTTCGGGCGTTGCTTCCGGCAATCGCGACATGGCGAATGCCCGCTCAACGTCCGAGAGCATGATCGCCGCTTTGATCGCCTTCGAAGTAACGACTCCGCTTGAGACTCCCCATAGTCGACGGGCGTCGCGGATACGCAGCGCTAGGGATAGCCCAGCGCTCAGGTCGGATGCGTGTGCGCCGGGCTGAAAAGCGCTGCGGCGCATGTAGGCCTCGGCGGCGTTGGTCCCGGCGCCAGAGAAGGACTCGTTCTCAAACGCGGCTACCCCAATCCGGATCGCTTCATCAAGCTCTAGGAGCATTACGAGGTTGTCAACAATGAGTGTCGAACGAAGGCTCGCTTGCATCGACGATGCGGTCGTCCACAAACGGATCTGGGCTAGGCGCTCTGCATGCTCCGGGGCTGTCAACGCGCGCACAAGAGGATGATCGGCGATATCGGCCACCGCACCGCGTCGATCCGCGTCCGACCCACCTGGGTCAGACAACAATCGACGCACACGCCAATATTCGATTGGGACTGCGGCGGCTGCGATCGCAGCGTCGCACCACTGCAGCGATGCATCGCGGGCATCAACCTCAAACGACAACTCCCCAAGCCAGCCAAAAACACGGCCTTCATGCGGCAGCCAGGCTGGAACCGCGGTCGCCCAGGAGCGCAAGAGAGCTGCGCGGTCTGCGGTATTAGCGATCTCATGCACGAGCTTGTCGACGCCGTCCCCATACAAGTTACGAAGTGTCTCGGCGTCGACCGCTAACGGAGGCGGGATCTTTGCAAGATTGGCCCGCCATAGCGGCTCACGTGCCCCACCCGCCACCGCTAAGGAATCGAATCCCGCCTGTATCTCATCGCGAATTCCCAGGTCACGATCCGTCTGTTCTGCAGTACCTAAGTAGGCGGTGCGAAGGAGATCAAAGAGCTGGTCGGCCGACGGCTGCGTGCCACCAGAGCGGATGGTTCGAACCGCCGCAAGCAATCGCTTTGTCTCATCGACATCGGAAGGTCTCTGAAACTTCACTGCGTCTTTGACTACCTTCCGCTGGGTAATGAGGCGGAGTTGCTTCAAAGAGATCAAGTAACCGAGTTCGGTTGCTGCCCCGTGCGCTCGATAGGCGATCCTCCAACTGAACGAGACCTTGCGAAGTAGGCGACCTCCGAACTGGAGGACCTTCCCAACGGCGTTGTCCACCACGGCTGCTCCCACAACACCGCTTACCGGCTCAGCCACTGCGCTCAGCCTCCAACGCACGGTAAATCGTCTGGCGGCTGACTCCGAAGTAGGAAGCGAGGGACCTGACCGACTCTCCCGCGCGGTGTCGCTGCACGACGTGGGCCGCTTTTTGCGGGCCTAGCTTCGAGCGACGACCACCTACCCTCCCCCGTGCTCGTGCCGCTGCCAGACCGTCCGTGGTCCGAGCCACGATGAGATCGCGCTCGAACTGCGCGAACGCGGCGAGGACTGTGAAGAACATCCGCCCCTCGGGGCTTCGGGTGTCGATGGGCTGATCAAGTACCTCGAGATCGACTCCGAGATCCTCAAGCCATCGACTTATCTCTAGCAGGTCTTTAGTCGAACGTCCTAGTCGATCGAGCCGCGTAATCACGAGAGTGTCGCCCGCTCGGAGTTGCTCACGCGCACGCGTCCACTCGGGCCTATTTGTTCGGGTACCGCTGAAGTGCTCGACGAAAATGCGATCTACGCCAGCTCTCCTGAGCGCGTCCTCCTGGGCAGACGGGTCCTGGTCGAGTGTCGAAACACGCGAGTATCCGATGCGGCAATTTGTCACTCCCGAAGTGTCACACAAACGTACGTCATCGTCGCGTTGATTCGGACACGGCTATCGGACGCCCTGTGCAACGGTTTCTGTGTCACATCGCGTCGCGGCCGGAAACGATCGTTTGTGAGTCAACCCCGTTGTGCAGCTGACAGACAGGCGGGACGCTAGTTTGGGCAGATGAGCGTTCAGCCAAACGGGGACTACCTGGCGGCGGCGTGTGGAGATGACGTTCCGGAGCTGGCCGCGCTTGCCCGGGCCGAGTTGCCCACCATGACCGCGCTACATGGGGAAGCGGGCTGGCAAACGTACAACAGGTTCGGCAACGGCCAGCGTGCTCGGGGCAATTGCACGTTCGTGCTTCGAAATGGTGGACCCGACGGGCAGCTCATCGGATTTGTCTGGGCCGATGACGCGATGTACGTCGACTACGACATCGTTGAACCGTGGTGGTGCGTAAACGCGGTGGCGATCGCGCCTCCGTTCCGCGGCATGGGGCGAGGGACCGCACTGATAGCCGAAGTGGCATCAGTCGGAAGTCAAGCTGGGGTGGTACTTCTATACGGGCAAAGTGTTCCTACGGCGGTGGCTTTTTGGGAAGGTTTGGGATTTCTTCTTGCCGACGTTGGAGAGCCGCTTCGCACAAGCAGTCCGGCGCGCCGTAGGGCAGCCGATCCGGCGATGCTTACCGCTCAACCTGGGCTCGGTGACCGGTTCTTCGTGAAGTACCTGACCAACGTTCCAGGGTCGGTGCGATCGGCGCTCTTGCCTATGTCTAAATTGCAGCCGTCGTAGATCCCCAGCGAAAACCTCCAGTCACCCTCGACGTCTCCTGTTCGACCGCCACCGTATTGAGGCGTGGGAGAATGCAAACCCCGGTCGAAGTGATCGTGGCTCGTGTGACCAGTGGATCCACCCATCTCGGCGCCTAGCCGACATTTCTTGCCTCGCTGCGCAGACCGGCGGGGTTCATTGATCATCATTCCTCAGCATCCCTAGAACGCGAGGTAGCCGTTCCACCGCGCAGCCTCTGGAGGCTCCTCGTCTGGCTGCTCGGGGTCGATCGGAAAGTGCTCGTCGCGAAAGTGTTGGATCTGCTCTGTAGCAAGCCGGTGTGCATCGGCTTCCGAAACATCCGGCCCGGACCTTTGGATGGAGTGTGCTCTCCGGTCGATGACCGCCGGCCACAGCATGCGAGCACCGATCTCGACCATCACCTTCCACGCCACCAACATCGAGTGGTACTCAAGCGACCGACACAGCACGTCACCGAGGGTGACGATGTCGCGATCTGGAACCTTCTCGAACACGGACGGTTCGGGCTGGAGCTGTTCTCTAGTCTCCCCTGCGGGTACATCCATCGCTCCACTAAAAGCCCTCATGGGGAATCTGGCAAGTCGCGAGATTTTCTGCTCGCGTCCCAGTTCGGGTCAACCCCGAGGTTCGTCCACCGCGGTGGTCGCGATCAAGGCGACTCGCAATTCAAACTGGGGAATTCGGAGGTGCTACTCGCGGAGCGGTTCTTGGGCGAGGCGCGCAACGACTGTCTCAACGTCACTGTGTTCGAGCACGGCGATGTGAGTCAAGTGCACGGCCGCTTCCTGAAGCGAGTACAGGCGCAACCAGGGGTGCTCGCCATGACGAGCGATCGTGACCGTCTCGCGAGTGTAAGACGTCGCCTCACCAGGTACCAACCAACGCTCAACTCCATCGACGCTGATAAAGAAGTCGACGTAGCACTCCCCGCATGGAAGCCGATAGACCCCCGGCTCGGTCGGCGCCTCCTCGGTGTTCGATCCAAGTTGGTCACGCAGGTATTCCCCTACAGTCGGTGTTTCGTCCGCGCGATCGTGCATCATTGCCCTCCCGTTTTCGTTGTAGCAACCGGCCAGCTTGCCACACCTGTCGGCAGTCAACGGTGCCGGTTGACCCACGGGGAAGTCGCGCTCGTTGGCCTGAGCAACCGGCGGTCGTCAACTACGCGCTTCGCGTGGGGGGAAGTCACCTTCGAGCGCCGAGAGGTCATTGCCGATGTCCCTAGTGTGAGAACGGGGGCGGTCTTCACCAGTAAAAAGAACTTGGGTCATTCCCCCAGCGAGCTGCTGGGTGGAATTCGATCCCGTGCATAGGTGATTTCGGTGTATCCATGCGAGGTGGGACGACCATCGCTCCCGAGGTTCACGAACACAATCTGCTCGATCGTGAGGATGCTCGATCGACTGATCATGTTGCGCACCTCTGCTCGCATCGTCAGCGAGGTTCGGCCGAACTTGGTAGCGAGCAGGCCCATCTCGATCAGGTCGCCCTGGTTCGCCGAGCTCACGAAGTTGATTTCGGACATGTACTTCGTGACCACGCGGCCGTTGCCGAGTTGCAGGATCGCGTAGATGGTCGCCTCTTCGTCGATCCATCGCAGCAGGCTACCGCCGAAGAGCGTGCCGTTGGCGTTGAGATCCTCCGGGCGAACCCACTTGCGACTGCGGAAATTGATGTCGCCGTGTGTTGAGGTCGCACCGGGCTCAGCCATCGACGAGGGGGGTCGCAAGCAGCCGGTCTCGAGACTCCTCGACCTTGGCTCGCACTCCCCCGAGTTCGGGGTGGGTGAGCTTGCCGTTCCATTTCTTGACCTGGCCGGCGACGAGCACGGTCTCAACCATGGCCGGGCTACCGGCGCCAACGATGCTTGCGGCCGCGTCGGTCGCCGGCAGGGTGGTGAGGTCGTCCAGTTTGAGGATGATAAGGTCAGCTGCCTTGCCGACCGTGAGGCTTCCGGTCCGGGCCTCGAGGCCTGTGGCCCGCGCGCCTTGGAGTGTGGCGAACTCGAGCAGGTCTGCTGGGGTGAAGCTCGGCAGCTCTTCGTAGACCTCGGGCAGCAGTGATATGCCGACGCCGTGGGCGGCGATCGCGGCGCGCATGACGTTGAACATGTCGCCGGCGACGGTGGCCTCGGTGTCGATGCTGAAGCTCGGCCGGATCCCGAACTTCAGGAGGCGGCCGGTTGCCGGTGCGCCCAGGCCCGGCATCACAGCTTCGATGGCGGCCGCGACCGAGGCCGTCGCCCCCGAATCGGCGAGCATCCTCAGTTCGTCATCATCGGAGGTGCAGCAGTGGATGAAAAGCAGGTCATCGCCGAGCAGACCAGCCTCGCCGAGTGAACCGATGCCGCGGAACATCGGACCCCACGCCCCATTGCCGACGTGCATGCTCGAGCGGATGCCCAGCTCGCGCGCGAGGCCGAGGTCTTTCGCGCTGACATCGGTCGTCGAGAGCTCCGGACCGCGGAGCATCGCCTGCAGGGTGACGAGGGCGGAGTCATCGGCTAGCAGCTCGGAGCGGACACGGCGGATGTCCTCCGGGTGGGTCGCCTCACCGCGCAGCATCCAGGTGTTCGAGTCGATCGAGGGCCATCCGTACGCGAACGCGGCACGGATGCCGGAGTCCTGCAGCGCCCTGACCGCCTGATCCGTGTGCGCGGGGCTGTTCTGGATGTGGGACTCGTCGCGCAGGGTCGTGATGCCGGAGTCGAGCGCGTCGAGCGCGCCGAGAAGGTTGCCCCAGTACACGTCTTCTGGCGTGTACTGCGGCCCCCAGGTCAACTGGATGTGTTGCCGGTAGGCCGGGAAATCCCATCCGATGCCGGTCTGGCGGACAGCGCCTTGCCACGTGTGGCGGTGGGTGTCGACGAAGCCGGGCAGAACAGCGCGGTCGGTGCCGTCGATGACTGAGGCGCCGCTGTCGTTGAGGTTCGGGCCGATCTCAACGATGAGTCCGTCATCAACGATGATGTCGCCCGTGAGCTCGCCCAAGTTGGGGTCTTGCGTGAGGATGCGGGCGCCGCGGATCAGGATGCGGCCGTTGGGGACGTCGGAGGGGGTCACAGCAGTGCGCTTTCTCTAGTGGGAAGGAGCCGGTCCGCCAGCCAGTCGGCGACGATGGTGTGTTTCTCGTGGGAGTGGTTGTAGATGCAGTGGTCACCGTCGGGCCACTCTTCGAACGTCTTGTCCGCGCTGCCGGCGCCGTCGAAGAGCGCCCGTGCGTTCTCGATCAGAAACACCTGGTCGGGTGTGCCGTGGAGCACGAGCAGTGGTGCGGAGATGCGGGCGAGATCAGCGGGCGTCAGCAGGAACTCGTTGAGCGCGCTGGTCGCGGCGTCGGGATCGGCGATTCCCAGCAGGGAGGTGACCTTCGTCGTGAATCGAGGAAACCGATCCAGGATCTCGGCCGGACGGACGGTGCCGCCATTGACCACACACGCCGCGATCCGTGGATCGTGACTCGCGACAGCGGCAGCAAGGAATCCGCCCATGCTGTTGCCCCAGATCCCGATGCTCGGTGAGAGCCGGTCGTCGGCTTCGATGAACGAGATCATCGTCCCGAACGCCGCCGTGACGTCGCTGCGCATGTTGAGACCTTGGAACAGGCGGGTCTCTCCCTGACCCGGGCCGTCCATGAGCAACACGGCAATGCCTCGCGCCCGTAGGTACTCAGCACCGACGTGGTACTCCTCCCGCCACCCGTCGAACCCGCCCATGATGATCACGGTCGGCGCGGGCGACGAGCCGGGCGGACGGATGAGCCAGCCGCAGAGTGCTGCGCCGGCCCACGGGATTTGCACGTGCTCGATCGGCGGGTCGTCCAGCTCCCCCGCGGCACCGTAGGCCTCGATCAGCCGCAGGTACATTCCCCGCTTGCGCGGGTCGCTGTCAGGAAGAGGGACCTGTCCCACGCGGTAGCACGCGGCCGCGGCCCGAAACCAGCTTCGGGCCGTCAGGGCATGGCCACCCGTGATCGCACGCTCAGCTCGGGCGAAGTCGCGATCACCCAGCCGCGCGGCCGCGTCCGACCAGTACACCCCCTCGTCGACGAGCCGATACAGCTCGATGACGTCGGCGTAGTCCATCCCGTTGCCGGTGAGGCGTTGCAGGGGCATGGCGCGCTTGTGTGCATCGGCCTCTGCCTTCCATGCAGGCTCGTCCGATGCACTCATCAAGGCGCGTTCCTCTCTTAGGCGTTGACCTTGGCGCCGAGCGATGTGCTCAGCGTGTCGATCAGTTTGGATACATCCTGCGCGTCGGACGCCGACCCGTAGACGTAGTAGTCCGGTCGGGCGATCACGGCGCTCTTGCCCAGTGACTCGAACCAGGCGGCATACGTCCCGTCCGCGTCGATGAAGGGAGCGTCGCTACCAGGGGCACCGATCAGAATGACCCTTGCGCCGATGTTGTCGAGGAAGCTCTTCTCGGTATCCGTGAGCGCCGCGACGACTGCCGGGTCCATGGTGATCAGGGTGAAGCCCTGACCGGCGACATCATCGAGCAGCCCGTCCTTCGATCCGGAGGTGACGCGGCCCTGCACTGCGGGCAGACCCGCGGAGGCGTCACCGGGGCGCGAGAAAGCAGTCGGGCCGGGCGGGATCGTGGGCGGAGGCATGATCGAGGGATCCTGCTGGACCGCGAACAGGAACCCGTCGCGACCGGCCGCAGCCTCCTTGTCCATGACGATGCACGGCAGGCCGATCTCACGCGAGTAGTCCGTCCAACCCTGCATGTTCGGCTTGCGGTCGGCCTCGTAGGTGTCGAGCACCGTCGGTGCCGCCAGACCGCGAAGAACCAGGTCGAGTCGCCAGGTCAGCGCCGAGACGTCGCGGATTCCGTTGCACATGCCTTCGCCGGCGAAGGGCCACAGGATGTGGGCTGCGTCGCCGGCCAGGAAGATGCGGCCGCGCTGCCACTCGTCAGTCATCGACTCGCGGAAGCGGTAGATCGGGTAGCGCAGTACCTCCACGTCCTCGGGGGTGACCCAGGGTGCGAGTCGCTCCCACACCGTGTCGATGTCGTAGTCCTTGGGATCCTCGTCCTCGCGGAGGGTGAACTCCCACCGCCGGTGTCCCTTGCCGAGCTGGAACAGGCAGCCCGGTCCGTCGGGGTCCGCGAATTGACCGTTGTCGAACTCGAACTCGAGCTCGCGCTTCTGAAGCGTGTCGATGACCAGCTGGTTGGGGCCGGTCATGCCCTCGGTGGTTGTGATCCCGAGGTGTTCGCGCACGAAGCTGTTGGCGCCGTCGGCGCCGATGAGGTACTTCGCGCGTACCTGGAAGACGTCTCCGGAGATGTCGTTGCGAATCGTGGCGGTGACGCCCTCGGCATCCTGCTCGAAGTCGATGACCTCGTGGCTGAAGTTCACGCTGACGTTACCGGTCGCCTCGACCTGCCGGTTGAGGGCGAGTTCGAGGTTGTTCTGATAGAAGATCCAGTGGCCGCGGTGCCCGTGCGGTCCGATCGTTGACCAGTCGAGGCTCAGGAGCAGGTCGCCGCCGAATGCCTTGTTGCGCATGTCGTAGAGCTCCCACGCGACGGCGTCCTCGCGGAACTCGTCGCCGGCGCCGATGCGATCGAGTGTGCGCATGATTTCGTCGTCGATGTGACCAGCGCGGGACAGGCCGTACATCTGTGCGTGGCGCTCGAAGGATGCCACCTTGTGGCCGGCCTGGCCGAGCTGGGCTGCGGCCATCTGGCCTACAGGGCCGTAGCCGATAACGATCACGTCGTAGTTGTCCATCTGAAGCGGGTCCCTTCATTGGGAGCCGGAACCGCATCGTCCCGGTCTCGCTTGATTTGCGTACACTTGTCCGTCTAGCGGTCAAACGCGTGTGGGGATCATTATTCGTCCGATTCAGGAGCGGTGTCAAGCGAGCCCGGCCATCTAGTCCCCCGCCGTTGTCCACCTAGCGGACAGATCGCCGTTCTGCTTGTATCCTGAACCACGACTACCGATAGGAAGCAAACATGGCGGAACGCAGCACAGACCCTGACTTCGTCGAGGCTCTGGCCCGCGGCCTGGGCGTTATCCGAGCATTCGGCGCCGGCGCTGGCCCCGAGCCGATGACGCTCGCCGAACTGGCAGCTGCGACCAACCTCGCTCGACCCACCACGAGGCGCATGCTCCTCACACTGGAATCGCTCGGCTATGTCCGGTCGGTCAAGGGTGGCTTCACCCTCACCGCCCGAGTTCTCGAGCTCGGTTTCACCTATGTCCAGGCCAGCGGCCTCTGGGGCGTAGCTCGCCCGCACATGGAAAAGCTGGTCGAAAAGACGCACGAGTCCAGCTCGATTGCGCAACTCGACGGGTCGGACATCGTGTACGTCGCCCGGGTCGCCGTACCCAAGATCATCGCTCTCGCGGTCGAGGTTGGTACGCGCTTCCCCGCCGCCGAGACGTCGTTGGGCAAGGTGATCATGTCAGGGATGTCGCCCGCCGAACTGGATGAGACCCTCGCCCAGCCCAGTCGCTCAGGCATCACCTCCCGCGTCGTCGTCGACCGGCCGGAGCTAGACACTGTCCTGGCTGACATTCGGGCGAAAGGATGGGCCCTCACGGACGGGCAACTCGCCGCCGGCATCCGTTCCATCGCCGCACCGCTGCGCAACCGAGAAGGCCGCGTCGTCGCAGCGCTCAACGTCACCGTCAACGCTGCCGAAACCAGCGTCGAAACGCTCACGGACGTCTACCTCCCATGGCTGCTTCAAGCCGCCAGCGACATCAGCGCCGACTGGGCACTGTACCTGTCGGTACCCAAGTCGAACGCACCCGCTATCCCCGTTCCCGCTTGACAAGTCCCACTCGAGAACAGAAACTGGGGGCGCGGACACATGTCCGTACAGTGGACACCAACGATGTTGAGGGGTCGGGCACGTAATGAGCGATTCGGGTTCGCAGCTCGTCCGACCCGCGGGCCCACTCGACGGTCTGCTCGTCGCTGACTTCTCGCGCATCCTCGCCGGCCCATACGCGTCCATGCTCCTTGCGGACATGGGCGCCGACGTCGTCAAGGTCGAGAGCAAGGACGGCGACGACACCCGCACCTGGATCCCACCAGAGCGCGAGGGCGTTTCCACCTACTACCTCGGCATCAACCGCAACAAGCGCTCGATCGCCCTCGACCTCAAAGATCCAGACGACGTCGAGGTTGCACGCGAGCTCGGCGCACGCGCCGATATCGTCATCGAGAACTTCAAACCGGGTGGGCTCTCGAAGTTCTCCCTCGACTATGACTCCGTGGCCGAAACGAACCCCGGCGTCATCTATGCATCCATCAGCGGGTTCGGCACCGGCCTCGGCGCATCGATCCCCGGATACGACCTGATGGTGCAGGCGATCTCCGGGTTGATGAGCCTCACCGGCGACCCGGACGGCCCCGCCTACCGTGCCGGCATGTCGGTGTTCGACGTCAGCTCGGGCCTGCAGGCCACCATCGGGATCCTCGCGGCGCTCAACCATCGCAACGCGACCGGCGACGGCCAGCACGTCGAAGTGAACCTGCTCTCCACCGCCCTCTCGGGACTGGCCAACCACTCGAGCGCGTTCGTGGCCGGCGGAGTGGTGCCCTTCCGCATGGGCAACGCCCATCCGAGCGTCTTCCCGTACGAACCGCTGGCGACCTCCGACGGTGACCTCATCATCACGGCAGCCAACGACTCCCAGTTCCAAAAGCTGTGCGCCGTACTCCGGGTACCCGAACTCGCGGAGGACCCGCTGTACGCCCGCAACGAGGGCCGCACCGCCAACCGCGACACCCTGCGGCCGCTGCTGCTCGAGCAGCTGAAGACACGGACGAAGATGGAGTGGTTCCGCGCACTCCTTGACGCCGGAGTACCGTGCGGACCGATTAACACCATCGACGAGGGAATCGCCTACGCCGAGGAGCTGGGCCTTGAACCGGTGATCCTCGCCGGAGACGGCGCTGCAGCCATGCCGTCGGTGCGCAACCCGATCACCTTCTCCGCAACTCCCGCCCGCTACTACCTCGCCCCTCCCGGGCTCGATGAGCACGGCGGCGACATCCGAGCCTGGCTGGAAAGCGAAAAGGTCCCCCGATGAACGCCGACCTGAACTTTCCCACGTCGCTGGGCACCTCCGACGCCGACCACATCATGCTGATGGGTCAGAACGTCGCCACCGACCTCATGGGCAAGGTCGGCTTCGGCGAACTGGCATTCTGGATGGCCGCGCAGCGTCGTCCCTATGCAGGCGAGGTACGGCTGTTTGAGGCCGTCCTCGTGTCGCTCGCCGATCACGGATTCACCCCGACCGCGATCGCCGCACGCATGACCTACTACAGCGCCCCCGACTCGATCCAAGGCGCCATCGCCGCCGGCCTGCTCGGTGGCGGCTCGCGATTCCTCGGGGTGACGGAGGACACCGGAGCATTCCTCCATCACGAGCTCGCCGCGCTGGACGACACTACCACCGGCTGGTCAGACGACCAGTGGGATGCGCTCGCCCTCGACGTCGTGACCCGAAGCAAGGCCGCCGGGCGCTTCGTGCCGGGCCTCGGGCACCCTGTCCACAAGAACGGTGACCCGCGCGTGCCGGTCATCTTCGCGATCGCCGAAGAAGAGTCAGTGCTCGGCCCGCACCTGCAGCTCTTCGCTGCCATCGGCCGCGTGCACCATCAGGTTCTGGGTCGCACCCTCCCGCTCAACGGCGCAGGAGTAGCCGGTGCCGCCCTCGCCGACCTCGGACTCCCGGTCACCATGCTCCGCGGCTTCTCCCTGCTCGCCAGGACGGCAGGCCTCGTCGGGCAGATCGCGGAGGAACAGCGCAATCCAATCGGGCCGGCGATCTACAGCGCCGTCGACCGCAACGCGACCTTCGTCACCCCCACCCCGGCCGACTGAAACGAAAGAGGCACCCATGGCGAAACTGTCCGCCGTCCTGGCGACCACCCACCACCCCTTCTTCTACAAGGCAACCGAGCTCACACCTGTCGAAGACCAGATGCCGCAGGCGGCGGAGTGGAAGGCCAAGGTCGAGGCCTACCGTGAGACCCTCACCGCCGCGAAGCCCGACATCCTCGTCATGGTTGGAGCCGACCATTTCCACCAGTTCTTCGCCGACAACTACCCCACGTTCCTGATCGGCAAGCAACCCAAATACGACGCGACCTTCTACAACGAGGAGCGCGAGTTCGGGATCCCGAAGTACGTGCTCGAAGGACACGAGGACCTGTCCGGCTTCATGTTCAAGGGTCTGCTCGACCGCGGCTTTGACTTCTCGATCAGCCACGAACTCAAGATCGACCACTCGATCATCTGCCCAATCATCACAACCCGGCCGGCGGCGGATCTGCCCATCGTCCCGATCTACACGAACATCTTCGCCCCGCCGCTGCCAAGCCCGAAACGGTTCTGGGACCTCGGTCGCGCCATCCGAGAGATCATCGACGAGTACCCCACCGACAAAACCATCGCCGCCGTCGGCAGCGGGCACCTCTCCCTCGAGCTAGGCGGGCCACGCCAGTTCGGCGAGACCGGTCCCGATCCAGCCTTCGACCGCAACGCGATCGACTGGCTATCCCACGGCGACATCGAATCAATCCTCGAGAACGTCACCTTCGAGAGCATGTCCGGCGCCGGCAACGCGACCCACGGATTCATGGACCTCATCCTCATGATGGGCATCGCCGGCCCCATCGAAGCCTCCTACGTCGACGAACTTAACCTGTTCCACACACGCGAGATGTACATGACCTGGTACCCGGAAGGAGACCCGCGATGAGCAAGTACTACGTCAACAAGTTCCTCTTCCAAGTCGATGGCGACCCCGAACTTCTCGCGGCCTACAAGGCCGACCCGGCCGCGCTCATGGAGCGATGGGAACGCGACTACGGCACCCGGCTTGGCACGAACCACACGATCGAGCGCACTACCTGGCTCTCCTTCACCGATCAGGAATGGACAGCCCTGCTCGAGCACGACTACGTCACCCTGTTCGAGCTCGGCGTGCACTTCTTCCTCTGCCTCACCATCTATATTGCGCTCTACGACGAGGAATACATGGAGCGCAGCGGACCTCTAGCGTTCCAGCGTGAGTACGCCACGAGGCTCGCCCACTGGCTCGGAGAGGACTACCCGACCGTCGCCATCTGACGCCGCCGACCAGCGGGAGCCCGCCGCCGCCCCTTTAGTGTGAAAGCGGATACCGTCGTCAGGTTCGAGCCAGAGCACTTCTCACACAACGCCGGCCTCGTTCTCGACTACAACGACGCGAACTGGTCCTTCCTCCGCATCCTCTCCGACATATCCGGTAAAGGCCGAGCGGTCGACGTACTGCACGCCCGCCACGGAAACCGGGTCGAGAACGTGCTTCACCGCCGCGACCTTCCACCAGGCCCCGTGCACTTGCGGGCGACCCTGGACAACGGGACGTTCCTGTTTTCCGCTCGCTCGGACGACACGGATTGGCTCCCAGTCAGCGAACCAGGATCCCTACTCGACTTCGGCGATAAAGCAACCCGCGGCTTCACTGGCCTGAGTGTGGGACTCCGCATGCCCGCATCGAGCGCAACGGTGAGTCCGCGGCATCCTCGCATCAGCTTGCCGATGCGGTCGCGGCGTTGGATCTTCCCGAGCTACCCGGTGTCGCCTACCTCGCGGGCGGGGCCCGCACGATTCAGCTTGTACGGACACACCTGCTGCGGGACCGCGGGTGGGCTCGACGCCACGTGGTCACCAAACCGTTCTGGACCCCAGGTCGATGGGGCATGGACTGAGCCTCTCAGGCATCGCTTGAGGTCGTGAGCACGCGGTCGACCAGGTCATCGATGAAGGCGCGCGTGGCCGGCTTGGCCTCGAATGTCACCCTGACCAGTAATGCCCCTGTGAGAAGCGCAAGGATCGGATCGACGTCGTCGGCCGAAACATGCGCTGCCAAGACTGCACGAAGAGGCCGCGTGCCCGTGTCGTAGAGTTTGGCGCGCAGTGCTGCGATGACCGGCCCTTGATGGGCCCGCTCTATGACCCCTCCGAGGAGGCGGTCGAGGTGGCCTTCGGAAAGGTCCCGGGCGAAGTCCGCGAGCGAGGCGTGCAGGTCGAATCGAAGGTCGCCGGTGGCGGCCGGATTCTCCGCGTGGTCGCAGATCTGGTCGATGGCGTCCCGGATCAAGTCGGTACGGGTGGGCCAGTGCGCGTACACCGTGGCCTTCGCGTACCCAGACCGCCGAGCCACCTCAGCGTGGGAAACAGCATCCCAGCCGTCCTCGAGCAGAAGCGCACTCGTCACATCGACGACGTCGCGCCTGGTGCGCGCGACCCGGGGATCCAGGGCCTCCGTGAGTCGATCAGTCATGATGTCCGATCATAGACCTATTTGACAAACTTGACATTTCTGACCCCGATGTATCTTAATGAACTACATGACCAATAACTCTTTGGAGGCAAGAATGGCTACTCCCCCACCTCGCGCGCTCAACATCACCCTGTGGATCCTGCAGTGGGCGCTCGGAATCTCCCTGATAGGGGCTGGCGTCTTCAAGCTCGCCTTGCCGCCGGAGCAGGCATTCGAGATCTTCCCGTGGGGCGCCGATATCGGGATCCTGTTCACGGTGACGTCGATCTTCGACGTGCTCGGCGGCGTCGGCGTGATCCTGCCCGCGCTGCTCAAGATCGCCCCTCGGTTGACGCCCATCGCTGCCGCGGGAGTCGTCGCGCTCATGCTGTCTTCCGTGGTGTTCTACCTCACCCGCGGTGAAGTCGCCGAGATAGTGCCGAACCTCGTTATGGCCGTCATCGCCGCCTTCATCGCCTGGGGACGCTGGAGTGCAGCACCCATCACGGGTGCGCTTCCCGTTCAGCCGACGTGGGCCGGGCCGCTGCCCGCGGCTTCCTCGCCCGCGGGCATGAAGCTGTCCCAGCTCCCCACGGGCACCTACGTGACCCGCGGAGCCCTCGCGATTCGCAACGGATCGTTCTCCGACGAGCGCCACTTCGCCTCGACCGCGTTGCTGGTCCGGCACCCGAAGGGCGACGTGCTCATCGACGCGGGATTCGGGGCCGATGCCGACAAGCACATCGAGATGCTTCCCTCCTTCCGCCGAGCTCCCCACGAACTCGGAACCACGGCGAGCGACCAGCTCACCGCGGCCGGTTACGACCGCAGCAAGCTTCTCGGCGTCATCCTCACCCACTCGCACTGGGATCACGTGAGCGGGCTCGACTCGCTTGACGTGCCCGTCTTCCTGACGGCGGACGAGGAGAAGTACGCGGACGACGCGAAGGACGACAAGGTGTTTGCCGCCGTCGCGGCAGGCCACGACATCCGGAGGTATACGTTCGAAGGACCGGCCTATCTCGGCTTCCCCTCCAGCCACGACTTCTACGGAGACGGCTCACTCGTGATCGTCCCGGCCGCTGGCCACACCACGGGCTCGGTCATCGTCTTCGTCACCCTGCCGTCCGGCGAGCGCTACGGGTTCATCGGCGATCTCACTTGGCAGCTGGAAGGGATCACCGAACGCCTCGAACGCCCCTTGATGATGCGCATGCTGGCCGACAGCGATGTGAAGCAGGTCCGTCGCGACCTCGCACGCGTCATCTCGCTGGCGGGCGTCATCGGGATGGTTCCCGCTCACGACCTCCGCGCGTACGAGGGCATCCCGCTGCTGGATTCGCACCCGGTGGACGGAGGCACCCGGTGACTGGGCAGGCTCCGCGCGGCGCCTATGCCCCGCCAATCGTGTCGGGCGAACCTGTCGAGATTGCCGCCGGCATTCATGTCATCTCCGACAACCGGGTGCCTCTCGTACCCAATGTGGGGATCGTGGTCGGTGATCGCCGCGTGCTCGTCATCGATACCGGTGCCGGCCCTCGGAACGGCGCCTACGTGCTCGAGCGAGCGCGCCGCCTGGCACAGGGGCGACCCCTCTACTTGGCGGTGACCCAGATCGACCCGGGCCACGGCTTCGGCGCACAGGCGTTCGCGGATGAGGCGACGATTATCTACAGCACTGCTCAGTTGCGCAGGCTCCGCACCGACGCCCCGAACTATGCACCCATGTTCCGGGGAATGGGCCCTGAGGTGGCAGAGCAGCTGACGGGGCTGGAGCTCGTCGAGTCGGCCATCACGTACACGGGCAGCCTCGAGCTCGACCTCGGGGGCGTGCGAGCTCACCTCCGGGACTGGGGCGTCTCTCACACCTCGGACGACCAGACGATCCTGATCGACAATCGCGCGCTGTTCGGCGGGGATCTGTTCCAGACCCGGATGTTTCCGATACTCCCGTACATCCCGCCGTTTGATACCGACTTCGATGGCGAACGGTGGATCGCTGCCCTGGAGGAGCTGGCGAACATGGAGGTGCCCGTCGTCGTTCCAGGCCATGGAGAGGTCACCGATTCCCGTCAGATCCGCGAGGTCCGAGAACATCTGATCTTCGTCCGCGACGAGTCCCGGCGACTTCTCGAAGCAGGGAGATCCCTCGAGGAGGCAGCCGAGGTCATCGAGACCGAGTCGCTGCGGCGCTGGCCCGACTGGGAAAGCCCCGTGTGGATCACAGCCACCGTCCGCGCGTTTTCGGAGCCGGCGACCCCTCCGAGCTAGCCGAACATTCCGGACTCGCGCTGCTCATGCTCGGCGCCGTGACCGCGCATCTTCGCGTGGGCGACAAACTTCAGCCTCGGCCGGTGCTGCGACGCTCGCCGTACTCAGCTTCCGTGGAGCGAGCCGCATTGAAATCCCTCAGGCCGTACCCTCACCGTGATCGCACGAGCCGCCAAACGTCGCCCGATTAGTGAGAAATCGGATAACGGTCTTCACCAGTAATGGTTTCTCTGATTGCTAAAGGTGCAATCAAAGAAGCGGTTGAGACCTCAGCCACTCCCCGGCTACGTGATGGCTCGGCTCTGGTCGGGTACTCGTGCCGCTGGTACACATCGCAGTCACCATGCGGGCGCGCGACCTGGCGCGCTCGCTCACCAGCTACTCGAGAAGGCGCTGCAGGGCGATCTGAACGTCCGCGATCCGGTCGCGACCGACGAGTGACTCCCACTGCGCCCGCAGCTCGTCGAACACAGCCTCCCCGTCGCTCATCAGCGAATTCCCGCGATCGGTCACAGCGAGATGCGAGCTCCGTCGAGGTGAGAATGATGGGCGGCATGACTGCGACCGAGCGGTCCAGTGCGTCCAAGATCCTGCAGAGGATGGCCCATTCTCTGCAGGACCGCAACGAGGGGGCTTAGGCCCCGGTCGCTACTCCCCCGGCTCCTCATCATTGGCGAATGCCTCGATCCAATCGACCTCATCGTCGCCGAGCTGTTCTGTCGAAGCAGATCGACCTGCATTGGTCAGCTCGCCGACGGTGTCGGCGGGGATGACGTCGCCGTTGTTAGCAACGAGCCACTCTCGCGTTGCTGGCTCCAGCTTGGGCCACCACTCTTCGATGTTCACATTCCGAATTGTCCCACCTTGCGCACCTCGAGTGTGAAAACGGATAGCGCGCTCCATCGCCCGTGAGGCGGACGGAGCCTCTGAGCCGGATGAAGTGCTGCTCGTGAGGAGAATGTCGGCAGCCGCTTGCGCTCCGTGATGGTTCGGGATGCTCGCTCCGATGCGTTCCGCCTCCCGCTTGAATGAGTAATCGGCGAGGATCCGCTCGACGGAGTCGCGGTCGACTGCTGGGCCGGTCGTAACGACAACCGAGACCGGCAGTCCGGCGAGGGCGTTCATGACCTTGTGGATGATTTCGGCCTGCCCGGGAAGGTAGGTGGTGCTCAGCTCACGAGAATCGTGGTGTCGACAGGCGGAGCTCCGGGGCCCGAGAGCGTGGGGAGCGCCGGTCCCGTGTATCGGGTAGAGATACCCCTAGGGGGTATAGTTGTCTCGGCGGGCGGTGATTGTCGCTCCGCGACCTAAGGGAGCTGCATCCATGAATCTGATCGTCGTGATTGGTGCCGTAGCGCTGACAGCCTTGCTTGCTTGGTACTTTTTCGCCCCGCGAGCTTCACGGCGAGCCGCCGTCGACGGTGATCTTCAGACCCAGACGATCACGGTCAAGGGTGGCTACTCCCCCAGCGTGGTCGAAGTGGCACAGGGCGTGCGGACACGTCTCCTCTTCAACCGGCAGGAGACTGGCGACTGCACCTCACGGGTGGTCTTCCCTGCCTTCAAGGTGAACCAAGCCTTGCCGGCGTACTCGACCACGGCCGTGGAATTCATCCCGGATCAGCTGGGCGACTTCGACTTCGCGTGCGGGATGAACATGATCCACGGCACCGTAAGAGTCGTCGCGGGCTCGGCTGATGGACCGCGGACTGCGACCGCACTCCTGGAAGCCCCTGCCCCAGTCGAAGCCGGTGGAGCAGGCGATATCGTCGGGACTTTGGAGGGCGATGGCGACCAGGAGGCCGCCGAGCACGCAACAGAGACCGCGGATTTGCGCCGCCGGGTCATCGTCGGCGCGGTGCTGACTTTGCCGGTCTTCTTCTCGGTGATGCTTCACGAAGGCTTCGGCGGGTGGGTGCCGCCGCTGCTGCTCGCGCCGTGGTTCCAGTTCCTCCTCATCACCCCGGTGATGTTCTACACCGGGTGGCCGATCCATCGAACCGGATGGCTTGCCCTATTCCATCGGGCAGCCGAGATGAACTCTCTCATCACGCTCGGCACCATTTCCGCCTACGGCTTCAGCCTTGTGTCCACCTTCTTTCCGTGGGTGCTGCCCGCTGAGGCACGCGGAGTGTACTTCGAGGCGGTCGGCGTCATCCTGACTCTGATCCTTCTCGGTCGACTGCTGGAGAGCCGGGCCAAGGCCGGCACCGGGGAGGCGATCCGCACCCTGATCGGTCTGCGGCCGCGCACCGCACGGGTGGTCCGCGGCGGCGAAGAGATCGAGATCCCGGTGGGCGACGTAGTGGTCGGTGACATTGTGGCGATCCGCCCCGGTGAGAAGCTGCCGGTCGATGGGCAGGTGACCGAAGGCAGCTCCGCAGTCGACGAGGCCATGATCACGGGCGAGCCGATTCCTGTTGCCAAGTCTGTGGGCGACACGGTGATCGGGGCGACTATCAACCAGACGGGCTCGTTCCGGTATACCGCGACCAAGGTCGGTGCGGACACGATGCTCGCACAGATCATCAAGCTAGTGCGTGAGGCCCAAGGGTCTCAGGCACCCATCCAGCGTCTAGCAGACAGGGTGTCGGGATACTTCGTTCCGGCGGTTATCGCGATCGCCATCTGGACCTTCGCCGCCTGGTGGGTGTTCGGCCCACCGCCGACTGGCGTGTTCGCCCTGGTGGCGGCGGTCGCGGTGCTGATCATCGCCTGCCCCTGTGCGCTGGGCCTGGCAACGCCGCTGTCGATTACGGTCGCCACCGGCAAAGCCGCGAGAAACGGAATCCTAGTCCGGTCCGCTGAGGCGCTCGAGACCGCCTACAAGCTGAACACAGTCGTGCTCGACAAGACCGGCACCATCACCAACGGCACCCCGGCGTTGACCGATGTCCTGCCTGCCGACGGTTTCGACGGGGACGAGCTGCTCGCGCTTGTTGCGGCAGCAGAACGCGACTCCGAACACCCCCTTGCGGCCGCGATCGTCGCCGGCGCGAAGGACCGCGGCCTCCGCCTCCCCCGGGCGTCCGCCTTCGAATCGATCACCGGCCAGGGTGTGCGCGCCCAGGTGGGCGGCAGGATCGTTCTGGTCGGCAACGCGCGATTGCTGACCGAGGCTGGTGTCGAGCCGTCGACCCTGACCGCCGGGCTGGAGAGGCTCGCCGCAGACGGCAAGACCCCGATGCTGGTGGCGGTCAACGGCCGCCCGGCCGGTGTGGTTGGGGTTGCCGACACGATCAAGGACGGATCGATCGCCGCGATCGCCGACTTGGCCGCCCGCGGGATAGATGTCGTGATGATGACCGGTGACAACCGCACCACCGCAGCGGCGATCGCCCGCCAGGTCGGCATCACCCGGGTCGTGGCGGAGGTGATGCCCGAGCACAAGGCGCGCGAGATCAAGCGCCTGCAAGCTGAGGGCCGGGTCGTCGGGATGGTCGGTGACGGCATCAACGACGCCCCCGCGCTCGCGCAGGCCGATGTGGGTTCGGCGATCGGAACCGGAACGGATGTCGCGATCGAGGCCTCCGACATCACCCTGATATCCGGGAACCTGGCCGGGCTGGTCACGGCGATCGACCTGTCCCGCGCCACGATGCGCAACATCCGGCAGAACCTCGGGTTCGCGTTCGGCTACAACCTCATCGGCATCCCCCTCGCTGCTGGCGTGCTGTACCCGGCATTCGGCCTGCTGCTCAGCCCGATGATCGCTGCCCTGGCGATGGCCCTGTCATCGCTGTCGGTCGTCACCAATTCCAGCCGGCTGCGCCGGTTCACCCCCAAGCCCGCGGCCACCCTGACTGCGGCCCCGACCACCAACCCGATGGTCGAGATCGGCAACCAGCAAACAAATGAGGAGAATCCCATGACCCACCACACCGAGCACGCAACAGACAACGCGGCGCTGGTCACCGATCCGGTCTGTGGCATGACCATCGACCCGAAGACGGCCGCGGCCACCCGTGAGCACGACGGGACCACGTTCTACTTCTGCTCCATCAGCTGCGCCGACAAGTTCGACGCAGATCCCCACCGCTACGGCCACCCGCACCACTGACCGAGGCAGAGGCAGATGGATCACACCACGCATGGCTACGTCGGCAACAAGACCGCACTGCTCGCCCGCCTTCGAAAGGTGGAGGGACAAGTGCGTGGCCTGGCACGAATGATCGAAGATGACGCCTACTGCATCGACGTGCTCACCCAGGTCTCAGCCACCACCAAGGCACTCGAGGCAGTCGCGCTCGCACTGCTGGACGACCACCTCATGCACTGCGTTGCCGAAGCCACCGAGCAGGGCGGCCAGGTCGCCGAGGAGAAGCTGCGCGAGGCCAGCGCCGCCATCGCGCGGCTCGTTCGCTCTTAGGACTCTCGGGCCTTCGGGCGCCGGCCTGTAGGTCAGCGCCAGAGGTCGGTGATGTGCTCGGTCTGGGCTGAGCATGCCAACCGGGGCTACAGCCTGCTCGCGGCGGCCGATGCCAGAGCCATGGCTCGATCTTGAGATCCATCCGCATAGATGACGATAGAGACATAGGAACTGCCCCGGTAAAACCCGATGCTCGCTATCGGTGCAGCAAAAATTCCGAAGGCGGCGTCGCCGATCCCGGCGAGGTCAACGAGTGATGCGCCATCCACTGACGCCGAATGCATCTGGTCGTACCCGGCCTTGCCTGCGGGCGAAAGGTGAACGCTGACCATCTGCGGAGCAGCTCCATAGGTGCATGCCGTCACTCCCGATTGAGCGGCTGCGATACCGGGTCCAGGATCCGAGCCCAAGGCAGCGGTCGCGTCCTGTTCCGTGACGAGAGTGCAGGCTGTCAACTGCGGGGAAGCCGCGGGAGTGGCGGCGTCGGCTGGGGGTGCGCTTGTCGATTGCGAGCTCGGCAGCCCGCTGCTACACCCAGCGAGTAGCAGCCCCAACGACACAATGCCGACGACTTTCGCAGCGGTGCGGGCGGGCGGGCGAGATCCCATCAGAGTCGTCCGGCGATCGTCTTGGCGAGGGCCACCGCTTCAGCTTGGGGTGGCGTTGGAGCACTGGCGTTGACGAGTCCAATGCTGACCATGGTGCCGCCCTTGTAGAACCAGATCTCGGCAGCTGCGCCCTTGAATACTCCGAACGCACCATCGCCGACACCGGCGATGTCTACAACGTCACCTGCCGAGGCATTGCCTCGCACGTGGTCGTATGCGGCCTTGCCAGCAGCCGCCAGGAGGTCGATCATGACGAGTGTGGGCGACGCTCCGAAGGTGCAGGAACTTGCGCCCGACTGGGTGCTTTCGGTACCGGGCCCGGGGTCAACGCCTAGTGCGGTGGTGGCGTCCGCCTCAGTAACAATGGTGCATGCGCTAGCGGTGCCGTTGGCATTCGATGCAGGGGTGGCAGCAGTTGATGAGGCGCCCGGAGCTGGTGTTGCGGCGCCGCCAGAATCACCGGAGGAGGTACCGCAGCCGGCCAACAGCAAGCTTCCACTGAAGATGACCGCGATGACTGCGGCCTTGATCGTGACGGTGTTCACGAGGAGCGCGCTCCTCGTGCCAGCACGCTCACCACCAGCACGAAGGACGTCGCGGTCAGCACCGTGCGCGCGAGGTGCGCGACGAGCCATCGGGTAGCGATGGAGGTGAAGTCAGGAGGCAGCTGGTCTGCGGGCCACGCCATGATTGCTGCATTTAGGGGGAAGTTCACGAGCACTGTGACGAGCATCCCCGCGATCCCGCAGACGAGTGCACCGAGAAGCAGTTTATTGAAGGGTCCCCGGATGAGGTTGATGGCTATGCAGATGGTCATCACTGCACCCAGCGGCGGCAGCGCGGCGGTGTAGAGCACGGTGGTGGCCTGGTGGAACGCGATGTACCCGACCGGGTTCGATCGCAGGGCGAGTTCTGCCAGCAGCACCCCGACCAACGCGCCTGCCAGCAAGCCGCTCGCGTACGCGGCGATCCGCAAGGTAACTGTCAGCAGGCGCGGAGATGCGGTAGTGGGCAGTGTTGCATGGGGCGTGATGGCGGTCATCAGCTGACCGCCCTGCCGGTGATATCGAGTACGTCCAGCACTCTCACCTCCGGTTCCGCGCTTGGCCGGGCACCACCGAAAGCGATATCGACGGCGGCGTGGATGCGCTCGTCGAACGCGCGCGCGCAGGCTTCCTCGGATTCCCAGACATCGACGTAGCCAAGGCCGCCGTCCGCTCGCCGCACACAGAGATGCAGAATCAAGCCGGCCAGCGGCTGGGACCCGAGTTCCTCCATTACCCGCCGGTACCGGGCCTGGTCGATCGGGACATCCTGGGTATATGCGTAGACCATCGTGCCGCTCCTAATTGATCCGAATGCTCTTCGGGCGAATATGTACTACTGTGGACTCCATGACGGACGCTGTCAAGGGCCCCCGCCGGTATAGCTCCCCGTTGCGCGCCGGCCAGGCGGCGGTGACCCGCGAGCATGTACTCGCCGCGGCCTGGCAACTATTCACCACACGGGGCTACGCCGCCACGACTGTCAGCCAGGTGGCCGCGGCCGCGGCAGTCTCGGTGGACACGCTGTATGCGACAGTGGGACGCAAGCCCGTCCTGATGCGCGAAGTCCTCGAGTCGGCAATCTCCGGAACCGCCCACGCGGTTCCGGCAGAAGAACGAGACTATGTAGTGCGGGTGAGAGCCGCGCGTGGCGCTGCCACAAAGATCCGAATCTACGCAAAGGCAGTCGCCGCCATGAGCCCGCGCACCGCGCCGGTATTCATGGCCCTGCGCGACGCAGCACACACCGATAGGGATTGCGCGGCGCTGGAAAACGAGATCTCATCCAGGCGCGCCAAGAACATGCTGCTGTTCGCCGCAGACCTGCGCTCTACGAGCGAGTTGCGTGTGGCGCTAAGCGACCAGTACATCGCGGATATCGTCTGGGCAACCGCGGGCGCAGAACACTACACTCAACTCGTCTCACTGCGCGGCTGGACGCCCGACGAGTTTGGCGACTACCTCAGCGAACTCTGGACGCGCTTGTTCGTCTCAGAGCAATAGGCTCTGCCTGGCAAGATCTGCTGGACGACTTCGAAACTGCTCCTGGGAGCGTGCATCAATATGAACCTGCAGTTCCCGCTCCAACAAACCGATTCGTGGGGAACTCCGTGAAACTATCTGTTATCGGCTGTGGCTACCTCGGCGCCGTGCACGCCGCCGCCATGGCCGAACTCGGGCACGACGTAGTCGGAATCGACGTGGACTCCGCCAAGGTGGACCTTCTGAATCAAGGTCGTGCCCCCTTCTTCGAACCGGGTCTGCCCGAGATCCTCACGTCGGCGATCGCGTCTGGTCGCCTCCGATTCTCGAACAATATTTCGGATGCCCGTGGCAGTGCGGTTCACTTCGTGGCCGTTGGTACCCCTCAGCGCAAGGGCGGAAACGCCGCCGACCTGACGTTCGTGGATGCGGCGATCGGTGCCCTCATCCCGCATCTGAACGACGGCGACCTCGTCGTCGGCAAGTCGACCGTTCCCGTGGGGACAGCAGCGCGACTCGCGGCAACAATCTCGGCGAGTTGCGGGGCGATCTTGGCGTGGAACCCCGAGTTTCTCCGAGAAGGCTTCGCGGTAAAGGACACGGTCAGTCCCGACCGACTGGTCTACGGCGTGCCGACTGGCGACGACGGAATTGAGGCAACCCGCCTACTCAATGAGGTCTATTCCACGGCGCTGGCGAACAACACCCCGCTCGTCGTGACCGACTACGCAACGGCTGAGTTGGTCAAGGTCTCCGCGAACGCCTTCCTGGCCACCAAAATATCCTTCATCAATGCGATGGCAGAGATCGCGGAGGTCACCGGCGCCGACGTCACCCAGCTTGCGGACGCGATCGGCTTCGATGCACGGATAGGCCGCCGGTTCCTCAATGCAGGCGTCGGTTTCGGGGGTGGCTGCCTGCCCAAGGACATTCGTGCCTTCGCTGCAAGAGCCGAGGAACTCGGTCGAGGCGAGTCTGTCGCTTTTCTCAAAGAGGTCGACGCGATCAACCTGCGCCGACGCGACAGGGTCGTCGACTTGGTGATTGACGCTCTCGGTGGCGATGTCTTCCAGAAAAAGGTTGCCGTGCTTGGCTTGGCATTCAAGCCCGATTCGGATGACGTGCGTGACTCCCCCGCCCTCGACGTGGCGGTTCGACTGAATGGCCTCGGTGCACAGGTCGTGGCCTCCGACCCGCAGGCCATCGAGAACTCGCGCCGACTGCATCCACAATTGATTTTCGCTGACGACCCCGCGGAAGCGCTGGCCGGTGCCGATGCGGTCGTCATCGTCACCGAGTGGAAGCAGTTCCGGGACCTCGATCCCGATGCCACCGGCCTGCTTACACGCGGAAAGGTCCTGATCGACGGTCGGAATTGCGTGGATGCCGCGGCGTGGCGAGCCGCAGGGTGGACCTATCGCGGACTCGGCAGACCCTGAGCCCCGCCCCGGGGCTGGGGCAGCCGACGGTCGTGCGGGCAAGATAGGGCCATGAGCAACTACGTACTCGCGATCGACCAGGGCACCACGAGCACGCGGGCGATCGTCTTCGACCACTCAGGCTCGGTCGTCTCTTCCGGGCAGCTCGAGCACAAGCAGATCTTCCCGAAGGCCGGCTGGGTCGAGCACGATCCGATCGAGATCTGGGACAACACCCGCGAGGTCATCGGCCAAGCCCTGTCGAGGGCGAGCCTCACCCGCCACGACATTGTCGCCGTCGGCATCACCAACCAGCGCGAAACGACGGTCGTCTGGGATCGAAACACCGGCGAACCCGTCTACAACGCGATCGTCTGGCAAGACACCCGCACCCAGGCGATCGTCGACAGGATCGCGAAGGGTGATCCCGATCGCTTCAAGAAATCAGTCGGTCTGCCACTGGCGACCTACTTCGCCGGAACGAAGATCGCCTGGATCCTCGAGCATGTAGACGGCGCTCCCGCGCGCGCGGAAGCCGGCGAACTCGCCTTCGGCACCACCGACTCCTGGCTGCTCTGGAACCTCACCGGGGGCATCGAAGGCGGCGTGCACGCGACAGATGTCACCAACGCCAGCCGCACGCTGTTCATGGACCTCGCCTCCTGCAGCTGGGACGAGGGTATCCTCGCGGAGTTCGGGGTGCCGGTGTCGATGCTGCCGGAGATCAGGAGCTCGTCTGAGGTGTACGGCACGATCGCGGCATCCAGCCTGCTGCGCGAGGTGCCGGTCGCTGGCATCCTCGGTGACCAGCAGGCCGCGACTTTCGGGCAGGTCGCCTTCACGAAAGGTGAGTCCAAAAACACCTACGGCACGGGCAACTTTCTCATCGTCAACACCGGCGAGGAGATCGTCCAGTCCAAGCACGGGCTGCTCACGACCGTCGCGTACAAACTCGGTGAGGGCGCGACACACTATGCGCTCGAGGGGTCGATCGCTGTCACCGGGTCGCTCATCCAGTGGCTTCGCGACAACCTCGGGCTGATTGAGAACGCCTCAGACGTCGAAGCGCTCTCTCGCACCGTTGACGACAACGGCGGCGTCTACTTCGTCCCCGCCTTCTCCGGCCTATTCGCCCCGCATTGGAGACCGGATGCCCGTGGGGCCATCCTCGGACTCACCCGTTTCGCCAACAAGGGCCACATCGCTCGCGCCGCGCTCGAGTCGGTCGCGTACCAAACCCGCGAGGTCCTGGACGCAGTCAACGCCGACGCGGGTGTCGACCTCACGGCACTCAAAGTCGACGGCGGCATGGTTGCCAATAGCGAACTCATGCAGTTCCAGGCCGACATCCTCGATGTCCCGGTGATCCGACCGGTCGTCGCTGAAACCACAGCACTCGGCGCCGCCTACGCCGCGGGGCTGGCAGTCGGGTTCTGGAAGGATCTCGACGAGCTGCGCACCAACTGGCAGGCGGGCAAACGCTGGGAGCCCGCGATGTCGCCTAAGCAGCGAGATGGCCTCATGCGCAACTGGAAGAAGGCGGTGTCGAAGACCCTCGACTGGGTCGACGACGACGTCTGAGGCGAATCAGCCCGCGACGCGTGACCTCACATCGGAGATGAGTGCGATCGCGTCGTCACCGGTCGACGGCGAGAGAATTCCGGCGTAGATGAAATAGGGCCCGAGAACCGAGTATCGAACTTCCTGGTTGACGTCGTTGTTGTAAATGATTCCGTACACGTGGTTCGCATCGTCGATGATGACGGATTCCTCGACGTCGTAGAACTGTCCAGGTGAGTTGAAGTCGGAGAACTCCGGACCGGAGTGTGCCGCGCAGAAGTTCAGCAGGTCGATGTAGGTCGTCATCACCGCGGACGCCTCCTGATCAGATTCGAGTCTGGTCACCGCGAGGTTGATGATCTGCTTGCCACCCTCGTCACGGAACGTGCGCTTTTCCGCGTCGACGACGGTGGGCCAATACGGTGGCTGCTCGATCGAGTCGCAGGAGCGCAGCCCAAACTCGGGCGAAACCGTTCCGTAGGGATTGGTGATGATCGCCGCCTTGGTGCCGTCGGAAGACGCGACTCCTCCAGACGGGAGGGTGACTTCCCCGAAGGCCGGCAACAGGGACTCGAGGTCGAGATCGGCGTTGATCGGAACAGGAGTGGATTCAGCGGCCGACTCGAAAGCGCCGGGTGAGTCGGTCCCGCCAGCACTACTCTCGACCTCCGGGCCCGTGCACCCAGCAAGCAACAGAACGAGTGCGCAACCGGCAAGAATCATCTTCGTGGAGATCATGCCCCAACGCTCCCTTGTTGTCCGTGCGCCCGCGAGCCCTGATTTTTGGGGGCAGCAGCCGTCCTAGCGGTTATAGCTGGCGACCACCGGTACGAGTGCCGCAGCAACCCTCACCAGCGCCTCCTGGGTTGCCCGATTGTTGTCGAGCGTCTGGGTCAGCGAGACCCAGTACCGGTCATCCAGCGCGACAAAACATTCGGAGTTGTCCGTGCAGAACCCGCCGAGACCGGGTGTCGTGAATTCCACGTTGTTCGCTGAGCTGTAGGCACCCGCGAACTCTGACTCTTGAGCGGGCCCCAGGAGGTCGGCCGGCGAATTCACTGCCACATCGAGCCCCGCCGAGGGGGATGCTGAGGCATCGGAAAATTCCCGCACGACAAAGACCATGACGCCCATCCCTGACGGGTCATCGGTGACGGCGTGCCCAAGAACGATGTTCGCCGAACCGGGTGGAAGGCTCCACCAATAGTTGCAGTCACTGGTTTCGCTGTAGAGCTGGTCGGAGCGAACTGCATCACCGAGGGCCCCGACAAGGTAGGCATTGGCAATGTCAGCCCCGGAGATGAAGCCGCACTGGTCCTCGGCCAAATTGGCCGCCGGTGGAGAGTCTGACGGCGCTTCGGAGGGCGTGAGACTGGCGTCACCCTGGCCGTCGTCCGTTGCCGCGGGATGCGAGCACCCGGAAATGGTCGTCCCAAAGACGATGAGGCCTACGACGAATACGCATGATCTGATCACAGTGCGTCTCTTTGACATGCGGTGGTATTCCATCCTGTGGGAATTGCCGCCCGGCAGGCGGAAGTACAAGTGATTGACTTTCACGCCATTCGGCAGTTCGCCGTTAGTTGTGAGTCGGGCGCGCAGGAAGCTAGGGATGAAACGAGTAGAGCGCCGACGGCGAATAGGAAGAACTTTTGTGAAGTCTTCGGGTTGATCACTCTCCTTCGGCCGCTAGACAATTCCTCGACATCCAGGCCTTGACAGTGTCAAGTCGCTCGACCGCAAAGACAGCCTTGTCCAGGTAGGCCTCAGGCAAGACGACACCGTTGTTGAGGTTCGTCACGGTGCGATCAAGCGTGTCGTAAATACCTTCGACCTCCCATTCGATCTCGCCCGGAGGGGCATAGAGGAGGTTGCGCCAGGCATCGAGTCGCGCAGTCAGATCTGCGGAGTGTTCCTGGAGATACGGGACAAGCGTGGTGCCATCGTGGTGGTAGATCGCGAGAAGTTCCTGACCCAGACCATCGTCGGAGAACAGGTCTGGGGACTTGGCGGCCTCGGAGCAGAAATATTCTCGCTGGAATGCTTGCTCTCGCGCCGTCTGCAGGAAGGACAACACCGCTATCGCGACCACCGTGGCAACGATCACGCTTACGGAAATGATGAGTGCGGCAATTGCTCGACGATTGCGAATCCCGGCTTTCCTGCCCCGCCGAATTCCCATGATTGCCAGAACGAGCCCCACTGGCGAAAAAGCGATCGAGAGGGCAAAAACGAGAGCGAAGACATCGGGGGCTGTCCAGGGCCGAACTACATTCACTTGAGATCCTCCGTTAGGTGCGTGGCGGCCGCGAAAATCAAGGAGTCGGCTTGCCCGCCGGAGACGGTCGCTGCGAGCTCCGCTTAGCGTCAGGGGCCCAGGGGGTCCAAAGCAGGCGCCATCCCGATCTCAGCTGGTGTCTCACGGCTACAGGAAGTAGTACTTGAAGCCGGTGACGAGCAGCCCGACCGCTGCCACGGCCACGCCGACGAGAAGCGCTGCGGCGTTGCCTCCCGCGAGAGCTGCCACGAGGATGCCGATACCGATCAGCAAGAATCCGACGATGTACATATCCCTCTTCCCAAGTGTTTTCAGACTGACTCTCTTGCAACCGGTAGGTAGCTGACCAGCCCTTGGTTTTGAGGGCACCCGGAGGGCCCAAGGTGGGCAAGGCGCATGCATGCCGGCGCTATTCTTGGCCCGAGACGAGGCGAGGGGTTCGATGGATCCGTACGGTGCGATCCCGAACCGAACTGTGCGCGTTTCCCTCGTGGATGACCACGAGATTGTGTCTCTCGCAATCGCCCGAGTGCTAGAGCAGGCTGCGAGTCTCGAATATTGGGGCGTCGCCGCGACCGTCGATGAACTGCTGTTGCGCGACCCGCACCCAGACCTCGTTCTCCTCGACCTGAGACTTGCTGACGGCTCCTCGCCGATCGGCAACGTCGACAAGCTCACTACGGCGGGCGCGACGGTAGTTGCGTTCACGTCTGGTGAAAACCCGTATCTTGTCCGCCTCGCAGCGCGATCCGCCGTCGTGGGGATAGTCCGCAAGTCCGCGCCGCTGGCTACTCTGCTGGAGACTCTCGAGGCGGCAGCGCACGGGAACATCGTGATGTCCGCAGATTGGGCGGCCGCCATTGATTCCGACCCGTCATTGGATGACGTTCAGTTGAGCCCCAGGGAGGTGGAAGTTCTCGCCCTGCTCGCCACCGGAGCAAAATCGTTCGCGATCTCCTCATCGCTGGGAATCGCTGTCAGCACCGTCGATGACTACATTCAGCGCATTCGTGCGAAGTACGCGCGGATCGGTCGTCCGGCATTCACTCGCATCGACCTCTACAAGCGAGCGCTGGAGGATGGCTTCCTGCCTCTCCCCGGAGCCGAATAGTGAGTGTGGATTCGTCGACGAGGTCGGTGGAACTCGCATCCGCACGGATCACGAGAGTGATGACACTTGCACTTGGGGTGGGCGGGCTGGTCTTCTGCGCCCTCGCCGTGCCGCCCTTCCTCAGTCAGTACACCTCTTCTCTTCCGGTGTGGACCTGGACGATCGCGGGCTCATTCGTCATTGGGCTCCTCCTGATGGTGTCGCTGTCCTGGGTCGTAACATCGAATGCCCTTCGAGCGTTGAACGGGATCGCGGCCGGAAGCTTCCTCATCGGTCTCATCACCTTCAGTCCCGCTTGGTACAACAGCTCACTTCCCCTTGACAGTCCGGCATGGCTTGTGAGCCTGGCCATAATCGGAGCATCAGCCGCAGCGGTGGCGTGGGGTCGTGTCGCCTGGGCCTACCTTCTCTTGGCAGCAGTGCTCATCGCCTTCGACCAGGCAGCTACCTATGGATTCTCGTCGTGGAGTTTTGCATTTCAGATCGCCGTGTTCGACTTCTTCTTCAGTGCGGTATTCGTAGCGCTTGCGCTGGCAACCAAGCGAGCCGGCCTATCCCTTGACTCGGCTGAGGAGGCGGCGATCAGGGAGGTCCGCAGGTTTGCATCGACCAGCGCTCGCAGCCTCGCGAGGGCACGCGTCGATGCCCTCGTTCATGACAGCGTTCTTGTTGCGCTGTTGGCGGGGGCGAGCAGTGATTCTGGTGCCGAAGCGGCCAGGCACGAAGCTCGTCGCGCCCTCGAGCAGATAGACGCCCACGCCACTCCCGGGCAGAACAGCACTTCGAGATCAGGGCTTGAATGTGCATGGGAACTCCAAAAGATCGCCACGGAAATTGCTCCGGCCGCGACATTCTCCTACGAGATCGATGCTCCGATAGAGGTCCCCGGCACGGCCCTCCTGGCCTTGGCGGAGGCCACGGTTGAAGCGCTGAAGAACAGCATCCGGCACGCCGAGCGAAGAATGGATTCGATCTCGCGCGCGCTACACGTGACAGCTGGCGCGTACGGCCTCGAGGTGACGATTCTCGATGACGGAGTGGGATTTGACACCACCGCAGTGCCGCCCACCCGGCTGGGCATAGCAGTCAGCATCCTTGGGCGCATGGAGAGCGAGCAAGGCGGACATGCAATCATCGTCTCTCGACCAGGGACGGGTACACGAGTGACGCTTCGATGGCGACTCAAGTGAGCGCGATGTCCGGAACGAATACCGACGACCTCCTTGGGCTAGGGGGCGTGGGGATGCGCCTTCTCTATGCCCTCTATTTTGTGACCTACGTAGCGCTGTCCTTTTCGGCCGGACAGCTGCGATACAGCTGGGTGGAGGGTTGTGGACTGCTTGTCATCCTCGCCTGCGGAGCGGTGGTCAGCGGCCCGAGCGCATATCCTCTGCCCATTGGCCGAGCGGCCCTCATCCTCGTCGCTACCACCGCTTGTGCCTACATCCTCGATTCACACCTGCCCTCGGCCGGTGAGTCCGGGTTCGCATCATGGCACCTCGGCGCGATCACCTTCATTCTTTTCACGTTGTGCCTGAGAGGCAGGGTGGTTCTTGGATGGGTCGGGATGGGCCTCTTGTGCTTTGCTGCCGCCATCTGGAGCACGATCGCAACCGGGGACCCGCTCTTTGGGCTCAATCTGGCTTACGGCCAGGCCGCATCCTTGTTCGCCGGCACGTTCTTCGCCATTCTGCTCCGGCACACGGCAAGTCAAATCCTTGAGTTCCAGCAAGTCGAACAGCAACGCATCGGCCAGGAGCAACTTAGGAACGAAGGCGAGATCGAGCGCGAAAAGCAGCTGACAACGCTCCGCAGCCTCGTCGAGGGCCCTTTGCTTGCGATAGCGAACGGTACAGCGAGCGAGGGCGACCGCGCGGAATTTCGGGTGCTGGAAGCGACTCTTCGCGACAGCATCCGAGCCCGAGGCCTGCAGCGAGAACCTCTCACGTCGGCGGTACACGATGCGCGCGCCCGCGGCTCGGACGTGGTGCTACTCGACGACCTCGGTGGGCAAACTGACGAACATATCGGTCAGGTTGCGGTCGAATGGGCCGCGCGGCAAGTCGCTGCTGCCCCGGGCACCAACATCACCCTGAGGCTCAGCGCCGACGGAGACGAAAGGCTCTTGACCTTCGTTTCGGAAGGGTCAATGCCCCAGATCTTCAGGGTTACCCCGCACCGCTGAAGAAGGGGTTGTCAGCGATTGGTAGCCTCGACCCATTGGGCCAGCTTGGCCGCCGCCGCACCCGAATCGATCGCCGCCGCAGCACGCTCGAGCCCTGCCGCGAGGCGCTCGACGATGGGCTGCTGCAACTGCTCGGGATGCTGCGACAAATCGAACGACGTGAGCCCGGCCGCCGCGTTGAGCAGCACAATGTCACGCACCGGTCCGCTGTCCCCCGCAAGTACTGCGCGAGCCACTTCGGCGTTGTGTGCAGCATCTGCTCCAAGCAGCGACTGGATGTCGGCCCGCGCGATCCCCAGGTCGGCCGGGTCGAGATCGTGCTCGGTCACGAACCCGCGGGAGACCTCCCAGATGTGGCTGTGGCCCGTCGTGGTGAGCTTGTCGATTCCGTCGTCTCCGCGATACACCAACGCCGTCGCTCCCCTGGTCTGGAACACGCCGACCACCAGAGGCACCCGCTCGAGGCTCGCCACCCCGACCGCCGTGGCGTTCGGCCGTGCCGGGTTGCACAGCGGACCCAGGATGTTGAAGAGCGTCGAGATGCCCAACTCTTTGCGGGTGGGCCCGGCATGGCGAAATCCTGGGTGGAACACAGCGGCGAACGCGAACGTGATCCCGGTTTCCGAGAGCACTTCGGCCACCCGTTCCGGCGTTATTTCCAGGTTTAGGCCGAGGGCTGTAAGGAGGTCGGACGCCCCCGAGGCTGAACTCGCGGCCCGGTTGCCGTGCTTGACGACTGGCACGCCCGCCGCCGCGGCCACGATTGACGCGACCGAGGAGATGTTCAAGACGGCACCGTACGGATCGCCGCCGGTGCCTACGATGTCCAGCACGTCCGCGGGAACATTGAGCGGCAAGGCGTGGTGGAGCGCTGCATCCCTGAACCCCACGATCTCGTCGACGGTCTCGCCTTTGACCCGCAGCGCGACGAGCAGCCCGGCGATCTGGGCCGGGGTCGCCTCCCCGGCGACGACCGAGCCCATGGCCCATTCCGCGTCGCTGATCGAGAGGTCGTTGCCTTCAACCAGCGAGCCGAGGATGCCGGGCCAGGTTTGCATGCGTGACATGTCTGAAGATCCTACTGACCGGGCAGCGACTGGACTCCGGAATGAGAAAAGAGGGGCACGATTTCGGACATAATGGGTAGGTGACCACCGCCTCGCTCTCGCGCTCGATCGGAGCCCCAGTAGTCAACCGCCCGAGCCTTGTGCAGGTGGGCACCATCGTCTGGCTGGGCAGCGAAGTCATGTTCTTCGCCGGGCTGTTTGCCATCTACTTCACGCTCAAGTCGACCTCTCCCGGCCTGTGGGAAGAGCAGACCGCGAAGCTCAACATCACCTACTCGCTCATCAACACCTTGATTCTGGTGGCCTCCTCGTTCACCTGCCAAGCCGGAGTCTTCGCGGCCGAGCGCCTGCAGGGCCGCCGCACCGGAAAGGCGCTGCAGTTCTGGAAGTGGGGCACTGTCGAGTGGTTCTACCTGACCTACGCGATGGGTGCCACCTTCGTCATCGGGCAGATCTTCGAATACGCCAACCTCGTGAGCGAACACATCAGCATCCCGAGCGACTCCTACGGCTCCGCGTTTTACATCACGACCGGTTTCCACGGCCTGCATGTGACCGGAGGCCTCATCGCATTCCTCCTCGTGATCGGTCGAATTTTCGCGGTGAAGACCTTCACCCACAAAGAAGCGACGAGCGCTATCGCGGTCTCTTACTACTGGCACTTCGTCGACGTCGTGTGGATCGGCCTCTTCTTGGTCATCTACATCCTCAAATAGCTCTTCACGCCCCATCACCACAGAGGAATAGAACCAAGCATGGCGACAGACCACAGCCCGACGAACCGGCCAAGACAGGGCCGACCAGGAGCCTCTGCCCGCAAGCAGCGCCCGGCCGGCCGCCGTCATCCGCTGGCAACAGTCGCGCTCATCATGGTCGGCCTGATCGGCACGGGTGGGGCATATGCCCTCTTCACGTCGAGCGCTACTGCCGAAACGCAGACCGCTGCCGAGGCTCAGATCGAAGACGGCGGCAAGCTCTTTGCCGCCAACTGCGCGACCTGCCACGGCATGGCCCTCCAGGGCACGAGCCAAGGCCCGAGCCTGATCGGCGTGGGAGCCGCGGCCGTCGACTTCCAGGTCGGAACCGGCAGGATGCCCGCCGCGGCGACCGGACCCCAGGTGGAGGAGAAGCCGCCGCAGTTCACCGACGCCCAGGTCGCCGCCCTCGCGGTGTACGTGGCATCAAAAGGCCCCGGCCCCGCGATCCCCGACTCCTCGCTCCTCACCAGCGGAGGCGACACCGCCAAAGGCGCCGAGCTGTTCCGCATCAACTGCGCGATGTGCCACAACGTCGCTGGCGCCGGCGGCGCCCTCACCGAGGGCAAGTACGCGCCCCCGCTGACCGGGGTGAGCGCGAAGCACATCTACGAGGCGATGGTCACCGGCCCCCAGAACATGCCGGTGTTCAACGACAACAACATCTCGCCAGAAGACAAGGCGAACATCATCTCCTACCTCAAATACCTCGACGAGACGCCGACACCGGGTGGATTCAACCTGGGCAACCTAGGCCCCGTCTCCGAGGGCTTGTTCATCTGGATCTTCGGCCTCGGCTCGATCGTCGGAATCACGATCTGGCTGACCGCCAGGTCCAACTAGCTCGCAAGACGCGTACGCGCGAAGGGAAGAGAATGGCTAAGGACCACGACGGCGCGGCCGACAGTTCCATCGTCGGCACGACTGTCGAGAAGTATGGGGACAACCCGCCCGGGGCGGGCACGGCTGTCGTCACTTCCGACGAGATCGCCAACCCCGGGTTCCCGCCGTTCCGCGCGCGTGTAACCGATCTCGACTCGGCGAAGGAGCGCGAGCAGGAGCGCCGCGTTTCGGCGCTGTTCATTGTCTCGATCATCGGCAGCGTGCTGGCGGTGGCCGCGTACATCGTGTTCCCGATCGTTCCGGGTGATATCGGCTCGGTCCGTCTCAATAATCTCTTCCTCGGTCTCGGGATCACGCTCGGCCTGTTGGGCATCGGCCTCGGTGCCGTGCACTGGTCGAAGGCCCTCATGGACGGCCACGACCTGGTCGAGCAGCGCCACGGCACCCGGGGCACCGCCGCCACCCGCGAGAAGGCGGCCGAGGTTTTCGCCCTCGGTAACAAGGAGTCCGGATTCGGGCGCCGCACGCTCATCCGCAACACCCTCATCGGCGCACTTGCCGTTTCACCGCTGCCCGCCATCGTGATCTTCCGCGACCTCGCACCCGCCGCAGACCCCGCCGAACTGCTCAGGCACACGGTGTGGAAGACGGGCACGCGCCTCACGCGAGACCCGTCGGGCACGCCGATCAAGGCATCCGAGGTTACCCTGGGCTCGGCATTCCACGTGATCCCCGACGGACTCAACGAGCTCGAGGACAAACTCGAAGAGAAGGCGAAGGCCGCTGTGCTGCTCATGCGGCTCAAGCCCGAAGACCTCCACGTCTCGGCCGACCGCGCCGACTGGAACTACGACGGCATCGTGGCCTACTCCAAGATCTGCACCCACGTCGGATGCCCCGTGGCCCTCTACGAGCAGCAGACGCACCACCTGCTCTGCCCATGCCACCAGTCGCAGTTCGACATCACGCACGAGGCCAAGGTCATCTTCGGGCCTGCCAAGCGGCCGTTGCCCCAGCTTCCCATCACCGTTGACGCTGAGGGTTACCTCATTGCGCGCAGCGACTTCACCGAACCAGTTGGACCAAGCTTCTGGGAGCGCAAGCTATGACGACCACCGACGAACGCCCCACCTCTACGGCCCTCGAGCCGACAAGAGGTGCACGCTTCACGGGCTGGGCGGGCAACTACATCGACGAGCGCACCAGCATCTCTGGGCTCGTGAAAGAGCTCGGTCGCAAGATCTTCCCAGACCACTGGTCGTTCATGCTCGGCGAGGTCGCGCTGTACAGCTTCATCGTCATCCTGCTCTCTGGTACCTTCCTGACCTTCTTCTTCCAGGCCTCGATGGTGCCCGAGGTGTACGACGGCTCCTGGGTTCCCCTCAAGGGCATCGAGATGTCGGCGGCCATGAAGTCGACGCTCGATATCTCCTTCGACATCCGCGGTGGGCTCCTGATGCGCCAGGTGCACCACTGGGCTGCACTGCTGTTCATCGCCTCTATCGGCCTGCATATGTTGCGCATCTACTTCACGGGTGCGTTCCGCAAGCCGCGTGAGATCAACTGGCTGATCGGCTTCGTGCTGTTCGTCCTCGCCATGCTTGAGGGCTTCACGGGTTACTCGTTGCCCGACGACCTGCTCTCCGGCAACGGCCTGCGCATCATCGACGGCATGGTCAAGGGCATCCCGATTGTCGGAACCTGGATCTCCTACCTGATTTTCGGCGGCCAGTTTCCTGGAACCGACATTGTCGGTCGGCTCTACACTGTCCACATCCTGCTCGGCCCCGCGATTCTCGTGGCTGCGCTCGGGGTGCACATGCTGCTTCTGGTGATTAACAAGCACACCCAGTTCGCGGCCCCCGGAAACACCAACGACAATGTCGTCGGCGTTCCGATCATGCCGGTGTTCGCCGCGAAGGCTGGTGGGTTCTTCTTCATCATCTTCGGCGTGATCGTGCTCATCGCCTCGCTCTTCACGATCAACCCGATCTGGGTCTACGGCCCCTACGACCCCTCCCCTGTCTCGGCAGGCACGCAACCCGACTGGTACATCGGCTTCGCCGATGGCGCGCTGCGTCTGATTCCGCCGGGATGGGAGATCGAGCTCGGCGGGTTCACACTCTCGCTCAACATCCTGATCGTGCTGGCGGTGGTCGGCATCTTCCTGGTGGTCGTGGCGCTCTACCCGTTCATCGAAGCCTGGATCACCGGTGACCAGCGAGAGCACCACATCGCAGACCGGCCCCGCAATGCTCCCGTGCGCACCGCAATCGGTGCGGCCGGGGTCACCTTCTACGCCGTACTCTGGGCTGCGGCCAGCTCCGACTTGATCGCGACCCACTTCAGGCTGACGATCGAGGGTGTCACCCACGCGATCCAGGCCCTGCTGTTCGTCGGACCGGTCGTCGCGTACATCGTGGCAAAGCGAGTGTGCATCGGCCTGCAGAAGAAAGACCGCGAGATCGCCCTGCACGGGGTCGAATCAGGCCGCATCGTACGCCTGCCCAGCGGTGAATACATCGAGGTGCACGAGCAGCTCGATGACTACGAGCGCTGGAAGCTCGTGAGCTTCAACGACTACAAGCCACTCATGATCCGTCCGGATGCCAAGGGTCGCATCTCGGTCAGCCAGCGAATCCGCGCGGTGGCTTCCAGCTGGTTCTTCGAGGACCGCATCGCGCCGGTCACGCGTGGTGAGATCGAGAATTCAGCGGGCGGGCACCACTAGTCGGAGCAGCTTCGGCGGGACGTCATGCCAGCACCTTCGAGGTGATGGGGCCACGCCCGCCGGTTCCGGTGCGTTGCGGACCAACGTGACGGCCGTGCGGGTGGGATTAGTCGAAGGTGCGCTTGAGCAGGTCGGCGGTTGACCGGTAGCCGAGACGCTCGTAGAAGTCTGCGGAGCGACGGCTGGGGACTAGCAACTGCCGCACCTCGCGCTCGCGGCAAATGACCTCGACGGCCTCCATGAGGCGGGTGCCGATACCGAGGCCGCGGTGGTCACCGTCCACCGCCAACTCCTGCAGGTGGGCGGAACTGCCGGTCGTGTGCAGCAGCGGGCTGATGGTCGTGAGGGCATAGCCGAGCACGGTTCCTGCGGCATCCTGGGCCACCAGCATGAACGTCGAGCGATCGTCAGCAACTAGCGCAGCGAACGCCTCGTCGAACGCGGGTCGATCAGGCGCGTACCCGAGGTCGTGCAACTGCGCGAGCACGGCGAACACACTGGGCCCGTCCGTGAGCGTGGCCGCACGGATGCTCAGGGTGTCAGCGGGCGAAGTATCCGCGGTAGTACTCATAGACCCACCCCACCACGCTCACGACGAGTATCGCGACGCCGATGAACGAGATCCATGGGCCGATCGCGAGCCCTAGAACGGTCAGGGCGGCGGCGGCAGCGAGCACGATGGGCCACCAACTCCACGGGCTGAAGTGCCCCTGTTCGGCATCGCCGTCCTCGATCCTGGCATCAAGGCGGTCCTCTGGCAGTTCCAGCCCGCCCTGGGAGCGGTGGATGCGAGTGAGGTAGAAGGCGATGAGCACGGACAGGAGGCCGCAAAGCCCGATGCCCACGGCGCCAACCCACTCCACCTTGGGCGGGGTCTGGGCGGCGGGGCTCGCCGACACCAGGAGCGACCAGGCGATGTAGAGGGCGTCGGCGAAGAAGAAGAAGCCGGCGAGGATCCAGAAGAGCCGTGAATTGGTCCCCATGGCTACTTCACCTTCTCCTGCGTGAGGTCGTATACCGGCGACTCAGGCGCGTCTTTGAGTGGGCCCACTCCCCCGAGACCGACGGGCATGCCCGCCTCGGGATGGTTGATGTCGAAGGCCGGCGACTCGGAGCGGATGCGTGGGATTGAGGTGAAGTTGTGGCGCGGCGGCGGGCAGCTGGTCGCCCACTCGAGCGAGCGGCCATAGCCCCACGGGTCGTTGACCGTGACCTTCGGGGAGCGGCGCGAGGTGATCCACACGTTGTAGAAGAAGGGGAGCATCGAGATCGCGAGAATGGCGGCGCCCGTGGTCGAGAGCTGGTTCATCCAGGTCACGCCGTCTTCGGCCAGGTAGGTGCGGTAGCGGCGCGGCAGGCCGAGCACGCCGATCCAGTGCTGGATAAGGAATGTCGTGTGGAAACCGATGAACAGGAGCCAGAAGTGCACCTTGCCGAGGCGCTCGTTGAGCATCCTGCCGGTCCACTTGGGCCACCAGAAGTAGAAGCCGCTGAACATCGCGAAGACCACGGTGCCGAACACCACGTAATGGAAGTGCGCCACGACAAAGTAGGTGTCTGACACGTGGAAGTCCAGTGGCGGCGATGCCAGGATTACCCCGGTCAAGCCACCGAAAGTGAAGGTGATGAGGAAGCCGATGGCCCAGAGCATGGGTGTCTCAAAGGTCACCGAACCGCGCCACATGGTACCGATCCAGTTGAAGATCTTCACGCCAGTGGGAACGGCGATGAGCATGGTCAGCAGTGCGAAGAACGGCAGCAGCACCGACCCCGTGACATACATGTGGTGAGCCCACACGGTCACTGACAGTGCGGCGATCGCGATCGTCGCGAAGATGAGGGTGCGGTAGCCGAAAATCGGCTTGCGGCTGAACACCGGGAGCACTTCTGAGATGATCCCAAAGAACGGCAGCGCGATGATGTAGACCTCGGGATGCCCAAAGAACCAGAACAGGTGCTGCCAGAGCAGGACGCCACCGTTGGCCGGATCATAGATGTGTCCACCGAACACCCTGTCGATCCCGAGTGCGAAGAGCGCGGCCGCGAGCACCGGGAAGGCCATGAGCACGAGCAGCGACGTGACGAGCGCGTTCCAGCTGAAGATCGGCATCCGGAACATCGTCATTCCGGGGGCGCGCATGGTGATGATCGTGGTGATGAAGTTGACGGCACCGAGAATAGTTCCGAGACCGCTCAGCGCGAGCCCGAAGACCCAAAGATTGCCGCCGTACCCGGGTGAGAACGTCGTGCTCGAGAGCGGCGCGTAAGCGAACCAGCCGAAGGATGCCGCACCCTGTGGCGTGAGGAACCCCGCGACAGCAATGAGGCTGCCGAAGTTGAAGAACCAGTAGGCAAGGGCGTTGAGGCGCGGGAACGCGACATCCGGCGCCCCGATCTGCAGCGGCATGAGCACGTTCACGAAGCCGGCAAAGAGCGGTGTCGCAAACATCAGCAGCATGATCGTGCCGTGCATGGTGAACAGCTGGTTGTACTGCTCGCCGGTCGCGACGATCGACAGGCCGGGCTGGAACAGCTGGGCGCGGATCACCAGCGCCATGATGCCGCCGAGCAGGAAGTAGATGAACGAGGTGATCAGGTAGAGGTACCCGATGGTCTTGTGGTCGGTCGAGGTCGCCCAGTTGACGAGGACGTTGCCCTTGCGCTCCAGTTTGGTGGTGCTGAACGGGATCGTGCCGGGGCCGGCAGTGCCGGGGCGGACGAGAGTGGTAGTCATGGCGCTATCCCTCGGTGGTGCTGCCGTTGCCCGGCAGGTTGCTGTTCGTGTTGTAGTCGGCACCCAGCTGGCCTTCGAACCCTGCGGCCTTCTGGGAGGCGATGTACGCCTTGTAGTCGTCCTCGGAGACAACCTTCACGGTGAAGAGCATGAGCGAGTGGTATTCGCCGCACAATTCGGCGCATTTGCCCTGGTACGTGCCCAGCTCAGTCGGCGTGAAGTACTGGAAGTTGCTCTTGCCGGGAATCATGTCCTTCTTGTAGAGGAAGTCCACGATCCAGAAGGAGTGGATGACGTCGCGCGACTCTTCCTGGATCTCCACAGTCTTGTTGACCGGCAGGTAGAGCACGGGAAGGTTTGAGGTGTCGATCGTGCCGTCGGGGTTGAAGTCCGCCTGGACGCCTGAACTGTATGCGTTGTCGGTGACGTAGTTGAAGTCCCACGACCAGCGCTTGCCGAAGACCTCGATCTTGACATCAGGGTTCTTGGTCGGCTGTTCGATCTGGGCCTGGTCGCGCGCGGTGAAAGCGAAGAAACCCAGGATGAGAATGAGCGGAACGATCGTATAGAAGATCTCGATCGGGAGGTTGTAACGCAGCTGGACGGGTAGCCCAGTCTGGCCTTTGCGACGGCGGTAAGCCACGGCAGCCCAGATGATGAGGCCCCAGGTGATGAGCCCGACAAATAGCAGCACGATCCAGGACGTCACCCAGAGGCCCACAACGCTGGAGGTGTGGTTGGTGGTCTTGCCGTCTCCGGGAAGCCAGCCCTGAAGCTGCTCCTGCGTGCATCCGGCAAGCACAATGGCGGTCACAAGGCCGATGGGAACTGCGGCCCATCGCAAGCGCCGGTTACGGGTCGATCGCACCTCTGCTTGTGACAAAACTGACCTCTCGCAAAACACTGACTTGTACCTGGTCAGTCTATAACCAGCGCGCTCGACCCAAGGCCGCATCGCCCCCGTGGCCGGGCCAAAAACCCGCGTCTCAGAAACGCGCCCACGAATGGACGCGTTTGCGGATTGCCCCAACTGGGCGGCCGACCAGCGCGGTCGCGCAATCGGCACGCGCGCCTTCCCCACCGGCACGGCCGTCCCATCGCTACGCGATGCGCCGGAACCGGCCGACGTGGGCCCAGGAGCGGCGGCGCGTGTTCGGAGTGCCCCATGAGGCGAGCGACCGGCGCGGTCGCCTCCTCGGACTACCCGATTGGGCGGGCGACCGGCGCGGTCGCCCAATTAAATTGTGCGCCGCAGGGGCGGCGGCGCACCAGCAAGGTCAGTGGAAGCTATCTCCGCAAGCGCAGGAGCCCTGAGCGTTCGGGTTGTCGATCGTGAAGCCCTGCTTCTGGATAGTGTCTTCGAAATCGATCGTTGCACCGTCAAGGTAGGGCACGCTCATCTTGTCGAGAACGACCTCGACTCCTTCGCCGAACTCGACCACCGCATCCCCATCGAGGCTGCGCTCGTCGAAGTAAAGCTGGTAGATGAGACCCGAGCAACCGCCGGGCTGCACGGCCAGGCGCAAGCGCAAGTCGTCGCGGCCCTCCTGGCTGAGCAGGCTGCGCACCTTGCCAGCTGCGGCATCGGTGAGGCCGACGCCGTGTGCCTTGGTCGTGGTCGAGTCATCGATCATGGTCATGTCAACGATCCTACGCCCGGCTTTCGAGCTTTGCGAGCAGCATGGCCTCGGTGAGGATGGCGCGTTGGAAGACCCCGAGGTGCAGTGACTCATTGGGGCTGTGGGCACGCGAGTCGGGGTCTTCGACCCCGGTGATGAGGATCTGGGCCTCGGGGAACACCTTCACGAGATCGGAGATGAAGGGGATCGATCCGCCGATGCCGGTTTCGAGCGCGGCGACTCCCCACGCCTCGCCCATGGCATCCTTCGCCTCGGCGACCGCCCACCCGCTCGTGTCGACGAGAAATCCGTTGCCCAGGTCGACGTCGTGAATCTCGAGGTGCGCGCCGAACGCATCCTGGCTGCGCAGGTGCTTCTCGATCGCCGCGTAGGCCTCGGATGCCGCCTGGCCGGGCGCAATCCGTACGCTCACCTTCACCGTGACCGACGGCACCAAGGTGTTGGATGCGTTGATCACCGAGGGTGCGTCGATACCAGTGATCGTGATGGCGGGCTGGTCCCAGAGGCGGGAGAGCACGGGTCCATGTCCGATCGGAGTGACTCCGTCAAGGAGGGCTGCCTCCTCGCGGAGCTTCTCGTCGGAGTAGGCGGGGGTCGCGGCATCCCGACTCGTCAGCCCGGCCACGGCGACGGACCCGTCGGGGCCGTGCAGCGTCGCGAGGAGACGGATCGCGGCGAGCATGGCATCTGGTGCCGCTCCCCCGAACATGCCGGAGTGCGAGGCGTGCTCGAGGGTGGAGATCTTCAGTTTGAAGGTGACGTTGCCCCTGAGGCCCACGGTGAGTGCAGGGGTGGCCGTGTCCCAGTTGTCAGAGTCGGCGACGACGATCACGTCGGCGGCCAGCTGCACTCGGTGCAATGTGATGAAGTTTGCGAATGAGCGAGACCCGAACTCCTCCTCCCCTTCGATGAAGGCTACGAGCCCGAGGTCGAAGTCGGTGCCGACTGTTTCTGTGAAGGCCCGAATGGCGGCGACATGCGCCATGACGCCGGCCTTGTCATCCGCCGCTCCCCTGCCATACAGGCGATCGCCACGCACGGTGGGCTCGAAGGGCTTCGACTCCCAGTGCGATTCATCGCCGGGCGGCTGCACATCGTGGTGCGCGTAGAGCAGGATCGTCGGCTTGCCGTTCTTCGCCGCCCGCGTCGCGAGGACCGCTGGTTGCCCGACCCGCTCCGAGTCGATGGGTGCCCGGGCAATCTGCACGGCATCGAAGACGCCCGTGCCCTCCAGCAGCGCCTTGACCGCAGCCGCGCTCTCGAACACGTGCTCGGCGTCGAATCCGTCCCACGAGACGGACGGGATGCGCACCAGGCTGCCCAGGTCGGAGATCGCCACGGGCATCCCGCCTTGCACCGCGTCGCGGAGTTGGGAGAGGAGGGGGTGCTGCTGCGCGGGGTTGGTCATGCGAGTAATCTTAAAGCTTCCCCTCCAGCAAGGACCTCCCGTGGCCAAGACAACCCCGAGCGACGAAGCCGTCGACGCAACCTCAGACCCTGCAACCGGCAAGGGTCACGCGACCCCCACTCGCAAGGAGAAGGAGGCGGCGCGCAAGCGCCCGCTGGTCGTGAGTGATCGCGGTGCCGCGCGTCGGATCGAACGCACCCAGCTGCAGGCGCAGCGGGATCGGGCCAGGGTCGGCCTGGCCGCCGGGGAGGAGAAGTTCCTGCCCGCCCGCGACCGCGGCCCGCAAAAGCGCTACGCGCGCGATTACGTGGATGCCCGCTTCAGCGTCGGGGAGCTGTTGATTCCGCTCATGGTGGTGGTCATCATCCTCAACTTCGTGCCGCAGCCCGAGGTGCAGACGATCGGAATCGTCGCGCTCTGGGGCTTCTTCTTCGTCGCGGTTCTCGACGCGATTGTCTTGGGCTTTATCCTCACCAAGAGGCTCGGCGACAAGTTCGGCAAAGACCGGGTGGAGAAGGTGCGCTGGTACGCCGCGATGCGCGCCCTCCAGTTGCGAATCATGCGTTTGCCCAAGCCGAAGGTCAAGCGCGGGCAGTACCCGGTCTAGGCCTCGGCCCTCGCCGGGCCTACTCCAACGGGAGTAGCGACGCCGCTCCCCCGGTAGAGCCCGATCGATTCGCTGCGCTACGAATGAGCCTCAGCTGGTAGAGCTCAGCGGGTGGCCGGCCGTGGAGGGCTGGCCATCCCCTGGGCAAGCCCGCGGTTGACCTCGCGGGCCCAGAACGGGCCGCGGTATAGGAACGCCGTGTAGCCCTGCACGAGGGTCGCTCCCGCGGCGAGGCGGTCTGCGACATCGGCGACAGTCTCCACTCCCCCGACCGAGATCACGCAGAACTCTCGCGGAACGACCGATCGGATCAGTCGCAGCAGCTCGAGGCTGCGTGCGGCAAGCGGGGCCCCAGACAGGCCACCGGCGCCCGCAGCCGCCACGGTCGCGGCGTCGGTGGAAAGCCCGGCGCGCGAGAGTGTCGTGTTGGTCGCGATGATGCCGTCGAGAGTCTTGACCGCCAGGGTTGCGATCTTCCTCACTTCGTCGTCGGCGAGATCTGGTGAGATCTTGACGAGCACCGGAGTCTCTCCGGCGGCGCTCTTGACGGCAGACAGGAGCGGGGCGAGCCGCTCTAATTCCTGCAGGCCGCGCAGCCCCGGGGTGTTGGGCGAGGAGACATTGACCACGAGGTAGTCGGCGACTGGCGCCAGGAGGCGGGTGCTTTCGAGGTAGTCGCCGGTCGCGGCATCCACGTCGACGACCCGGGACTTGCCGATGTTGACTCCGATGATCGGGCGGCGTCTTCTCGTTCGAGCCGTCGCCAACACGGTCGCGGCCGCCGCGGCACCGTGATTGTTGAAACCCATGCGGTTGATGACGGCGTGATCGGGGACCAAGCGAAAGAGCCGAGGCTTCTCATTGCCTGGCTGCGCGAGCGCTGTGATCGTGCCGACCTCGACGTGTCCGAAGCCCAGGCGGCCAAGACCGCGGACGCCCAGACCCTCCTTGTCGAAGCCTGCGGCGACACCGAAGGGCGAGTCGAACTCGAGACCCAACGCGGTGACCCTGAGTGCGGCATCCGGTCGGGTAAAAAATCGCACGAACCCGGGCAAGAAGCGGATGACCGCGAAGGCAAGGCCATGAGCCCGCTCGGGATCGAGCCGGGAGAGGAATATGCGGAAGATGAACCTGTACATGCCAGCCCAAGGGTAGCGGCTGGGCAGCGCCTCAGTTCGCGGCCGACTCCTGCGCCGATTCGTGATCGACTCGCAACAGGGTGATTGCCGCCTCGAAGTCTTCGAGCGAATCGAAGCCCTGGTAGACGCTGGCGAAGCGCAGGTAGGCGACCTCGTCGAGTTCGCGCAGTGGGGTGAGGATAGCCAGACCGATGTCGTTGGCCTCGACCTGGGCGGCACCGGTGGCGCGGATTGTCTCCTCGACCCGCTGAGCCAGTAGCGCGAGATCAGTGTCAGTGACCGGTCGGCCCTGGCACGCCTTCCGCACGCCAGTGACGATTTTCTCCCGGCTGAACGGCTCGACGACACCGTTGCGCTTGATGACACTGAGCGATGCCGTCTCTGTCGTCGAGAAGCGGCGACCGCATTCGGGACACTGCCTGCGGCGGCGAATCGACATTCCGTCATCGCTCGTGCGCGAGTCGATCACCCGACTATCGGGGTGACGGCAGAAGGGGCAGAACATCGTGAAAGAAGGATACGCCTAGTGTTCGTCAAACCGAGCGGTCACCGCTGCACCGTGGGCGGGCAAATCTTCGGCCTTGCTCAGCGCCACGATCTGCGACTCGACAGCTTGCAGGGCGCCCCGGGTGTAGTTGATGACCTGCTGCGGCCGAAGGAAGGTGTACGCCCCGAGCCCAGACGCGAATCGCGATTGCCCGCCGGTCGGAAGCACGTGATTCGACCCGGCAAGATAGTCGCCGAGACTCACCGGTGAATCCGGGCCAAGGAAGATCGCACCCGCGTTGACGATCATGTCGAGCACGATGCCGGGCTCGACAGTCTGGATCTCGAGGTGCTCCGGCCCGTAGGCGTTGCTGAACGCTGCCGCTGCCTCGAGGTCGCTCACGAGCACCACTGCGGATTGCTGACCCGCTAGGGCCGCGCGCACCCGCACGCCGTGGTGAGCTGTGGATGCCTGCCGCTCAACCTCGGCGGTCACGGCGGCCGCGAGCTCCGCCGAATCCGTCACCAGCACCGCGGCCGCGAGTTCGTCGTGTTCGGCCTGGCTTACCAGGTCGGCGGCGACAAGGCGCGGGTCGGCGGCGGCATCCGCTATCACGAGGATCTCGGTGGGGCCCGCCTCTGCGTCGATGCCGACCGCGCCGCGCACCAGTCGTTTGGCCGCTGCGACATAGACGTTGCCTGGACCGGTGATGACGTCGACGGGCGCGAGGTCGAGGCCCGGCACGCCGTAGGCCAGCGCGCCGATCGCCCCCGCGCCACCCATCGCATAAATCTCGTCGATTCCCAGCAGGCCGGCCGCGCCGAGGATGGTGGGATGCACCGCACCGTCGAACTGGCGCTGTGCAGGTGATGCCAGCGCAACCGATCCGACGCCGGCCACCTGGGCGGGCACGACGTTCATGACCACACTCGAGGGATACACGGCCTTGCCGCCGGGCACGTAGAAGCCAACCCGGCCGACCGGCTGCCAGCGCTGGACTACCTCCGCACCGGCAGCAAGCACGGTGACGGTGCTTGTAGGCACCTGCACCCTCGTGGCTTCGCTCACACGGGCTACTGCCTCCTCGAGGGCCGAGCGCACCTCGGGCAGAAGCGAACGCACCGCCGCGCCGATCTCGTCGGCGTGGATGCGCACGCGCAGCGGCCGGACGCCGTCGAGACGCTCCGCCTGGTCGAGAAGGGCGGCTTCTCCCCGCTCGCGCACGTCGTCGATGAGCTGGGACGCGGTGGCCGTGGCTGACGCGACATCCACCACGGCACGCGGCACAAGCTGTGCGAGTTCGGCCTTCGAGGGCTGGAGGGCGCGGAGATCGATGGTCTGCATCATGGCTGAACCCATGCTAGTTGGCCCGGGAATGCCGGGCGGCGCGAGATGATTGATATGCAGGTATGAACGAATCACTGAACCCCCAGGAACCCCAGGCGCCGATGGACAGCATCGAGGCGTTCAAGCGGGCGTTCCGTCGGCACGCCGCGGGGGTTGCGGTAGTCACCGCCCTCGCGCCGGATGGCCGTCCGGTGGGGTTCACCGCGACATCCCTCGCCTCACTGGCCGCGGTGCCGCCGCTCGCGACCTTCAACATGGCGCAGGTATCGTCAGCGTGGTCGGCAATGTCCGTGGGCAATCACGTCGCGATCCACATGCTCGGCCCGCGGTCGAAGCACCATGCCGAGCGGATGGCCGCAGATCGCGACCTACGGTTCGCCGGCGATGACTGGCACCCGGGGCCGAAGGGCGTTCCCATCCTCGACGGGGTGACCGCGTGGATGTTCTGCACGATCATCGAAGTACATCCGGTACGCGCCAACGCGATCGTCATCGTGCAGGTCGAGGGTGGTGAACTCGGAGAAGAGGACGACGCGCTGCTGTACCACGAGCGCGGTTACCACACCCCTAATGCGCTGTAGCGCGCAACCTCGGTCGCAGGCTCCCTCGGCGCTGGCGTCGCAGAAACGCTGACGCGTTTCCCATAGCTCCAGCGCGCTAAGCGAGGCAATTTGGGCCGAGCAAACTCTTCAACTCCCCATACAGGTCCGCCGACACCTTCACCGGGTACGGGATCTCGAAGACGCGGGCCGTCGGCCCCTTCACGAGCTTGAGCCGCACCTCGTTCTCCCCCACGTGCCGGATGAGGACGTCGTTGAGTGCGGTCACTACTTCGGTAGTCGCGCGGTTCTCTGCCACCGAGATCACGAGCGGGCCTGAGCCCAGACTCGGCCCGGTGTCGGGGGTGAACATACTCACGGCGTGTAGGTTCATCCCGTCGTCGCGCAGGCTCACTCGACCGCGCACGACGACGATCGAATCGTTGACTAGCCCCGGCGAGAACTCCTGGTAGGTCTTGCCCAGGAACATGACGCTGATCTCGCCTCCGAAGTCTTCCACCGTGACGATGCCGTACTGGTTGCCGCTGTTGCGCGCGACCCGGTGCTGCACGCTCGTCACGAGACCGGCGATCGTCACGTGCTCGCCATCCCCTGCGACATCCCCGCCAAGGATCTCGGTGATCGACGCAGTCTGGTGCTTGGCCAACTGGATCTCGAGCCCCGCCAGGGGATGGTCTGACACGTACAGTCCCAGCATCTCGCGCTCGAAGGCGAGCTTGTCGCGCTTGGCCCACTCGGGGCGATCGGGAACGCTGTCCTCTCCCTCGTCGAAGTCGAAGACCCCGCCGAACAGGTCGACCTGGCCGTTGGCTTCGTTGCGTTTGAGGCTCACCGCGGCATCCACCGCATCTTCATGGATCTCGAGAAGCGCGCGCCGGGTCGCGCCGAGCGAATCGAACGCACCGGCCTTGATCAGCGACTCGACAGTGCGCTTGTTCGCGACCTGGATCGGCACCTTACGCAGGAAGTCGTGAAACGACGTGAACTGCCCCTGCTCGCGACGCGCGACCGAGATCGCCTCCACCACGTTGTGACCGACGTTGCGGACAGCGCCGAGACCGAAGCGCACATCGCCGACGCTTCCCGCCGATGGCACCGCCGTGAAGTCGACGCTTGACGCGTTGACGTCAGGCGCGAGCACCCGGATGCCCATCCGCCGGCACTCCGAGAGGTACATGCCAAGTTTGTCCTTCGAATCCCCGACACTGGTGAGCAGGGCGGCCATGTACTCTGCCGGGTGGTTCGCCTTGAGGTATGCGGTCCAGTAGCTGAGCACGCCGTAGCCGGCGCTATGCGCCTTGTTGAAGGCGTAGTCGGCGAACGGCATCAGGGTGTCCCAGAGCACCTTGACGGCGGCCTTGCTGTACCCGTTGCCGAGCATGCCGGCCTCAAAGTCTTCGAACTGCTTGTCGAGCTCTGACTTCTTCTTCTTGCCCATCGCGCGTCGCAGGACGTCGGCCTGGCCCAGCGAGAACCCCGCCACCTTCTGGGCCACAGACATGACCTGCTCCTGGTAGACGATCAGCCCGAAGGTCGTGCCGAGGATCTCACTCAACGGCTCTTCGAGCTCGGGGTGGATCGCGTCGATCTTCTGCTGGCCGTTCTTGCGCAGAGCGTAGTTGGTGTGCGAGTTCATGCCCATCGGGCCAGGGCGGTAGAGCGCGATGACGGCCGAGATGTCTTCGAAGTTGGTGGGCTTGAGCTGTTTGAGGAGCGCCCGCATCGCTCCGCCGTCGAGCTGGAAGACCCCGAGGGTGTCACCTCGCGAGAGCAGGGCGTAGGTCTTCTCGTCGGAGTCGAGGTCGAGCTCTTCGATCGCAAGCGCCGTGCCGGTGTTCGCCTCGATCATGCGCAGGGCATCCTCGATGACGGTGAGGTTGCGAAGCCCGAGAAAGTCCATCTTGAGCAGGCCAAGGTCTTCCAGCGGCGGCTGGTCGAACTGGGTGATGATGGCGCCGTCATCCTCGCGCTTCATGATCGGCAGCACGTCGATGAGCGGCTCTGCCGACATCAGCACACCGGCCGCGTGAACGCCCCACTGGCGCTTCAGGTTCTCGATGCCGATCGCGGTGTCGAAGACCTTCTTGGCCTCTGCGTCGGTCTCGAGGATCGCCCTGAAGTCGCCGGCCTCTTTGTAGCGCTCGGCGTCTTTGTCGTGGATGTCGCTGAGCGGCATGTCCTTGCCCATGATGGGCGGCGGCATGGCTTTGGTCAGCTTCTCGCCGACGGAATATGGCATGCCGAGCACCCGGGCAGAATCCTTGAGCGCCTGCTTCGCCTTGATCGTGCCGTAGGTCACGATCTGCGCGACCCTGTCAGCGCCGTACTTCTCGGTGACGTAGCGGATCACTTCGGGGCGGCGGCGATCGTCGAAGTCGACGTCGACATCGGGCATCGAGACACGCTCGGGGTTGAGGAAGCGCTCGAAGATGAGCCCGTGCGCGAGCGGGTCGAGCTCGGTGATCCCCATCGCATAGGAGGCCATCGACCCTGCGGCCGACCCGCGACCGGGACCGACCCGGATGCCCTGCGCCTTCGCCCACGCGATGAAGTCGGCCACCACCAGGAAGTACCCGGGGAAGCCCATCTGCTTGATGACGTCGACCTCATACGTGGCCTGGGCCAGGTGCGCCTCGGAGGCTCCGGCGGGGAACCGCCGCTTCATGCCGGTGGCGACCTCCTTCTCGAACCAGGTCGCCTCACTCTCGCCGGTCGGCACCGGGAAGCGGGGCATGAGGTCGCGCTTTTCGAAGGAGATCTCGCAGCGTTCGGCGATCAGCAGCGTGTTGTCACAGGCCTCGGGGTGATCGCGGAAGAGATCGCGCATCTGGGCGGCCGACTTGAGGTAGAACTCGTCGGAGTCCAGCTTGAAGCGATTCGGGTCGTCGAGCGTCGAGGCCGACTGCACGCACAGCAGGGCAGCGTGCGCGGTGGCGTCGTGGGCGTGGGTGTAGTGCAGGTCGTTGGTCGCCAGCAGCGGCATCCCGAGCTCTTTCGCCAGCCGGAGCAGGTCGCTGATCACCCGACGCTCGACGTCAATGCCGTGGTCCATAATCTCGGCGAAGAAGTTCTCTTTGCCGAAGATGTCCTGGAACTCAGCGGCGGCGTTGCGGGCCTCGTCGTACTGGCCGAGGCGCAGGCGAGTGGAGACCTCGCCGCCGGCACAGCCGGTCGTGGCGATCACACCGCCTGAGTAGGTCTGGAGCAGTTCCCGATCCATGCGGGGCCTGAAGTAGAAGCCCTCGATCGACGACAGCGACGACAGGCGGAACAGGTTGTGCATCCCCTCGTTGTTCTGCGCGAGCAGCGTCATGTGGGTGTACGCACCAGAGCCCGAGACGTCGTCGCCAGACTGGCTGCTCGAGCCCCACCGCACGCGAGTCTTGTCGGTGCGATGCGTGCCGGGAGTGATGTAGGCCTCGGTGCCGATGATGGGCTTGATGCCCTTCTCGGTGGCCGTCTTCCAGAAGTCGTAGGCCCCGAACATGTTGCCGTGATCAGTGATCGCGATGGCCGGCATGCCTTCGGCCACGGCCGCGTCGAGGAGGGGCCGGACGCGGGCGGCACCATCGAGCATGGAGTACTCGCTGTGCACGTGCAGGTGCACGAACGAATCGTTGGCTGGCACGGTTTCTCCGACTAGATCGAGGGGGTTTCTCAACCCTAAGCCCGACGCCCGGCGCGACTAGACCGGCGCGCGCGATACCCCTATGCGGATCCAGCGATCACGAGCAGCACGATCACGTAGACGACGAGAATGGCCAATCCGACATAGCCCAGCACGACACCAGCCAGGGCAAGGCCACGTCCTTGCTCCCCACTTCGCTCGATCTGACCAAGCGCAACATGTCCCAAGATGATTGGAAGCAGGCCACCCCCGACGAAGGCGAACACCAACGCGAGAATCGCGAGAGTGTTCGTGCGCTCCTCTGAAAGCGAGCTGGCGCGCGCGACATTTCGATGGCTCATCGCAGCTAGTCGGCGCGAAGCACCTCAAGCGCGTGTTGAAGGTCGGCCGCATAGGCGGATTCGAACCGCACGTACTCGCCCGTCGCGGGGTGCGCGAAGCCCAGCCGCTTGGCATGAAGCCACTGTCGGGTGAGACCCAGGTGGGCTGAGATCGTCGGGTCGGCCCCGTACATGGCGTCCCCGACGCAGGGATGCCGCTGCGCAGCCATGTGCACCCGAATCTGGTGGGTGCGGCCCGTTTCCAGCTGGATCTCCAGCAGCGCGGCGGAAGGGAACGCCTCAAGCGTCTCGTAGTGCGTGACACTCGGTTTGCCGTCGGAGGTGATCGCGAACTTCCAGCTCGCGCCTGGATGCCGCCCGATCGGCGCGTCAATGGTGCCGGCGAGCGGGTCGGGGTGGCCCTGTACCACCGCGTGGTAGATCTTGTCGACCTCGCGATCGTGGAATGCGCGCTTGAGCGCGCTGTACGCGTGCTCAGTCTTGGCGACCACCATGAGCCCGCTCGTACCGACATCGAGCCTGTGCACGATCCCCGCGCGCTCCGCTGCTCCGGATGTCGCGACCGTGATGCCCGCGCCGGCCAGGGCGCCCAGCACGGTCGGGCCGTCCCAGCCGATGCTCGGGTGTGCGGCAACTCCCGCGGGCTTGTCGATCACGATGATGTCGCGGTCATCCCACACAATGCCGAGGTCGCCCACGATGATGGGGACGATCGTCGGTTCGACCCTGGGTGTCCAGTGCACTTCGAGCCAGCCGCCGGCCGTCAACCGATCTGACTTTCCCATCGGCGCGCCATCGAGGGTGACGCCGCCGGCCTCAGCTACCTCGGCGGCGAAGGTTCGTGAGAATCCGAGCAGCTTGGCCAGCCCGGCATCCACCCGGTCCCCAGCGAGCCCGTCGGGCACGAAGAGGCTGCGCGACTCCATGCTCAGAGCGGGTCGGTCGTGGCTGGCTCGACAACTTTCGGCTCACGCTTGGCGCGCCTGCCGTCGAGCCCGATTCCCCTGATTGTGAAGATGATGAAGAGGGCCATGGCACAGACAATCGCCGAGTCTGCGATGTTGAAAATCGCCGGAAAGTAGATGAGCTGGAGGAAGTCGACCACGTGACCCTGGCCGAAGGACTCTCCGCGAGTCAGGCGATCGGTGAGGTTGCCCAGCGTGCCGCCCAGCAGCAACCCAAACAACACCGCCCATGCCACCGAGCGGATCCGCCGGGCAAATAGCACGATGAAGACAGCCACGCCGGAGGCGATGATCGCGAACAGCCACGTGGTGCCGTTGCCCAGCGAGAAGGCCGCGCCCGAGTTCTCCACGTAGTGCAGTTGCAGGATGTTCCCGACGAAGTCGACAGTCGTGCCCAGTTTCAGATTCTGCGTGACGAAGTACTTGCTCACCCGGTCGAGGGCATAGATGAGCACAGCAACAGCCGCAAGCACAACGAGGACCATGCCGCTGATCCTCGACTTGGCTGCGGGTGCCGCTGAATCAGCTTCCGGCAAAGCCTGGGTAGCCTACGGGCGCCTGGGCCGGGGCGGCGTAGCTGCCGACGGGTGCGGCCTGCTGTGGCTGCCCCTGTGGCTGGCCTTGTTGCTGGCCTTGTTGCTGACCGCCACCTGCGGTGATCATGCTCGCCGAGTCCAGCTCACGCAGCTGGCCCTCGATGTAACCCTTGAGCTTCTGGCGGTATTCGCGCTCGAAGTTGCGCAGTTCTTCGATGCGGTGCTCGAGAACCTGGCGCTCCTGGTCGAGATTTCCCAGCTGCGCGCGCTGGCGCGTTTCTGCCTCGGCGACGACCCGGGCGGCGGCGGCATGACCCTCCGCGATGAGAGCATCGCGCTTGTCGATGCCCTCCTTGACGTGCTCCTCGTGAAGGCGACGGGCGAGCTGCAGAAGGTTGTTGGGATCGGGGGCGTTCGGGTCTGCGGGCGCTCCTGGGAAGCCGACTCCGGGGAACCCAGCCATGGCGGGAGCCGGTGCCGCGACGGGCTCGGGCTGCTGCTGCACGAATCCACCCTGCGCGGCACCGCGCTGGAGTTCGTTGATGCGGGAGTCACTGGCGACGAGGCGCTGGCGAAGCTCTTCGTTCTCCTGGTTCAACCGACGGAGCTCGACGACCACTTCGTCGAGGAAGTCATCGACCTCGTCCTGGTCGTAGCCCTCACGGAACTTGGTCGGTTGGAACCGCTTGTTGACCACATCTTCTGGAGTCAGAGCCATCGTCGTCACCTCAAAAACTTTCCCTTGTGGCGCCAAGTTGGCGCCTCGCCGTGCCCACATCTTACCCGGAGGAAGTCGATACTCCACCCCGGCTCCCCAGCGTACAGTCCAGCTTTCAGTTCACGAAGCCCAGGGCGATGGATGTCGCAACAATGCAGGCGAGCATGACGATGCTCCAGGCGAAGTCGAGAGCGACCCCGCCGATACGCAGCGGCGGAACCGCCCGCCTGACCAACTTGATCGGCGGGTCGGTCACTGAGTAGACGGCTTCGGCCAGCACGAGCCCGATGCCCTTGGGTCGCCACTGCCGTGCAAACGTCACCGCGAGGTCGAGAACAAACCGTGCCCACATCACTATGAAGAAGATCGTCAGGGCGACGTAGACGACCGTGGCGATGATGGAGACGAAGGGCACCGCGTAAGACTAGCCGGTGATCGGCTGCCTACTGCTGGGCGAAGAAGGAGGCGTCGACGTCGGAGTCGGCCTCCGCGTGATCCCCGCTGACCGCAACGTGCGCGGGCGACAGGAGGAACACCTTGTTGGTGACACGCTCAATCTTGCCGTAGAGGCCCTGCGAGAGACCACTAGCGAAATCGATCAGGCGGCGGGCGTCTGGTTCGCTCATCTGCGAGAGGTTGATGATGACCGGGATGCCCTCACGGAAGTTCTCCGCAATGAGTTGCGCGTCTTTGTACTGTCGCGGGTGCACCGTGAGAATCTCGTTCATCTCGGCGGCCGCGGCCCTCGGGCTGTTCGAACGACGCAGCGGAGTGACCGGGGCGCGGCCGGGCGCAGGCATCGACTGGTGGTGCGCGACCGGCGCAGCTGGCGCCATGGGCGCCCCCTGGTCGTAGTCGTAGTCCTCGTCGGCAAGGCCGAGGTAGACCATGGTCTTGCGCAGCGGGTTTGCCATTGTGAGCCTCCGGGCAGTGTGCGAATAAGCGTGGTGCGTGTGGTTCGTGTGATGCGTGTTACTTCGAGATTAACCAGGTGTTGGCCTGTTTCCCGTGATTGCCGTGCCAATCCTGAGGTGTGTCGCGCCCTCAAGAATCGCCTCGCGGAAGTCCCCGGACATGCCCATCGACAGGCTGCGAGCCTCGGGCAGGGTGTTCTGCAGGCGCTCAGACAGCTGGCGCACTGTCTCGAAAGAGCGCCGCGGCTCGGCCCCCAGCGGAGCGACCGCCATGAGTCCAAGCAGCCGCAGACCGGCGGTGGATGCCACCCGGTCAGCCAGCGCGTCGAGCTCCAGTGGCACCACTCCCCCGCGCGCCGGGTCATCGGTCAGGTTCACCTGGATGAAGACGTCCCTGGAGTCGGGCGCGGCCAGGGCATCAACAAGGGACTCGCGGTCGACGGAATGCAGAACATCGGCGTACTCGCGCACTTGCTTCGCCTTCTTCGACTGGAGTTGGCCGACGAAATGCCAGGTGGGGCGGTCCGGGCCGAGGTCGGCGAGTTCGGCGATCTTGGGCCCGGCCTCCTGGTGGCGGCTCTCGCCGAAGTGGCGCAGGTCCAGTTCGAAAAGCTCACGCACGAGAGAGGCAGGGTGGAACTTGGTCACGACAATAGTGGTAATGCTTGCGGGGTCGCGGCCGGCTTCGCCTGCGGCATCCCGAATCTGGGCGCGGACGGCCTCGAGCCGCTCGCCGAGTCCGGGGGCTTCGGTGGACATGACCGTGCTATTTCAGACCGTGCTATTTCAAGAAATCGGGGATGTCCAGGTCGCCGTCATCGTCGTCGAAGGAGCGGTCTGCGGGGGCGTGCACGAGGCTCGGCTCTGCCTTCCACGCGGGCTCGGCGTCAGCGGGTTGGGTCGCAACGCTGGCCGGAGTCGCCTCCGGGATGACGTAGTTGGTGCGACGCCCCGCGCTCGAGCGTGTGGTCGGCTCGCCTCCGTCGAATCCTGCCGCGATGACCGTGACCCGCACCTCGTCGCCGAGGGTGTCGTCGATCACCGCGCCGAAGATGATGTTGGCTTCGGGGTGCACGGCCTCCTGCACGAGGCGCGCCGCGTCGTTGATCTCGAAGATGCCGAGGTTCGAGCCACCCTGGATCGACAGCAGCACGCCGTGCGCGCCGTCGATCGACGCTTCGAGGAGCGGGGATGCCACGGCCAGCTCGGCCGCCTTGATCGCCCGATCTGCGCCCCGCGCCGACCCGATGCCCATGAGCGCTGAACCCGCGCCCTGCATGACCGACTTGACGTCGGCGAAGTCGAGGTTGATGAGTCCGGGGGTCGTGATCAGGTCGGTGATGCCCTGCACGCCGGCCAGCAGCACCTGGTCGGCGGTGGCGAAGGCCTCGAGCATGCTGATGCCGCGATCACTGATCTCCAGCAGCCTGTCATTGGGAACAACAATCAGCGTGTCGACTTCGTTCTTGAGGCTGTTGACTCCCACGTCGGCCTGGGCGGAGCGGCGCTTGCCCTCGAAGCCGAATGGCTTGGTGACGACACCGATGGTCAGGGCGCCGATCGACTTGGCGATGCGGGCTACCACGGGGGCACCACCGGTCCCGGTGCCGCCACCCTCGCCTGCAGTGACGAAGACCATGTCTGCGCCGGCGAGGGCTTCTTCAATCTCTTCGGCATGATCTTCGGCGGCACGCCGACCTACCTCGGGGTCGGCTCCAGCACCGAGTCCGCGAGTGAGTTCGCGACCGACATCGAGCTTCACGTCGGCGTCGCTCATGAGCAAGGCCTGGGCATCGGTGTTGATGGCAATGAACTCGACCCCGCGCAGGCCGAGCTCGATCATGCGATTGACGGCATTCACACCGCCACCGCCGATGCCGACTACCTTGATCACTGCCAGGTAGTTCTGGTTTGACGTCACGTTCCGGCCTCCGCTGCCACTGCTCCTGGCTGCATACCCTCAACCTCTAGTTGAGATTTAAAGTCATGCTCAGTATGCATTTCCTGACTTGAGAGTAGGTCGGCCCCTCCCCCACCAGACGCATCCACTCCCGCGTGTCGGGAATGGATGTCGCATCTCTCAGCTTGGCCGGAAGATGCCGTTGCCAGGGGCCGAGACGTCGAACTCCCCCGCACGCGAAGGGTCGGTCACGGCGATGAGTGCGGCGAGCAGTGTCGCCTTCTTGGCCGAACTGTCGGCGCTGCCCCATCGCACGCTCTGGCCAACTCCGGTCAGCACGAGAGACACGTCGTCTTGGGTGTGGGCGGTGATGCTGTCGACCTGGCCAAGAAGCGCAGGGGGCAGCGCGAGCAGGACCTCGACGACCGACGTGAAAGCGGGGCTCGACGGGTCCGCTGTGCCGAGATCGATGACGGGCACGCCGGCAACCCTCTGGACCGAATCCTGGATCGAGACGCCGGCCGGGTCAATCAGCTTGTAGGTGCCTCCGGTCAGGATCTGGCCGACCGGTTGGCGTTCGGTGACATGGATCACGAGCGTGTCTGGCGGGACGGTCTCGGTGACGTAGCTGCGGATCAGCGGAAACGCCGCGAGATCCTTCGTGATGCGGGCGAAGTCGATGAGCGCGAGAGGCGTGCCGAGCTGGTCGGAGACGGCCGACCGCAGCGTCGCGGCATCCACTCGCGACGTGCCGTCTATCGTGATGGTGCGCAGGGCGAGGATCGGTGAGTACACCGCCACGAAGACGAGGCCGATGAGGGTCGCGATGACTCCGGCAAGGACCGCGATGGATACCCTGCGGTTGCGGGCGCGGCGGGTGAATCGGCGCACCTCGGCGCGTTCGAACTTGCGATGCTCGCGCGCGCGTTTGCGCTGGTCGGCTCTGGCCGCAGAATCCGGCCCGGCGGCACGCGATGAGACGGGCGCCGGGTCTGGGCGGAACTGCCCGACCTTCTCGGGGCGTGGTGGCGAAGTGGGCCGTGAACGCTGCGGTTGTGCTGCCGGAGCCTTCGCCTGGCGAGGCTGGACCGGCTTGCGACCGGGCGGGACGGGCTGCTGCCTACCCGGCGGATCGAAGCCCTCTGGCCGCTTCATCGAGTCTCAGGCATCCTGCGCCGCTGGCTGTTTCTCCAGCGATCGAAGGATCTGCGGAATGATGCGATAGACGTCGCCGCAGCTGAGGGTCATGATGATGTCGCCTTCGCGGGCGATCGCTGCCGCGCGATCGGCGGCCTGCTGCCAGTCCGGCAGGTAGTCGACGTTATGTGCGTCGGCGAACCGATCGGCGACCAGTGCACCCGTGACGCCGGGGACCGGGTCTTCACGCGCACCGAACACGTCGAGGACGACGGTGTGGTCGGCGAGCCGCTCGTAGGTATCGGCGAACTCGCCCGCCATGGCCTGCGTGCGGCTGTAGAGATGCGGTTGGTGCACCGCGATGATGCGCCCCGCGCCGACGACGCTGCGGGCGCCGGACAACGCGGCGGCGACCTCGGTCGGGTGGTGCGCGTAGTCGTCGTATACCCTCACGCCGCGGACGGTGCCGTGCAGTTCGAACCTGCGCTCGGTACCACCGAAGGCGGCGATGCCAGCCAGGGTGGCGTGGGGCTCGAAGCCAAGGCCCACGAGCACCGCGAAGGCGCCGGCAGCATTCAGGGCGTTGTGCCGTCCGGGGATCGTGAGGCGGGCGGGGTAGTCCGCGCCCTGCCAGGACAGGGTGAAGCTGACCGGGCCGTCGGTGACGATGGAGTGGACGCGGACGTCGGCGGCGGCATCCACCCCGAATGTCAGGATGCGTGGGTGGCTGAGCTGACCGGTCACGCGAACCGCGCCCGCATCATCGCTCGACACGACGACCAGCTCGCTCGCCTTGTTCGCGAACTCGACGAAGGCCGCGTCGAATGCGTCATGGGTGCCGTAGTGGTCGAGGTGATCGGCATCGACGTTGGTGATGAGAGCCACGGCGGTGTCGTAGAGCAAGAACGAGCCGTCAGACTCGTCCGCTTCGACGACGAACAGGTCGCCTGTGCCGAACGATGAGCTCACCCCCAGCGACTGGATGATGCCACCATTGACGAAACTGGGGTCGGCCCCCAACTCGAGCAACGCCGTGATGATCATGCCGGTCGAGGTCGTCTTGCCGTGAGCTCCCGCGACGGCGACCAGTCGCTTGTGGTTGATGAGCCAGGCCAGCGCCTGCGAGCGATGAAGCACCGGGATGCCGCGGCTCACAGCCGCCAAATACTCCGGGTTGTCCGGCCACAACGCGCCCGTGTACACCAGCGCGTCGGCGTCGTCGAGCCCCGCGTTGCCCGAGTCATGGCCGATGGACACCGCCGCACCGAGCGCACGCAGGTCTTCGGTGTTGTGGTTCTCGGAGCGGTCAGAGCCCGACACCCGGTGCCCGGATGCGAGGAAGAGGCGGGCGATGCCGCTCATGCCGCTGCCGCCGATGCCGACGAAGTGCACGGCGCCAAGTTCGGCGGGCAGGGGCATCGTGAGGTCGGGCTTGATCATCGCAGTCGATTTTAGTCGAGGTGCCGTTGGGTACCCGCTGCGAGGGCCTGTTTCACGAGGTCCACCATGCGATCGGTTCCATCGAGCGTGCCGACGGTGGCGGCCCTGACCGCCATCTCGGCGATCGTTGCCCGGCTGCGCAGAAGCGGCACGAGGGTCGAGTTCACCCAGTCGGGAGTGAACTGCGAATCCGCGACCAGGATCGCTCCCCCGGCCGCGACATCCTCACGGGCGTTGAGGCGCTGTTCGCCGTTGCCGGAGGCGTAGGGCACGAACACGGCAGGGATTCCGAGGCCGGTGACCTCGGCGACGGTACCGGTGCCGGCGCGGCCGAGGGCGAGGTCGGCGACGGCCAGGGCTAGCTCCATGCGGTCGCAGTACTTGAGGACGAGGTATCCCGGAAGTTGCGGATCATCCACGGCATCACGGAATTCGCCAGTGATGTGGATCACCTGCCAGCCGGCTCCGAGAATGAGGGTGATCGACTCGCGGATCGTGTCGTTGATCCGCCGGGCTCCCGACGAGCCGCCCGTGACTAGCAGGGTGGGTTTGGCGGCGTCCAGGCCGAAGAACCTGATGCCTTCCTTCCTGGCGTGAAAGCGATCGAGTCGCTCAATCTCTGCGCGCAGTGGCTGCCCGACCAGCGTGCCCCCGCGGATCTTGGTGCGGCGGAACGCGATGCCGACGAAAGGCGTGAATCGGGCACCTAAGCGATTGGCCAGGCCCGGTCGGGCATTTGCCTCATGGATGGCGAAGGGCACCTTCTCCGCGCGGGCGGCGAGGTAGGCCGGCGCAGATGCGTAGCCGCCGAATCCGACGACGACATCGACGTGCCGGTCACGGATGATGGCGCGGGTTTGGGCGACGGCCGCGCGCATACGCCCCGGAAATCGCAGCGCTGCCCGGTTGGGTTTGCGCGGAAAGGGAAGGCGCTCGACCGTCAGTAGTTCGTAGCCACGATCGGGCACGAGGCGCGCCTCTAGCCCCTCCCGGGTGCCGAGCACCAGCAGCTCGGCATCCGGCACCGTCTCGCGGATGCGGTCTGCCACGGCGAGCAGCGGATTGACATGGCCGGCAGTCCCGCCGCCGGCGAGCAGGTAGGTGGTCACCTGCGAGAGCGTACCTGCTGCGAGGAGGCACGCTGTGCCGCCACCAGACGAGACCGCTCGGCCGGGCTCTGCACGACCGGGCTCGGCACGACAAGTGCGTCGCGGTCTTTGTCGGTCTGCCGGGCCAACGAGAGAACCACTCCAATGCTGAGAAGTGTCGAAATGAGGGCAGAGCCTCCCGCCGAAATGAGGGGCAGTGGCACCCCGAGTACGGGGAGCGCACCAAGCACGACGGCGATGTTCACAAACGCCTGGCCGGTCACCCAGATCATCACGCCGCCCGTTACGACGCGGGCGAAGCCGTCGGTGGTCGAACGGATGACCCGAACGAAGGCGACAGCCAGGACGAGGAACAGGGCGAGGACGACGATCGCGCCGATCAGACCCAACTCCTCGCCGATTATCGCGAAGATAAAGTCGTTGTCTGCCTCTGGCAACCAGTTCCACTTGGCCGTGGAGTTGCCTAGGCCCCGACCGAACAACCCACCCGCCGCCAGCGCCCATTTGGCGTGCTCCGGCTGCCAGCAATAGCCAGCCAGGTCGCTCGGCGCGCAGCCGTTGAACCACGCGGATATGCGCGAGCTTCGGCTCGTGCTGGCTAGCGAGAACAGGAGCCCCACCACCCCCACTCCTGCGATCGCGACAAGCAGGTGCCGCAGCCGGGCCCCCGCGAAATACATGCAACCCAGCACGATCATGAGCATGATGAACGCCGTGCCTAGGTCGTTGCCGATGAGAACCAGACCGATGGCGATGCCAGCGACGGGGGCGATGGGCAGGGCGAGATGTTTCCAGTCCCCGATCAGGTCCTGCTTGGTGACGAGCACCCACGCGACCCAGACGATGAGGGCGAGCTTGATGAACTCGGAGGGCTGAACGCTGAATCCGCCGATCGAGATCCAGTTGCGATTGCCGCCGAAGTCGAATCCTATTCCCGTGAAGACGAGAAGCTGCGGGGCGCCGCCGACCAGCAACGCAGGCCAAGCCCAGCGCTTCCAGAAGCGCGGCGGCATCCGGGATGCGACGAGCATGAGCGGGATGCCGATGACGGCATACAGGCCCTGCTTGATGAAGCGACCGAAGAAGCCGTCGTCGGCCGTGAAGGACTCGATGGACGACGCCGAAAGCACCATCACCAGCCCGAAGATGACCAGGAACAGGGTGGTTCCCAACAGCAGGAAGTAGTTCCGGTTCTCCGCCGCGAAGATTCGACGGACCGGCACGACGGCGGTTGCCGGCCGGGCAGCGGGCTTCTGCTGCTGCCGATGCGGAACCGCGCTAGCTGGGCGCCGGGTCGAGGGGGTGCGCGTCGCTGTCATTGGCGGCCCCTCTCACATAGTCCCTGACCGCCGCGGCGAACCGGTCACCCCGGTCTGCGTAGTCGGTGAACTGATCCATGGATGCCGCCGCCGGCGCAAGCAGCACGACGTCCCCATCCCCCGCGACGGCAGCAGCAAGCCGCACCGCCTCGGGCATTACATCTTCAGTGTCGGCTGCCGTCACCTCGAACACCGGGACTGTCGGCGCGTGTCGGGCAAATGCTTCAACCACAGGTTGACGGTTTGTTCCAATGACCACCGCTGCCCTGAGCCGCTTGGCGTGCGTAAACACCACGGGTCCGAGGTTTGTGCCCTTGAGTAGCCCGCCGACGATCCAGACGACCGAGTCGAACGCGGCAAGGGAAGCGGCTGCTGCGTGCGAATTCGTCGCCTTCGAGTCATCCATCCACAGCACGCCGCCCTGAGTGGCCACCGCCTCAGTGCGGTGGTGGTCGACCTTGAAGGTTGCAAGGCCATCACGGATCGCCTCGACGGGCAACCCGAATGCCCGCGCGAGAGCCGATGCCGCTAGCACGTTCTCGAGCATGTGGGGGGCGGCGAGCCCGACGGCGGCCAGCTCGCCGTGAGTGGTGAGTTCGAGAGCCGTCTTATGCCTGTCCTCGATGAAGGCCCGATCGAGAACGATGTCGCCCACCACCCCGAAGTCGCTCTGCCCCGGCGCACCGAGCCCGAAACCGATCGCCCGACAGCCCTCCTGCACCTCGGCATCCTCGACCATATGCATCGTCGCCCCATCAGCACGGTTGTAAATGCAAGCCACCCTGGTGTTGGCGTAGACGGTCGCCTTCGCCTCGGCATAGGCCTCGCGTGTCCCGTGCCAGTCGAGGTGATCGTCTGCCACGTTGAGGCACACACTCGCGAACGGTGCCAGCGACCCCGGCCCGCTGCGCCGAAGCCAGTGCAACTGAAAGCTCGAGAGCTCGACCACTAAGGCCTCGAATCCATCAGGATCGCGGATCGCGTCGAGCACGGGGATGCCGATGTTGCCGACCGACGCGACCCGGTGACCGCTCGCGACCAGCAGGTGGGTGGTGAGCTGGACCGTCGTGGTTTTGCCGTTGGTCCCGGTCACCGCGATCCACTCCGCGACGATGCCCGACTTGTCGCGCAGCCGCCAGGCGAGTTCGATATCACCCCACAGCAGGATGCCGCGGCCCCGAGCCCAGGCCACGAGGCGGTGGTCCGGCCGGTAGCCGGGCGAGACGATCACTAGCTCGGGGTCGAAGTCCACCAGCTCCTGTGGCACGGAATCGGAATTGGTCTCGATCACGAGTCGCGCGCCGATCACCTCGAGCAGGTCGGCGCGCTTCGAATCCGCCTCCGCCGCGACGACGAGGGTCTCGACACCGAGCTCGACAAGAGTGTCAGCGACGGCAAAGCCGGTGACGCCGAGACCGAACACCGCAACCCGCAGGCCGCGCCAGTCGGCGTGCCAGCTGGTGAGACTGTCGAGATCGCGCACCGCTAGCGGCTGACCCATTCGAGGTAGAAGACGCCGACCCCGACGGCCACAAACAGCGCGGCGATGATCCAGAACCGCACGACGACGGTGATCTCGGCCCAACCCTTGAGTTCGAAGTGATGATGTAGCGGACTCATCAGGAATATTCGCTTGCCATCAGTGAGCTTGAAGTAAGCCCGCTGCACGATCACCGAGCCGGTCACGATGAGGAACAAGCCGCCGATGAGCACGAGCAGCAGTTCCGTGCGAGACAGGATCGCGAGGGCGGCGAGAGCCCCGCCGAGGCCTAGCGAGCCGGTGTCGCCCATGAAGATCTGCGCGGGCGAGGTGTTCCACCACAAGAAGCCGATGAGGCTGCCGGCGATCGCCGCGGCGACAACGGCGAGATCGAGCGGGTCTCGCACGTCGTAGCACTTATAGAGATCAGCGGCTTCCGCACCGCTGTTGAAGCAGGACTGGTTGTTCTGCCAGAAGCCGATGAAGATGTAGGCCGAGATCGCGAAGATCGAAGCGCCGGTCGCGAGGCCGTCGAGGCCGTCTGCCACGTTCACGCCGTTGGAGGCGCTCACGATGATGAGCATCGACCAAAGGGTGAACAGGATTGCGCCCGCGACGATGCCGAAGGTCGCGAGGTCCAGCCAAGGGATGTCTCGGACGGCCGAGATCATCGTCGAGGCGGGCGTGAGGCCGTTCTCGTCGGGAAAGCGCAGGGCGATGAGTGCGAAGATGCCGGCGACGACCAGTTGGCCGGCGACCTTGGCCCAGCCACCGAGGCCGAGGCTGCGCTGCTTGCGGGCCTTGAGGAAGTCGTCGATGAAACCGATGACTCCCATGCCCACCATGAGGAAAAGCACGAGAACGCCGACCAGCGTCATGTCAGTGTGACTCACCAGATGGCCGACCAGGTATCCGAGCCCGGCGCCGAGGATGAAGACGATGCCACCCATGGTCGGGGTGCCGCGCTTGGTGTGGTGCGACTGCGGGCCGTCATCCCGAATGAACTGGCCCCACTTGAGCCGGTTGAAGAGGCGGATGAACAGCGGGGTCAGCAAGAGCGAGAAGGACAGTGAGAACCCGGCGCCAACCAAGAGGGCGATCACTCGGTGACCCCGGCGATCCGGTCACCCAAGAAGCGCAGTTCGGCCGAGCCGGAGGATTTCACCAGCACGACATCGCCCTCTCGCAACTGGTCACGGAGCAAATCGTATGCCTCATCCGCTGTCGCGACGAGCACCGACTCCCCGTCCCACGAACCCTCGAGCCCGGCGGCGTTGTGGATGTGCCGTGCGTTATGACCCACAACGATGAGTTTCTGGATGTTGAGCCTCACGACCAGCCGGCCGATGCGGTCGTGCTCCTCGTCGGCATACTCGCCGAGTTCTGCCATTTCGCCGAGCACCGCCACCGATCGCTGGTCGGCGCGGGTGACTTGGGCCAGCGTCTTCAACGCGGCGGCCATCGAGTCGGGGCTCGCATTGTAGGCGTCATTGATCACCACGACGCCGTCAGGCCGTTCGAGAACCTCCATGCGCCATCGCTCGGCACGCACCATGGCCTCGATGGCCGGCACCGAGCGATCCGGTGCGACGCCCAACACACGCGCGGCGGCGATGGTTGCGAGTGCGTTCATGACGTGGTGCTCGCCGAGGATCCTCAGTTGTACGCGCCGCTGGACTCCGGCCATCTCCAGCGTGAATGCCGTCCCCGATGCTGTGGCCTCGATGTCGTCGGCCCGCACGTCAGCACTGCCAGCAATACCGAACCACAGGACTTCGGCCTGCGTCTTCGCCGCCATCTTGACCACCCGGGGGTCGTCGGCATTGAGCACCGCAACCGCGGATGCCGGTAGGTCGGTTACCATTTCAGACTTGGCGGTCTCCACCGCGTCAGGGCCGCCGAATTCGCCGACATGGGCGAGCCCGACCTTGAGGACGATGCCTACATCGGGGACCACTATCGAGATGAGCTGGGAGATCTCCCCGATCGCGCTTGCCCCCATCTCGACCACGAGATAGCGAGTGTCGTAGTCGACAGCGAGCATCGAGATCGGGGCGCCGACGTGGTTGTTGAAGGAACCCCAGGGGGCGATCGTGGCCCCCTCCCCCTGAAGCACCGCACGGAGCATGTTCTTGGTCGTGGTCTTACCGTTCGATCCGGTTACCGCGACGACCTTCAGGTCACCTCGGGCTCGCACGCGGGCAACCACCTCGCGGGCGAGGGCCGCCAGCGCGGCCACGCCATCTCGTACCACCACCTGGGGCACCTCGAGGTCGAGTTCGCGCTCGACGACGAGCAGCACCGCCCCATTCTCGGCGGCCTTGGCGGCGAAGAGGTGACCGTCGGTGACCTCACCTGGCAGGGCGTAGAAGATCGAGCCCGGCACCACCTTGCGCGAATCGGTGTGCACCTCACCGTTGACGACGGTCGAGCCGTCAGAGCTACGCTCGAGGCGCCCGTCGAGCACCGAGGCGACCTCGGCAAGGGTCAGGGCAATCACGCCCAGCCCGCCTCGCGCAGCGCCTCGCGCGCCTCGTCACGGGCGGAGAACGGGATCTTCTCGCCCCGCAGGTCAATGTAGTCCTCGTGGCCGGGGCCCGCCCAGAGCACGGAGTCACCCTCCCGGGCCAGCTCGATCGCCGTGCGGATGGCCTTGGCCGGGGAGGGCACCTCGTGGACCTCGGCGGGGTGTTCGGCAGTCGCGGCACCCTGCAGCAGCGCGGTGCGGATTGAGGCGGCATCCTCGAAGCGCGGGTTGTAGTCAGTGATCACCAGGATTTCGGAGCCCTCCGAACCGATGCGACCCATCTCGCCGCGCTTGAAGGGGTCACGGTCGCCATCCGCACCAAACACCATGATGAGACGCCCGGGAGTGAACTTGCGAATCGCGGCCATCGTGGTGAGGAACGCGTCGGGGCTATGGCCGTAGTCCACGTAAACCGCGGGCCCGGACTGCCCCGAAACCCGCTCGATGCGGCCAGGGAGGTAGGCCACGATGCCGCCATCCTGGTCGAGGGCGTGGCCGACGGCCTCGAGCTCGAATCCGGCCTCGACCAGCATCACGATCGCGAGGCCCGCGTTGGCCGCCATGTGCCTGCCGATCACCGGGACCCGGGTGGTGAGGGTGCGGGATTCGGGTCCGGTCAGCGCAAACTCGGTGAAGTCGGCGGTCTCCTCGAGCACGTCGAGCCGCCAGTCTGCGTCGATGCCCTCCGTCGCAGAAATTGTCGTCACGGGGATGTGGGTGGCCTCCACCACGCGTTCGCCCCAGGGGGTATCGAGCGAGACGACGCCACGGCGTGCCCGATCCGGCTCGAACAGCGGAAGCTTCGCGGCGAAGTACTCTTCCATGTCGGAGTAGTCGTCAAGGTGGTCGTGGCTCAAGTTGATGAACGAGACGACATCAAACAGCAGACCGTCCACCCGGTTGCGGCTGAGGGCCTGTGCGCTCACCTCGAGAGTCACGGCGCGCACCTCGCTCTCCCGCATCCGGGCCAGCAGCCCGTGGATCTCGGTTGCCTCAGGCGTGGTGAGGCTCGAGGTGACCGTCAGTTCGCCGATCGCACGTTCCGCGGTGGTGCTGAGACCGGAGACCAGGCCGAGCTGTTTGAGGATGCCGTGCAGCAGGTACGAGACGCTCGTCTTGCCGTTCGTGCCCGTGACCCCGAAGAGCAACGGAGTTGACTCCGCGGTGCGGTAAACCCAGGCCGAGATCGCCCCGAGGGCTTCGCGTGGGGACTCCACGAGCACCACCGGCAGGCCGCTCTCGGTCGCAAGGTCGGCGCCCGCGGCATCGGTGAGCAGCGCGACGGCGCCACCCTCTTTCGCCTGTGCCGCGAAGATCGCACCGTGCCTGCGGGCACCCGGCATGCCCACGTAGAGGTCGCCCGGCTGAAGGTTCTCGGTGCTCAGGGTGATCCCGGTCACCTCGACGCCGTCGAGAGAGCCGCGGGTCGCTAGACGGAACTCACTGACCAGGGTGGCGAGCGGGCGAGCCGATGGATGCGCGGGTCGGAGGATCGAGGCGTCACCAGCACCCAATGCGTTCCTCCACCTATTGCCTGCTGCGCGTCACCATCTCAGCGGGATGGAGACAGCCGGCTCGGTCGACGGCGGCACCCGGAACGTCGTCAGCACTTGGGCCATGACGTCGCGGAATGTCGACGCGATCGCGCCTGAGGAATACATGCTAGTCGGGATGCCCGCGGTCACGACAACCGCGTACTGCGGGTCGTCCGCCGGGGCGACGCCGGCGAACGAGATCACCGTGGCGTCGCCGTAGCCGCCCTGGCCGTCGGCCACCTGGGCGGTGCCGCTCTTGGCAGCGACCCGGTACCCGGGGATCTGTAGGTCGGCGCTGGCGAAGCCCTCTGTGACGACCTGCTCGAGCATCTGCAGGGTCTGCCCGGCCGCCGATTCGGACACGACTCGCTTGCCGGTGTCCGGCGGCAGGTCGGTGACTGTGCCGTCGGGCATGGTGCAGCCCTCGACCAGGGTCACCGGCATCCGGACTCCCCCGTTTCCCAGCGTCTGGTAGATGCTGGCCATCTGCACCGAGGTCGCGGTCATTCCCTGCCCGAACTGCACCGCGAGATTTGTGCGCTCATCCCACTGGTCGGCGGGGTGCACGTCACCCTCCGATTCGCCGTTGAAGCCCACCTCGGTCTCGGAGTTCAGCCCGAACGCCGTCATGTAGTCGTGGCGCTTCTGCGCGGGTAGCGTCTGCGAGAACAGCGAGACGGCGATGTTGGAGGAATCGACGAGCGCGCCAGCCAGGGTGTAGTTGATGTCGTCGTGCGAGAACGAGTCCTTGATGAAGCCGCCGTCGGAGAGGTAGAGGCGGCCGGGCGCCGTCACCTGCGACAGCGGCGTGACCACGCCCGCATCGAGCAGGGATGCCGCGGTCAGCGCCTTCATCGTCGACCCGGGCTCATACGGGGTGCTGAACGCCCGTGAACCGAGAGCATCCCTCGGAGCATCGTCGACGTTGTTCGGGTCGACCGAAGGATAATCCGCCACCGCCATGAGGTGCCCATCCTTGACCCGGATGACGACCGCAGTGGCCCAGCTGGCACCGAGGGATTGCGCGGACTGAATCATCCGCTGCTGCGTGTACCACTGCAGGTCGCGGTCGATGGTGAGCTTGAGCGTCCCCCCGTTTTTGGGCAGGTCGGTGGTCACGAGGCTGCCGGGCAATCGCGTGCCGTCCTCGGCCTTCTCGTAGGTAGCCGTTCCGTTCGTGGCGGCGAGACACTTTTTGTTCTCACTCAACTCCAGGCCCGCCTGTGGACCGTCGGTGCCGATGAAGCCCACGAGGTTGCCCGCGATTGCCCCATTCGGATAGGTGCGACTGGGATGCTCCTCGAAGTACACCCACGGGATGTTGAGCTTGTCGACGGCCTTGTACACCTCGAGCGTCACAGCCTTGTCGAGGTAGGCAAAGTCCGACGCCGGGTCGGCCGTGAGGGCGGCCATGAGCACCGCAGGGTCTTGCTTTGTGATCGCGGCGACCTTGGCGAGGGCAGCCGTCACCGAACCGTTGACGTCGGAGCGCGACAGAGCGCTGCTCGGGGATGCCGTGATGTCGTAGCGCTCGACGCTGTCCGCGAGCACCGCCCCGCTGTCATCCACGATGGCACCGCGCGTGCCGTAGGTGGTCAGCGACTGCGCACGCTTGTCGTAGGACTCGGCATTGAGGGCGGCCGCCTGCACGATCTGGATGTCGATGAGTCGCACGACGAAGACACCGACGATGGCGAAGATCGCGACCATGGCGAGGGAGATCCTCAACCTGCTGCGCTTCGTTCTCACGATTCTGCTCTCGCTAGTGGGTCACCGGCGCGGGAAGCGCATTCACGAACCCCGACTGCGACGGTTTCGTGTTTCCTGCCGTCGACGAGGTCGCTGTCGAAGTCTGCGCTCGTGTCGTGGCATGGTCGGTGAGCGGCACGCCGGTCAACAGCGAGTTCGCAACGAGATTGCAGGCGCCGCCGCATCCCGTCGGGTCGACGGTCCCGGGTGCGCCGGCGACCGCACCCGTTGAGAGGTTGAGGAAAAGCGGGCTGCCGTTGGGCACCATCCCGAGCTTCGCGGCGTTCGCGGCGAGGTGCTGCGTCGAGCTCAGCAGGTCGAACTTCTCGCTGAGGTCTCCCTGTGTGCGCAAGAGGTCTTTCTCCTGCGATTGCAGGGAGGCGATCTGGTACGCGCCCTCAGAAACGACGATGCTCAGGAGCAATTGCGCCCCGAAAATCACGAAGAGGCTCACGACCGTGACGACGGCGTAGGCGACCTTCGGTCGCGCTCTACGCTGCGCGCGAGTCGTGACGATTTCTATATGGGCCCACGCCGCCGGTTCCGCACGATCGCTCGCGATCGGGCGGCCGTGCGGTGAGGAGGGGCGTGTTTGAGGGGCCGGGCGGACCGACGGTCGCACGGCGGGGCGGCTCGGCGCATAGGCGAGGTTGCTCATGCCACCTCCCGCAGCTTCTCGACGGCCCGCAGACGCACGGGAGTAGCCCGCGGATTGCGCGCCTTTTCCTCGTCGCTGGCCAGTTCTGCCCCGCGCACGAGCAACTTGAGCTCGGGCCGGTGTTCGGGCAGTTCCATGGGCAGCCCAGGTGGAGCGGTGGATGCCGCGCGCGCCTGTATCACGCGTTTGACAATCCGGTCTTCGAGCGACTGGTAGGCCAGCACAACCATGCGGCCGCCCACCTCGAGTGCGTCGATGGCGGCGGGTATCGCCCGCTCGAGCACAGCGAGCTCCTGGTTGACTTCGATCCGCAGTGCCTGGAATACCCGCTTCGCGGGGTGTCCGGCGCGCTGCGCCGCCGCGGGGGTCGCCGCGATGATGAGCTCGACAAGCTGTGCCGAAGTGGTGAGCGGACGCTCGTCCCTACGCTGCACGATGCGGCTGGCGTAACGCGGGGCGAGTTTCTCGTCCCCGTATTCGTAGAAGATGCGCCGCAGTTCCATTTCGCTGTAGGTCGCGAGGATGACTGCGGCGGTGCGCTCCGCGCTCGCGTCCATGCGCATATCGAGCGGGGCATCCTTCGAGTATGAGAACCCGCGCTCAAGCCGGTCGAGCTGCAACGACGAGACGCCGAGGTCGAACAGGATGCCCGAGACCTTGGGGATCCGGAGCCCGGCCAGCACGTGAGCGATTTCGTCGTAGACCGCGTGCACGAGGTGTACTCGATCGACGAAGGGGGCGAGGCGTTCACGGGCGATGGCGAGGGCATCCTGGTCCCGATCGATGCCCACCAGAGTCAGCCCGGGGAATCGCTGGAGGAACGCCTCGGCGTGGCCCGCCATGCCCAACGTCGCGTCGACGAACACCGCACCGTCTCGTCCCAGGGCCGGGGCGAGCAGCTCGACGCTGCGTTCGAGCAGCACGGGGATATGAATGTCGTTGTCGGCCATAGGTCACGGGCGGAGCCCTTGCCACTGATCCCCATCCGGTCGACCTGACATCGGGGAAGAGTGTCAGGGCATGCCGGCTGGGAGTCAGCGCCAAAGGATCAGAACAGTCCCGGGATCACCTCCTCCGTGGTGTTGACGAAGTCGGACTCTGCGTTCTCGTAGTAGCTGTTCCAGGCCGCGGTATCCCAGATCTCGGCTCGGTTGCCCGCCCCGATGACGGTGAGATCTCGTTCGAGCCCGGCAAACTCGCGGAGGTTGGCAGGTATCGTCACCCGGTTTTGGCCATCGGGTATCTCCTGGCTCGCCCCGGAGAGGAAGAGGCGCAGGAAGTCGCGGTTCTGCTTGCTGGTGATGGATGCCTGGCGGATCTTGTCGTGGATCCCCTCGAACTCCCGCTGGCTGAAGACATAGAGGCAGCGCTCCTGACCGCGGGTGACCACTAGCCCGCCGGAGAGTTCGTCGCGGAACTTGGCGGGGAGGATCACTCGGCCCTTGTCGTCGAGCTTGGGGGCATGGGTACCAAGGAACACGGCAGCCTCCCCTCAGTCTCCGGCCCGGATTCAGGTTTGCCCCACTTTACTCCACTTTCCACCACACGCAAGGCTAGATTGGCCCCCAATGGGGCGTCGGTAGGGAAAAGCTTCAGGAAACAAGCGGCCAGAACAGGTGGAGGGAAGTGGAGTCATTCACTCCTCGAGAGCACAAAAAAAGAGGCCAGCCCGAAGGCTGGCCTCTTTCTTGCAGGCTTAGTGGACTAGCTGCGCCCATCCTGGCGCTTGTCCCAACGATCGTTGAGGCTGTCCATGAAACCGCCGGAACGGCTCTTGCGCCCGGTCGGGGTAGACACCGGCTGGCTCACGTGCTCGGCACGGTGCGGCGGCGCAACGGCAAGCAGCACGCCGACAAACATGATCGCAAAGCCGAGCACGCCCACCAGGGGCTGCCTGACCACAACGCCGGTCACGAGGGTCGCGATGCCCAACACGCCGATCAGGACACCCACGGCAAGCACGGTGTAGTTGGTCTTGCCGCGGCGAGGATTAACTGTAGCCACGAAGTCGGCATCGTTCTGGTAGAGGCTGCGCTCCATCTCCTCCAGGAGGCGCTGCTCTTGCTCAGAAAGTGGCATCCTGTTCCCCTCAGGCTCGGGATTGGTGCGTAGAGCTTCATAGTACGCCCGGTAGGCGTGGCTAGGCTAGACAGGTGGCTGAGAGTACCCGGTTAGTTGACCGAGTTCAACTGGAGATTGACGAGTTCCTTTCGGAGCGCAGCGTCGAACTCACCGCCATCACACCGGAGCTTGCGCAGCTCACCGATGTCGCGCGCGACTTCCTCTCCGGCGGAAAGCGATTCCGGGCCTTGTTTTGTTACTGGGGCTGGCAAGCCACGAGTGGTGTGATCGACGACTTCGACCCGCTTGCCGACCTGGATGCCTCGGCCGACCTCCCCGGAGTAGTGAAGGCAGCTGCGGCGCTGGAGGTCTTCCACGCCGCCGCCCTCGTGCACGACGACATCATGGACAACTCCGATACCCGGCGTGGACTGCCCTCGGCCCACCGACTCTTCGAAAAGCTGCACCGCACAGGCTCATGGACAGGCAGCCCGCAGGCCTTCGGCCAGTCAGCCGCGCTGCTTCTGGGCGACCTGTTGTTGGGCTGGAGCGACGAGCTCTTCGACCGGGGCACGGGGCTGCTGACCGAGCGCTCAGCGGCGCTGGCGGGCAGGACCGAATTCAACCTGATGCGCACGGAGGTCACAGCAGGCCAGTTTCTCGACATCCTCGAGGAGAACGCCTGGTCGGTGCATCCCGAGTCTGATGCCTTGACCCGGGCCCACCGGGTCATCGTCTACAAGTCGGCAAAGTACAGCGTCGAGGCTCCGTTGGCGATCGGCGCGGCATTGGGCGGAGCGAGCATCGCCCAGCTCGCGTCGCTGCGCGCATTCGGGCTCCCGCTCGGCGTGGCGTACCAGCTACGCGACGACCTGCTGGGCGTGTTCGGAGACCCCGGCGTCACGGGCAAGCCCGCCGGCGACGACCTACGTGAAGGCAAGCGGACGGTGTTGATCGCACTGGCTCGCACCCGCCTGCCTGCTCACCTGCGCAGCCTGGTCGACGAACTACTGGGAGATTCCGACCTCGACGGGCAGCAGGTGGACATGATCCGCACCGCGCTGCGCGATTGCGGCGCAGTCGACGAGGTGGAGCGCATCATTGAGCACAACGTCGGCCTCGCCCGGCAAGCGATCGCGGATGCGCCGATCGCCTCATCCGCCCGCACCCAGTTGGTGCAGCTTGCCGACACTGTCACGCGTCGCGCAGCATAGGAACGCCGTGCTGCTCACGCGTGACGCAGCCTAGAAAGTCGCCCAGCCGGGCAGAGTGGCGGAGCAGTCGAACTCAGAAGCCCAGCGCTTGGGCGACCCTGCGGACCTCGGCCTTGCGACCCGCGAGCAGCGCGCTGATCGGGCTTACGCCCAGGCTCTCTTCTTGCCCCAACAGCCAGTTCATCGCCTCTTCGTCACTGAAGCCGCTATCGGCGAGCACCACGAGGGTGCCCTTGAGCTCACGCATGGGCTCACCGTCGACGATGAAAAACTCGGGAACCTGCCAAACCCCGTCGATCTTCTTGGCCAGCAGCGAACGATCCTCGATGAGACGACGCACCTGGCTGACCTTGAGCCCCAGTCGCTCGGTCAGGTCAGGAATCGTCAGCCAGGTCACAGCCGGTGTTTCAGTCACGGGATCAAGCCTGCCATGCGTGTACCCCGATCGAGATCAACGCCTCCGGCACCCATATGTTTCCAACATGTAAATTCAAATCCCTTGCACCCCACTAATTGACACGACATGACATCTGTGTCACGTTTGTCCTGAGGCTGGCCTGCGGGGGCACGCATCACCTTCTCGGGGCCGGGAGCAGGACGGATGTCGCAATGAGTGCACAAACTACGGACGACGCGGGCCGCAAAGCTCGATCGGTCTTCGCCGGTCTGGTGCCGAGCGCGCCAGGCCCGACCGAGTCACACTTCTCTGAGCGTGATCGCGGTCGCCTCGCCAAGAGCATGTTCAACACCGTGCCGATCCTGCTCGTCGGGTCCATGGCGGCCATGACACTGAACCTCACTGCACCCGTTGAGGCGGCCAACGCGAAGCCTGCCAAACCGAAGGATGCGGCATCCGAGTCCCGCAAGTCGGTTCGGGATGCCGCGGCAGTCGTCACCCCCGCATCCTCCGCCCCTGCGTCCCTCGCCGCCCCCGCAACCCTCGCCGCACCGGCGAGCTACCGCGTCGCCGCCGGGGACACCGTGAGCGATATCGCCGCCCGCTACGGCCTGTCCACCGCCTCGGTGCTCGCGCTCAACGGCCTCGGCTGGTCGTCGATGATCTTCCCCGGCCAGCAGCTCAAGCTCACCAATGGCCTCGAGTCAATAGTCGAGGTGCCCGCAGACGCGACGCCGAGCGGCAGGTACACCATCGTCTCCGGAGACACGATCAGTGCCATTGCCGACCGTTTCGGGGTATCGACCCTTTCGGTACTGACCGCGAACGGCCTGGGCTGGGCAAGCATCATCTACCCGGGCCAGACGATCGCGATCCCGGGCCTGATCGGGCCGGGTACGCCCTCACCAGAGCCGGCCGACCCTCCCGTCGCCTTGGTCGCGGAACCCACGTCAGACGAAGGCCCGATCGGGGCGTCTCCGGTGGCCGAGACTCCCGTCGCGACGCCGGTCGTGGTTCCAGCCCCAGCTCCCGCAGCGCCGCCGCCCCCGGCACCCGCGAATGGCAGCTACACCATCCAGTCCGGTGACACGCTCTCGGCGATCGCCGCCCGGTTCGGACTGTCCACGCAGTCCCTGCTCGATGCGAACGGTCTCGACTGGTCGAGCGTGATCTTCACCGGCCACGTTCTTGTCATCCCGGGCGGGACTGTCGCGCCCGCATCCGATGGTTCGGTCGCCTATCTCGATGGCGACATGCAGGCCAACGCGAGCATCATCATCCAGGTCGGCCGTGAACTCGGGGTGCCCGACTACGGAATCGTCATCGCGCTCGCCACGGCAATGCAGGAGTCGAGCATGCGCAACATCAGCTGGGGCGACCTCGACTCGGTGGGCCTATTCCAGCAGCGACCGAGCGCCGGTTGGGGTTCTGTCGACCAACTCACGACCCCGGACTACGCGGCCAGGCTTTTCTATGGCGGGCCGAACAATCCCAACGCCGGCAACACCCGCGGGCTTCTCGACATCGGCGGCTGGCAGTCCATGTCGGTCACGGAGGCCGCCCAGCGTGTGCAGATCTCGGCATACCCAGACGCCTACGCCAAGTGGGAGTCATCGGCGAGAGCCTGGCTCGCCGCGTTGGGATAGGCCCAACGGGATAGCTCCCGACCTTCGCCGCGTGCCGTGTCTGGTGCCGGTCTTCCCAGCGGCAAACTTTAGACTAAAACAGTGAGCGTCAACGGCACGGACCCGATGATCGGCCGTCTTCTCGACGGTCGGTACCAGATCCGATCGCGCATCGCCCGCGGCGGCATGGCCACCGTCTACCTCGCGACCGACCTGCGCCTCGAACGTCGGGTGGCCATCAAGGTCATGCACGGACACCTCGCCGACGACAGCAAGTTCAAGGAACGCTTCATCCAGGAGGCACGCTCGGCGGCTCGGCTCGCGCACCCGAACGTCGTCAACGTCTTCGACCAGGGCCAGGACACCGACATGGCCTACCTGGTGATGGAGTACCTGCCGGGAATCACCCTGCGCGACCTGCTTCAAGAGCACCACATACTCACCACCGAGCAGACCCTCGACATCATGGAGGCGGTGCTCGCCGGCCTCGCCGCCGCCCACAAAGCCGGCATCGTGCATCGCGACCTGAAGCCCGAGAATGTGCTGCTGGCCGACGACGGCCGCATCAAGATCGGCGATTTCGGGCTGGCTCGGGCGGCGACCGCGAACACGGCGACAGGAGCCGCGCTGCTCGGCACCATCGCGTACCTCTCCCCCGAGCTCGTCACGAGAGGCATCGCCGACACCCGCAGCGACATCTACGCGCTCGGCATCATGATGTACGAGATGCTCGTGGGCGAACAGCCGTTCAAAGGCGAACAGCCCATGCAGATTGCCTACCAGCACGCCAATGACGCGGTGCCGAGCCCCAGTTCGAAGAACCCGAAGGTGCCCGCAGAGCTCGACGAACTCGTGCTCTGGGCCACGGCTCGCGATCCCGACCAGCGGCCGCGGGATGCCCGAGCGATGCTCGACCAGTTGTTCGAAACCCACAGCCAGCTCATGACCGCCCTGCCCGCGAAGACCGGCTCGGTGCCCACCCAGCGCACCATGGTGATGCCGAGCGCACAGCTCCCCGGCGCCCAGCAGACGGACGGGCTACCCGCGCCAGGAGGCAGCTCGACTGCGGCGACCCAGGTGCTGGGCTCGCGTGGGAGTAGGCCTGCCGCCGCTGCATCCCTCGTTACAGATCACACCGCCGCCCTCACGCTCAACGCCCAGAAGCGCCGTCGCACGGGCCGATGGCTCGTCGCCCTCGTCGTGGTGCTCGTCGCGCTGGCGGCGGGGACCGGCTGGTACTTCGGGGCGGGTCCCGGCTCGCGCGTGGGTATCCCGGGCTCGCTAGCCGGGATGACCGTACAACAAGCCACCGCCAAGCTCACCGAGCTCGGCCTCAAGGTGGACCCGACGACGGGCAGCATCGACTCCCCCACGGTGCCCGTCGGCGCCGTGGCAGACACCGACCCCGCCATCGGCACCTTCGTCGCACACGGCGCCAAGGTGCAGCTGCTCATCTCCACCGGGCCTAAGCCGATCACCGTTCCCGCGTTCGCCGGCATGACTGAGGATGAAGCGAAGGCGGCCATCAAGGCCGCCCCGTTCACCCTCAAAGACACGTTCCATCAGTTCGACGGCACAGTCGCGAAGGGGCTCGTGCTCGACGTGCTGGGCGCGAATGGGGCATCCATTCTCGCAGCGGGCACTTACGGAGACAGGCAGCCGGTCAGCCTCATCGTGTCATCCGGGCCGCTTCCGGATGTCACGTGCAAGTCGGTCGCCGACGCCACCCAGATCCTCGCTGGCGTCAACCTGACTGCTCAACCCGGCAAGCAGGATTTCAGCGACTGCACAGCGGGCCTCGTCGCCGGAATCGAACCCAACGTCGACGCCAACGGCACCGCCATTGCGATTCGAGAGGGCGACACAGTCCACCTGGTGATCTCACGCGGTCCCGACCTGGTGCAGGTTCCGGATGTCGTCGGCGACAACATCCAGGCCGCGAAAGAGCAACTCGAAGGCCTCGGCTTCGTCGTGGTCGTGGACGCTCCGTCGATCCCTGAGGCCTTCTGGAGCTTCCCGCCCGCCGTCGTCAAGAGCCAGGACCCGGCCGGTGGCGAGATGGCCAAGCGCGGCTCGACCGTGACCATCCGCGGCTGACATTAGGCCCGCCAACGGCGGCGGCTAGATTGCGGTGAGTTCCTCGGCGACCAGGAAGGCGAGTTCGAGCGACTGCATGTGGTTGAGTCGTGGGTCGCAGAGCGACTCGTAGCGCGTCGCGAGGGTCGCCTCGTCGATCTGCTCGGAACCGCCCAGACACTCGGTCACGTCGTCGCCGGTCAGCTCGATGTGGATGCCGCCCGGGTAGGTACCGGCCGCCCGATGGGCCTCAAAGAATCCCTTCACCTCGTCAACGACGTCATCGAAGCGCCGCGTCTTGTAGCCGTTGGGGGTGGTGAGTCCGTTGCCATGCATCGGGTCGGTGACCCAGAGCGGCGTGGCATCCATGCCCTTGATCGCCTCCAGGAGCGGCGGCAGCGCGTCGCGCACCTTGCCCGCTCCCATCCGGGTGATGAAGGTCAGGCGGCCGGGCTCACGCTCAGGGTCGAGTTTGTCGATCAGGCGTTCCATCTCGTCGGCGCTCGTCGAAGGGCCGAGCTTGACGCCGATCGGGTTGCGCACGCGGGAGAAGTAGTCGACGTGGGCGCCGTCAAGGTCGCGGGTGCGCTCCCCGATCCAGAGGAAGTGGGCGCTCGTGTTGTAGGGGGTGCCGGTGCGCGAATCGATGCGGGTCATCGGGCGCTCGTAGTCCATCAGCAGGCCCTCGTGGCTCGAGTAGAACTCGACCCGCTTGAGTTCGTCGAAGTCGGCCCCGGCGGCCTCCATGAACTTGATGGCACGGTCGATCTCGCCCGCCACCTGCTCGTAGGCGTGGTTGGCCGGGTTTGACGCGAAGCCTTTGTTCCAGGAGTGCACCTGGCGCAGGTCGGCGAAACCACCCTGGGTGAACGCGCGAACAAGGTTTAGCGTTGATGCCGAGGTGTGGTAGCCCTCGACCAGTCGCGCGGGATCGGCCCGCCTCGACTCTGGGGTGAAGTCGTAGCCGTTGACGATGTCGCCACGGTAGGCCGGCAACGTGACGTCGCCGCGGGTCTCAGTGTCGCTCGATCGCGGCTTGGCGAACTGCCCCGCCATCCTGCCCATCTTCACGATCGGCTTCGATGCGCCATAGGTGAGGATGACCGCCATCTGCAGGATCGTCTTGACCCGATCGCGGATATTCTGCGCGGTGGCGCCCGCGAACGTCTCGGCGCAGTCGCCGCCCTGCAGCAGGAACGCGTCACCGCGCGCCGCCCGCGCGAGGCGCTCGCGGAGGATGTCCACCTCACCGGCGAACACCAACGGCGGCAGGGTCGCGATCTTCGCCGATGCCGCGCCGACGGCGTCGGCATCCGGCCACTCGGGCTGCTGCTTGATCGGAAGCGTGCGCCAGTGGTCGAGGCCGTCGATCACTGCGGGATCGGCGAGCACGACGGGTTCTGACGGGTCAACCACGGGGGTTCCTTTGGTGCGCAGATGAGTGGGGGCCAGCTAGCTAGCCTAGCTGCGCCGGGAACCCATCTTCTCCCTGACCGAACTCGCATAGACGTCAACGTATTCCTGTCCGCTGATGCGGCTGAGTTCGTACATGATCTCGTCGGTCACCGCGCGCAGGATGAAGCGATCGCTCTCCATGCCCTCGAAGCGACTGAAGTCGAGGGGTTCGCCGAAGATGATCCCGATGCGGCGCACCTTGGGAAGTTTGCTACCGATCGGCATGACCTTCTCCGTGCCCACCATTGCCACCGGAACCACAGGCACGTGTCCCTCAAGGATCATCCTGGCAACTCCGGTGCGACCGCGATACATCCTGCCGTCGGGGCTGCGGGTGCCCTCCGGGTAGATACCCAGCACCTCGCCGCGGGCAGCCACAGCGAGGCCGGTGTTGAGGGATGCCTCGGAGGCCTTGCCGCCCGAGCGATCGATCGGCAGCATCCCGGTGCCCAGAAGGAAGTGCTTGATCGCCCAGTTCTTGAAACCGCGACCGGTGAAATAGTCGCTCTTGGCGAGGAAGAAAATGCGCCGATCGATCACGAGCGGAAGGATGACCGAATCGATCACCGACAGGTGATTGCTGGCCAGGATGACTCCGCCATTCTTCGGGATATTGTCGAGGCCAGTCACCCAGGGCCTGAAGACCGTCTTGAGGATCGGGCCAGCCACGAGATTCTTCATGAACCAGTAGAACATCGCTCACCCCCTCCGGCCGGAAAGGCCCACTCTACTCGCGGGCCCGCGAATGGAGGCGTGCCAGATCGGCAGCACCCACCACGCCGGCGTTGTTGACTAGTTCGGCGATGACGAAATCCGGCTCAGGATGGTAACCGCGCGCGGGAAGGTGCTGACGATACGCCTCGCGAACCGGATCGAGCAACAGGTCGCCGGAGGCGGCGACTCCGCCACCGAAGACGAAGACCTGGGGGTCGAGGACAGCGCTGAGGGATGCGCAGGCCTGGCCGAGCCAGCGGCCAAGTTGTTCGAGCGCATGCCGCGCCCCCAGGTCGCCTGCGGCGATCAGAGATCCCACGATGTCGCCGTCCAGAGCGCCGTGCTCGCGGCGAGCGTCGGCGAGGGCGAGACCGATGCCGCCAACATCTGCGATCTCGTTCGCCATGCGAAGCAGGGCGCGGCCTGAACCGTACTGCTCGATGCACCCTCGTGCGCCGCATCCGCAGGGCAGGCCATCCGGAACCACCCTCAGGTGCCCGAGTTCGGCACCAGCTCCGAATCCGCCGCGGAACAGCCGGTCTCCCGTGACGATCGCCCCGCCTACGCCAGTGCCGATCGTGAGCATCGTCATGTCGGCCACCCCACGACCGGCGCCGAACCTGAACTCGGCCCAGCCCGCGGCATTGGCGTCATTGTCGATGGTGATGTCCAGCGAAAGTCGCTCGAGTAGCCGCTCGCGCAGGGGTTCATTGCGCCAGCTGATATTCGGCGTGTAGTAGACGGTCGACTGGGCCGTGTCGATGAACCCCGGTGCGGCAACGCCCGCCGCAACGACCTCGTGCCCGACGGCCAGACGCTCCACCATGTTGACGACGGCATCGATGATCGCCTGCGAGTCTCCGGCGGGGGTGGCAACCCGGGCTTCGGTGATCATCTCGCCAGTCTCAGACACGAGCGCGCCCGCGATCTTTGTTCCACCGATGTCTATTCCTATGGCATGCACGATGGTCGAGCCTACCGAGCGGCGCTCGGCTCCGAATACCCGATCAGCCCCTGGCTCTGCGCAGTAGAATGGCTGAACCAGCCCAACCGGTGCCGAAGGAGTTGCCGTGAAAGAGTTCGATGTTCCCGCCATGGTCAAGGCTGAGCCCAACGCCAACACGACCGACCTGCTGATCGACCGGGTCAAGGCCACTCCAGACCTCGCATTGTTCGCCCTCCCCACCGATGACGGTGGCTGGAAGGATGTCACGGCGTCAGAGTTTCTCGCCCAGGTCATCGCCCTGGCGAAGGGCTTCGCCGCCGCCGGAATCGAGCCGGGCGACAAGATCGGCATGATGTGCAAGACCCGCTATGAGTGGACCCTCATCGATTTCGGTGCCTGGTTCGCAGGCGCGGTGCTGGTTCCCATCTACGAGACGTCAGCCCCCGCCCAGATCCTCTGGGAACTGTCCGACTCCGGTGCCGTGGGAATCATCACCGAGAGCGCCGAGCACTTCTCCCGTTTTGACGAGATTGCGGCAGACGTGCCCGCTGTCCGACACAAGTGGCAGATCGAGCTCGGTGATCTTGACAAGCTGGTCAAGGGCGGCACCAAGATCAAAGACGAGGAGATCGAGCGCAGGCGCAAGATCGCGAAGGGCTCCGACCTCGCAACCCTCATCTACACCTCCGGCACGACGGGCAAGCCCAAGGGCTGCATCCTCACCCATTCCAATTTCGTCGAATTGACCCGCAATGCCCGCGAGGCGATCCCCGAGGTGATCAACACCGAGTCGAGCACGCTGTTGTTCATCACGATGGCCCACGTGTTCGCCCGGTTCATCGCCGTGCTGGCCATTCACGGCGGGGTCAAGGTTGGGCATCAGCCCGACACAAAACTTCTGCTCCCGTCGATGGGATCCTTCCGCCCCACCTTCCTGCTCGCGGTGCCGCGCGTCTTCGAGAAGGTGTACAACTCTTCCGAGCAGAAAGCGGAGTCCGGTGGCAAGGGAAACATCTTCCGCAAGGCCGCTGCCGTCGCGATCGCGCACTCGAAGGCGCTCGATGCCGGCCACGTTCCACTAGGGCTCAAGCTGCAGTTCGCCCTGTTCGACCGGCTCGTCCTCTCGAAGATCCGCGAGGCGCTCGGTGGTCGCGTGAAGTATGCGGTTTCCGGGTCGGCCCCGCTCGGCCTGCGGCTTGGCCATTTCTACCGCAGCCTGGGGCTGACGATTCTCGAGGGTTACGGGCTGACCGAGACGACGGCACCCATCTCGGTGAACGTGCCGTCCAACTTCAAGATCGGCAAAGTCGGGCCGCCGCTGCCTGGGGTTTCCGTGCGCATCGCCGATGACGGAGAGATCCAGGCCAAAGGCATCGACATCTTCGCGGGCTACTGGAACAACAAGCAGGCGACGGCGGAGTCGTTCGATGGCGAGTGGTTCCGCACCGGCGACATCGGCACGATCGATGACGACGGCTACCTCGAGATCACCGGTCGCAAGAAAGAGATCATCGCCACCGCGGGGGGCAAGAAGGTCTCCCCCGCCACTCTCGAAGACCCGATCAGGGCCAATCCGATCGTGGGCCAAGTGATCGTCTGCGGCGACCAAAAGCCCTTCATCTCCGCGCTCATCACCCTTGACGAGGAGATGCTGCCCAGCTGGCTCAAGAACAATGGGCTCGAAGCCATGACCGTCGAGCAGGCCGCCCAAGACCCGAAGGTCATCGCCGAGGTGCAGAAGGCGGTGGATGCCGCGAACGCGAACGTCTCGAGAGCAGAGTCGATTCGCAAGTTCCACATCCTTGAGACCGACCTCACCGAGGCCAGTGGACACCTCACGCCAAAGCTCTCGATCAAGCGCAACGTCATCTTGAAAGATTTCGCTGACGTCATCGACAGCATGTACGTCGGCGCGCCGACTACCGAAGGCATCTCGATCAGCCAGTAGCTCGTGGGGCGGGCGGGGGGTTCGGTTTCGGACCGCTTCGGTCGCACCCGGAAGCGCTCCAGAACGGAACCCGAGCGGCCGCGACTAGTACCAGGGAGCGAGACGGATCAGCCGCATGGCCTCGCGCTTGACCTCGGGTGCCAGTCCCTCGATGAAGAGGTGCCCGTCGAGGTGATCCACCTCGTGTTGCAGCGCCTGGGCCATCAGCCCCGTGCCGCTGAGCTCCACGGGGTTGCCTGCCAGGTCGACGCCCTCCGCGCGGGCATAGGGGTGGCGCATCCTGGGGAAGTAGAAACCGGGCACCGAGAGGCATCCCTCGTCGACTAGTTCGGGTTCTCCGGAGAGTTCCGCGATGACGGGGTTGATGAGGTATCCGACCTCGTCATCGATGTTGTAGCTGAACGCGCGCATCCCGACACCGATCTGGTTCGCCGCCAGGCCCGCGCGCCCGGGCAGCTGCACGGTTTCAAGAAGGTCGGCCACGAGCACTGCGGCGCGGGGGTCGCCGAGTCGGATGGGATCGCAGATGGAGCGTAATACTGGGTCGCCGAAGAGACGGATCTGGCGTTCCGCCATGGAGTCAGGCGTCCCGGCGCGACGGGAGTCCGTCGACAACAAGGGCGGCCAAGTCTCGTGCGGCCTCACGCGTGAAAGGCTTCAATTCGCGGTAGTGGATGACGGAGCCGGTTGCAAGCATCGGGTCGTACGGGATGCGGACTATCTCGCGCACGCGCGGCGCGAAGTGGGCTTCGATCTCCTCGACCTTCATGAGGTTGGTGCCGTTGGTCGCGGTATTGAGGGCAAGGACAGCATTGCTGGCCAGCTCCGCGTAGCCATTGGTCTCCAGCCAGGTCAGGGTCTCCGATGCGACACGAGCTTCGTCCACACTGCCGCCCGAGACGATAACGACGGTGTCGGCACGCTCGAGTGCCGCCTTCGTCGCCGCATCGACCAGACCCGCGCCCCCATCGGTGATGGCGACTGAGTAGAACTGTTCGGCCAGGTCGGCGACGACGTTGAATTCTTTCGCGCCGAATGGCGAGGAGATGGCTGGGTCGGTGCCAGACGCGAGCACGTCGAGATCGGTCTCGTCGCGAGAGATCAGGGCCCTGAAATCGTCGAACTCTGAGATCGCGTCGGCGCGCTTGACGGCATCACGCACCGTTGACCTGGTGGTCTTCGTGACGCGCTCGGCGAGGGTTCCGCGATCGGGGTTGGCATCGATCGCGATGACCCGATCATCCCTGACATCCGCCATGGCCATGGCCATGAGGGTCGCGACTGTCGTCTTGCCGACGCCGCCCTTGCGCGAGAGCACGGGGATGAACCGGGTGCCGTCGTCGAAGTGCCTCCCGATTCGCGCCTCGAGTGCCTTGCGTTGGCGCACGGCGTAGGAGTCACCGACGTTGACCAGATGGAAGGTGCCGTCGTACAGCAGTTTCTGCAGAAGCCCCTCTGGTGGCTGACGGCGACGCTTCTTGGTCTCGGGCACGTGACGGTCGGTGCGCTTCGGCGCCGACGCGGGGGCGTGGGCCATGTCACGGCGAGGGCGCGGTCGGCGGGCCCTGACGTCGTCCGACTCGGGCAGCGCAGGGATCACGGGCCCAAAGTCGAAGTCGGGCATGGTCAGGACTGCCTGTGGGATGACCGTGACCGAAGTCGTGACGGGGGCCGCGCCATCCAGGTACACCGGCATCACCGGGACGTCGGCGATGGCCAATGCGGCCTCATGCTCGGGGGTCTCGTGCACCACGACCGGCAGTGAAACCGTGTAGGTGAGTTCGCCGATGGGGCTGACCGGGGTGATCCGATCGAGTGTCAATGGGTCGCCGGGCGCACCCGTGCCGTTCGATTCCCGCCTGGTAGTCAAGACTGCATCCCTCTCAGTGCGTTACACCCGAGTTTACCAAAGGGCTTGCTGACACTTAGCCGAGCGCCCACAGGGTTGTGTCGCCGGGCCGCCGATGCTAGGCGCTGTCGATCTCCAGGAGCAGGTCACCGGCATCCACCTGCTGGGTGCGTGCAATCGCCAGCCGCTTGACCTTGCCCGCGACGCTCGCCGTGATGCCAGCCTCCATCTTCATCGCTTCGATGGATGCCACAGCCTGCCCGACCGCCACGACATCGCCCTCGGCTACCTGCAGCGTCACGACGCCGGAGAACGGAGCGGCGACCTGCCCGACCTTCTCGGGATCGGCCTTCTCCGCAGCCTTGATGTCGACCTTGATCGACCGGTCGCGGATCGAGATCGGCCTCGATTGGCCATTGAGGGTCGCCATGACGGTGCGGATGCCGCGATCGTCGGCGTGACCGATGGCCTCCAGGCCCACGAAGAGCTTCACGCCCTTGTCGATCTCCACAATGTGCTCGACACCCTGGCGCAAGCCGTAGAGGTAGTCCGTCGTGTCGAGCACCGACAGGTCGCCGTACGTCTCGCGGCCCTGCTCGAAGGCCCTGGTGGGCGCGGCGAAGAGCAGCCGGTTGAGGGTCGCCTGCCGCTCGACGCCCGGCACCTCGAGGGCTGCGCTGTCTTCGGCCGTGATCGGCTCTACACCGATCTTGACGTTGCGCCCCTTCAGCACCTTGGTGCGGAACGGCTCCGGCCAGCCGCCGGGCAGTTCGCCGAGCTCGCCCGCCATGAACCCGATAACCGAATCCGGGATGTCGTACCGGTCCGGGTTCTTCTCGAAATCGGCGGGGTCGGCATCCACCGCGGCCAGGGCGAGGGCGAGGTCGCCCACCACCTTCGACGACGGCGTCACCTTCGGCGGCCGACCCAGGATGCGGTTGGCCGCCGCGTACAGGTCCTCGATCTTCTCGAAGTGGTCGGCCAGGCCCAGCGCGATCGCCTGCTGGCGAAGGTTGGAGAGCTGCCCACCAGGGATCTCGTGCTTGTAAACCCGACCGGTAGGGCCGGGAAGGCCAGACTCGAACGGTTTGTAGATGTGCCGCACCGCTTCCCAGTAGGGCTCAAGGTCGGAGACCGCCTGCAGCGAGATCCCGGTGTCCCGTTCGGTGTGAGCGAGGGCGGCGACCAGGGCGGATGCCGAGGGCTGGCTGGTCGTTCCCGCCATCGGTGCGCTCGCGACATCCACCGCATCTGCACCGGCCCTGGAAGCCGCCAGCAGGGTCGCCAGCTGGCCCCCGGCCGTGTCGTGGGTGTGGACGTGTACTGGCAGGTCGAAACGCTCGCGCAGGGCCGTGACGAGCCGGAAGGCCGCTTCGGCGCGCAGCAGGCCGGCCATGTCTTTGATCGCGAGGATGTGGGCACCGGCTTCGACCATCTGCTCGGCGAGGTTCAGGTAGTAGTCCAAGGTGTAGAGCGTCTCGGCGGGGTCGAGCAGATCTGCGGTGTAGCACAGCGCTACTTCGGCGACCGCCGTCCCCGTCGCGAGGACCGACTCGATGGCCGGGCGCATCTGCTCCACGTCGTTGAGGGCGTCGAAGATCCGAAAGATGTCGACCCCGGTGGCCGTCGCCTCTTTCACGAACGCATCGGTGACCTCGGTCGGGTAGGGCGTGTAGCCCACGGTGTTGCGACCGCGCAGAAGCATCTGGATGGCGATGTTGGGCAGTGCCTCGCGGATCGTCGCCAGCCGCTCCCACGGGTCTTCGTTGAGGAAGCGGAGGGCGACGTCGTAGGTCGCGCCACCCCAGGCCTCGATGGAGAACAACTGTGGGGTGAGCCGCGCGACGTGTGGCAGGACTGCGGCGAGGTCCTTCGTGCGCACGCGCGTGGCGAGCAGGGACTGGTGGGCATCGCGGAAGGTGGTCTCCGTGACGGCGAGGGGCGTCTGGGCGCGCAGTGCCGCCGCGAACCCCGCCGGTCCCAACTCGAGCAGCCGCTGGCGCGAGCCGGCGGGTGCTGCCGCCTCAAGGTCGACGACCGGGAGCTTGAGCGACGGGCTGATGAGACCGATGCCAGACCCGTTGGGCTGGTTGACCGTGACATCCGCGAGCCAAGTGAGCACCTTCGTGCCGCGGTCTTTGGACTGGTGTCCCCGCACGAGCCACGGCCGCTCCTCGATGAACGACGTGCTCAGGTCGCCTGCGACGAAGTCGGCGTCATCCAGCACAGCCTGCAGGAACGGGATGTTGGTGGTCACCCCCCGCAACCGGAATTCGGCAAGGCCGCGCCTGGCCCGCACCACCGCTGCGGTGAAGTCGCGACCGCGGCAGGTCATCTTGACCAGCATCGAGTCGAAGTATGGCGAGACCTGCGCCCCCGCCGAGACGGTGCCGCCGTCGAGCCGGATGCCAGCACCGCCCGGCGAACGGTAGGTCGTGATCTTGCCGGTGTCGGGCCTGAACCCCGCCGCCGGGTCCTCCGTCGTGATGCGGCACTGCAGCGCAGCACCACGCAGGTGGAGGTTCTGCTGCTGGAGCCCGAGTTGCTCGAGGCTCTCCCCCGACGCGATCCGCATCTGCGACTGCACCAGGTCGACGTCGGTGACCTCCTCGGTGACCGTGTGCTCGACCTGGATGCGCGGGTTCATCTCGATGAAGAAGTGCTGCCCCTTGCGGGCACCCGCGGTATCGAGCAGGAATTCAACAGTGCCGGCGTTTTCGTACTTGATCGACTTGGCGAACGCGATCGCGTCGCGGTACATGGCCTGCCGCACGCTCTCGTCGAGGTTCGGAGCTGGAGCGATCTCGATGACCTTCTGGTGCCGGCGCTGCACCGAGCAGTCGCGCTCGAACAGGTGCACGGTCTCACCCTGTGAGTCGGCGAGAATCTGCACCTCGATGTGCCGGGGGCGGACGACTGCCTGCTCGAGGAACATCGTGGGGTCACCGAACGCGCTGTCTGCCTCGCGCATCGCCTCTTCGAGGGCGCCGCGCAGGGCATCCTTCGTCTCGACCCTGCGCATGCCGCGCCCGCCGCCGCCCGCGACCGCCTTGGCGAAGATCGGGAACCCGATCTCGTCGGCCCCGGCGAGCAGCTCCTCGATGTCCCTGGATGCCGGGGTCGACTTGAGCACGGGCACGCCCGCCTCGATGGCGTGCTCCTTTGCCGTGACCTTGTTGCCTGCCATCTCGAGCACGCGGGTGGGCGGGCCGATGAAGGTGATGCCGGCTTCGGCCGCAGCCTGGGCGAGGTCGGGGTTCTCCGAGAGGAAGCCGTAGCCGGGATAGATCGCGTCCGCGCCCGACTCCTTGGCCACGCGGATGATCTCCTCAACGTCGAGGTAGGCCCTGACCGGATGCCCCTTCTCGCCGATCTGGTAGGCCTCGTCGGCCTTCAACCTATGCATTGAGTTGCGATCCTCATAGGGGAAGACCGCCACGGTCTTGGCGCCCAGTTCGTAGGCTGCGCGCATGGCTCGAATGGCGATCTCGCCTCGGTTGGCTACGAGAATCTTCGTGAACATCCGGTCCTTTCGACGCTTCCCAGCCTAGGGTGCGAGAACACTGGCAATTGCCCACGCAGGCTTCCAAAAGGGGGCAAGATTTAGGTTGTTTAACAGTAGTGAGGGTATCGTCGCTACTCGTGCATGTACTTAGCGTCAGCTCCCTCAAGGGAGGCGTGGGAAAGACCACGGTGACGCTCGGGCTCGCCTCAGCCGCATTCGCTCGCAGCCTCAGGACCTTGGTCGTCGACCTCGATCCCCAGTCGGATGTCTCGACCGGCATGGACATCGACATCGCCGGTCACCTCAATGTCGCCGACGTGCTCGCCTCCCCCAAAGAAAAGATCGTGCGGGCGGCAATCGCACCGAGCGGGTGGACCAAGGGTCGTCCCGGCAAGGTGGACGTGCTGGTCGGCTCGCCTTCCGCCATCAATTTCGACGGGCCGCACCCCAGCATCCGTGACATCTGGAAGCTCGAGGAGGCCCTGGCCAACGTCGAGGCGGACTACGACCTGGTACTCATCGACTGCGCCCCCTCGCTCAACGCGCTGACGCGCACCGCCTGGGCCGCAAGCGACCGGGTGACGATCGTCACCGAGCCTGGCCTGTTCTCGGTTGCCGCGGCCGACCGCGCACTGCGCGCGATCGAAGAGATCCGCCGCGGGCTCTCCCCCCGGCTCCAGCCGCTGGGCATCATCGTCAACCGGCTGCGCGTGCAGTCGCTCGAGCACCAGTTCCGCATCAAAGAGTTGCGCGACATGTTCGGCCCGCTCGTGCTGTCACCTCAGCTTCCTGAGCGCACGTCCCTGCAGCAGGCACAGGGCGCCGCGAAGCCCCTGCATGTCTGGCCGGGCGAGAGCGCACAGGAGATGGCCCGCAACTTCGACCAATTGCTCGAGCGGGTCATGCGCACCGCGCGAATCGGCGAATTCGCCAACGAGCCCGCGTAGCCCGACGAGACGCGCTCGCGCCCGCATCCGGTTCCACTTCACTATTCAGGACTTCGCGTGGCAGAAGTGCTTCGTGGGGCGCACGGGGTCTCGTTTGTTGACTTCAGTGACATCCGCATCACGGGGTCCTGAATAATGAAAAGGGCCGGGGGTGCCCGGGCCGCGGAGTGCTACAGCTGCTGGGCGCAGCTATGAGGCGCGGACGGCCCTGCGGCGCGCGAGCTCGTCCATCGGGTCTTCGCCCTTGACCGAGTCGAGTTCGACGAGGTCGTGCTCGACCTCGCGGAGAACCTTGCCGACGGCGATGCCGAAGACGCCCTGGCCGCGGCTGACCAGGTCGATGACCTCGTCACTCGATGTGCAGAGGTAGACGCTCGCGCCGTCACTCATGAGGGTGGTCTGGGCGAGGTCGCTGATGCCTGACTCGCGAAGCTGGTTGACCGCGACGCGGATCTGCTGCAGCGAAATTCCGGTGTCGAGCAGTCGCTTGACGAGCTTGAGCACGAGGATGTCGCGGAATCCGTAGAGGCGCTGCGACCCCGAGCCTGCCGCGCCGCGCACAGTCGGCTCGACGAGTTGCGTGCGGGCCCAGTAGTCCAACTGGCGGTAGCTGATGCCGGCCGCGCGGGCCGCGATCGCTCCCCGGTAACCGGCATCGGCATCCAGTTCGGGCATTCCGTCGGTGAAGAGGAGGCCGAGGTCGTAACGCGAATCGTCGCTACGGCTGAGTTCAGTCTCACTCATTGCTGGCCCTAACCTTCAAGTTGAAGTTCACACTTAATGTTTCGTGTAACCCCACGGTACCCACGGCTCTCATGGCGATCAATGACATTGCCTTGGCGTGTCGAAACGGGGGGTACCGCTCCGGGGACACCTGCCTGTCGCCGACATCCCCTCGGTCTTCCGACGGTACTACGAATCCAGCCGGCTGAGGGCGGATCGGATGAGACTGCTCCGAACAATTTCCAACTGCCCGGCAATCTCGCGTGCCATCTCCGCCGCGCGGGCCCGACTCGAGGCATCCTTACGCCTGGCCACCGGCATGAGGGCGTTCTCGATGAGGCCGAGTTCACGCTCGGCGGCGGCGCGGAACCCCCTCAGGTGACGCGGCTCGATTCCTGAGCGCTGCAGTTCGACCAACGACGTGAGCACCGCCAGCGCGTCTTCGCCGAAGAGATCGGCCGGCATGATGAGGGAGGCGCTTATCGCATCCCCAAGCAGCATCGCATTGGCGCCCGCCTCGCGGATCAGCTCGTCGCGCTTGAACTTGCGCTCGGACGAGAGCATGGATGGCGCGGCGATCGTGCCCCCGGGAAGCTCGGGAGTGCGGCCCGCGTCCAACTCGCCGAGGTATCCCCTGATCACCTTGAGCGGCAGGTAGTGGTCGCGCTGCATGGTCAGCACGAACCGCAGTCGGTCCATGTCGGTGGACGAGAACTTGCGATAGCCCGATTCGGTGCGGGCAGGCGCCACGAGTTGGCGTTCTTCGAGGAAGCGCAGCTTCGAGGGCGTCAAGTCGGGGAACTCGGGGTTGAGCTTGGCGAGCACCTGGCCAATGCTCAAGAGACTTGTGCTCCCAGCCGTCCTTGGCTGGGTGGCGAGGCGGGCCACTACAGGCCAGCCAGGTACGCGAGATCAAGCCTGGATGCGTAGAAGGTGAGTCGGAACTTGCCGACCTGCACCTCGGCTCCATCACTGAGCAGGGCAGTGTCGATTCGTACCCCGTCGAAATACGTGCCGTTGAGCGACCCGAGATCTTTGACCTGGAAGGTTGAACCGTGCCTGGTGAACTCCGCGTGCCGACGGGAGACAGTCACGTCATCGAGGAAAATGTCCGCTTCGGGATGACGGCCGACCGTGGTCACGTCCGCATCGAGCAAGAAACGGGCCCCGATGTTTGGCCCGCGGCGAACCACGAGCAGCGCGGAGCGCGACGGCAGCGCGGCGATCGCCTCGAGCTCCTCAGCCGAGACATCCCCATCGAGCGCAGCAAGCTGCGCCCCGAACTCATCCCCGTAGTGGACCGTCGAGTCATCACGTGATTGCTCGCCCGGAGGCACTTCCGCGGCGGCGGGATCCGAGCTTTCGGAATCGACCATCGTGCACCTCCCTAGCTGTTTAGAGTATCGGATTCGATGGCCGACTCGACCTGTGGAATTCGGATCACCCTAAGAGTTTCCGATAGGTAGATGATGCCCGCCCACCAGTAGAGGAACACGCCCCAGAGCGCGAAGGCCCAGCCGATCGGATTAGTCACGGTCGCGGCATCCGGAAAAGCCTGGCCGATCATGAGGATCGGCAGGGCGTAGAACAGGCAGAGTGTGGCGAGTTTGCCGAGGTGGTGAACCGGAAGCGGCCCGTAGCCGAAGTTCGCCCCGAGGATGCCCAGCGCCAGCAGCATGACGTCGCGCGCGACGATTGCGGCGAAGAGCCACCACGGGATGACTCCGCGCACCGCGAGCCCGACCAGGGCAGCGAAGATGAAGAGCCGATCGGCGGCGGGATCGAGCAGTTGCCCCAGCCGCGACACCTGATGGAAGCGACGCGCGATCTGTCCGTCGAGGAAGTCGGTGACGCTGGAGATCACGAGCACGAGCAGGGCGAAACCGTCTTGCCTGCCCAGGATCAGGACGAGGAAAACCGGCACCATGAGTAGCCGCAGCAAGCTCAGGATGTTCGGGACGGTGAGCACCCGGCTGCTAACGTCGCTGACCCGGTTGGCTCCCACGAGGCACGAGTCTAGCGAGCGGAGGTCAGGAATAGGATGCCGGGGTGAGCCCACTCCTCGTCGTCATCCTCCTCGCCACGGCCGTCGTACTCTTCGTCTGGGTCGCCTCACTGATCAGCCATGATCACTCCTGGGTGGACAGGCTGTGGTCGATCGTCCCGGTCGTCTACGTCTGGGTTTTCGCCGGATTCGTGGGCCTCACTGACCCGCGCCTCAACGTCATGGCGGTGCTCGTGACGATCTGGGGCGCGCGCCTCACCTTCAACTTCGCTCGCAAGGGCGGCTACTCCGGAGTCGAGGACTACCGCTGGGCGGTCCTTCGGGCCAGGATGCCGCGCTGGCAGTTCGAAATCTTCAACTTCTTCTTCATCTCGCTCTACCAGAACGTCATCCTGCTGCTCATCGCGCTGCCGGCCTTCACCGCCTACGAGCATCGATCGACTCCGTTCCGCGCACTTGACGTGATCCTCACCGTGGCGTTCTTCGGGTTCACGGTGGGTGAGACGGCGGCTGACCAGCAGCAGTGGAACTTCCAGTCCAGGAAGAAAGCGGGCGGGGCCGACTTCCGGCCGCGGTTCTTGTCGGCCGGGCTGTGGCGACTCTCGCGGCATCCCAATTTCTTCTTTGAGCAGGCCCAGTGGTGGGCGCTGTTCTTCTTCGGCGCGGTCGCCGCCGGCTCGGTGTTGCAGTGGACCGCGCTCGGTGCCGTGCTGCTCACGGCGCTGTTCATCGGCTCGACGGTGTTCACCGAGAGCATCACGAGGTCGAAGTATCCGGAGTATGCGCGCTACCAGGCGACTACCTCGCCGATCATCCCGTGGTTTTCGCGTGGCTCGCGCGAGGCGGCGTCGAAGACGGCCTAGCGTTAACGCATGTCGTGCATCCGCTTCAACACTCCCGCCCAGCTGGCGCAGCTGCGTGCGATGGCACCCGCGATGCTCACGCCGGAACAGGCGGCGACCCTGCACCCCTCCCCCACAATCACACCCAGCAAAGTGCGCCGACTGCGATTGCTGGCGGTGCATGAAAACCCCAAGATCCGCGAGAGCGTCGCAAGCAGCTACAACACCCCGACCGACGTCTTTGAGGCCTTGGCCAAGGACCCTGACGAAGGGGTACGAGCCTGTGTGGCCAAGAACGAGGCGACGCCCTGCGACGTGCTTCGCTCCCTCGCCCACGACCCCTCAGAGCGAGTGCGGGGGTTTCTCGCCGTGAACTATTTCGTGCCGGATGACACCATGTGCGAACTCGCGGATGACCGCAGTCGCACCGTACGCGAGCTCGTGCGCTGGAAGGCTGAACTCGCGCACGCCTGACCGGAAGCCAAGTAACACCAGTCACAGCGTTCACTTTCGTCACATAAGTCCTTACCCTGTAGCTATGGCAATTCGGGGGCTGCGTTCCGCTGCGGTCTCCGGCGCGCTCGCAATCCTCGTCGGGCTCACTAGCGTGACGCCCGCGGCCGCCACGCCCGTACCGCTCGCGCCCGCGGTCGACTACCCCTCCTGGGACCAGGTCGAAGCAGCACGCGGCAACGAGGCGGCCACCGCCGCGACCATTGCGACGATCGACCAGCTGCTGGGTCAACTGCAAGCGGACTCTGCCCGACTGGGCGATGAAGCCGTCAAGCGCGCCGCCGAGTCAGACCAGGCCCAGACGGCGCTCGACGAGGCCACCGCCACCGCCACCGCCCTGCGCGCGCAATCGGATGACGCGGCGCAGCGTTCCCGCGAATCCACCGCGCGGGCGGCCACCATCGCCGTGGCGCTTTACCGCTCAGGCGGCATCAACCTCGGCGGCACCCTCTTGCTCACCGGGACGGACACCTCGTCGAACCTGCTCTACCAGTTGGGCGCGCTCGACAAGCTTGGCACCCAGTTGAATCTCGCTTTGGAGCGCGCCGAAACCGAGCGCAACCAAGCGGAGTCCCTCAGCCAGCAGGCAACTGCGGCGCAGAACCAGCGCACCCGGCTCGCTGCTGCGGCGAAGAAGTCGCTCGCGACCGCCCAGGCCGCACTGGATGCCGCGAACGCTGCGGTCGCGCAACAGCAGTCGAACCTCGACCAGCTGTATGCCCAGCTCGCATCACTCAAGAACACCACCGCCCAGGTGGAGCAGGCGTACCAGATCGGACAGCAGCAGTCGAACCAGGGTGGTTCGGGCGGCGCTGAAGGCGGGGGCGACAACAGCTATTACGTCACCGACATACCCTCGAGCGCTGACAACGATCCGGCCGACGCTCAGGCATTCGCCTGGTCGATGCTGGCGAGTTACGGCTTCGGGCAGGAGCAGAACAGCTGCCTGCTCTGGCTGTGGAATCGCGAATCAAATTGGCGCACAAACGCCTACAACCCGGCGGGGCCGGCCTACGGCATCCCGCAGTCCCTGCCCGGCAGCAAGATGGCGGCCGTCGGCGCGGACTGGCGGACGAACTACCGCACGCAGGTGACCTGGGGCATCCTCTACATCATCGACAGGTATGACACCCCCTGTGGGGCCTGGGCGCACTCCGAGTCGGTTGGCTGGTACTGATGGCAGCGGCCCGCGTCGACAGTTGGTTGTGGGCGGTGCGGGTGTTTAAGACACGCTCTGCTGCGACGGCCGCCTGCCGGGCCGGCCACGTGAAGGTCAATTCGGAGCGCGCGAAGGCGGCGCAGCCCGTGAAGATCGGCGATGAGGTGCGTGTGCGCATCTCCGGATTCGATCGCGTGCTCGAGGTGCGCGAGACCTTGGTCAAGCGAGTTGCCGCCACCGTAGCGGCCACGAGCTATGTCGACAACAGCCCGCCCCTGCCAACCCCGGAGGAGGTCGCGTTCGCCCCCCGTCGAGATCGCGGCGCAGGGCGCCCGACCAAGCGCGAGCGGCGCGAGCTCGAAAAACTGCGCGGTCGCGACGATGAGCCGCTCGACTGAGAGTCGACCCCGCGGTGCGCCACGCGCGTAGCGCGAGCCGAGCCCGGGCGCGTACTCTCGGGTGAGGAGCATCCGGCTCTCCCGAGAGGATCCTGACATGGCTGACAAGTCACCCAAGAAGTCCACCGCGAAGACTGCCGCGAGCAAGTCTCTCAAGGAGAAGCGAGCCGACAAGAAAGACAAGGCGGCGAACAAGCGCAAGGACTGAGTTCGCCACCCGGCCCTCGGACTGGGGCGAGGGGGAGCCAAACTCGTACCGCAATGGTTCCCTAAACCCTCGCTTGAATGTTTATAGTTGATTTCATGCGTTTCCTTGGGGGAGAGTCGCCGTTCGCTCGGGCACTAGCGTCGCTGTTCGCGATCGTGTTCATCGTTGCTGGCCTGACCGCGGCGAATGTCACGGTGACCCCGGCCCCCGCCAGCGAGGCCGCTGACCTCTCTCAGTTCCAGGCCGGCAACATCATCTCCGATGCGCTGTTCTTCGACGCTAACGCGATGACGGTGGCCGAGATCCAGGCCTTCCTCAACTCGAAGGTGCCGAGTTGCGCCAGCGGGTACACCTGCCTCAAGGACTACACCGAGACAACCCACACCGTGGGCGGCAACCCGATGTGCGGCACGTATGTTGGCGCCACTAACGAGAGCGCCGCGATGATCATCTACCGCGTCGGTCAACTCTGTGGCATCAGTTCCAAGGCGATCCTGGTCATGCTCCAGAAGGAGCAGGGCCTCGTCACCACCACCTCGCCGACGGCCGGCCGCTTCGAGTCGGCCATGGGTGCTGGATGCCCCGACACCGCGGCGTGCGACACCGACTACTACGGGTTCTTCAACCAGGTGCGCTACGGCGCATACCTGCTCAAGCGCTACACCCAGCCTTCCGGAACAGGGCCGGGCACGCAGTGGGACACTCGCTATGACCTCATGAAGCCCGTCGGCCAGGTCAGCCAGATCCAGTACAACCCCAACGCGGCCTGCGGAACGCAGTCGGTGTTCATCTCCAACCAGGCCACCCACAGCCTGTACATGTACACGCCTTACACCCCGAATGCCGCGGCACTGGCCGCCGGCTACAGCGTGGGCGATGGATGCTCGTCATACGGCAACCGCAACTTCTTCCAGTTCTATACCGACTGGTTCGGTTCCACCCAGGTCGCGGTGCCCACAACGACCGTCGATCCGTCGGTAAGTGGAACGGCGACCGTCGGTTCGACACTCACCGCTGGCACCGGCACCTGGACCGGCTTGCAGACCGGCCCCTACCAGGGCACCGGCCCCAATGCGGCCCGCACCTACAACGGCTTCAATGTCATGGCTATCCAAGCAGCGCTGTCATCGGCGGGCATCCCGACGACCATCGACGGGATCTACGGACCGCAGACAACCGCGAACGTGCGGACCTACCAGGCCCGCTACGGCCTCACGGTCGATGGAATCGTCGGGCCGCAAACTTGGGGCCGCATGAGTTCCACCACCAACGCACCCCCGACTTTCAGCTACAGCTGGAATCGGTGCGCCGCTGCCACGACAGTAGTCACGCCGAGCAACCCGGCCGGCTGCACGTCCATCGTGGCGGCGACCCAATCGACGTACACGCTGGCTCCCGAAGACACCGGCAGTTTTATCTCGGCAACCGTGACGGCAACCAACAGCGCTGGTACGACCTCGAAGTGGACCGTCACCTCGGCAGCCGTGGTGGGACCAACGCTCAGCGTGACGGTTTCGGGCGATGCCATCGTCGGGTCCACCCTGACGGCCACGCCGGGATCCCCCAACTCGGCCCTGACCTATACCTGGTTCGACTGTGGTGCTGCCGTGGGGACCGCATTGACCACGCTTCCCTCTGGCTGCACACCGATCCCGGGTGCCACACGAGCCACCTACGCGCCGAGCGTTGGCGACATCGGAAAGTTCATCGTGGCGGGCATAACCGGCCCGGGTGCTGCCCCAGCCCCATCTGCCTCCTCTGCGAGCACGGGGGCCGTGGTGGCGGCGCCGGCTCCGACACCCACTCCGACACCCACTCCGACACCGACACCGACTTCCACACCGACTTCCACTCCGACTCCGACTCCGACACCTACCGCCACCGCCACGCCAACGCCGACCGCCACGCCAACGCCGACGGCGACCCCGACACCCACTCCGACCCCGACACCCACTCCGGCACCCACTCCGGCCCGGGACCCCAATGACCCCTCGATCACGGGAACCGCCGCAGTCGGATCGCCCTTGACCGTGGGACCCGGCACCTGGAAGGGCCTTCCAACCAGCATTTACCAGGGCACCGGTCCGAACGCGGGGCGCACTTTCAACGGGTACAACGTCATGGCGATCCAGTCGGCATTGTCCACTGCGGGCATTCCTACGACCGTGGACGGGTTCTACGGCGCCCAGACCACCGGCAACGTGCGGATCTACCAAACCCGCAACGGCCTCACGGTAGACGGCATCGTCGGACCGCAGACCTGGGGCAGCCTGAGCGCGTTCATCACCGCGGCACCGGTGTTCAGCTACGCCTGGTACACCTGCCCGGCGGTTGTGACAACGGTCTCGTCGGCGTTGCCTGCTGGCTGCGTGGTGATCGCAGGAGCTACCCAGTCGACCTACACCCCCACAACCGCCGAAGCGAAGGCATTCCTGACCGCACAGGTGACCGCGACGAACAGCGCAGGGGTTGTCTCCAAGTGGGCGGCGTCGACGGCGGCCGTTACGCCTTAGCCGGCTCGCTAGCCTTTCGCGGCAGCCTTCGCGGCCCGTTTGAACTCGCGAACCTTCGTGAGCGAACCGGGGTCGACGATGTCGGCGACTGAGCGGTACGAACCTTCGGTGCCGTAGTCGCCCGCTGCGGCGCGCCAGCCGTCGGCCTTCAGGCCGTACTGCTTGCCAAGCAGGGCGAGGAAGATCTTCGCCTTCTGCTCGCCGAAGCCCGGCAGGGTCTTCAGACGCGACAGGATCTCGTTGCCGTCTGGGGCATCCCGGGTCCAGATTGCGTCTGCCTTGCCGCCCCAGTCGTCCACCACCGCCTGACAGAGTGACTGAACGCGCCCAGCCATCGAGCCTGGGAACCGATGGATGGACGGCGAGATGCGAAACACCTCTACGAGCTTGTCGGCGTCGTAACCGGCGATCTCCGTGGCATCCAGTCGGCCGAGCCGATTCTTCAGCTTCGCGGGACCGGCGAATGCCGTCTCCATCGGCACCTGTTGGTCGAGCAGCATGCCGATCAGCAGCGCGAGAGGGTCGGCGGAGAGGAGCGCGTCTGCTTCGGGATCACCGGTGATGTGGAGGAATGCCATGGTTCGATCGTGCCACTATCCGCGCGCGACGCCCAGCGCCTCAGCAAACTGCTCGGCGCGAGCAGCGGCGCATCCAGGTCGGTGAGGCGGGGCGGATGTAGTCGTCGATCTGGCGCACGGCTGCGGCTGCGGCATCCCGTTGCTCGACAGCGTCATCGAGCGGCAGCGGCAGCGCCACGGCGGCCAACGCCTCGCGCACGGCACCGAGCAACTCGATCGCCGACCTTCGAGGTGCACTCACTCCTCAAGGATGCCGTACTGGCGCCGCCGGTGGGTCGGATGGCCCGAGCCTGAGTTCCATAAGCACGAGATCGAGCCAACGCCCGAACTTGGTCCCGACTTCGGGCATGAGCGCGACACGCTCGAAACCGAGGGACTCGTGCAGGCGCAGGGAGGACTCGTTGCTCGCCTCGATCACGGCCACCATCGCGTGCATCCCCGCCGCCTTCGCTCGGGCGATGACCTCGACCATGAGCGCTCGACCGTAGCCACGACCCTGGTATTCAGAAGGGAGATAGACGGAATTCTCCACCGTGAGGCGATACCCCCAGCGGGGCCGATATGGCCCGAAACTCGCGTAACCGGCGACCACTCCCCCGACATCGGCGACCAGCACAGGATGCCCCGCGGCCTCGTGCTCGGCCAGCCACGCCTCGCGCTCGGGTCGCTCAACCGGCTCCTCGATCCAGATCGCGACCGAGTTCAGGATGGCATCGTTGTGGATGGCGAGGATCGCGTCGAGGTCGGCATCCGTGGCATCCCGGATGTTCATGGCGCTGTCGGTCATGGGACCATATTTGCATGGTCATCGAGCTCAGTCGCGAGGAGGCCCGGCAGATCGCCGTGCGGGCCCAGCTGCTGGATGCCCCAAGGCCGACCGACCTGCTCGAGGTCGTGCGGCAACTGACTTTCGTGCAGGTCGAGCCCACCGCTGCCGTCGCCCCGACCGCCGATCTCGTGCTGTGGAGTCGGCTCGGGGCCCACTACGAGCCCGATGAGTTGGCCGGTGCGATGGGTCGCGACCTGTTCGAGCTGAGCCTCATGGTGCGCCCGATGGAAGACCTCGCGCTGTTCCGCGCCGAGATGGCACTCCCGCCCCGGTATGAGTCGACGGCGAAGTGGCTCGACGACAACGAGGAGTTCCACGGGGATGTGCTCGAGCGGCTTGAGTTGGACGGACCGCTGGCTGCGCGCGACATCCCCGACACGAGCATCGTGTCGTGGCCCTCGAGCGGCTGGAACAACAACCGCAACGTGATGATGATGCTGGAATGCCTCATGATGCGTGGTGAGATCGCGGTCGCCGGTAGGGCCGGGCGCGACCGGCTATGGGACTTGGCCGACCGGGTCTATCACTCCGACATCCCGACGGTTCCGCTGGAAGAGGCCACTCGAATCCGCAACCAGCGGCGGCTGCGCGCCCTCGGTGTCGTGCGCAACGCGACGCCCGACCTGCCGGTCGAGACTCCGAGGGTGGGCGACGCCGGTGTGGCCGCGACGGTCGAGGGGCTCAAGGGCGAATGGCGGGTCGACCCCGACGCGGTCGGCAAGCCCTTCGCGGGACGCACGGCGCTCCTCTCCCCCATGGATGTGCTCGTGCGCGACCGCAAGCGAATGGCCGACCTGTTCGAGTTCGACTACGCGCTCGAGATGTATAAGCCGGCGGCCCAACGGCGTTGGGGCTACTACGCGTTGCCGATCCTGCACGGCGACCGCCTCGTGGGCAAACTGGATGCCACGGCCCACCGCGACGTGGGAGTGCTCGAGGTCCACGCTATCCACGAGGACTCCCCGTTCACCCCCGCGCTGCGGGATGCCGTGCGCGCCGAGATCGCGGACCTCGCGGACTGGCTGGGGCTGGCTACTCGCGGCTAAGCGCGAGGGGCCCAATCAATACCAGTTGTACGACTCCGAGTGGTCCCAGGCGGCGCACGGCGTGCCATAGGAGGAGGCGATGTAGCCCAGGCCCCAGGCGATCTGGGTGGCTGGGTTGGTCTGCCAGTCCGCACCGGCCGTGGCCATCTTGTCGCCAGGAAGGGCCTGCGGGATGCCCGTCGCGCCGCCGTCGGGGTTGTAGGCGTTCACGCTCCAACCTGACTCCCGGGTCCAGAGGCTCACGAGGCAACCGAACTGGTCGTCGCCCCAGCCGTACTGGGACGCCGCCATGGAGTGCGCCGTGTCCTGGGCACCGGCCGGGCTGACCAAGTACGCGGCTTGCGCAGCGGCAGCTGCGGCTGCTGCGGCCTGGGCCGCGGCGACCGCGTCGGCCGTGCGCTTCTGCAGGATCGCGGCATCGAGGGCGAGCTGATCGCTGCGCATCCCGGTGCTCTCGTTGAGGATCTGTGCGGAGGTGCGCTGCTGGAGCTGGTCTGCTGCGGCCGACTGGGCCATCACGCTGGTGGCGATACCGCCTCCGATCAGAAGGATCGGTGCGGTGACGAGGGCGATTCGGCGGGTAAGGCGGGCGGGGCGGGTTGTATGGGTGTTTTTGGGCATGACTTTCTCACGGTGACTCGCTGGCACACGCGGCACGGCGAATCGGATCGGGTATGCCCCGAGCGACTGCCCGAGGCGAAGCGTCTACCCTCGGGTCGGAGTCTGGACGGTTCGTGCAAATGTCCGGCGAAACACCTCTGGCGACGCCTTGAGTCCCGCAGAAGTCGCGGTGCCACCCATGACTCTTTCCGACAATTCACACGGATCATCCAGAATTTCGTGCGTCGGGCTCGTACTACGGTCCACTGCGCGTTGTCAGTGATATTCTCGCCGTGGCAGCCGCACCTGCCTGACTCCGAGCCAAGACCCCCCCACGCGGGTTGTGGCTACGAGGACAAGGGTCAACGACTCGTGCTTCCCCTCTCATGTTGCTGTTGCGGCTGAGGTGCGTGGGACCCAGCCGGAACGGATGCATCATGACCAAGAACCGGGCCCGCAAGCGGGCCACTCGCGATCGCGCCGCCCTCACCGAAGCATATTTCGTCGCCGACGGTGACCCTGTGTCCTTCCGCGAGTTCATGGAAGAGCAGTTTGCCGTTTACGGGTACGCCGGGCCCGTCCCCACCGTGACTGGAGTCGAGGCTGATGCAATCGTCCCGGCGCCGACCCGCTGGTTCTTCGGTCAAACCCTCACGCTCAACATCGCCAAGGCGCGCGCTGACCTCTCCTATGAGCCGGTCACCAGTCACGCAGATGGCATCGCAGGACTTGAGGCGAGCCTGCGCGAACTACTTCCGTGAGGTTGGATACGGCACAACACTTCTCCCCTCTTGACGCTCCCACCGCCGCTGCGGCGATCTCCCGAGGGACTCGCTCGCCATCGCCCGCCATCTGGCTCGGTTGGATGCTGACCTACCAAGCTGGTGGGCGGGTGCTGCGCGCACCCAATCGACATGTGAGGCCTGCGCGTGGATGCTCCTACGTCTAGGAGCTGGTCGGAGTGAAGAAGTTGACGAGGTTGCCGTCGGGGTCGCGGAACAGAAGTGACCGGTTGCCCCAAGGCATGGTCGTCGGCGTGTTTACGAAGACCTCGACGACGTCTTGCAACGCGGTGTAGGCGGCGTCCACGTCATCCACCAGGAAGTCGAGCGCGACAGAACGATTGGCGCCCGCTACTGCGGCGCCCTCGCCGAGCAGCGGCACGGTGGTCGAGCTCGCGATCGCAAGTGTTCCAGACTCGGTGCGCAGCTCGGCGAAAAGCGGATGCAATCGCACGGCGCTCATGCCAGTGACTCTCTCATAGAAAGCGACGAGGGCGTCGACATTGTCGGTGATGATGCGAGTGGCAGCGAATTGCATGGGGTCTCCTCTTTCGGGGCCGTGCCCCACGGATGAGGGACTCGCGTCGAGACTAAAGTCATTACTGGACAGATTCTGTCCAGTATCGCGTCAGAATGTAGAGGATGCCCACTCCGACCTCGCGCGTATTACAACTCTTGGAGCTGCTGCAGTCGGCGGACATCCGGAGCCTGGGTGAACTCGCCGACCGCCTCGGGGTGAACGAGCGCACCGTGCGTCGATATGTGCAGGATCTATTGGATCTGGGGATTCCGGTCGAATCGGTGCGGGGGCGCTACGGCGGCTACCGTCTCACCGCCGGGCTTCGCCCTCCCCCGCTAATCCTCAGCAATGAGGAGGCCGTCGCAGTCGTGCTGGGCTTGGCCCACGTGCAAGGGGGCGCAGAGGTGGCGGCAACCGCAGCGCGAAAGGCGATGTCGAAGATACGGCGTTCCCTTCCAGCAGAGTCGGCGCGACGCCTCGACACACTCCTCGAGACCGCCGTGTTCAGTGTGTCGGCGCAGGCGGGCGTTCCCGATGCCGACATCCTGCTCACGATCGCCCTCTCTGTGAAAGAACGAAGCATCCTCGAGGTGCGGTACCGCAACGCTGACGGCACGCCCTCGCGACGGACAGTGCATCCGTTCGATCTGGTCGTCCATTCCGGCCGCTGGTACCTGGTCGCGTTCGACAGCGACCAGCAGCAAGAGCGCACCTTCCGAGTCGACCGGATCAGCACGGCCCGCACGTTGCCCGGCGTGTTCACGCCGCCGCCGGCGGGCGACGCGGTCTCACGTCTCGTGAGCGGCTTCGCCAATGCCGACTACCGTTGGCGAGTCGAGCTCCGCATACGCGCAACCGAGGATCACATCCGCACCCATCTCCCGGCGAGCGTCGCCACACTCCAGCCACTCACCGACCTCCACGCCGAGAGCACAGCCGTTTGGCACCGTGCCGACATCCGCGCCAAACGCCTCGATTGGATACCGCCAGTCATTGCCGCCCTCGATTGCGAGGTGATCATTGACCAGCCAGAGGAGCTGGTACTCCTGATCAGGAGCACAGCGGAACGACTACTCCGAATCTCCACCGCCTCGAGCCAGAAGCGCCGCTCCCAGGCCGATCAGTAGACGGATGCCGACGCGCGCGAAGATCGGGCGGGCATCTCCCGAAGCACAATGGCGACCAACTGGTCGACCTGGTCCGCCGACATGACCTTTCCCGACACTCCAAGGTTGTGCAGCAGAGCACCAACCACGATGTCCACGAGCATCGTGACGTCATCGACGTCAAGTCCCGTCGTGGCCATCAGGGTGCGTGCGTACGAATCACGTAGGTGAATTCAGATAAGGTCGCGCAGTTCCGCGTCGTGCACTGCGTCGGCGTAAATGCCGGCAAGGGCCTCACCGACCCCCGGCTGGCTGATCCCCTCAGCAATCCACCTCGCGGCCGGCTCCACCCAATCGGCACCGAGCCCCAGGATGACGAAGACGAGCACCCAGGTCGGGACGTCAATTCCGAACCAGTGGTTCAGGCCGCCGTGGGTGAAGTAGGCCGTCGGCCCGATGATCGCTGCCGTAAAGACGATGTAGCAACCGCTGGTCACGTAGGCCGCTCCAAGGCCCGCGACCTTTCCGAGACCGGCCGTGACGTGTTTCGAGGACGTCACGGGCGCGGTTCGTAGGTAACGTCACGACCACTCTCGAAATGGTTGGACCAATACACCTACCCGATTGTGGGCCAAGTTGGAGTTGAGTCCCGCATAGTGGTGTACCGCGCGGTGGTCGCGAGCGTCGTTCCTGACGTGGGTGCGGTCACCGTGTGATCCTTCGAGAAAGCTCTCTACTTCTCACTCGAAAGGAATCAGCCGCGATGAGCGCTCCTTTATTCGATGGGACGATTCGCGTCGCTCACAGACCCAGAAGGCAATCCGATTCAGCTGTGGGAGCCAGCGGGTTAGACGGGACAGGTTGGCGGATTTCGGACCGGATAGCGGGTCGGAGCGAATCCGCGACGACACAAATATCAGCGGTGTGCGACTACAGGCGGCGGCTCTCGGCCCAGCGGCCAAGGTCGGGGTAGTCCCCCGCGGCGAGGTCGGCGAGCAGACTCGGATGGCTGGGCTCCCAATTGAATCGCGCGCGAGTTATGGCGCTCGAGGAGGGTTGGTCCACCGCGTAAATCGCCGCTAGCGGTCCGAAGTGCTCACCCGGCGCCTGCTCGACCGGGATCGCGAGTACCTCGCCGATCACGTCGGCCAGCGATCGCATTGTGTCGCCCTCATCCGCCACCGCATGCAGGTTCGTTCCGGGTGTGGCCTCCTCAAGCGCAAGCCGAAAAAGCCGGGCGGCGTCGAGCCGGTGCACAGCAGGCCAGCGTTGGGTGCCATCACCGATATAGGCCGAGACACCGCTTTTCTGCGCGTTTGCGATTAGCGCTGAGGCGAACCCATAGGCCGATCCGCGCAGATGCACCGATCGCGGCAGTCGCACGACGGATGACCGGACCCCTTTCTCGGCAAGCGCTAGCACGGCGTTGGAATTGACGCCGCGGCCGCCCATCGGCCCTTGAGTGCCGAACGGATCATGCTCGGTCGAGGCTCGCCCGGGCACGAACGGCGTGCCGCCCGCATGCACGAAGGGCTTGCCGGTACCGGCCAGCGCGTCGCCGATCGTTTTGACGGTGTTCGCCTCTTCCTCGATGCCTGGGCCAAGGTTCCCGAAGTCCGCACTGAAGGCGAGGTTGATAACTCCGTCGGCCTGTTCGGCGGCAGCGCGCAGCGCGTCCGTGTCCGCGAGGCTGCCGCGCAAGGGAGCGGCTCCAGTCGCCGTGATTGCATCCGCGGATGCGTCAGAGCGAGCGAGGCCAACGACCTTGTGGCCCGCAGTGATGAGCTCGGAGACGACGGCTGAACCGATGTTCCCACTTGCTCCGGTGATGAAGACGCGCATGATTGCTCCTTAAAGTGATGCGATAGTTCTCTCATCACTTTACACATAATGCGATAGATATCGCATCAACTAGAATGTGGTCATGCCTCGATGGGAACCTGATACACCCGAGCGGCTCGTCATCGCCGCGGTGCAGCTTTTCTCTGAACAGGGGTACGACGCGACTACGGTCGCCCAGATTGCCCAGCGCGCCGGCGTGACGCCGAGCACCTTTCACCGGCATTTCCCCGACAAGCACGATGTTCTGGCAGCAGGCCAGGAGACAATCTCGCGCTTGCTCACCGAGGGAATCACCGCCGCGCCAGCCGGCGCATCCGCACTCGACGCCGTGGCCGAAGGCCTAAGTCGTGCCGCGAGCGCTTATCAACCAGAACGGTCGGCACTCATAGCGGCAGCCGTTGCGACCAGCACAGAATTACAAGAACGTGCCGCACTTAAGCGGGTCGGCACAACTGCGGCAATTGCTGACGCCCTCCTCGCGCGCGGAATTCCAGAGCCGTTAGCCCGCCTCGCAGCAGAGCTCGGCGCGCTCGCCCTCAAGGACGGGTTCGCCGCGTGGGTTGCTGGTGGGACAGGCCAGGATCTGAGCCAATTGATGCGTGCCGATCTCGCTCGGCTCCGCGCGACGGCCGCGCAGCTCTGATTACTAAGACATCCAAGTAAGTGCCACTGATTCGTGGCCCTGTGGGTGGATCATTGATCGCATTGCACAAGGTCAGCGGCATCGGCGGATTCTTTTTTCGCGCAAGGGATTCGGATGCCCTCACCCAGTGGTACTCCGACAACCTCGGAATCGACCCGGTGCCGATGTCCGAAGGCGGGCACGCGTGGCGCCAGGAGGCCGGCGAGACGGCCTCCTGAAACCACTCGAACCCGTCCTGAAGCGATTGACCTTCGGCCGCGCCACCGACGAGCCCCTCCTGCGCGGGCCGCGGGGAGGAGTTCTCACTAGTGCGACGGTCCGGGATGCCACGGGATGGGACGCCCTCGTCGCCGGGCTCGGCCTGCCCGATCTGACCCGCCACGGCCTCCGCCACACCGGCGCAACCTGGATAGCAGACTCCGGCATCCCGCTACATGTGCTGCAGAAGATCCTCGGTCACCAGTCCCTCGAAACCACCCGCAAATATCTGCACGCCGACCACCGCCACCTCGCCTCAGCGGCGAAGCAGGCCAACGCTTTCCTGGCGAATTGGTCCCCTTCTGGTCCCCCTCGTCATGGAGGCGAACCCTGGGCGTAAGGCGGGAAGGCGGGCCGACCTTGTAGGGGACCAGAAGGGGACCAGAGACCTAGCCCCCAGAAAACGACAATGCGGGTTATAGGCCAAAACGTGTGGATGGAATCTTCATCTAGCCGCGTGTTTCCGCGGTGAATTGGGGGTTGTCTTACTCGATGACCCTTAGTCGTGGTC
>JAYUVE010000008.1:0-21261 GCA_043754275.1 Microbacteriaceae bacterium | reverse complement strand
GCGCTCGAGGTTTAGCCGTAGATCTCTGCTCCTACTTCTTGCGACGCCCCGCGAAGATCCGATCCCGTGCGCGATCGGGCAGCCGCGCGATGATCGTCGAACCGAGCTTCGCGTCGATGCCGACCGGGTAGCGCGTCTTGGGCCGCTTGGCGGTCAACGCCCGCTGGATGACCTTCGCGACCTCGATCGCGGGCAGCCCGTTGGCCGCGGCGTTGGCCGACATCCGGCGAGCTCCGGCCATCTTGTCGGCGTAGAGCGCCGTGGCCTCCGGCGTCACGATCTCGTCGGAACGCTTCGACGACGTCGCCCAGATCGGCGTCGCGATCTGCCCGGGCTCGATGGCAATCGCCTCGATGCCCCACGGAGCGAGTTCCTGGCGAAGCACATGCGTGAGCGCCTCGAGCGCGAACTTGGAGGCGTTGTAGGGGCCGAGCATCGTGCCGGCGATGAGCCCGCCGATGGATGTCACGTTGACGATCCGCCCCTTCGCCGTGCGCAGCAGCGGCAGCAGCGCCTGGGTGACCGCGAGTTGCCCGACGACGTTGACCTCAAGCTGTTCGCGAAAACTGTCGAGGGGCACGAACTCCAGCGGCCCGGGGTGAGCCGTGCCCGCGTTGTTGACGAGCCCGTCGAGTCCGGCGTCACCAACGGCCTCGCCGATCTGTTTCGCGGCCGCGGCGATCTCGGTCGGCTTAGTCACATCGAGGATGAGGGGCACCAGACTCGGGGAGCCTGAAGCCGCCAGGCTCGCGGCATCCTCAGGCTTGCGCACTCCGGCGAACACCGTCCACCCGCCCGCGTCAAGCAGGAGCGCCGTGGCCCGCCCGATCCCCGTAGAAGCTCCCGTGACGAGGACCGTTTTTCTCATACCCTGAGCCTAGGTCAGGCGGGCAGCGGCACGCTGCGCTCGCGACGCAGAACGGCGGCGAGGGCGGCGGCGACCGCGAGGACCGCGATCGCTGCGGTGACCGTGAGTGTCGCGGCATCCGGGTGCATTATCGACTGGCCGCGCAGGGCCTGCCAGGTCAGCACTCCGAGCGCCGCTGCGTAGCTGATCGTCGCGATGAGAACTAGGCGCAGTCGCACCGTGACGTCGCGCAGCACTGCGACACGGCGCGACACGAGCTCGAGCAGGATGAGAAAGATCGGGATGGCCTGCAGCGCGTGCATCCCGACGAAGTGCGGGATGCGGAGGTCGCCGCCCACTGTGCTCCAGCCGAGCACGGGCAGACCCGGGCCTCCGTCAGCGACGCCCACCGCATGCGCGCCTATGACGCCCTGGTAGTTGCTGACCTGGTCACCCTGGGGTCCGGTCATGAGGAAGGCGAGGGCCATGCCGACGAGGGCGAGGATGGCGCCCGCCCTGATGGCCAGCGACCGCGCTGCATCCCCGAGCCTGGCGCGGAACAACAGGATGCTCGCGATGAAGGTCATCACCCACACCGCGGAAATCGACGCGGCCATGACCGCCCACAGGGTCGTGGCGAACGGGGTGGACACATTGAAGTGGCTCGTTGTGCCCGCGGCTGCCGCGCCGACGATGATGACATCCTCCACGCTCAGAAGGAGCGCGCTCACCGTGCCTGCCCACCAGGCGAGGCGCTTCGACCGGCCGAGCTGTGGGATGAGCCACGCCCAGGTGAACGCATAGATCGCTGTCGAGAAGGCGAATTTGAGTGGCTTGAACCACAGGTCGGTGCCGAGCAACTGCCGCGGGTCAACGATGGCCGCGACCGTGCAGAATGCGGCGAGGGCGACGGCGGCGAAGCCTAGCCACAGCAACGGGCGATGCCAGTGGGCAGTGATGATCATGACTCCTCCTTGGGGGCGGGGAACAGCTGGTTTGACACGTGTTCCTGCGCGATGCGGCGCAGGGAGGAGAGCAGGGCGTCGCCGAGCACGGAGCCCACGACGACGGTTTCAGACATCGCCTCGACATCCGTCTGGCGGCCGACCGACTCGAGGTCGGCGCGGGCGATGAGCTCGGAGGCTTTCGCGTAGCCGTCCCAGATCTCGGAGAGCTCTGGGTGCCCCACCCGGTCGTAGGCGTCAAGCACGCGAGCGGCGCCGTGCAAGCCCGGATTCCCCGGCGACACGTGCCAGCCGTGCGTCTCGATCGCGGCGCGCACCTTTTTCGTTCCGGCAGTCTCGCCCTCGATGGGCTCGTAGAGGGAGGCATCCGAAATGGCGTGCTGGGCCACGCCGAAGATCCAGGTGAGCGGCATCCCGGGCGTATCGATCGCGTCGAGCACTGTCTTCGCCGTCGCGACCGGGAGGTTGCCAACGTCGATGAGCGCCCGGATGAGGCGGACTCGCGCCACATGCGACTCGTCGTAGCTCGCCTGGTTGGCGCTCGTCAGCTGTCCGGCGGGAAGCAGGCCCTCGCGCAGGTAGTACTTCAGGGTCGGGATGCTGACCCCGGTCGCCGCACTCAGCTCAGATACTCGCACATGGATAGTGTAGCTATCGGATAGTATTGCTGTCTATCCCAGCATCTTTTGGGCGGGCTACTGAAGGCGAGTGATATCATTAGATATCGAGTGACTGGAGCCACATGACCGACATCCTTATCCGCGACGTTCCTGAAGCAGTGGTTGCCGAAATTGATGCACAAGCGGCGCGCCTCGGCATCTCCCGCGTCGAATATGTCAGACGCCAACTGCTCAAAGAGTCGCAACGAGTGACGCGAACTGTGACGGTCGAAGATCTTCGTCGCTCCGACGAGTTGATGAGCGACCTTCTCGACGAGGAGTTGATGAAGCGGGCCTGGAGTTGACCGGCTGGCTCATCGACAAGTCGGCGCTTGTCAGGATCGGGCGATCTCCGGATGCCGCGACTTGGGCCAATCGGCTGGAACGCGGGCTCGTCGGCATCTGCACCGTCACCCGGCTCGAGGTCGGATACTCCGCACGGTCGGCGGCGGACTTGCGCGAGGTGTTCGGTCGCGCACCGATCTCCGCACTGGTCATCGAGTACTCGACCCAAGCGATCGAAGTGCGCGCACGTGAAGTCCAGCTCCTCCTCGCGGAGCGCGGCCAACACCGGGCGCCGTCTCTCGCGGACCTGCTCGTCGCGGCCACCGCCGAACTCAACAAGCTCACGGTGCTGCACTTCGACAAGGACTTCGATCTCATCGCGGAGATCACTGGCCAGCCCGCCGAGTGGCTCCGCGCCTGACTGCTATGTTCGACTCGTGATCGGGGCAGTAGAACAGGCCGAATATCGACTGCTTGAGCGCTGGGTCCGCAATGCTCCACACGGCAGTAGCGCAATGATCCAAGGCCCGACCATTCCGACCATCGCGCAGTTACACAATGCGATCCGCAGGATGACGGACCGACTGTCCATCTTCACCGGTTGGGCCTGGGTCGCCGCTGTGTCCGTAATCGGGCTCGAAGGCCTGGAGGTGTTGCTCGGGTCCCTGCTCGGTGCCCCTGAGTTCGTTCCGTTGGCGATCCTCACACTCGCTCTCGTCGCGGTAATTCGGAACCGGTGGAGGCGCCGTAATGTCCCTGGTCTACGTAGGCGTCGCTGGATTCGGTAGCGGCCCTTTGGGCGGCCGGGACCGACTCCCGCGGCGCCGAACTCGACCGATCCCCTCTCTTCGCAATAAACGACGACGGCCGCCGCGCACAAAGCGGGGCGGCCGTCGGTCAGCCGAGTGAGCTGGCGCTAGCGCGCAGCGCTGCCGTCGACGTAGTCCGCATCCTGCTGCTTCCACGCGAAGAGCGCGCGCAGCTTCTTGCCGGTGGCCTCGATGGGGTGAGCCGCGCCCTTGGCGCGCAGGGCGAGGAACTCGGGGGCTCCGGCATCCTGGTCCGCGATGAAGCGCTCGGCGAACGCACCGGACTGGATGTCCTTGAGCACCGCCTGCATGTTCTCCTTGACCGAGGGGTCGATCACGCGCGGGCCGGAGACGTAGTCGCCGTACTCCGCGGTGTCGGAGACGCTCCAGCGCTGCTTGGCGATGCCGCCCTCCCACATCAGGTCGACGATGAGCTTGAGCTCATGCAGCACCTCGAAGTAGGCGATCTCCGGCTGGTAGCCCGCCTCGATGAGGGTCTCGAAGCCGTACATGACCAGCTGCGAGGTGCCGCCGCAGAGCACAGCCTGCTCGCCGAACAGGTCGGTCTCGGTCTCCTCGGTGAAGGTGGTCTTGATGCCGCCAGCGCGCAGGCCGCCGATGCCCTTGGCGTAGCTCCAGGCGAGCTCCCAGGCGCCGCCGGTGGCATCCTGCTCGACGGCCACGATCACGGGAACGCCCCGGCCGGCCTCATACTCGCGGCGCACGGTGTGACCGGGACCCTTGGGGGCGACCATGATCACGTCGACGCCCTCGGGCGCCTTGATGTAGCCGAAGCGGATGTTGAAGCCGTGTCCGAAGAGGATCGCGTTGCCGGGCTCGAGGTTGTCCTTGATGTCCGCCGCGAAGAGGCCACGCTGGTGCTGGTCGGGAGCGAGGATGACGACCACGTCGGCCCACTTGGCCGCCTCGGCTGCCGACAGAACTTCGAAGCCCGCCTCTGTCGCCTTCTGCACGCTCTTCGAGTCGGGCTTGAGGCCGATCTTGACCTCGACGCCGGAGTCGCGCAGGTTCAGCGCGTGGGCGTGGCCCTGCGAGCCGTAGCCGATGACGGCAACCTTCTTGCCCTGGACGATCGAGAGGTCGGCGTCTTCGTCGTGAAAGACATCGGTCATTGTGGGTTCTCCTTGTTGTGTTGGTATTGCAAAGCTAGTTTTTTCGTCGCCCGCAGGGCGAGCTAGTTCTTAAACACGCGCTCGGTGATGCTCTTCGATCCGCGACCGATCGCGAGCAGTCCACTCTGCGCGATCTCCTTGATGCCGTAGGGCTCGAGCACACGCAGGAACGCCTGGATCTTGGGGGTGTTGCCGGTGACCTCGATCACGAGGGCGTCGGTCGCGACATCCACGATGCTCGCCCTGAAAAGCGTGACGGCTTCGAGCACCTGCGAGCGGGTGGTGTTGTCGACGCGCACTTTGATCAGCATGTGGTCGCGCGTGACCGCAGTCTCGGGGTCGAGCTCGACGATCTTGATCACGTTGATGAGCTTGTTGAGCTGCTTGGTGACCTGCTCGAGCGGGAGCTCCTCGACATCCACCACGACGGTGATGCGCGACAGCCCCTCGATCTCGCTCTTGCCGACGGCGAGGCTTTCGATGTTGAAGCCGCGGCGGGCGAACAGGCCGGCGACCCGGGTCAGGAGGCCCGGTTTGTCCTCGACGAGGAGGGATAGCACGTGACTCATTTGCCTACTCCTCTTCCCACTCGGGGGCGTGGTCGCGGGCGTACTGCACGCTCGAATTGCTCAGCCCCTGCGGCACCATCGGCCACACCATCGCGTCGCGACTCACGACGAAATCGATCACCACCGGGCGATCGTTCGTCTCGAGCGCGAGCTTGATCGCGGGGTCGACCTCTTCCGGCTTCGTGACCCTGATGGCGAGGCAGCCATACGCTTCGCCGAGCTTCACGAAGTCCGGAATCATCCGCGTGCCATGCCCGGTGTTGAGGTCGGTGAATGAGTGGCGGCCGTCGTAGAACAGCGTTTGCCACTGGCGCACCATGCCGAGCGACGAGTTGTTGATGATCGCGACCTTGATCGGGATGTCGTTGATCGTGCAGGTCGCCAGCTCCTGGTTGGTCATCTGGAAGCAGCCATCGCCATCAATCGCCCAGACCACGCGATCGGGGTTGGCGACTTTGGCCCCCATGGCGGCGGGCACGCCGTAGCCCATGGTCCCGGCTCCGCCGGAATTGAGCCACGCGTTGGGGCGCTCGTACTTGATGAACTGCGCGGCCCACATCTGGTGCTGTCCGACGCCTGCGGCATACACAGCCTCGGGCCCGGTGAGCTCGCCGATGCGTTGGATGATCTGTTGGGGCGAAAGCAGGCCGTCATCCGGCATCGTGTAGCCGAGTGGGTACTGCTTGCGCAGGGAATCCAGCCGAGTCCACCAGGCCGAATAGTCCGGCTTGTGCTTCTTGGATGCGTCGACGAACGCAGCAGTGAGGTCGACGATGACATCTTTGGCATCGCCGACGATGGGGACATCAGCCGCGCGGATCTTGCCGATCTCGGCGGGGTCGATGTCGACGTGCACAATCTTGGCCAGCGGGGCGAACTCGCTGGGCTTGCCCGTGACGCGGTCGTCGAAGCGGGCCCCGAGCGAGATGATGAGGTCGGACTCCTGCAGCGAGAGCACCGCGGGCACTGCACCATGCATGCCGGGCATCCCGAGGTTGAGCGGGTTCGAGTCGGGGAAGGCGCCACGAGCCATGAGAGTCGTGACGATCGGGGCCCCGACCTGGGTCGCGAGCTCGAGCAGCTCCTTGGATGCGCCCGCCCGAATGACACCGCCGCCCACGTAGAACACCGGCTTCTCGGCCTCGACCAAGAGCTGGGCAGCGGCGAGCACCTGCTTGCCGTGCGCCTTGACGACCGGCCGGTAGCCAGGAAGGTCGACCTTGGGTGGCCAGCTGAAAGGCGCGCTGTTCTGCTGCGCATCCTTCGTCACATCCACGAGCACGGGGCCAGGGCGCCCGGTCGTCGCGATGTGGTACGCGGCGGCGATCGTGGCGGGAACGTCTTCTGGCTTGGTCACGAGGAACGAGTGCTTGGTGATCGGCATCGTCACCCCGACGATGTCGACCTCCTGGAACGCATCGGTTCCCATCGAGGTGGAGAACACCTGGCCGGTGATCGCGAGAAGCGGCACCGAGTCCATATATGCGTCCGCAATCGCCGTCACGAGGTTGGTTGCGCCGGGGCCCGAGGTGGCGATCGCCACCCCGATTTTGCCGGAGGATGACGCGTAGCCTTCGGCCGCGTGACCTGCACCCTGCTCGTGGCGCACGAGGATGTGGCGGATGGTCTTCGAGGCCATGAGCTCGTCGTAGAACGGCATGATCGCCCCACCCGGAAGGCCGAAGACATCGGTGACCCCGAGGTGTTCGAGCGAGCGCAGGATGGCGCCGGACCCGGTGAGGATCTCTGGCGCCTTCGAGGCATGGGCCTTCGCGGTAGGCACGGGGGCCTGGTCCGTGGACATGGTGTTTCCTTTTTGGCTAGTGATCGTTGATCGAGCTTGCCGAGATCACCCGGTGACCGCGCCCTCCGCGGCGGAGTGCACGAGCTTGGAGTATTTCGCGAGGACGCCGCGGGTGTAGCGCGGTGGTAGGGGAGCCCAGCCTTTGCGGCGAGCTTCCAGCTCTGCTGCGTCGACAAGTAGGTCGAGCGAGCGAGCTGCGATATCGACCCGTATCAGATCACCATCGCGCACGAAGGCGATAGGACCTGCGTCCACCGCTTCGGGAGCTATGTGGCCGATACACAGTCCGGTTGTGCCGCCTGAGAATCGACCGTCGGTCAAGAGTAGTACATCTTTGCCGAGGCCTGCACCCTTGATGGCGGCGGTGATCGCGAGCATCTCGCGCATGCCGGGGCCACCCTTGGGGCCCTCGTAGCGGATCACGACCACGCTGCCCGCCTCGATGGTGCCGTCGGTCAGGGCATCCAGTGCCGCACGCTCGCGCTCGAAAACCCGAGCTTTGCCCTCGAAGACTTTGGCGTCGAACCCCGCGGTCTTGACCACGGCGCCATCGGGGGCGAACGACCCCTTGAGAATGGTGAGACCGCCCGTGGCGTGGATGGGGTTGTCCAGCGTGCGCAGTACCTCGCCGTCGAGGGGCTCAGGGTTCAACTCGGCCAGGTTCTCGGCGACGGTCTTGCCCGTGACGGTGAGTGCGTCGCCGTGCAGGAGTCCGGCATCCAGCAGCGCCCTCATCAGAACCGGGATGCCGCCGTGACGGTCGACATCGTTCATCACGTACTTGCCGAACGGCTTGAGATCGCCCAGGTGCGGGATCGTGTCACCGATGCGGTTGAAGTCGTCGAGGGTGAGCTCGACCTCGGCCTCGTTGGCGATGGCAAGCAGGTGCAGCACGACGTTCGTCGACCCGCCGAGGGCCATGGCGACGGCGATCGCATTCTCGAAGGCGTCTTTGGTCAGGATGTCGCGCACAGTCTGCCCGCGTTCGAGCATGCCGACCACGGCCTCCCCCGACCGGTGCGCGTAATAGTCGCGGCGACGGTCAGCGGATGCCGGCGACGCCGAACCGGGCAGTGACAACCCGAGCGCCTCAGCCACGCTCGCCATGGTGTTGGCGGTGTACATGCCGCCGCAGGCGCCCTCGCCGGGGGCGAAGGCGCACTCGATGCGCTTGGCATCCTCGAGGCTCATCTTGCCGGCCTTGACCGCGCCGACCGCCTCGAACGAGTCGATGATGGTGATGTCTTTCTCGGTGCCGTCTGAAAGCTTGACCCAGCCCGGAGCGATCGAGCCTGCATAGAGGAAGACGGATGCCAGGTCGAGTCGAGCTGCCGCCATGAGCATGCCGGGGATAGATTTGTCACAGCCGGCCAGCAGCACCGAGCCGTCGAGGCGCTCGGCTTGCATCACCGTCTCGACCGAGTCGGCGATCACCTCGCGGGAGACGAGTGAGAAGTGCATCCCCTCGTGGCCCATCGAGATGCCGTCGGAGACCGAGATCGTCCCGAACTGCAGTGGATACCCCCCGCCGCCATGCACGCCCTCCTTCGCCGCCTGCGCGAGCCGGTCGAGCGAGAGGTTGCACGGCGTGATCTCGTTCCACGAGCTGGCGATGCCGATCTGCGGCTTGTCCCAGTCGGCGTCGCCCATGCCGACAGCGCGCAGCATTCCACGAGAGGTGGTCGCTTCGATCCCGTCGGTGACGGTGCGCGAGCGCGGTTTCATGTCGATTGACTTGGCGGGCGCCTGTGTTGAATCAAGCTGCGGCATGTTACGAGGGTACAACCTGCCCCGGAGGCACTCGTGCTGGCTGCGGCCCGGTGCTGCTATTGCTCGTGCACGTCCCCTTCACGCAGGTCGGCGAGCAGCGCGACCGCGCGGGCGATCTGGGCCGGCCCCGCCACCCGGAAGTTGGCGAGAGTGGCGCCCTCACCGCTCTTGAGGCCGACGTCGTCTGCGGCGAGGGCGGCGAACGCGTCTTCATCGGTGACGTCGTCGCCGGCGTAGAAGATGGCATCGGCCTGGGTGTAGCGGCGCAGGTGCTCAAGTGCCTCACCCTTGGTCGTCGAACGCACCGAGAACTCGAGCACGTTCTTACCCTCGCGGATAGTGAGCGCCGCAACCTCGGCCGTCGCCTCGCTGCGTGCGACGAGGTGGGCGACGCGGCTGTTGTGTTCGGTCGCAAGCCGGGTGTGCAGCGCGAAGCCGGCCGGTTTGGGTTCAAGCCAAACCTGGTCAACCGAGTCGGCTACCTCGCCGAGCACCATGCTCAGCATGTCGACACTCCGAAGCTCTGCGGTGTCGAGAGACACATGTTCGTGTGGGGAGTCGAGACGGATCTCGATGCCGTGCGAACCGACCAGCAGGGCGGTGTCGGGCAGGTCGGCCACGTGGATGAGACTCGTGAGCGAGCGGCCTGAGACCAGAGCAACCCGTGTGTGGGGCATCCCGAGCAGCCGCAGCACGGCTTCCCGCGCCTCGGGCAGCGCTCGGGCCTTCTCGGGGTCGTCGACCTGCGGCGCAAGAGTGCCGTCGAAGTCGAGCGCGACAAGCAAGCGTTTGGCGCGCGCGATCTCGCGCAGGGCCCCGATCAGCGGCTCGGGGAGTTTTGACCAGGGCGGGTCTTCGTCGACGTCGACCATGTCAGTTGGTCCACCGACGGTCAATGGTCCACTCGAGCTCCTCGGGCAGGCTCATCGGCGCGATCCGGTCGTAACGACCCACCCTTGCCTGTTCAAGACTCTGCAAGAAGTTGGTGGACCAGCGCGCGACGTCGTTCTCGATCACCCGTTTGCGCAGTGCCCGCATGCGCAGTGCGCGCTCGCGAGGCTGCATCCCGATCGCCTGCAGGATTGTCTCCTTGAGCCCATCAATGTCGTGCGGATTGACCAGCAAGGCGCGCTTGAGTTCGTCGGAGGCTCCCGTGAACTCGCTCAACACGAGCACCCCGTCGTCGTCGAATCGGCTCGCGACGTACTCCTTGGCGACGAGATTCATTCCGTCGCGCAAGGCCGTCACGAGCAGCACGTCGGCCGCGAGGTAAAGGGCGACCATCTCATCCCGCGGGTAGCCGTGGTGGTGATAGCTGATGGCTTGGTGGCTCATCGTGCCGAAGTCGCCGTTGATCCGGCCGACGGTCAACTCGATCTCGTCCCGCAGTTGCATATAAGCGGCGACCCGCTCGCGGCTGGGGCTGGCCACCTGCACGAGCGTGACATCCTCAACCTTGAGGCGCCCTTCTGCTAGCAGCTCGCCAAAGGCCTTGAGCCGATGCCCGATGCCCTTCGTGTAGTCGAGGCGATCGACGCCGAGCATCACCGTGGTGGGATTGCCGAGCCCAGCGCGAATCTCGCGAGCCCGCTCCTGGATCCGCGGTTCACGCGCCAGTGACTCAAAACTTTGGGCGTCGATCGAGATCGGGAATGCCCGCGCCACCACCCTCCGGGTGGGTTGTCCAGGTACGGCCACCTCGATCGCCGGGTTCTTTGTTGCGTAGTTGGTGAGCCGACGCACCGCGCGGGAGAAGTTCGCGGCATCCTGCACTCGCTGGAATCCGATGACATCAGCCCCGAGCAGCCCCTCGACGATCTGGGTGCGCCAGGGCAGCTGCGAGTAGATGCCAAAAGGAGGGAACGGGATGTGGTTGAAGAACCCGATTGTCAGGTCTGGCCTGGTCTCGCGCAGCAGCCGCGGCACGAGCTGGAGTTGGTAGTCCTGCACCCAGACCACAGCACCCTGCGCACTGACTGCGGCCGCGGCATTCGCGAACCTGAGGTTGACGGCGACATAGCTCTCCCACCAATCGCGGTGGTATCCGGGCGACGCGATGACATCGTGGTAGAGCGGCCAGATCGTGTCGTTACTGAAGCCTTCGTAGAAGTTGGTCACCTCATACTCGCTCAGCGAAACAGGGACGATATGGATGCCATCGTTCTCGAAGGTGGGCAGCTCGAGATCCGACTGTCCCACCCAGCCCACCCAAGCCCCGTCGGCGCCCTTCATGACTGGCTCAAGGGCGGTGACGAGCCCGCCCGGAGATCGCGTCCAGGTGGCGGAGCCGTCGACGCCCACGACACGGTCGACCGGCAAACGGTTCGATACGACGACGAAGTCGTACTCCGCTTTCTCTGCGTCCGGCTCGTGGGGCATTGTTCTTCCACGGTACCAGCGTGCCGCCGCCCGGCCTTGCTGGTGTAGGCAGATGGTAAGGCACCGTTCACCGGCTCGTTCCAGCCGAGACCCCGCTGCGTTAAGGCTCCGGGCTCAGTCTGATGGCGATGATCCGCATCGGAATGAGCACATCCTGCGTCTATCCGCTCTCCACGGAAGACGCCTTCCGCCTTGCCAGGGCAGCCGGATTCGATGGCATCGAAGTGATGGTCACGAACGACCCCACGACCCAGGATGCCGCTGGCCTGCTCGAACTCTCGCGCCGCCACGAGCTGCCCGTGCTCTCGATCCATGCTCCCGTACTGCTGCTGACGCAGTTGGTTTGGGGCACAGACCCCAATCGCAAACTGGAACGTTCGGCCGAGCTCGCCGTCGCAGTGGGCGCCAAGACCGTCGTCGTGCACCCGCCGTTTCGCTGGCAGCCGGGCTATGCCAGAACCTTCGAGCGAGTGATCCGTGACCTGTCGATGCGCTTCGGGGTCGAGCTGGCCGTGGAGAACATGTTTCCGTGGAAGCTCGGGCCGGTCACGATGCGCGGCTATGCGCCGAGCCCAGACCCGATAGTGGCCGACTGCGACGCGATAACCCTCGACTTCTCGCACGCCTCACTCGGTGGCCGTGATTCGCTCGAATACGCGATGGCAATGGGCGACCGGCTGCGCCACGTGCACCTGTGCGACGGGCCGGGCTCCATGGCCGAGGGGCACCTGTTCGACGAGCACCGCGTGCCGGGGCACGGCACCCAGCCGGTGGCAGAAGTGCTCGAGTACCTCGCCGGCCGAAACTGGAACGGTGCCCTCATCGCCGAGGTGAACACTCGTTCGGCCTCGAACATCCGTGGCAGGCTCGAAATGCTCGTCGAGACCAGGGCATTCGCCCAGCATCACCTCGCGGCCGGCCGCCCGACCCGCCCGAGGCGCACACACAGCGAAACGGCCTGATCGGCAACCTCGCGGACGTATTCTTGGCTACCGCAAGCCGTGCCAGATCAGAAAGGGCTTCTCGTGCCCATCGTCGACAACGCCATCTACCGCGACGGGGTGCGCGAGGCGCATCCGGTCACCCTCGACCAGACCTACGAGGAGTTGCGCGATCACGGCGGATTCGCCTGGATCGGTCTCTACCGGCCCACCGAGGATGAGCTGCGCTCGGTAGCCGAGGAATTCAACCTCCACGCACTGTCGGTCGAGGACGCCCTTACCGGCCACCAGCGGCCCAAGCTTGAACGCTACGGGGATGCACTTTTTGTGGTCCTGCGCCCCGCCCGCTACCTCGACGCCCCCGAGGAGGTGGAGTTCGGCGAGGTGCACCTGTTCATCGGCCCGAACTTCGCGATCACCGTGCGGCACGCGGAATCCCCCGATCTCGGGCGGGTGCGCAAGCGGCTCGAACGAACTCCGGCGCTACTCGCCCTCGGCCCGCAGGCCGTGTTGTATGCAGTGCTCGACGAGGTGGTCGATGAGTACCAGCCGGTCATTGCCGGGCTGGAGAACGACATCGACGAGATCGAAGACCAACTGTTCAACGGCGACCCCGCGGTATCCCGTCGAATCTACGAGCTGGCAAGGGAGGCGATGGCATTCCAGCGCGCGACGCATCCCCTCGTCGAGATGCTCGAAGCACTCGAAGCCGGATACGTGAAGTACAAGGTAGATGTCGAACTGCAGCGCAACCTGCGCGATGTGCTCGATCACACCATCGTCACCGTGGCGCGGGCGGACTCCTTTCGCGCGGTGCTGCAGAACGCCCTGACCGTGCAGTCGACCCTGGTCGCCCAGGGCCAGAACGATGAAATGCGCGCGCTGTCGAAGGCCAGCATCGACCAGGGCGAGCAGGTTAAGAAGATCTCGGGCTGGGCGGCCATCCTCTTCGCACCGACCCTGATCGCTGGGATCTACGGGATGAACTTCCACTTCATGCCCGAATTGTCGTGGGCCTTCGGCTATCCCTTCGCCCTCGGGTTGATGGTGGTTTCGGGCACAGCGCTGTACTTCGTGTTCAAGAAGCGCAACTGGCTCTAGGCCAGGCGAGAGCGGCGTGTCGCCCCTAAGCGCCACAGGGAGACCCCCAGACTGAGAACTGACAAACCTGATTGAACCTCCGCCCACGGCGGAACCGCGCCAGGAAGGCGAGTGACGTGTCCGAGCAGACCGACCAGCAGCTCGTCTACGACCTCATGCGCGAACGGCTCCTCGAGCTCTTCGGCCCTGGTGGAAGCTTTCGCGTGACGCTGGGTCGGGCCACCGTCGATGAGGCGTACTTCGCCGCGACAGTCGCCGACACAGTGGCCTGGCAGGTTGCCGCCGCAGTCGAGGGCAAGCCCGCCGAGACGCCGCGCCACGAGGTCGCCGTCGACCCCCAGGCGGAGCACGAGAAGCTCTGGGCCCGCGTCGAAGCCGAGTTGCTCATCCGCCGCACCGGCCCGAATGCGTTCCTTGATGATGTCGATGTCGTCGCTACGCCGATGGTCGAGACCGAGCTGGTCGAAACACTGCGGGTCGAAGCCGCCCACGCCGCCTAGGTGTAGCTGGGCACCAGCCCCAACGCCGTCGCACGCCGGGTGCGCCTGATCGCGAGCAGGGCGAGAATCGTGCTGCCGACTCCGAACGCCAGGAGGGTGAGCGCGGCCGCGACGACCGCCCCCGGATCGCCGCCGGAAAGGATGCCCTGCATCCCCTGCACCGCATAGGTGAGCGGCAACAGCGGGCTCACCAGCTGGAACGGCGCGGACAGCAGCTGGATCGGATACACGCCGCCGGTCGAGGTCACCTGCACCGCAAGCACGAACAGCGACACGACGAGCCCGGCCCTGCCGAGCGCGATGGTCAGCAGGTAGTGGAACGCGGTGAACGCCGCCGCCGTGAGCAGCGAGAAGGCGAGGGTCGCCGGCAACAGGTTCCAGCCGACTCCGACCGCGAGGTGCAGCAGCGCCACCAGTAGCACAGCCTGGGCGGCAGTCACGAGGCCCGCGCGACCGATGGTAGATGCCACCAACCGACCATTGCGCGCCGTGGAAGTCAGGGCGCGCCGCGTGACCGGCCGAAGCACGAGGAATACTGCCAGCGCCCCAATCCATAGCCCGAGTGGAACGAAGAACGTGGCGACAACCTGCCCGACCGCAGAGACCGGGTGGGCGGTCGTGACGCTCAGCGTCACCGGGTCGGCGGCGATCTCGGCGGCTTTGGTTGCGGCCGCGACATCCATCGTGGGGATCTGTGCGGCGCCCGCCCGCAGCCCGCTCGCGAGCGAACTCGTGCCGGAGGCGAGCGAGGCCGCGCCGGAGGTGAGGGCCGACGAGCCGTAGGAGAGCTCGGCAGCTCCGTCGGCGCTTTGGGAGATCCCCGACTGGATGCCAGAGACGCCAGAGGCGGTCTGCGACGACAGGCTGCCGCCGCCCGCCGAAGCCTGGGCCAGCCCGCCGGCTACCTGCTGCAGCTCCGCCAGCGCGGTGGGGTCGGTCACGCTACTGAGCTCGATCGACGACATGAGTGCGGAGAGTTGCGAGACGCCGCCGGTGTAGCCGGATACCCCCGCGCTGAGCTGGGAAAGCCCCGCTGCACCGGTGTTGAGCTGCGACAGCCCCGAGGCGAGCGAGTCGACGCCATCGGTGTACTGCACGAGCCCGCTCGACAGCGAGCTGGCTCCGCCCGAGAGCTGGTTGGCGCCGTCCGCCGCGGTCGTCAGGGCGGATCCGAGGGAACCCATGCTGGCGTAGATACCCGCGATGTACTGCGCGGTGATCGCGTTGCCGAAGGTGTCTGCCATGGTCTGGCCGACGACCTGGGCGACCGAGCCGGTCAGGTAGCTGTGGGCGTCGTCGGTGCGGATCGAGATGTCCGCTTTCCTGGGAGTCGAGCCGGAGAGCGAGAGAATCGAGGTGGAGAAGTCGCTGGGCACCGTGAGGATGGCGTACACGGTGCCAGCCTTGAGGGCGGCCGCGGCATCCGATTGGTTGGTGATCGTCCAGTCGAAGCCTTTCGACCCGGTCAACTCGGTGACCAGCTGTCGGCCGGCGAAGACGTTCTGCACGGTTCCGTCGGCCTGGGTGACCTTCTGCAAGGTGTCTTGGTTGACGATCGCCACCGGGATGTTGTCGAGCGACTTGTCGCCCTGGCCGAGCGCGCCGACGAAGAGGCCAGCGAATGCCAGCGGCACCAACACCACGGCGACAAACCCTGCCCAGCGAATCCACTTCTTGCGGCCGGTGACCGGCGGCGTGATCGAACTCATCGGACAAGCCCTTCCTGGCTGAGCGAGTAAAGGTCTATTTCGACGAACGCACGTCCACCGGTGTCGGCGGTGGACGCGGCGCGGGCTGGCAAGGGGGTGCCGATCACGACGGTCGTGGTTGCCGGAGCAAGGGTGCGCACCGCCGCGACGAAGGCGACCTCATCCTCTGAGGTAGCGAACGAGTCGAGTTGGTCGAGCATGACCACCGGGGTTCGTTCGGCGAGCGCCACCGCGGCAAGGGCGACTGCCCGTTCGAGCTGCGGCAGTTGCACGAGGGTGCTGGTGGGCTCCACCGGCGCGCGACCCTGGCCCAGCACCGAGTTGACGCGGTCGAGCCAATGCCGCGCCCTGCGATGGGTGGAGAACAGCCGGTACCAGGGCTGGGTCATCTCGAGGCGCTCGGTGAGCAACTCGCCCACCGTTGCGCTCGTCTCGGTGCGCTCCGCTGCCCCGATGTCGGCCAGGGCAACGATCGAGCGCACCCGGGCGGCGTCGGAGGGCAGCGGATGCCCGCCCGCCTGTGCCCGGCCCGAGACTGGCTCGAGGCGTCCCGAGAGTGTCGCGGCGACAAGCCGTCGATCGATGGCATCGCCGCTGGCGATGACGATCGCCCCGCGCGGAATGCTGAACGACAGCGGCCCGACCTCGTGCTCGCGGGAACCCGCCACGAGATACTCGGCGCTCAGGGCTACCGGGCCTTCGGCCCGCGCCCAGTCCACAGCCACGCGGTGCTCGCGGAGGTCTTCGCCCTCGATGTCGACGTTCGGCAGGGCGCGGGCCAGCCAACGCGGCATCCACCAGGCCGCCCGCCCGAACAGGGTCATGAGCGCGGGCACGAGGGTCATGCGCACGAGGAAGGCGTCGAAAGCAATGCCGACCGCGAGACCGAGCGCGATCGGTTTGATCGTGCCGCTGCCCTCGGGAACGAAGGCGAAGAAGACGAAGAACATGATGAGCGCCGCCGCCGTGACGACCCTCGCGCCGTTGGCGAAACCGTGGCTCACCGCATGCCTCGCGTCACCGGTCTTGACGAACTCCTCACGCATGCCGGAGACGAGAAAGACCTCGTAGTCCATGGCGAGGCCGAACAACACCGCCATCAGCAGGATCGGCATGAAGCTGAGGATCGGCCCGGGGTTCTGCACATCAAAGACCGTGGGCAGCCAGCCCCACTGGAACACCGCGACGACAACCCCGAAGGATGCCGCAACCGACAGCAGGAACCCCACGGCGGCCTTGATCGGCACGAGCACTGAACGGAACACCATCATCAGGAGCACGATGGAGAGCCCGACGACGATCAGGCCGAACGGCACGAGCGCACTCGCCAGTCGGTTCGAGATGTCAATGCCGATCGCGGTCGTGCCCGTGACGGTGATCGGAGTGTCGTACTTCTTCGCGATCGATGGCGCGAGGTCGCGGATCTGTTGCACGAGTGCCTTGGTCTGAATCGAATCAGGCGCGCTCTTCGGGGTCACCTGGATGATCGCCGTGTCGAGCCCATCGTCAGGGAAGCCCTGCGCGACATAGTCGACGTCCTTCAGCTCGGCTAGCTGGCCCCGGATGCCGTTCAGGTCAGCGACGATGTTTGTCGTCTGGGTGATGTCGACGGCCACGATCAGCGGTCCGTTGTAGCCGGGCCCGAAGCCCCGGGCGACGGTGTCATAGGCGATCCGCTGGGTGGAGCCCTGGGGCTGTGAGCCTCCATCGGGAAGGTTGAGGTCGAGACTCAGCGCCGGCACGGCGAGGGTGCCGAGGATCGCGACGACGCCGAGCGTCGCGAGCACCGGGCGCTTCATGACGCCGGTGACCCAGCGAAAGCCCATTGACCGGCGGCCCTCAGGGGCATCCAGCGCGCGCTTCTGGGCGCGCGAGCCTGGTCTGGGTTTGAGGCGGCCTTTGGCGAGCCCGAGCAGTGCGGGCACGAGAGTGGCTGCCACCCCGATCGCGATGAACACGGCGACCGCCGCGCCAACACCCATGACGGAGAGGAACGGGATGCCGACCACGAGCAGCCCCAACAGCGCGATGATCACGGTGAGGCCGGCGAACACCACGGCGGAGCCCGCGGTGCCGACGGCCAGCGCCGCAGACTCTTCGGGGTCTTCGCCCCTGGCCAGCTGCGTTCTGTGTCGGGACAGGATGAACAGCGAGTAGTCGATTCCGACCGCGAGCCCGATCATGAGCGCAAGCAGCGGAGCCGAGCTCGACACGGTCGTGAAGGCCGAGATCGTGGTGATGGCACCCATGACGATGCCGACGCCCAGGAGTGCGCTGAGCAGCGGCATCCCGGCAGCAAGCAGAGAACCGAAGGTGATGAACAGCACGACCCCCGCGAAGACGACCCCGAAGACCTCGGTGATGGTGATGCCGACAGTGCTGTCCTGAAAGACTTGGCCACCGAAGGCCACGCGCATCCCGGCATCCTCGCCGATGCTCGCGGTCGCCTTGAGGTCGGTGAGCGTGGCAGCCGTCACCTCGGTTGAGGGGCCATCGAACTGCACGCGGATGATGGCCATCGTGTTGTCCGCCGAGATCGCCTTGCCTGCGTACTGGTCGAAGGGGCTAGTGGCCGATTGGATGCCCGGCACCTTGTCGATCGCCGCGACCAGCTTCTCGATGCTCGCCTGCTCGTCGGCGATGGATGCCCCTGCCGGTGCCACCACGACGGCCGTCGCGCTCGCCCCCGCGACAGAGGGGAACACCGCCTCAAGCCGGTCGAGGGCCTGCTGCGATTCCGTCCCTGGGATCGCGAAGGATTCCTGCGTCTGGCCGCCCAACGCGACCCCCGCCCCCACGACTCCAGTCGCGAGGATAAGCCAGACGGCGATCACCCGCCAGGAGCGTCGGTAGGCGAAACGGCCGAGACGATAGAGGAGAGTTGCCACGGTTTTACCCCAGGGTGGTGTTCAGCGAGTGGAGATGGGAGCCAACAGCTGGCTCAGAATCGAGATGAGAGCAGCCCTGGTCTCATCCGTCGTTCCGACCTCGAGATCGAGGGTCTGGATTGTGCACAGCATGTAAGCGGCGCCACCGAGGGCGATTCCGAAACGCATCCGCTCCTCGATGGATGACGAGTTCGCGGCAAAGAAATTCGCGAGTCGGAGGACGAGGCCGTTGGCCCTGTCGACCACGGGCACGTCGACAAGCGACGGACCCTGGTTGATGAACATGTTGACCGCAAGCCGGTTCTCGAGCAGCAGGTCGACGAAACTTTCCAGGAAGGCGCGACGGTCACCGAGACCCGAGCCCGCGTACGAGTTGAGAATCGCCTCCATGCGATCGATCGCCGGAGCGATCGCCGCCTCGAGCAGACGTTCCTTGGAGGCGAAGTGGTACAACACGCTCGACTTGGACAATCCCGCCAGTTCGGCGATGCGCTGCAGGGAGGTGCCCGCATAGCCCGCCGTTGCGAACTCGAGCAAGGCGATCTGCCTGAGGTCTTCTTGGCTGGACATGCAGTCCACGCTAACTGACCGAACGGTCAGAACTGTCCGATCGGTCAGTTTCGCAGAGTATTGCCAGCTTGCGACACGGTCACCGAGCGCCTCTGGGCTTCGCCAGCACATGCGGGTAGCGTGGAAGAAACTACGGCAAGGACAACCAGGGAGCGACGTGCGCAGGTTCATCTTCAACACGAGCATCCTCGGCGCCCTGTTCGGAATATTCGGCGTAGTGCAGACGAGTCGACGGGGCCCACGCGACTGGCGGCTCGCCCTGGCCTGGATCAGCTGGGGGCTCACCGTGGCCATCGCGGTCGGAACCGTCATCGAAGACAGCAAGACCCAAGAATTGGAGCATTGACATGGGACCTGGAGCATTCGGCATGGGTTGGTTCGGCCACTTCCTCGGTGCCATTATCGGCGCACTGTTCTGCATCTTCGTATTCCTGGTGATCCTCGGGCTGATCTTCCTGCTCGTTCGATTCCTGCTGGTGGCCACGAAGGCCGCACACATTTACGTCGCCAAGAACTCGCCTCCTGCGCCCGCGCGCCCAGCCACGGCTGCCCCGACAACCGTCGCCGCGCCCGCTGCTAAGCCGGCGACAGCCGCGAAGCCTCCCACGAAGCCAGCACCGACGGCCAAGCCGCGCACGCCTAAGCCACCCACGGCGTAGTCGCGTGGCGGTCACCTTCCACACTCGCTTGGACGATTCGCCAGGGCCGATCGGCCTCGTCGTGCCAGAAGCCGCGATGGCCCAGCTCGGGCCGGGCAAGCGCTACCCCGTGGTCGTGACCCTTGGTGGCTACAGCTACCGCAACACGGTGGGCTGGTACAAGGGGCGCGTTCCGTATAGCCTTCAGCGCGGAGAACCGGGCGGCGTCCGGCCTGAACCCCGGTGACGAAGTGGATGTGACACTCGAGCTCGACGACGCCCCGCGCGTCCTCGACATCCCAGCCGAGTTCTCCGCCGCCCTGGCCTCGGCGGGAGTGCTGGAGAAGTTCACTGCGCTGTCGTACTCGAAGCAGCGCACCTTCGTCGACCCGTGGGTAGCGGCGAAGTCGCAGGAGACGCGGGACAAGAACCTCGCGAAGGCGATCGCGGCGGCCCAGTAGCGCGGTGGAGCGATGGCAGTCGCGTCAGCGACTGCGCGACCCCAGCGCCGACCGAGTCGGCGACGGAGGGCCGCCGCTACTCTCTCGGAAAAGGTCTTGGCATGGCAAACATCCTTCCAGCGGTGACCGAAATCACCATACCTTAGGTGACCTGCCCCAGTGTTTGGTTACCCCGTCAGCGTTTGGAGTTTCAGGCGGGGATGGGTCTGATGCACGGATTGGTGACAGTTTTGACCTGCCCCAGTGTTTGGTTACCCGTCAGCGTTTGGAGTTTCAGGCGGGGATTGATTGGTTTTCGTAGGTTAGCTCGTACTCGATCGGGGTGCGATATCCCAGGCCTGAGTGGCGTCGCTGCCGGTTGTAGAAGATCTCGATGTAGTCAAACATCGCGTTGGCCAGCTCGAGACGGGTCTTCCACTTCTTCCGGTTGAGCATCTCGATTTGCATCGAGGACCAGAAGGACTCCATCATCGCGTTGTCGAGTCCGTCGCCGACGGAACCGAATGAGGGCATCATTCCGGAGGCGCGGATCTTGTTCGTGAAGGCCCAGGAGGTGAACTGGGTGCCGTGGTCCGCGTGAACGATGCCGCCGGGTTCGGGGCTGCGGTTCTTGATCGCCATGTCGAGGGCGTTCACGACGAGGTTGGCGTCCTGGACTGTGTCGATGGACCAGCCGACGATCCTGCGGCTGAACGAGTCGAGGACGCAGCAGCAGAAGACCTTGCCTTCCCTCGTCGGGTGCTCCGTGATGTCGGTGACCCACAGCTCGTTCGGCGAGAGGCGGTGGAACTTCCGATTCACCAGGTCATCGGCAGTCACGATGCCGCGCAGCCGTTTGACTCTCGCGGGTCCCGGGAGCCCGTAGATTCCGGCCAAACTCATCAACACGGCGACGAGACGTGCGCTGACCTGGACACCCATTCCGAGGGTGAGCTCGGCATGCACCCGACGGGAACCATAGGTTCCGCGGGACGCGACGTGAACCTCACGGATCAGACCGGTGAGCCACTGCCGGCGCATCTGCGTGCGCGAGAGGGGTCTGTGCCGATATCGGTAGTAGCCGGGGCTGCTGACCCCGAGGACACGACAACAGACTTTCGGGGGCAGCCCGGCATCGACGAGTCGGTCGATCACGTCGATGGGTTGCCCGAACGGGTCGTAGCTGGCGCGGGTTCCGATGCGCAGGCCGGTGGCGTCGGCTTGCAGGATGTTGTCACCGTGCAGGTTCGGATA
>JAYUVE010000007.1:0-43572 GCA_043754275.1 Microbacteriaceae bacterium | reverse complement strand
CATCCCTCGCCGACAAGGACGTGCGCTTCTCCGGCCAGTACTACAAGCTCGAGACCACCCGGTTGTGGACGATGCCGGCGGTGCCCCCCGAGATTCTCGTCGCGACCGCGGGCCCCGTGACGGCCAAGCGAGCGGGCAAGACGGTCGACGGGCTCATCACCGTGGGGGCGCCGCTGGAGAAGATCGAGGGGCTGTTTGCGCGCTTCGACGAGGGTGCGCGAGAGGTGGGTAGGGACCCGGGCTCCATGCCCAAGGTGCTGCAGCTGCACCTGTCGTGGGCGTCCACCGATGAGGAGGCGCTGGTGAACGCGCTCACGGAGTGGCCGAACGGGGCGATGAAGTTTCCGAAGGGCGACATCCGATCGCCTTTCGAACTGGAGCAGCTGGCCAAGCTCGTGCGCCCCGAGGACTTCGAGGGTCGGATGGTGGTCTCTGCCGATGCCGACGCACACCGCGCCCACATCCAGAAGTTCGTCGACCTGGGCTTCGACCGCATCTACCTGCACAATGTGGGCCGCAACCAGCGCGAGTGGATCGACGTGTTCTCGCGCGACGTGCTGCCTAAGCTTGCCCGGTGAGCTTCTCAGTTTTCGCTGTCGACGGCATCCCCGAGATCGTTGCCGGTGACGACCTCGCGACCGTAATCGGCGAGGCGATTGCTGCCGCGGTCGAGGGCGGCCTCGAGGCGGGCGACATCGTGGTGGTGAGCAGCAAGATCGTGTCGAAGGCCGAGGGCCGCGTCATCCGCGCCGAAGATCGCGAACAGGCCATCACCGATGAAACCGTCCGTGTCGTGGCGACCCGTGAACACCCTGGCGGTGTGACCCGCATCGTCGAAAACCGCCTCGGGATCGTCGCTGCGGCCGCGGGGGTCGACGCCAGCAACACGCCGCTCGGCACTGTGCTGCTGCTGCCGGAGGATCCGGATGCCTCGGCGGCAGCCCTGCGCGCGGCCCTCGAAACCCGGTTCGGGGTCGCCCTCGGCGTGGTCATCACCGACACCCTCGGACGACCCTGGCGCCAGGGCCAGACGGATGTCGCCATCGGTGGCAGCGGAGTGCGCCTGCTCGAAGATCTCCGCGGCAGTACCGACGCCGAGGGCCGCACCCTCGAAGTGACGGTGCCTGCGGTGGGCGACGAGATCGCCGCCGCCGCCGATCTGGTCAAGCGCAAGAACGCCGGGCTGCCGGTCGCCATCGTCCGCGGCCTCGGTCACCTACTCGACGCCGGTGCTGCCGGCGCGAGGTCGATCATCCGGCCGCCGGGGGAGGACATGTTCCGGCTGGGCACCGACGAGGCGTGGCGCGAAGGGTTCGAGGCCGGCGCTCGCTCGCATGACTGACTGGACCGTGGTCATCCCGGTTAAAGGCACGGCGGGGGCCAAGTCGCGGCTCGGGGCTGCGCCGGGGTTAGCCCTCGCGATCGCGCTCGACACTGTCGTTGCCGCCAGCGCGACTCGCGCCCGCGTGCTCGTCGTGACGGCGGCGGATGCCGCACCCTTCGAAGCCTTAGGGGCCGAGGTCATCGCAGACCCCGGCGCCGGACTCAACGCCGCCGCCCGCCAGGGGATCGCGCACGCCCACGGCCCGGTCGCCGTGCTGCTCGGCGACCTCCCGGCCTTGCAACCCGCCGAGCTCGCGGCCGCGCTGGCGCTCGCGGAGACCCACGAGCTCTCCATGGTCGCGGATGCCGACGCAGAGGGCACCGCTCTCGTCGCGGCCCTGCGCGGCGCCTCGCACTCGCTGGCCTTCGGCCGAGGGTCGCGCGCGGCCCACCTCGCCCTCGGTTATGTCGAGCTGGATGTGCCGGCCGCATCCGGTCTGCGTCGGGATGTCGACACCGCCGAGCAGCTCGCCAGCCTGGGTGACCGGGTCGGGCCGCGGACCGCGGCGCTACTCAGCTCGGGCTTGCCGTAGGGATGCCGTGCGCGGCTGCCGCCTCGAGCAGTCGTTCGTCGTAGGCGACAAGGGCCTCCAACTCTCGACCCAGCAGCAAGGCGCTGGCCAGATGAATCGCATCGAGCGTGCGGAGCCCGGCAGGGTCAAGCCCGCTCGCGCGGGTGAGTACGTCTTCACCGATCGGGATCAGGGAGATCGCGCGCAACTCTGCGGCCGCAACCTCCAGGCGATCCGGCCGATGGAGACGCACCGTGCGGAGGAGCTCGGTTCTCGTGAGTGCGCTGGAGGCCAGCGACGTGGCAGCGCGCAGGTAGTCAGCCAGGGCGTCGGACTCGGCCTCATCGAGTGGGAACTTCGCCAGGGCCGACGTATCTATATAGATCACAGTCGGTCTTCTCGCAGTTCTTGCAAGACTTCCGAGAGGGTTGGCTCACCTGGACGGCCTGGCGGACGTGGTTCATCAAGCCATTCATGAAAGTCCGTCTCCGCCGGGATGATCTTGCCTTCGGCGACGAGACGGTCCCAGGTCGAGATCGGCTGGGCAGGCGACAGGATCGCGACAGGCTCGCCGCGCTCGGTCACCTGGATAGACTCGCCCTTCTTCACCCGCTCAAGGTAGACGCTGGCGTTCTGGCGAAGCTCGCGAACTCCGATACTCTCCATGTGCTACATGGTAGCACCGGGCTGTGAGGGAGCGGCTAGTGCCCACCAACCACGTCCAGCGGCAACAGCCGCAGTGACTTCCCCGTTGAGGCGTACCCGGTCGAGGCGTGTTCCCGGGCGACCGCGCGGCGTTCGTCAGTCGGGATGCCATACGTGGTCGTGCGCTGGTAGGCCTGCCGTCCGATCGCCGAGGCGAGCTCCTCGAGCTCGTCCACGGTCTTCTCCGAGCCGTTGTCGGCGCCGGCCATGCGGCTGATCGTCTCCTCCATGAGGGTGCCGCCGACGTCATCCGCTCCGCCCTGCAGCATGAGCTGGGTACCCTCGGTGCCGAGCTTCACCCATGAGGTCTGGATGTGGTCGATCCGCCCGTGCAGCATGAGTCGCGCCACGGCATGCACGGCCCGGTTCTCCTGTGAGGTCGGGCCGGGGCGGGCGACCCCGGCCAGGTACACGGGGGAGTTGGTGTGCACGAAGGGCAGCAGCACGAACTCGGTGAAACCGCCCGTCTCATCCTGGATCCGCGACAGGGTGCGCAGGTGGCCCACCCAGTGGCTCGGGCTGTCGACGTGCCCGTACATCATCGTCGAACTCGACCTGATACCCAGCTGGTGCGCCGTCGTGACGATCTCGATCCAGGCCGAGGCGGGCAGCTTGCCCTTGGTGAGCACCCAGCGCACCTCGTCGTCGAGTATCTCGGCAGCGGTCCCGGGGATCGTGTCGAGCCCCGCGTCCTTGGCGTCCGCGAGGAAGTCGCGGTACGACAGGCCCGTCCGCGTCGCCCCGTTGACGATCTCCATGGGGCTGAAGGCGTGCAGGTGGATGCCCGGCTGGCGCGCCTTCACCTCACGGGCGAGGTCGAAGTACGCGGTGCCCGGCAGGTCGGGGTGGATGCCGCCCTGCATGCAGATCTCGGTGGCACCGATGTTCCACGCCTCATCCACCCGGTCGCCGACCTGCTTCATTGACAGCGTGAAGGCGTCGGCATCGGTGCGCCGTTGCGCGAAGGCGCAGAAGCGGCATCCCGTGTAGCAGACGTTGGTGAAGTTGATGTTGCGGTTGACGACGTAGCCGATGCCCTCGCCGACCGTGTCCCGGCGCACCCGGTCGGCGAGCCCGGCGAGGGCGTCGAGGTCTGAACCCTCCGCGCCGAGGAGGGCGAGGTACTCCTCGTCGCTGAGCCCGGCGGGGTTCGTTTCGGCCTTCGCCAATGCCGCGCGCACCGCCGGATCGCCGGCATGCCCGGGGGTTCGGCGGGAGTCGCCCACGGTTTCGCGCAGCTCCGACCAGTCGCCGTAGACATCCTCGAAGTCGCTGCGCCGGTCGGTTGTGCGGCCCGTAGTGTCGATCTCGGTGTGCAGGTTTACCCGACCCGAGCCCAGCCACTCGGGGTCTGGCTCCTGCCAGGGTAGGCCGACCGGGATGCGGCCCTCGATGGCGAGGCCGTCTTCGGTGGCGAGCGCGCGGATATGCGGCAGCACGCGCGGGTCGAGCCACGGCTCCTCCGCGCGCACGTAGTGCGGATGTACGGTCAGCCGCTCCCGCAGCGTGAAGCCCGCGGCCGCCGTGAGGCGCGCGAGTTCATCAATGTTGGGCCACGGCCGCTCGGGGTTCACGTGGTCGGGAGTCAGCGGCGACACCCCGCCCCAGTCGTCGATTCCGGCGCGCACGAGCATCGCCAGCTCGGCCTCGTCGGTGAGGTTCGGTGGCGCCTGAAGCCGGGCACCAGGCCCGAGCACGATGCGTGCGACCGCAACCGCGGCGATGTACTCCTCGAGAGGCAGGTCATCGCGCCGCATCATCGCTGTGGACATCTTCGAGCGGAAGTTCTGGATGATCACCTCCTGGATGTGACCATGGCGCCGGGATGCAACGCGGATCGCGAACAGCCCGTCCACGCGCTCCGCGTAGGTTTCGCCGATGCCGAGCAGCAGGCCGGTCGTGAAGGGCACGTTGCTGCGGCCGGCATCCTCGATCACCCGCAGACGCACAGCTGGGTCTTTGTCGGGGGAGCCATAGTGGGCCTGGCCCTTCTCGGTGAACAGCCGCTCAGACGTGGTCTCGAGCATCATGCCCATCGAGGGGGACACCGGCTTGAGCCGCTGGATCTCCTCCCAGGTCATCACCCCCGGGTTCATGTGGACGAGCAGGCCGGTCTCCTCGAGGATGCGCACCGCCATCGCCCTGAGGTAGGCGATCGTCGAGTCGTAACCATGGGCATCCAGCCACTCGCGAGCTTCGGGCCAGCGCTCCTCCGGCCGGTCGCCGAGGGTGAAGAGCACCTCCTTGCAGCCGAGCGCAGCGCCCTGGCGCGCGACGTCAAGAATCTCGTCGGGCGACAGGTACATGCCCTTACCCTCGCGCGCCAGTTGCGCGGGCGTCTTGACGAAGGCGCAGTAGTGGCAGCGGTCTTGGCAGAGGTGCGTGACCGGGATAAACACCTTGCGTGAGTAGGTGATGACGCCGGGGCGACCGGCCTTCTCCAGCCCCGCGTCGCGCACCCGACCCGCCGCGAGCAACAGCCGGTCGAGGTCGGCACCCCGCGCGTGCAGGAGCGTCTCGGCTTCGGTCGCATCGACCGTAACGCCGGTTTCGGCGCGCTTGAGCGCCCGGCTGATCGCCGATGCGGTGGGAACGAAAGAACCGGTTTCTGGCATGCACGACTCGCAGGTCTCGAAGAGAAAAGGCGCCCAGTGCCAGGCGTAGAACCAATTGCCTTCGAGTTTAGTGCGCCGCGGCTGCGGCCAGTGCGGCTCCCGCGAGTGCGGCGCTCGTGTCGAGGTCGCGCATCCAGAGTGGCACGGCGGATGCCGCGATCCCCGCGCCCTCGATGGTGGGCAGCAACGCGGCATCCGTCTCGTCCACGAGCCAGGCGTCGAGCAGGCCGCCCGCGTTCCGGGCGCCGTAGTGCAGGGCCACCGCGTCTGCGGAAGTGGACACCCCGATCGCGGCGAGGCAGGCATCCGCCATCCCGCGCACGACCGCGCCCTGGATGATCGGGGACACCCCGACAATCGGTGCGGATGCCGCGGCGAGAGCCTCACTGATCCCCGGGATCGCCAGCACCGGCCCGATCGACACGACCGGGTTCGAGGGCGCGACGAGGATCACCTCGGCCGCAGCAATGGCCTCGAGCACGCCCGGTGCCGGGCGGGATGCCGCGACCCCCCGGTACTCGAACCGCTCCGCGGGCACCGACGCCCGATGCCTGGTCCACCACTCCTGGAAGTGCATGGCACCACCTGCCGTGTGCACGTGGGTCTCAACCTCGGCGTCGGTAGCGGGAATGAGGCGCACCCCCAGTGGCCAGCGCGCAATAAGACGTTCCGTCGCCGCGCTGAGCGGCAGCCCATCGCGCAGGTAGCTCGTGCGGGCTAGGTGGGTGCCCAGATCGAGGTCGCCCAGGGTGAACCAGTCCCAGCCGACCCCGTATGCGCGCAGCTCATCGCTCACCCGTTCGGTCTCGTTTTTGCGACCCCAGCCGCGCACGTCGTCGTTCTCCCCGGCGAGGGTGTACATGATCGAGTCGAGGTCGGGGGCGATGCGCACCCCGGTGAGCCACATGTCGTCGCCGACGTTGACGATCGCGGTGATCTCGGCAGTGGTGCCGCCCTGGCCGTCGGGGAGTTCACGCCTGAGGTGCTCGCGGACCCCGCGAAGGAAGCGCGCCCCGCCGACGCCGCCGGACAGGACGGTGATCTTCATGACACAAGGGTAGAGCGAACTCCCCGCGTGACATTCTCGTGATGCGTGGCAGACTCAACAAGTGGAGAGTTTGCCGACAAACCTCGAATCCGACCGCGAAGTGGTGCCCGGATCGGTGATGGCCTATGACGAGTTCTCCGCCAAGACCCGGGCCGTGCTTCGGGCCATGGAGACGGTCATCGACGGCAAGCGTGATGCTGTCGAGATGGCGCTCACCGTGCTGCTGGCCGAGGGGCACCTTCTCATCGAAGACGTTCCCGGCGTCGGCAAGACCATGCTCGCGCGCGCTCTCGCACGGTCTGTCGACTGCTCGGTCAGCCGCATCCAGTTCACTCCCGATTTGCTGCCCTCTGATATCACCGGGGTGTCGGTCTACAACCAGGGCGACCGGCAATTCGAGTTCAAGCCGGGCCCGGTGTTTGCGAACATCGTCATCGGTGACGAGATCAACCGCGCGAGCCCCAAGACCCAGTCGGCGCTGCTGGAGAGCATGGAGGAGGGCCAGGTCACCGTCGACGGCCGCAGCTACGCGCTCGCGACGCCATTCATCGTCGTGGCCACCCAGAACCCGATCGAGATGGAAGGCACCTACCCGCTGCCTGAAGCCCAGCGCGACCGATTCATGGCCCGCATCTCGATGGGCTATCCAGACCCGGATGCCGAACTCGCCATGCTGCGCACCCGCGCCGCCAAGAGCCCCCTGCACGACCTCCAGCCGGTGGTCACCACGACACAGCTCGCCGACATGATCGCGACCGCCAGGAACGTCTTCGCGAGCGTCGCCGTGGAGCAATATGCCGTCGCTATCGCCCAGGCCACCCGCGAAGACCGCGAACTGCGGCTCGGCGCGAGCCCTCGCGCCACGCTGCAACTGCTTCGCGCTGCGCGCGCTCGGGCAGCCCTCGATGGCCGGGAGTTCGTGCTGCCCGACGATATCGATGCGCTCGCGGTCACCGTGCTCGGGCACCGATTGATCCCCGCACGACGCGCCGGTGCTGGGTCGGCGCTGTCTGGCGGCAGCGTCGCCGACATCATCGCCCGAATCGTCGCGAACACCCCGGTGCCGCTCGGCGCTCATCGGTCGGCCTGAGGCAGGGGAGCGGCGAGATGTCCGGCCGCAGTCCGAGGGGCATCGCCGCGCTCAACGTCGGCGGCGTGCGGTTGACCCGTAGGGGGTGGTGGTTCGTCGCGGCATCCGTGCTCATGTTCATGTTCGCCTATGGCACGGGCAAGCAAGAACTGCTCTACGTCGCAACACTGCTCGGGGCACTCCCGGTGATCGCTGTGGTCGTCGTCAGGGTGCGCAGGCCACGACTGGCGGTCACGCGATCTTTCGCTCCGCACATCATCCAGGCCGGGAGCACGGCATCGGTCTCGCTCATCGTCCGCAACCTGGCCCCGGGGCGCAGCGTGCAGGCCCTCTGGTGGGATGCCCTTCCCTGGCGACCCTTCGCGACCCCCGAGGACGATCTGCCCGCGTTGCAACCGCGCGGCGCTCGCTTCTCCGGCAGGGGCAACTCGGCCGCCCTGAGCTATGACCTGCTGCCGCCGCGTCGCGGCGTCTTCCCCGTCGGCCCGCTCAGCGTTGAGGTCGCAGACGCCTTCGGCCTGGCAACGAGCGGGTTCGTCACGGGAGCGCCGCAATCGATAGTCGTGACCCCCGAGGTCGTTCCGCTGCCGGAGAGCGGGATGACTGTGCCCGCCGGTGACGGCGAATCACGACTCGTGCAGCGGCGGGCCACCGGCGATGAAGACGACACGATGACCCGGGAGTACCGCGACGGCGACGCCATGCGTCGCGTCCACTGGAGGGCCACCGCGCGCAAGGGCGATCTCATGGTGCGCCAGGAGGAGCAGCGCAGTCTTCCTGAGGCGCGCATCCTCATCGACACGACACGCGCAGGCTACCGCGACGTCTTGAACGAGCCCGGGCAAGACGTGGAGAGCGCAGCGTTCGAGTGGGTCGTGCGGATGCTTGCCTCCGTCTCGGTGCACCTGCGCCGCGCCGGATTCCTGGTCACCGTTTCCGAGACCGGCAGGCCGCAACTCCAAGCCGCCACGCGCAGCCGCCGTCGCACCTGGGGGGACGAGGAGTTCCTCGTCTCGCTCGCGTCCCTTGCCCTATCGGACCAGGTGCCGCGGCCGGCACGGGAGCGAGCGAACAACGGTCCGGTCGTCGCGCTCGTCGGCAGCCCCGACGCCGAAACCGTCGGTTGGTTGTTGCAGCAGCGGCGACCGGGGGAGCTCGCCGTGGCGTTTGTGGTGCGCAGCATGTCATCCCTCGACATCATCGACCGGTCATTCGGAGTTCCGCCGACCGCTCCGCTCATCGCCGAGCGTCTCGTCGATGCGGGCTGGGTCGTGGTGCCCGTGCGACCGGACGATGACCACGCCGCGGCCTGGGAAGCGGTAGCAGTCGAGACGGGGCGCTCACGTGGAGCGGTCTGAGACCGGCGCGCGCGCGACCGACTGGCTACTGAGTGGCCTGTTGCTCGTGGCGGTGGCCGTCGCCCTGGGCGGGTTGAACAGCGTGTTGACCGACGTGGCGTGGTGGTTCGTCGCCTGTGCCGTCGCCACGATTGTGCTTCTCGCGGCGGCGGTCGTACGCACAGTCGCCAGGCACCGACTCTGGGGCACTCTCGCGGCGTTCGTCGCGGCGGTGTGCTCGATCACGCTGTTCTTCGCCCCGGCCAGCGCGTTCCTGTGGATCATTCCGACCTTCGACACGTTCGATGCCCTGCACAAGGTTGATCAGGCCGGCCTCGAGTCGGTCGCCAACCAGGGCATCCCGGCGAACGCCGACCAGGGAATCGTCTACCTCGTCTGCCTCGGGGTCGCTGCGATCGCCTTCGTCATCGACACCCTCGCCTTTGCGTTTCGCGCCCCTGCCTTCACCGGCATCCCGCTGTTGGCCATCCTGCTCGTGCCCACTTTCGTGGTGGCGAGCCTCAGCGATGCGTTCTTCTTCCTGCTCACCGCGATCTCCTGGCTGGCCATCCTGCTACTCGGGTCGCGGCGCGGCGGTCGGCGCATCGCCGTCGGCATTGGGGCAGCCGCCCTGGTGGCGTCCCTCATCGTGCCGGTACTGTTGCCGGTTCCAGATCCCGGTGCCGATGCGACGGGTGGGGCGGGGTTCGCGGCCGGAATCAACCCGATCATCACCCTCGGCAATGACCTGCGGCAGGGCGATCCTCGGCTTGCCGTTACGTACACCACGAGCGCGGTGGGTGGGGAGTACCTGCGCCTGGCTGCGCTCGACAACTTCACCGGGGAATCCTGGGTGCCTACCTCGGGTGACCTCGACCCGGCCAACAACATCGGGTCGATCGGTCCGGTGCCGGGGCTGGGGGATGCCGTGCCCGTCGAGCACGTGGCGACTCGGGTGACTGTGGCCAACATCCTCAGTCGTTGGTTGCCCGTGCCCTATGCGCCATCCAGCGTCACAGGCCTCGTGGGGCAGTGGTTTTGGGACCCAGGCGCTCTCTCGATTCGCAGCGACAATTCGAACGCGCGCAACCAGGTCTACGAGGTCGCGAGCGTGCAGGTCGCCCCATCGGTCGATCAGCTTGTCGCCGCGGGCACGACCCTCGAACCCGGGCTGGATCGCTACCTGCAACTGCCACCGGACCTGCCACCGGTCGTGGCGAGCACTGCCACCCAGGTTGTGGCTGGTGCGACGACGAATTACGCCAAGGCGATCGCCCTTCAGGACTTCTTCACCGGCGGCACGTTTCGCTACTCGGAGGATGCCCCGGTGAAGAAGGGCTACGACGGCTCGGGCGCGCTTGTGCTCGCCGCGTTCCTTGCGGGGAGGAGCGGATACTGCGTGCACTTCTCCTCGGCGATGGCCGCAATGGCGCGCACGCTCGGCATCCCGGCACGAGTGGCGGTGGGCTTCACTCCCGGCGCACCGGTTTCGACGACGGACGGGCCAGCCACCGAATACCGGGTGACCACCCACGACCTCCACGCCTGGCCCGAACTGTATTTTGCTGGCATCGGCTGGGTCAGGTTCGAACCCACTCCCGGCAGGGGTGTCACGCCCGCCTTCGCACCGCTGGCGGTCGATGACCCCTCCACTCCGGGCGTCGACGAGTCCAAGCCAACGCCGTCGACGGCGGCACCCACGGCCGATCCTTCCGCGGCCCCTCCGCTGCAGGATTCCGAACTCCCCAGCGCCACGGCCACCCCGGTCGCGATCGGGGATGCCGCGACCCCACCGTCGCCGCCGCCGCTCGCGCTGCTCATCCCGCTCGCCGCCCTACTCGCGGTTCCGGGTGTTGTTCGCACCTTCCGCAGGCAACGTCGGTTCGGAATGCTTCGCGGCGGCTCGGCCCTCGCCGGGTGGCTCGAATTGCGCGACACCGCCGATGACCTCGGTCTGCGCACGAGTGACGCACGCACTCCCCGGCAACTCGCTGGCGACCTGGCGGGCCACCTCGATGACGGTGCTGCCGCCGCCCTCGCCCGGTTACGCGTCGCGCTGGAGAGCGAAGCGTTCGGCGATGGCGCGAAGCCTCCCGCCGCCGCCGACCTGTCGGCGGTGCTGCAGAGCCTGCGCCGTGACGCCGGCCTTGCCCGGAGAATCGCCGCTGCCGCCCTGCCATGCTCGCTCTTCGAGCGGTGGATGCCGCAGCCGCAAGCCCCCGAGCCCGACCCACGGTAGCCGACCGCAGCCGCCCGACCCGCAGCCGCCCGACCCGCAGTAGCTCGACCTGCAGCAGCAGACCCGCAGCTGCGTTAGGCCCTCGCCGCCGCCGAAAGCTCCGCCGCGATGGACGCGGTGTCGCTGCGGATGAGGCCCACCGTCACACGAACATGCGGTTCTGACGGGCCGAGCTGGAACGGGGTGCCCGGCGCCACCCGGATTCCGGCGGAGGCTAGTTGCACGGTGGCCGTGCGCTCCGACGCGACCGGCAACCAGGCGTTGAGTCCATCGCCGACGGGAAGGTCGATCCCCTCGGCCCGCATTGCCGCCGCAAAGGCGTGTTGCCGGTCGGAGTAGGCGGCCCGCGCGGCATCCACCTGGGCCATCGATCTGGGGTCGGTGAGCAGTTCGTGCAGGATCGCCTGCACCATGCGCGAGGTCCAGCCCGGCCCCAGCAGGCGGTGGGCCACGATCCGGTCGACGAGATCACGCGGCCCGCCGAGCGCCCCGATCCGCAGGTCAGGGCCGTGCGACTTCGAAAAGCTGCGAACGTGCAGCACCCGCTGCGGCAGCCAGGTCGCGAGGGTCACGTCTGCGGCGTGGGTGATCGCACCGGAATGGTCATCCTCGAGCACTATCGCGCGCTCGGCCGACCGGCTGCGGGCGAGAATCCCGGCGAGGCGCTCTGCGCGCTCGGCGGTCATCGAGATGCCGGTCGGATTGTGAGCCCGCGGCTGGATGAGGATGATCGCGGGGCCGGTGGCCAGGGCCGCGGAGAAAGCGTCAGGCCGCATCCCCTGTTCATCAAGCCCGACGGGCACCGGTTCTAGACCGTAATGCTCGATGAGGTCCATGAATGGCGGGAACGTCGGGTTCTCGACAAGCACCCGGTCGCCGAACCGAACCAGGCGGGCGAGGGTGCGATCGATGGCATCCAAAGCGCCGTTAGTCACGGTGATCGACTCGACCCGCGACGGCCAGGTGTCGCGCAGCAGGTCGTGCAGTTCGGGAATGTCGGGCTTCTGCTGGTAGTTGGTGGGCCCCGCGCTCGAGCTGTCGGTGCGGTGGGAGGTTCGGGACTGTGCGGGGCCCAGCGGCGGGAGCAGCTCGGGGTCGGGTGTTCCGCGCGAGAGGTCGAGCCGGGCATCCAGGGTCCCGTCCAGACTGCGGTATCGCAGCGGCAACCACTCCCTCGGTGCCGAGCGCACCACGCTTCCGCTGCGCCCCCGGCTGACGATGAGGCCAGCCCCGGCGAGGGTTTGCCAAGCGTGGCTCACCGTCGCGGGGCTGACCCCGAGCTCGGCGGCCAGCGCGCGCACCGTGGGGAGCCGGTCACCCGGAGCGAGATCACCGCTGGTGATGAGGCGCGCGATCCCTGCCGCGATTCCGCGCGGCGTCGCCTCTTCGATGCCGAGGGCTACCGATGTCATGCCAACCCCCGTAGATTTACGCCACTGTCACAGTGCGTAACGTTCGAGAAATGTTTACAGCTGAGAATAACAAAAGCACCATCAAGGGAGACCGTCATGACAGTGGTACGCGCCGCGATAACCCAGACCACCTGGACCGGCGACAAAGAGTCGATGATCGCCAAGCATGAGCAGTTTGCCCGGGATGCCGCGAAGGACGGCGCCCAGGTGATCTGCTTTCAGGAGCTGTTCTACGGCCCGTACTTCGGCATTACGGAAGATAAGAAGTACTACGCGTACGCGGAGCCAGCCGACGGCCCGATCGTGCAGCACTTCGCAAAGCTCGCCAAAGAGCTGGGTCTCGTGATGGTGCTGCCCATTTATGAGGAGGACATGCCGGGGGTGTATTACAACACCGCGGTGGTAGTCGACGCTGACGGCACGATTCTCGGCAAGTACCGCAAGCACCACATCCCGCACCTCGACCGATTCTGGGAGAAGTTCTACTTCCGCCCTGGTAACCTCGGCTACCCCGTCTTCAAGACGGCGGTCGGCCCGATCGGCGTCTACATCTGTTATGACCGGCACTTTCCCGAGGGATGGCGCGAGCTTGGCCTCAACGGAGCCCAGATCGTCTTCAACCCGAACGCCACCAAGCCGGATCTCTCGAACCGGCTCTGGGAGGTCGAGGGGCCGGCCGCGGCCGTCGCGAACGGTTACTTCGTGCTCCAGCCCAATCGGGTGGGTCGTGAAGACAACGAGTACGGCGAACTCGCCGTGGACTTCTACGGCACCAGCCAGGTCATCGACCCGCGCGGCAACTTCGTCGGCGAACGGGGCTCTGGCACCACGGAGGAGATCATTGTGCGCGACCTCGAAATGGACCTGGTGAGGCAGATGCGCGACGACTGGCAGTTCTATCGCGACCGTCGCCCCGAGTCGTACACGTCGATCCCGAAGCCGTAGTCACGATGGCTACCACACTGATCAAGGGCGGCACGGTCGTCTCCGCCACCGGCCGCGTCGCCGCCGACGTGCTGCTCGACGGCGAGAAGGTCGCGGCGCTGCTGACTCCGGGCTCTGTGCTGTTGGGGACCGACCTGTCGGCCGGGGTCGACAGCGTCATTGATGCGACTGGCAAGTACGTCATTCCGGGCGGCATCGATGCGCACACGCACTTCGAGTTGCCGTTCGGGGGCACTGCGGCATCCGACACTTTTGAGAGCGGCACGAGGGCCGCGGCGTGGGGGGGAACCACTTCCGTGATCGACTTCGCGGTGCAGACCACTGGTCAGCGCCTCGAGGACGGCCTGGAGGCCTGGCACAAGAAGGCGGCGAACAACTGTGCGATCGACTATGGCTTCCACCAGATCATGGGGGGTGTCGACGAGGCATCGCTGGGGGCGATGGGCAACCTCGTTAACGAGGGCGTCACGAGCTACAAGATGTTCATGGCCTATCCCGGCGTCTTCTACTCCAACGACGGGCAGATCCTGCAGGCGATGCAGAAGGCAGCCGACATCGGGTTGCTGACGATGATGCACGCCGAGAACGGCCCCGCCATCGACGTGCTTGCCGAGCAGCTCGTCGCCGCGGGCAAGACCGACCCCTACTACCACGGCATTGCTCGCGCCTGGCAGATGGAAGAAGAGGCCACGCACCGCGCGATCATGCTCGCCAACCTCACCGGTGCCCCGCTCTACGTCGTGCACGTGAGTGCGAAGCAGGCCGTTGAGCAACTCGCCTGGGCGCGTGACAAGGGGCAGAACGTCTTCGGCGAGACCTGCCCGCAGTACCTCTACCTGTCGCTTGAAGACCAGCTGGGTGCCGACTCCAAAGAGTGGGGCAAGTTCGAGGGCGCGAAATGGGTGTGCTCCACTCCGTTACGTGCGCGGGAGGACGGCCACCAGAACGCGATGTGGCAGGCGCTTCGCACCAACGACTTGCAGATGGTTTCAACCGACCACTGCCCGTTCTGCATGAAGGGCCAGAAAGACCTCGGGGTCGGCGACTTCCGCAAGATCCCTAACGGCATCGGCTCGATCGAGCACCGGATGGACCTGATGTACCAGGGCGTCGTCACGGGCGAGATCACCCTCGAGCGCTGGGTTGAGCTCACGTCGACGACCCCCGCTCGCATGTTCGGGCTGTATGGCCAGAAAGGCGTCATCGCGCCGGGAGCCGATGCCGACATCGTCGTGTATGACCCGAAGGGGCACACGAAGATCAGCGTCGAGACGCACCACATGAACATGGACTACTCGGCCTGGGAGGGCTACGAGATCGACGGCCACGTCGACACCGTCGTCAGCCGTGGCAAGACCATCATCGACGGCGGCCAGTACCTCGGTGCCAAGGGTGACGGCAAGTACCTCAAGCGCGGCCTCTCGCAATACCTGATCTAAGGAACTCCCTCGATGCAATTCGGCGCAGTGCTCCAGACCAACCCTCCCGCTTCTCGCACGGTGCACCTCGCCAAGCTTGCCGAGCAGCACGGCTTCGAGTACGTCTGGACGTTCGACTCGCACCTGCTCTGGCAGGAGCCGTACGTCATCTACAGCGCGATCCTGGCTGAGACCAACCGGGTGATTGTGGGCCCGATGGTGACCAACCCGGCGACTCGCGACTGGACCGTCACGGCATCCGTCTTCGCCACCCTCAACGAGATGTACGGCAACCGCACCATCATCGGCATCGGGCGCGGCGACTCCGCCGTGCGGGTGACCAACGGCAAGCCGACGACGCTCGCCGAGCTTCGCGAGTCGATCCACGTCATCCGGGAGCTGGCGAACTCGCGGCCGGTCGACTACCACGGGGCGCAGTTGCAGTTTCCGTGGTCGAAGGGCTCGCAGGTCGAAGTCTGGGTGGCCGCCTACGGCCCGCTCGCCCTCAAGCTGACGGGGGAGGTGGGCGACGGGTTCATCCTGCAGCTGGCCGACCTCGACATTGCCGAATGGATGATCAAGACCGTGCGCGACGCGGCCTCTGCAGCAGGCCGTGACCCCATGGCCATCAAGTTCTGCGTGGCCGCGCCGATGTACATCGGCGACTCTTCTGATCAGCGCAGTCTCGAGCACATGCGCTCTCAAACCCGCTGGTTCGGCGGGATGGTGGGCAACCACGTTGCCGACATCGTCGCCAAGTACGGCGAAAACGGCACCGTGCCGAAGGCCCTGACCGACTACATCAAGGCGCGCGAGGGGTATGACTACAACTCGCACGGCCTGGCGGGCAACGACCATGTCGACTTCGTGCCAGACGACATCGTCGACAGGTTCTGCGTGCTCGGCACCGCGGAGCAGCACATCGAGAAACTCAAGGCGCTCAAAGAACTCGGCGTCGACCAGTTCGCGGGGTACCTCCAGCACGACAACAAAGAAGAGACGCTGCGGGTCTACGGCGAGACGGTCATGCCGGCCCTCCGTGAGCACATCGTGGCCAAGGCATGAGACGAGCGCGCGCGGTAGCCCTGGGTGCCACCGGCATCCTGCTCCTCGGGGTGTTCTGGGAGGCCTACAAGGCCCTCGGCCCTGCAAACGGATTCGATGCCTTCGGGCTGCAACTGCTTCCCCGAACCTCAGACCTGGCGATGCCCCATTTCCTCGACATGGTGAACCGGGCTCTCGCGCCGGTCAACAGCAGCGCCGATTCACAGCCGGTGTGGCTGAGCGTCGTGCTCGCCTGCCTGTCGAGCCTCGGCACGGCGGCCGTCGGGCTCGTGGTGGGTGCTGTCGTCGGGTTCGGCCTTGCCCTCCTCATGCTGCGGTTCAAGGTCGCGGAGTCGGCAGTGCTGCCATGGCTCATCCTCAGCCAGACGGTGCCGCTCATCGCCCTTGCCCCGGTGATCGTCAGCTGGGGCGGGCGCGTGCACATCGGCGAATTCGAGTGGCAGCGCTGGATGTCGGTCGCCGTCATCGCGAGCTACCTCGCGTTCTTCCCCGTGGCGGTCGGGGCCCTCCGCGGCCTACAGTCCCCACTCACGGCCCAGCTGGAGCTCATGCACTCCTTCGCCTCCGGGTGGTGGAAGACACTCGTGCACCTGCGGCTGCCGGCAAGCGCGCCGTACCTCATTCCCGCGGTGCGGCTGGGAGCTGCATCCGCCATCATCGGCACGATCGTGGCCGAGGTTTCCACCGGAGCCAAGGGCGGCATCGGCCGGCTCATCATCGAGTACGCCCAGTCAGGTTCATCGGACCCGGCCAAGGCCTTCTCCCCGATCGCGGGGGCGGTCGTCATGGGCCTGGCCGCCGCAGGTCTCGTAGCCCTCGGTGCTCTCGCGCTCGGTCGCTTCCGCAAGAACGAGGCAACGGCGTGAGCGCGGTCGAGGTCAGTGCCGTCTCGAAGACGTTCTCGACGAAAGCGGGCCTGGTCACAGCCCTCGAGGCCGTAGACCTCACCGTGGAGAAGGGTGAGTTCGTTTCCCTGATCGGCCCCTCCGGCTGCGGCAAGTCGACCCTGCTGCGGCTCATCGCCGACCTCGACACCCCGACGAGCGGCACGATCGAGGTGTTCGGCAAGAGCGCCCGCCAGGCCCGTCTCGACCAGGACTACGGAATTGCCTTCCAGACCGCGGGCCTGCTGCCGTGGCGCAGCGTGGCGGCCAACATCGAACTTCCCCTCCAGTTGCACGGAGTAGACGGGCCAGCTCGCCGGCAGCGCGCGGCAGAGCTCATCGACCTCGTGGGGCTGGGCGAGTTCGCGAGGAGTTTTCCCGAGCAGCTTTCCGGCGGGATGCAGCAGCGCGTCGCCATTGCACGCTCGCTCGCCGAACGCCCCGAGCTGTTGCTCATGGATGAGCCGTTCGGGGCCCTCGACGAGATGACCCGCGAGCGGATGCAGTCAGAACTCGTCCGGATCTGCGCCGAAACCGGCGCCGCGGTGATCTTCGTCACCCACTCGATCCCCGAGGCCGTGTTCCTCAGCGACCGGGTGGTGGTCATGTCGCCGCGCCCCGGCCGCATCCGGGAGGTCGTCACCGTCGACCTGGGGGATGCCCGCGCCGAAGGCCTGCGCGAGGAGTCGTCATTCTTCGCCAGTGTCACCCGGGTGCGCGAGGCCCTGCATGGCGCACCCGCAGCGGGAACCGTCCGCGGAGTGGACCACCGATGATTCTGCGCCGAGTGGTGCCACCGGTAGCTCTCGGCGTGCTCGCCCTGATCGCCTGGGAGGCCCTCGTCGCGGCCGCCAAGATCCAGCCGTACCTGCTTCCAGCCCCGAGCGCGATTGGCAAGCAACTCGCGTTGGTGTGGCTCGGCCTGTGGGCGTCGATGCTCGCTACCGGGTCAAACGCGCTGACGGGCCTCATCGGGGGAGCGATAGTCGCAATCGTGCTCGCGCTGCTCGCCTCGCGCCTGCGTTTCATCGACGAGCTCATCGCGCCGGTGGTAGCCGCGATCGCGGTCGTGCCCATCGTCGCTCTGGCCCCGGTGTTGACCAACATGTTCGGGGCCACGAGCGAGACCCCGCGCCGGGTGATCGTGGCGATCGTGGTGTTCGTGCCGGTCTTCGTGAATACCCTGCGTGGGTTGCGGCAGGTGCTTCCGGTGCATCGCGACCTGATGCGGGCGTATGCGGCATCCAACTGGCAGTTGACGCGAACGGTGACAGTGCCGGGCGCGCTGCCCTACATCTTCACCGGGCTGAACATCGCCTCGTCCCTTGCCGTGATTTCCGCGGTCGTCGCGGAGTACTTCGGCGGGTTGCAGAACGGCCTCGGTTCCCGCATCACCTCTGCCGCCGCCAACAGTGCATACCCCCGGGCCTGGGCCTACGTCTTTGGGGCGATCCTGCTCGGTCTGGTGTTCTACGCGGCAACACTCGCCCTCGAACGGCTCGCGAGCCGCCGGCGCTGAGGCGCCTCACATCGTCCCCTGCCGATGGCGCCAGGAGGCAGTCCAGCACAACCACATGACAAGGGAGAAAAAACAATGCGACACAGCAAACGCCTTGTGCTCGGAATCGCCGCGGCAGCGGCGGTCACGGCACTGGCCCTCAGCGGCTGCACCGCCAGCCCGAGCACCGACAAGCCGACCGGCGGCGCACTGACCCCCGTGACCCTGCAACTGCAGTGGTTCGCTCAGGCCCAGTTCGCTGGATACTATGCCGCGCTCGATAAGGGCTACTTCGCAGACGAGGGTCTCGACGTGAAGATCGTCGAGGGCGGCGTCGACATCGTTCCGCAGACCGTGCTCGCCGACGGGCAGGCCGACTATGCGATCGCCTGGGTGCCCAAGGCACTCGCGAGCCGCGAAGCGGGTGCCGGCATCACCGACGTCGCGCAGATCTTCCAGCGCTCCGGCACCTTGCAGGTCTCGCTCAAGAAGTCCGGCATCACGTCGACGAAGGACCTCAAGGGCAAGAAGGTGGGCAACTGGGGCTTCGGCAACGAGTTCGAGCTGTTCGCCGGAATCACCAAGGCCGGGCTCGACCCCGCGACCGACGTAAGCCTCGTCCAGCAGGATTTCACCGAGACAGCCCTGCTCTCCGGTGACATCGATGCGGCGCAGGCGATGCGTTACAACGAGTATGCGCAGATCCTCGAGACGATGAACCCTGACACCGGCAAGCTCTACACGCCGGATGACCTCAACGTCATCGACTGGAACGACGACGGAACGGCGATGCTGCAGGATGCGGTCTGGGCCAACACCGACAAGCTCACCAACGACAAGGCCTACCAGGACCAGACGGTCAAGTTTCTCAAAGCCGTCATCAAGGGCTGGATCTACGCCCGCGACAACCCTGAGGACGCGGCCAAGATCGTGCTGAAGTACGGCCCGACCCTCGGCGCGAGCCACCAGCTCTGGCAGACCAACGAGGTCAACAAGCTGATCTGGCCCTCACCGGACGGCATCGGAGTGATCGACTCCAAGGCTTGGGCCCAGACGGTGGATGTCGCGCTGCACGCCAAGAACCTCGAAGGCTCGACGGTCATCACGACCGAGCCTGACAAGGATGCGTACACCAACGACTACATCAAGAAGGCGCTCGCCGAACTCGGTGACCTTGACACCAAGGGCACCAGTTTCACGCCGATCGAGGTCACCCTCAAAGAGGGCGGCAAGTAGCTCGAAGTAATGTGAGCGGGTGGCCGACCTCCGCCTCGGCAAGGCCGGCCACCCGCCCCACCAGGTAAGGACAATTCCATGACAGAGCTCAACTCGGCCCGTTTCAACCCGGCCGATCTCAATGCCGCCGACGGCCAGCTCGCCTATGACCTGGATCGCGCGAACGTGTTCCACTCCTGGTCGGCGCAGGGGGCGCTCAACCCGCTCGTCATAGCGGGCGGCCTCGGGTGTCACGTCTGGGACTACGACGGCAAGGACTATCTCGACTTCTCGAGTCAGCTCGTGAACACCAACATCGGCCACCAGCATCCCGCTGTCATCGCGGCCATCAAGGCCCAGGCCGATACGCTCGCGACGATCGCGCCCGCGACGGCAAACCTCGCCCGCGGCGAGGCGGCGAAGCGCATCATCGCCAAGGCCGACTCGCACTTCAACAAGGTCTTCTTCACCAATGGCGGAGCAGACGCGAACGAGAACGCGATGAGGATGGCCCGACTCACGACCGGCCGTGACAAGGTGCTCTCGACCTACCGCTCGTACCACGGCAACACCGGTGCCGCCATCGTCGCGACCGGCGACTGGCGGCGGGTGCCCAACGAGTATGCCCGCGGGCACGCCCACTTTTTCGGTCCGTTCCTGTACCGCTCCGAGTTCTGGGCGACGACGCCCGAGGAGGAAACGGAACGCGCCCTGCAGCACCTGGAGCACGTCATCCTCGGGGAGGGCGCTAACTCGATCGCCGCGATCCTGCTCGAAACCGTGCCAGGCACCGCTGGGGTGCTCGTGCCGCCGCCCGGCTACCTCCCGGGAGTGCGCTCATTGTGCGACAAATACGGGATCGTGTTGATCTTCGACGAGGTGATGTGCGGTTTCGGGCGCACCGGTGAGTGGTTCGCGTGGCAGGGCCTCGGTAGCGAGCACGGTGACACCGTGCCCGACCTCGTGACCTTCGCCAAGGGAGTCAACTCCGGCTACGTTCCGACCGGCGGTGTGCTCATCTCCGAGTCGATCGCCAACGCTTTCGACACCCAGGTGTTCCCGGGCGGCCTGACCTACTCGGGTCATCCGCTCGCGATGGCCTCGATCATCGGGGCGATAGACGCGATGGATGCCGAGGGCATCGTCGAGAACGCGCGCACCATCGGCGCCGATCACCTTGGCCCTGGACTTGCCGAGCTCGCCGCCAAGCATCCGCTCATCGGTGAGGTGCGCGGTCTCGGCGTGTTCTGGGCGCTCGACCTCGTCGACGACCCGGTCTCGCGCCAGCCGGTGTCCGGTGGGGTCGTACTCGAGGTCAAGAAAGCCCTCATGGATCGCAACCTGCTGCCGTTCACCGTCGACAACCGCATCCACGTCGTGCCGCCCTGCATCGTCACGGCCGACGAGGTAGCCCAGGCCCTCGCGATCTACGACGAGGCGTTCACTGCAGTGGAGGCGGGGCTCTAGCGCTGCGGTCGTCGCCCACGACGGGTGACGTCATCGCCGCCGTGCGGGACCTGCAGGCGGGGCTCTTCTGTTTTGTTCACGGGCGTCATTACATCTGTTGGCAACTGAACAAATGTAATGACGGCCGTGAGCGTCTGGGCCGAGGCCTTGGTGCCATGACCGCCCAATAGCCCACTCGTCGTCCCCATGGTGTGGCGGCGGCGCGGGCCGGCGGCAGCGGGCCGCGCGACGCTGATGCGACCGCGGGCCCCGGCATCCAGTGCGCCCCTGGACGGCGCGTAGGATTGTCGCTCGTGCCACACATCACCCCTACCCCGTACACGGTTGCCGTGTACGACCTCATGCACCGCCCAGGCGAGATGCGTGAGAAGGAGCTCGACATCGTCGTGCCCGAAGGTTTTGGCAACGCCGTGATCGGTGTGCAGGCGGGTTCGGCGTTGCACATCGACCTGCGCCTCGAGTCGCTGCACGACGGAATCCTGGTCTCCGGAGACGTCAAAGGCACCGCCGATGGCGAGTGCGTGAGGTGCCTCATCGAGGTCGCCCTGCCGGTGAGAGTCGAATTCCAGGAGGTTTTCGCGTATTCTTTCGACGAAGCTTTTGACTACACGGTTCACGATGATCACATCGACCTGGAGCCGTTGGTCAGGGATGCGGTAGTGCTGTCACTGCCGTTCCAACCGGTCTGTCAGGAAGATTGCCTCGGCCTGTGCCCCGAATGCGGAGTACGGCTTCTAGACAACCCGGGTCATGAGCATGAGGCCCCCGTCGATGCACGGTGGGCTGCACTTGCCGGGCTCGAGAGCCTGAACGACACCGCAGAGACTGAAGAGAAGAGATAATCATGGCCGTACCGAAGCGCAAGATGTCGCGGGCAAGCACCCGCATGCGCCGCGCACAGTGGAAGGCGACCGCCCCCACCCTCGTCAAGACCATCGAGAACGGCAAGACCGTTTACAGCCTTCCGCATCGCGCGAAGGTCGTCGAAGACTCGACTGGCACCCCGCTGTACCTGGAGTACAAGGGCCGCAAGGTCGCCGACGTCTGAGTTGTTGGGTTCGCCCTTTGGGCGACACCGAATGAATCCTCGACCCGGGCCGCGCGCTGGTGCGAGACCGGCTGAGCTGTTGGGTTCGCCCTTCGGGCGACACCGAATGAATCCTCGATTGAGGTAACGCGTGACGGGCGAACGTAAGTCTCTTGCTGAAGTGCTCGGCGTTTCGATCGACCCTGCACTGCTTGAACTCTCACTGACCCACCGCTCATTCGCGTATGAGAACGGCGGGCTGGCCCACAACGAACGCCTCGAGTTTCTCGGCGACTCGATTCTCGGTCAGGCCGTCACGGTGATGCTCTACAACGAGAATCCCCACCTCGACGAGGGCGAACTGGCCAAACGCCGCGCGAGCCTCGTCTCGAGTGTCGCGCTCGCCGAAGTCGCTCGGTCTATCGGGCTCGGCGGGCACATTCGCTTGGGCAAGGGTGAGGAACAGACCGGTGGCCGTGACAAGTCGTCCATTCTCGCCGACACCGTCGAAGCAATAATCGGCGCGGCATACCTCGACCTCGGGGCAGAGCAGGCGACCGCCCTCGTGCTACGCCTGATTCGACCGCTGCTGGCCGACCCTGATCGATTCGGTGCCGCGATGGACCCTAAGACGAGCCTGCAAGAACTCTCCGCACGGCTTGGCAGCGGCCTGCCCAGCTATCGGGTGAGCGACAGCGGGCCCGACCACTCGAAGCGCTTCCACGCCATCGTGCTGCTGGGCCAGCGTGAGGTCGCCTCTGGCGAGGGTTCGAGCAAGAAGCAGGCCGAAATGGCCGCAGCCCTCGAGGCCTGGACGCAACTGGAGTCCGGCGTCCCAGGCACCACCCCGTAGTCACCGTGCCCGAGTTACCCGAGGTCGAAGTTGTGCGCGCGGGGCTTGCGCCTGCCGTGACCGGGGCGACCGTGGCATCCATCACCGTTTTCGATGAGAGATCACTGCGTCGCCACGACGGCCCCACCGAAGACTTCATCGATCGGCTGGTGGGCCGCACGATGCTGGCGCCGCAGCGGCGTGGCAAGTTCATGTGGATCCCGCTGGCAGACGAGGTTGACCCTCGGTCGCAGGCTCCCTCGGCGCTGGGGTCGCGCAATCGCTGGCGCGATTGTCCCAGCTCCACCGCGCTCGTCACGCACCTCGGCATGAGCGGGCAGGTGCTGCTCCGCGATAGGACGACGGATGACGCCCTCACCCGCATTCGCCTGGACATCGATCGGCCGGGCATCGATCAGCCCGGCAGCGACGGCCCCGGCGACCAAGCGCTCCGCCTCAACTTCGTTGACCAGCGGATCTTCGGCTCGATGTCGGTCGACCGGCTCGTGCCCACGGGCGACGACCCCGACCAGCTGGTTCCCTCGCAGGTCGCCCACATCGCCAGGGACCCGCTGGACGAACTCTTCGACGACGACAGGTTTCTCGCCCGGCTCGCCGCGAAGAGCACGACAATCAAGCGCGCGATGCTCGACCAGACCCTCGTGAGCGGCATCGGCAACATCTACGCCGACGAGTCGCTCTGGGGCGCGAGGGTGCACTATGACCAGCCGACTGCGACGCTGTCGAAGGTACGGGCGAGGAGCCTGCTCGCCGAGGTGCGTGCGGTGCTGCACGAGGCGCTCGCCGAGGGCGGCACGAGCTTTGACGCACAGTATCTCAATGTGAACGGGCAGTCAGGGTACTTCGCGCACTCACTCAAGGCCTACGGGCAGCAAGGCAAACCGTGCCAGCGCTGCGGCAGGCCGATCGTGCGCGAGTCGTTCATGAACCGTGGATCGCACTTCTGCCCGCACTGCCAGCGGATCCGCGTCTAGAACGAGTAATGGGCCTAGTTGGGCAGGTGCACGCTAAACGCGGCACCGCCCTCAGGGCGGTTTGCCGCGGAGATCGTGCCGCCCAGTCGCTCGACGAGACGAGACGCAATCGACAGGCCGAGGCCGGTGCCGACCGGGCGGATGTCGCGATAGCGATTGCGAAGCACCCCACGCTCGAACGCGACGGCTAGGTCCTCCGGCGCGAGCCCCGGCCCGCTGTCGAGCACCTCGATGAGTACCCCGGCCGATGCGACAACTGAGACGGAGCCGCCCTCCGGCGTCACCCGCATCGCGTTCTCGACCAGCCCGTCGATCACCTGGCGCAGCCGGCGCGGGTCTGACCTGACCGCGTCGACGTCGGAGTGGGTGGTCAGCGCGACACCGAGGGTCGCCGCCCGCCCGGCCCAGGCTGCTCCCAGTTCATCGAGGAGGGCAGGCAGGTCCACGGCGGCGGGGGAGATGCTGAAATCGTCGGCCTCGAGGCGCGAGAGCTCAAGCAGGTCGCCCACGAAGTGGTCGAGGCGCTCGGTCTCGGCGACGAGGGTGTCGCCCACTGAGGTGATCCGGTCGGCCGTGACGAGGCCGTCGGCCATTGCTTCCGCGTAGCCGCGCACGGCCGTGAGCGGCGTGCGGAGCTCGTGCGAGATCGAAATGAGGAACTCGCGCTGCCGCGCCTCGGATGCCGCGAGGGCGGTGTCGAGGGCGGCGAGCGCCTCCGCGACATCCGCCACCTCTCGCGTGGAATTGCGTGGAATTGACACGCCGCGCTCGCCTGATGCCAGCCGTCGGGCGGCCGCGGCCGTCTCGGTGAGCGGTTTCGACAGCCGCCGAGCAAGCAGCGTGCCGCCGGCGATTGCGACCACAAGACCTAGTCCGAGGGCAATCAGGATTCGACCGGTGGCACGCCCGAGCGCATGCTCCACGCTGGTGAGGGGCAACACGAGTACGACCGCGGTGCCATCCTTGGCCGGCCGGGCCTCGATCATGACGCCGCGCCGCGAGGTCGACACCGATTCCGAGTCGGCAAGCCGAGCCAGGATGAGCCGGTCGAGGTACTGCGCCCCGTCGCCCTGGGCCGTGCCGTCAGGTTGCACGAGAGCCACGAGCGTGCCCCCGAGGGCGAGGCTCGCCTGGTCAGCAAGCTCGGACGCATCGGCGAGGCGCGGCAGCTTGGCCAGCAGGTCGGCCTGCGTCGACAGCTGCGCGCGTGCCTCGTCGGTCGTGGACGAGCGCACGAGTTGCAGGGAAATGAGTCCAGTCACGATGACGGCGATGACTGCGACAGCCACGGTCACGAGCGTGACGCGGGCCTGCAGGGATCTCACACGCCCGCCGTGTATCCGACGCCGCGTACCGTGCGGATCGGGTTCGGAAGCCCAAGCTTCGCCCGCACTTGGGCGACGTGAACATCGACGGTGCGGCCGCCGCGGTAGTCCACCTGTCCCCAGACGCTGGAGAGCAACTGCTCGCGGGAGAAGACCTGGCCGGGGGCCGACATGAGCTTGGCGAGCAGGTCGAACTCAGTGCTGGTGAGAGCGACATCCACTCCGTTGCTGGTGACTGAGCGACGGCCGGGGTCGAGGGTGACGGTCTCGAGGGTAAGCGAGCTGGAGGCCGGCGGCCACTCCTGCCGCCGCAGGATCCCGCGCACCCTGGCCACAAGTTCCCGCGGAGAGAACGGCTTGGCCAGGTAGTCGTCAGCGCCGAGTTCGAGACCGAGGATCCGGTCGACTTCGTCGTCTCGTGCGGTCACGAAGATGACCGGCGTCCAGTCGCCACTTGCGCGCAGGGCCCGGCAGATTTCGATGCCGTCCAGCGAGGGAAGCCCGACATCGAGGATGACGGCGACCGGCCGCAGGGATCGAATTGCCGCGAGACCGGCGGCACCGTCGCGCTCGACGTGCACGCCATAGCCCGCCTGGGCCAGATAGAGCCGCTCGACCTCGGCGATTGCCGGCTCGTCCTCCACGACGAGCACCAACCCGCGACTCTCGCTCATGCGTCCATTCAAGTGCATATTTCTGGGCGCTCTTGCTCGTGCAGCGAGTCTTTACACGCGCCAAACATTTCGCTGATCCTGCCCAAACGTCCTGGCGGGAGAGTCATTTCCGTCGCCAAAACCGGCGGCAGGAGAAAGGACTAAATGTCATGAAGTTCCATACTCTGGGTGTCACGCTCGGGGCCGCCGTTCTCACGGGAGCGATGCTCACCGGTGGCGCGCTCGCCGCATCGGCCGACACCCCGGCTCCGGCACCGACCAGTTCGACCCAATGCGGGCTCGGACACCAGCTCATCGAGCTCTGGAAGGCCCTGCCGGCCGACCTGCAATCCGACATCAAGGCGCTCAGGGCTCTCCCGAAGGGTCAGCAACGCGCCGAGGCCGCGAAAGACATCCGCCAGGGTGCGCTGAACGGCAAGTACGGTGCCGATGTGCAGAAGAACGCCGAAGCGTTGCACGGCCGGGCGTTCCGCGCCTATGGCGATATGCCCGCGGCACTGCGGAACGACCTCAAGAACCTGCGGGCAGCGTCGAAATCCGATCGCCCCGCCTTGGCCAAGGCGATCGGCGCGAAGGCGCTGGCCGGTGACTACGGCACGAAGGTGGAGGATGCAGTCAAGCAGATCAAGTCTGCTGACTGGCAGAACTGCGTCGCCGGCTGAGCCGCCGCCCGCGGGCTCATCTTGCTCGCCTCGGGCCTTTGCCCGACGAATACGCTCGCGATCTGAGGCACTGTTCCCCCGCACGCCTTCAGATCGCGAGCGTTTCGACACGCCGGGCGTCAGCTGCCGCGCCGCCACCCGCCGGTCCCGACCGGCTCAGAGGTCTTTGCGCCAGGCGCTCTCATTAGCGATGGCGACGAACCCGATCGCCTCATTGACATCGAGCATGGCGCGGTTCTCTTCGGCGTTGAACGTCAAGACCGAGGGATGCCCCGGCGCAACCCGCGCGAGGTGGTCAAGGTTGCCTAGCTTCATGAGCATGCCGAGTGCATGCCCGCGGTGTTCGCGGAGCACGAGCGTCGCGTACTGGTCGACCGCCCGGGACTGCTGTGGCGGCACCGACAGCACACTGAAACCGACCAGGTGCCCGGTCGGCAAGTGCTCGGCGGCGACGGTCAACCGGGTGCGCGGGCTGCGCTCATCGCGTTCGTCTGCCTCGATGATCCGCTCGACAGTCCACACGTCTTCCGGTTCCTCGAGGCCGGCAGTGGGCGCATCCGTCGACATCCGCGTGCACAGCACCGCGAGATCGGCGCGCCACCGCTCGGGTGTGGCGGCCGCCCAGAATCGCAGGGCGTAGTCGGCACCGCTGCGTCGGATCGCGGCATCCAGCCGGGCTGACAGCCCTGCGATCGGTAACGGAAGTCGGCTCAACCGCTCGACCTGCTCGAGCGAGTAGCCGCGGGACTGCAGGAACAGCGCGTCGGGCGTGATCGAGATCGAGCCGAAGCCGGTCGGAGAACTCAGGCGGTCACCGGGAACATCCCGGATGGGGGTGTAGACGAGCACCTTCGTTCGGCCCTCGCCCGCGGCGAGCGCTTCGATTGCTTCGGCGAGGGCGGTGCCGATACCCCGGCCCCTCTGCTCCGGCAGCACTTCGACGAGGATCCAGGCGGTGTCGGTGCCATCCCTGGTCTCGTAGCTCGCGCAGGCGACTATCTGCCCCGAAGCGCGGGCCACGAGCATCCGACGCCCTTCATGCGGGTCCTGAAAGTGCGGCAGCTCCTCGTCCGGCTCGTAGCCTAGGTCTGGTGTTCCGTAGCCGATCTCTTCGACGGCTCGCGCAACCCCCAACGCACTGATGAAGTCCGGGGCATCGCCATCGGCAAGGGTTGCCGGGATGGTGATCTCGTCGATGGTGAACTCGCGCATGGCCGATCAGACTATCCGCAGCCCTACAGCCGGTGGCCGGATCGAGACCGAAGCGTTAGGTGCGGGGGTCGGGTACCGTGTATCCAGCGAACTGCGACGGAAGGGCTGCGCCTTGTACCTGAAGAGCCTGACCCTCAAGGGGTTCAAGTCCTTCGCGCAGCCGACCACTTTCGCTTTCGAACAGGGCGTCACGTGCGTCGTAGGTCCCAACGGTTCCGGCAAGTCGAACGTCGTGGATGCCCTGGCCTGGGTCATGGGCGAGCAGGGCGCAAAGACCCTCCGCGGCGGCAAGATGGAAGACGTCATCTTCGCCGGGACCGCGACCAAGGGCCCGCTCGGCCGCGCCGAGGTCATCCTCACCATTGACAATGCCGACGGCGCCCTGCCGATCGAATACACAGAGGTGACGATCAGCCGCACGTTGTTCCGCAACGGCGGCAGCGAGTACGCGATCAATGGCGAGCAGTGCCGCCTGCTCGACGTGCAAGAGCTGCTCAGCGATTCCGGCCTCGGGCGCGAGATGCATGTCATCGTCGGCCAGGGGCAGCTCGACGCGGTGCTGCACGCGAGCCCGGAAGACCGCCGCGGGTTCATCGAGGAGGCCGCGGGCATCCTCAAACACCGCAGGCGGAAGGAGAAGACCCTCCGCAAGCTCGATGCGATGCAGGCGAACCTCACCCGGCTCTCTGACCTGGCCGGTGAGATCCGGCGGCAGCTGAAGCCGTTGGGCCAGCAGGCGGAGATTGCGAAGGAGGCCGCATCCATTGCTTCGATAGTTCGGGATGCCCGAGCGCGCCTACTGGCCGACGAGGTCGTCGAACTGCGCGCCGCCATCACCGACTTCAGCCGCTCGGAGTCTGAGCGCAAGACCGAGCGCATCGTGCTGCAGGAGCAGCTCGACCAGAACAAGCTGCGCGAGGGCAGGCTTGAGCAGGCACGGGTCGGCGACGCCGTCGACCTCGCGCGCCGCACGGCGTTCGGACTCGAGTCGGCGCAAGAGCGTCTTCGCGCGCTCTATACCCTGGCCAACCAGCGGCTCGCGCTGCTCGGGCAGCAGGGCGAGGGGCCGTCGATCGGCAGCTCCGTCTCGCAGGCGTCGGTGCAGGAGGCCCTCGACGAGGCCGAGCGCCTCGCGGCGGGAGTCGCAGAAGCCGAGGAGACGGTGGGGGCGGCAGCTGCGGCATCCGCGACGGCGAGGGCCTCGCTCGATTCGCTCGACGAGGAGATCTCCGCGCAGAGCGCCCTGGTCTCGCGCCACGAACTCGAGCTCGCTGGTCTCGCCTCGCGCGTGGATGTCGCACTGAGCACACTCGCGGCGGCTCGCGGAGAACTGCTGCGGCAGCAGAACGCCCTCGAGCAGGCCGAGGAACGCCGGGATGCCACGCGCGCCGAGTTCGTCGCCCTCGAGGCCGAGGCCGCCACGGGCACGGAGGCCGACGGGTCACTCGACGCGGCCTACGAGGCCGCCGAAGCCCACGTCGCGACCGTGCAGTCCGAGATCGAAGAGCTGCGGGATGCACTCCACGCGGCTGAACGTGAGCGCGATGCACTCGCCGCACGCAATTCGGCGCTCTCGCTGGCTGTCGACCAGAAGGATGGCTCGAGCGCCCTCGTGGGGGCGAAGTTGCGCGGCATCCGGGGCCTGGTCGCCGAGCACGTGAAGATCGAGCCGGGCTACGAGGCCGCCATCGCCGCGGCGCTGGGCTCGCTCGCCGATGCCGTGCTCGCCGACGACAGCGGTTCGGCCTTCGACGCCCTGGCCGAATCGGCGGCCAAGGACTTCGGCCGCGTCGAGGTCGTCGTCGCCGACGGCACCGCGCCGCGCGTCGCTGCGCTCGACGGTGTGCGCGCTGCGGCGGATGTCGTCACGGCCCCCGGCGGTGTGCTCGGCCTCCTCGCCGGGGTCTACATCGCCGACGACCTCGATGCCGCGCGGGTCGCCTACCCGAAGATCGCCGACGCCACGATCGTGACCAGGCAGGGCGACGTGCTCACCCAGTATGTGCTGCGCGGCGGATCGGGTGCCAAGCGCAGCCGCCTCGAACTCGTCGCCGAGCGGGATGCCGCAGCCACCAAACTCGCGACGGTCACGACCCAGATCGAGCGCACCCGCTTCGCGCTCGCCGAGAAGCGCGCCGCCCTGGAGACCGCGCAGGCGGATGCCGCGACCGCCCTCTCCGCCCTGCGCGAGTACGACGCCGCCCTCGCCGCCCAGTCTGAGCAACTCGGCCGCTACCGCATCCAGCTCGAGGGCGCGCAGGCGGAATGGGACCGCCTGTCCGCCGGCGTGCAGCTCTCGACCGACGCCGTGCGGGATGCCGACGCCGAAGTCGAGCGCGCCCGCGCGGAGCACGACGCCTACCAGTCGGCCCCACGCCCCATGCTCGACGTCTCCGCTCGCGATGGCTTGCTTGCCGAACTTGATGCGGCACGGGCGAGGGAGCTCGAGCTGCGCATCCAGCTGGAGACGATCCGCGAGCGCGTGCGCGCCGAGCGGGCCCGCGCTGAGGCTCTCGCGGCCCGGCTTGTGGCCGAGAAGGAGGCAGCGGAGGAGCAGGCTCGGCTGACCGTCATCCGGGCCCGACAGGTTGCGGCAGCGGGCGATGTCATCGCGGCACTGCCCGCGGTGCTCGACTCGGTCGACCGCTCGGTCTCCGAGGCTCGGGTCGCGCTCGCCGCGAGGGAAGCTGAACGCTCACAGCAGAACGAAGAGCTAGCCACCCTGCGCCGCGAGGAGAGCGCGCTGCGCGAGCGGCTCGCGATCATCAGCGAGAACGTGCACGGGCTCGAGATGCAGATCTACGAGAAGAAGCTGCACCTGTCGACCCTGCTGGAGCGGGCGGGGGAGGAGCTCGGCCTCGTCGAGGATGTGCTCGTGGCCGAGTATGGACCAGCGGTCGAGGTTCCCAGCGATGTCGAGGGTGGGGAGCCGAAGCAGTTCGTCCGCATCGAGCAGCAGGCTCGCCTCGCCGCCGCAGAACGCAAGCTCGCGCAACTCGGCCGGGTGAACCCGCTCGCGCTCGAAGAATTCGAGGCGCTCGAACAGCGCCACAAGTTTCTCACCGAGCAGCTCACCGACCTTACAAACACGCGCAAAGACCTGCTGACGATCATCGAGGAGATCGACGAGAAGATGCAGGACATCTTCGGCAACGCCTTCGAAGACACCAGAGCCGCGTTCAACAGCGTCTTCCCGATCCTGTTCCCGGGCGGCACCGGCAGCATCCACTTGACCGATCCGGAGAACATGCTCACCACCGGCATCGAGGTCACGGTCAAGCCGGCCGGCAAGAAGATCGAGCGGCTCTCGCTCCTGAGTGGTGGTGAGCGATCCTTGGCCGCGGTCGCCCTGCTGATCGCGATCTTCAAGGCGCGCCCCAGCCCGTTCTACATCATGGATGAGGTTGAGGCCGCGCTCGACGACGCCAACCTCGGGCGGTTGTTGACGATCTTCGAAGACCTGCGCCAGACCTCCCAGCTCATCGTCATCACCCACCAGAAGCGCACCATGGAGATCGCGGATGCCCTCTACGGCGTGAGCATGCGCGCCGACGGCATTAGCGCCGTGGTCGGCCAGCGCGTTGGCCAAGACAGGGCCAGCTAGCATTCCCACCGTTCCCTAGGTCCCGGGCGACCACGTAGTCTATGGAAGCACCATGAGACTTCTTCGTCCCGCCACCGTGTCTGCCGTACTGCTCGCTGCGATGCTCGCTCTCGCCGGCTGTTCCACCTCCTGGTTCACCGATGGGTTCGGCGTGTCAGCGTCGGCGACACCCACCGTCGCCCCGACGCCGAGCCCCAAGCCGACAACGGCGAAGCCGAGCCCCACCCCGAAGCCCACCACCCCGCCCATCGTCGGCTGGTCGGAGTGCCCGCGGCTCGTCACCGACCTCAACAAGAACACCGCAGACCCTGCCACCTACAAGCAGGTGAAGGCCTCCGCGTTCCCCATTCAGGAGATCGGGGCCGACCTGCTCGCCGACGCTTGCGTGATCGCCGTCACCACGGGCGGCGAGACTGTGGACTGGGCTGTGCTTCCGGGGGACGATGCGCTTGCGGCATCCATCAAGGCTAGCCTCATCGATGCCGGCTTCGCCTCGGGTGGGGTAGCCGGCACCCTCACCAACACCCAGACCAGCAAGGGAGCCGTGGTCTCGGCCTTCCCCAACGGAGCGGCCCTGGACAACTTCCTCGGCGGCCCGAAGGGGTTCGCGCGGATTACCCAGCCGGTCGTCTACGTGGGCACATTCTTCCTGTCCTGACCCGCGGGTTCCGGCCTCGCGCGGTCGCCGTGGCCTAGCCTTGAGCCATGGCACCATCGTGGTCACTGTCGAGCGCGCTCAAGGGCATGTTCAGCCGCAAGACCATCGACGACGAGACCTGGGGCGACCTCGAGGATGCCCTGATCTCGGCCGACTTCGGCCCCGACATCACCGACTCGATCGTCGATGAGCTCCGCGCGAGCGTCGCGAAGTTCCGCACGACCGACCCAGCGGACCTGCAGCGGATGCTGCGCGAAACCCTCGAGGAACGCCTCGCCCGCCTCGACCCGACCCTGCACCTCTCCGCGCGCCCCGCGGTGGTGCTCGTCGTAGGCGTCAACGGAGTCGGCAAGACCACGACGATCGGCAAGTTCGCCAAGTTCCTGACCAACTACGGGCGCACCGTCGTCGTCGGTGCGGCAGACACGTTCCGGGCCGCAGCGGTCGAGCAGCTCGCGACGTGGGCCGAACGCGGCGGAGCGGCGATCGTCAAGCCGCAGGCGCAGGGCCAGGACCCGGCATCCGTCGCCTTCCAGACTGTGGAGCTCGCCCAGCGCGAAGGCATCGAGATCGTGCTCATCGACACCGCGGGCCGACTGCAGACCAAGAGCGGGCTCATGGATGAGCTCGGCAAGATCCGTCGCGTGCTCGAGAAGCAGGTCGAGATCGCCGAGGTGCTGCTCGTGCTCGACGCGACGACCGGTCAGAACGGGCTATCCCAGGCCGAGGCGTTCATCGAGCACGCGGGCGTCACCGGGCTGGTGCTCACCAAGCTCGACGGCTCGGCGAAGGGGGGCTTCGTCCTTGCCGTGCAGGAGAAGACCGGCATCCCGATCAAACTCGTCGGGCAGGGCGAAGGCATCAACGACCTGACCGGTTTCACGCCGCACGTGTTCGTTCAGGGTTTGGTGGGTTAGGTGACTGCAGATGCTTCAGCGAAGAAGCCGACCCGTGGCGTGATCGGCCTGATCGCCGCGATACTCGGGACGGCACTCATGGCGTTCTCGTTCGTCAACGGGATCAGCGCGGCACTGGATGGCGACAGCGACGGGGCTGGCGGTTTTGTCGCCCTGTTCCTCTTCGGTGGGGCGCTCGTGCTGGTCGCCCTCGTGATGGCGATCGTCCGGCTTATCCGGGGCAGGGCGCGCGTGCTCTCGGTAGTCACGATCGTGGTCGCGGCCATCCCGATCGCCACGATCATCTACCTGCGTACGAACGCCTAGGCCAGCGGGTCTAGCTAGGTCGTCGCCTCGCGGTGCGCCGCGCCCAGCTCGAGGTAGCTGCGATAGTTGCGCTGGATCTTGCCGAACTCCTCGTCGGTGATCTCCCTGCGCACCTTCGCGGGCACCCCTGCCACGAGCGATCGGGGCGGGATGACGCTGCCCTCGAGCACGACCGACCCCGCCGCCACGAGCGAGCCCGAGCCGATCACCGCACGGTTCAGCACCGTCGCCCCCATCCCGATGAGGCAGTCGTCTTCCACTGTGCAGCCGTGCAGGATCGCGCCGTGCCCGACGCTCACCCTCGCGCCGATGGTCGCGGGGGAGCCGGTATCCACGTGCATCGTCACGTTGTCCTGCAGGTTGGTCTCGTCGCCGATCGTGATCGCGTCCATGTCGGCGCGCAGCACGACTCCGTAGAAGACGCTCACCCGCTCGCCGAGGGTGATGCGGCCGGCGAGTGTCGCGTTTGGGGCGAGCCAGGCGGAGTCAGGAACTTCGGGGCTGGAGCCTTCGAACGCGACGATCAGAGCCATGTGCCGACGTTACCCCGAGCGTCGGGCGACCGAAGAAAGAACGTAAGCCTGCGCATGTAACTCACCATTGGCCCGCCGGCATCGCGGACGGGGTGACGATACTCTTGGCGTCGCTGGTGTGGATCGCCCTTTCGGGCTATCCAGACCCGCGGGTGCTGGCCTTTTCACCCCACGTCACACTGGCGATTCTGTTCGCAGTAATCGGGCGGCGCTGACTCGGTTCGAATCCTCACTCGTGCGCGTCGATCACCCGCACGCCGTACTGGGCGAACGCGCGGTCGGCCGTCAGGATCGGGGCCGAGTTGACGAGCGATTGGGCGATGAGGTATCGATCGAATGGATCGTTGTGGTGGAACGGCAAGTCCCTCATCGCATCCAGGTATTCGTCGCGGAGACCGATTCGGAGTATTCCCATTCGATCGATCAATGACGCGAGTTGTGAGGGAGCATCGAGCTTCCGCTTCGCCGCTTTGAGGGAGATCTCGAACAGCGTGAGATCGGAAACGCAGACCCGGGCTTCCTTCTCGACCCGGGAGCGAGCGTGAGGTCCCAGGCGGTCGCTGCCCCAGATGAGCCAGAGCAGCGCGTTGGTGTCCAGCAGAATGCTCACGAGTTCTCGTCGGGGAAAAGCGGAGCGTTGATGCTCTCCTCCATCAACTCGGCCAGTTCTCGGTCCGCCTCTTCCAGCTCGGCCTCACTCCACGGGGGAAACACATCTTTCAGCGCACCAAACAGAGGCGGCCGGTCGATGATGGGTGCCGGAATCAGCTGGAAGCGATTTACGCCCGACCCCCGACGCGTGATGTACACATCCTCACCGCGCTCGGCGGCATCGAGCAGCTTCGACAGCTGGCTCTTTGCTTCGTGCACATTCGCAATCATGATCTAGCTAGATTAGCTAAATTCAATCCGACGGCACAAGATGTGCGAGGTAGCCGCGCGTGCCCCCTGGGGACGAGCGGTTAAGCTGGCTCGATCATGGCCATTTTTGGAAATCTCACCGATCGTCTCGCCGAGACGTTCAAGAACCTGCGCGGCAAGGGCAAGCTCAGCCCGGCGGATGTCGACGGCACCGTCCGCGAGATCCGTCGCGCCCTGCTCGACGCCGACGTCGCCCTCGAGGTCGTCAAGGAGTTCACCGGTCGCGTGCGCGAGCGCGCGCTCGGCGACGAGGTATCCAAGGCGCTGAACCCCGCCCAGCAGGTCGTGCAGATCGTCAACGACGAACTCATCACGATCCTGGGCGGCGAGGCACGGCGGATCGAGTTTGCGAAGCAACCGCCGACGGTCATCATGCTCGCGGGCCTTCAGGGCGCAGGTAAGACCACGCTCGCGGGCAAGCTCGCGAAGTGGCTCAAGTCGGAGGGCCACACCCCGATGCTTGTGGCCGCCGACCTGCAGCGCCCGAACGCGGTGACCCAGTTGCAGGTCGTGGGGGAGCAGGCCGGGGTGGCGGTGTTCGCTCCAGACCCCGGCAACGTCGGCGTTGACGTCGGTGACGGGGAGGGCGCCGCAGGAGCGGCGGCGCGTCAGAAAGCACAGCCCGGCAACGGCAAGGGCGATCCCGTCAAGGTCGCGAAAGACGCGATCAAGGAGGCGAACCGCAAGCAGTATGACGTGGTCATCGTCGACACCGCCGGCCGCCTTGGCGTCGACGCCGAGCTGATGAAGCAGGCTTCAAACATCCGCAAGGCGGTCGACCCCGACGAGGTGCTGTTCGTCATTGACGCGATGATCGGCCAGGACGCGGTCACGACCGCCCGCGCCTTCCAGGAGGGCGTCGACTTCACGGGAGTCGTGTTGTCCAAGCTCGACGGTGATGCGCGCGGTGGCGCTGCGCTGTCTGTGGCGAGCGTGACCGGGCGCCCGATCCTGTTCGCCTCCACGGGGGAGGGGCTAGATGACTTCGAGCCGTTCTATCCGGATCGCATGGCCAGCCGCATCCTGGATCTCGGCGACATCCTCACCCTCATCGAGACCGCGCAGAAGAACTTCGATGAAGAAGAATCCCGCAAGGTCGCCGAGAAGTTCGCGACGGATACCTTCACGCTCGAGGACTTCCTCTCCCAGATGCAGCAGCTCAAGAACATGGGCTCGATCAAGAACATGCTCGGCATGCTGCCGGGGGCGAAGGGGATGCGGCAGCAGCTCGACAACTTCGACGAGTCGGAGATCACCCGCACCGAGGCCATCATCCAATCGATGACCCTGCAGGAGCGTCGGGTGCCGAAGCTGCTCAACGGGTCGCGTCGGGTGCGCATTGCCAGGGGCTCTGGCACGACAGTCACCGAGGTCAACGCGCTGGTCAACCGCTTCGAGCAGGCCGCAAAGATGATGAAAACCGTGGCCAAGGGAGGCATGCCGCAAGTTCCAGGCATGGGCCCGATCCCCGGCGCGAAGTTTGGCGGCGCGAAGCAGGTGCAGCAGAAGAAGAAGGGCTCCAAGTCGGGAAACCCAGCCAAGCGTGCGGCCGAGAATGCGGCGCTCGCGGCAGGCGTGCCGGCGACCGCGGGCGGTTCAGGTTCGGGCTTCGGCCTCAAGGCCAAGCCCGGTGGCCCGACCGAAGAAGAGCTCGCTTCGCTGCAGAAGTTCCTCGGTCGGTGACTTTCATCATTCAGGACTGTGTGGGAGGCCTGTGGGCCACGTGGCAGATGCACGCCTCACAGGCCACTCCTACCCCAGCTGTCACAGCACATCCTGAATCATGAAAGGTGAACACATGACTTCACGCCCACACCGTCCCGTCCGTCTCGGCATCCAGATGGCACCCCAGCATGCCCTCTACCCCAAGGTGCGCGACACAGTCCGTGAGCTGGATGACCTCGGCGTCGACATCCTGTTCAACTGGGATCACTTCTTCCCGCTCAGCGGTGACCCCGACGGCCTGCACTTCGAAGCCTGGACCGAACTCGGCTCATGGGCCGAACTCACCAGCCACGCCCAGATCGGCACGCTCGTCAACTGCAACAGCTACCGCAACGCCGACCTGCAGGCCGACATGGCCCGCACTCTCGACCACATCAGCGCAGGGTCATCCGGAACCGGCCGCTTCATCTTCGGAACCGGTTCGGGCTGGTTCCAGCGGGACTACGACGAGTACGGCTACGAATTCGGCACGGCAGGGAGCCGACTGGATGCCCTGGCCGAAGCCCTCCCGCGCATCGAGGCCCGCTGGGCGAAGCTCAACCCGGCCCCCACCCGTAAGATCCCCGTGCTCATTGGCGGTGGCGGCGAGAAGAAGACCCTCCGCCTGGTCGCGAAGCATGCGGATATCTGGCACCACTTCACCGCCCCCGCCGACCTTCCGCACAAGATCGAGGTGCTCGCCGAGCACTGCGCCGCGGTGGGCCGCGACCTCAACGAGATCGAATTCTCCAACGAGCAGCGCGTGAAGGACCTAGGGGTCGCAGACCAGCTTCGCGACCTCGGCGTGACGCTGTTCACCGTCGGCATTTCGGGCCCGGACTACGACCTAGACATCGTCAAAGACTGGCTGGCCTGGCGCGACGCGCAGAACGTCTGACCACGCGCCTGGCAGTGCGTGCATTGCTGCCATAGTTGCAGCGCTTTTCGGTCATGGCGTCCTGAACCCGGCCCGCAAGTCGGAGGTGGGGCATAGCGTGGACGAATGAGCACCACCCCCACGACCAGAGTCACCCCACTCGTCTATACCGCCATGGCGGTCACGATCGTCGCCTGGGCGAGCGCGTTCATCGTCATCCGTGGCACGGCGCCGCACTTCACGGCCGGCGGGCTCGCCCTCGGCCGACTCGTTGTGGGCACCGCGCTGCTGGGGCTCGTGGTGTTGCTTGGGCGCAGGTGGGTCGCGCCCAACGCGCGGGAGTGGCTCTACATCGTCGGGTTCGGCGTGCTCTGGTTCGGGGCGTACAACATCGCGCTCAACTCCGCCGAACGCAGTCTCGATGCGGGCACGACCGCCATGATCGTCGGCGTCGGACCGATCCTCATTGCACTCGGTGCAGGCCTGTTCCTACGTGAAGGCATCCCGAAGTGGCTCGCGATCGGGGCCGGAGTCGCCTTCCTCGGCGTCATCCTGATCGGCATCGGCACCGGTGGTGGGGGCTTCGGCAACGGCACTGGCGTGCTCTGGGCGCTCCTCGCCGCACTCACCTACGCGGCCGGTGTGTTGTTCCAGAAGCCCGCGATCAGGCGCCTGCCCAACGCCCAGGTCACCTTGCTCGGCTGTGCGATCGGAATGGTCGCCTGCCTCCCGTTCATCGGCGATCTCGTCGCAGGAATTCGGGATGCCCCGACCTCGGCAATCCTCGGCGTCATCTTCCTCGGGGCGATCCCGACCGCGCTCGGGTTTAGCACCTGGGCCTACGCGCTCTACCGGATGCCCGCCGGACAGGCCGGTGTCGCAACCTACATCGTGCCGCCGCTGGCGATCATCCTGGGCCTGATCGTCTTCGCGGAGGTGCCCGCGGCGCTCGCGATCATCGGCGGAGCCGTGTGCCTCGTGGGCGTGGCCCTGTCGCGGCGCCGCAGCCGGATTGCCGCACCGATCGCCGAGCCGATCGCAGAGCCGATTAAGACTGATTCCTGATCGGGCCAGAAACATGGCAGAATAGCCAGTCGAGTCACTCACAGCCCGACCCTCTAATCGGCACGAGTAGATTCCATCAGAGCTTTCGTGCCGAGTGTGCCCCCACGCTCACGGCTAGCGGTTCGCCACCAATGCTCGCAATGAGCAAATACCAGATTTCAGGAGAATTGTGGCTGTAAAGATTCGTTTGAAGCGCCTCGGCAAGATCCGTGCGCCGTATTACCGCATCGTGGTCGCCGACTCGCGCGCCAAGCGCGATGGTCGTTCGATCGAGGAGATCGGCAAGTACCACCCCACCGAAGAGCCCTCGTTCATCGAGGTCAACTCCGAGCGTGCGCAGTACTGGCTGGGTGTCGGCGCGCAGCCGAGCCCGCAGGTCGAGGCGATCCTCAAGCTCACCGGCGACTGGGGCATCTTCAAGGGTGACAAGAACGCCAAGAGCACCGTGAAGACCAAAGAGGCCAAGGTCGAGTTCCAGGCTGACGAGAAGAAGAAGCCTGTTCTCAAGCCGAAGACCGAGAAGCCTGTGGCCAAGGTCGAAGAGGCAGTCGCCGAGGCCCCCGCGGTCGAAGAGGCAGCAGTCGAGACGGCTGCAGCCGAGGCCCCCGCGGCTGACGCCGACGCAGCCGCTGCAACCGGTGACGATGTCGCCGCCGAAGAGTCGGTGGTTTCTGATGGTGCCGTCGAAGAGGCCCCAGCGGCCGACGCAGCAGACGAGGCTCCGGTCGCCGGAACCGCCGACGCCGCTGCCGAAGCTCCCGCCGACGCCCCCACCGACGAGGCGTAAGTCTTGCTCGCACCCGCGCTCGAACACCTGGTCAAGGGGATCGTCGATCACCCTGACCAGGTGCAGGTCGTTGCCAAGAACTCCCAGCGCGGTGAGGTTCTCGAGGTGCGCGTGCACCCCGAAGACCTCGGCCGCGTGATCGGCCGTGCCGGCCGCACCGCGAAGGCGCTCCGCACCCTGGTCACGGCTCTCGCCGACGGCCGCAAGGTGCGCGTCGACGTCGTCGACACCGACTTCTAGACGGTGGCCGAGCCTAAAGCGATGCAACCGAACAACACGCAACTGCGGGTTGGGCGGCTGACGAAAGCACACGGGCTCAAAGGTGCCATCAAGGTCGAGCTCTACACCGACGCGCCCGAGCGCCGCTTCGTCCCCGGTGCCGTATTCTCGCTCCAGGTTCCCACGACCTCGGCATGGCACGGCAAGACCCTCGAGCTGGGCGAGCTGAAGTGGTACAACTCGCATCCGGTGGCCTTCTTCAAGGGTGTCTCGGATCGCAGCCAGGCCGAGTCGCTGATCAAGGCGATCCTCTGGATCGACCACGACCTGGCCGAGGCCTCCGACGAGGAAGACGCCTGGTTCGATCACCAGCTGATCGGCCTGAAGGTGCTGCGCGACGGGGTCCAGGTCGGGGTGCTCACGCAAGTCGACCACTTCCCGGCGCAAGACCTGCTCACGGTCAAGACGAGCACGGGTGACGTGCTGGTTCCGTTCGTGAAGGCGATCGTGGCATCAGTCGACATCAAGGCCGGCACCATGACCGTCACCCCGCCCCTCGGCCTCTTCGAGGATCTGGTCGAATCCGAAGGCACCGAAGAGGCCCCGGAGTAACCGTGCGCATCGACATCGTCACGATCTTCCCGGAGATTTTCGGAGTGCTCGATGTCTCCCTCCTCGGGCGGGCCAGGGAGAACGGCATCCTCGACGTGGCGATGCATGACCTGCGCGACTTCGCCCATGATCGGCACCGGACGGTGGATGACACGCCCTATGGCGGTGGCGCCGGAATGGTCATGCGCCCTGAGCCCTGGGGCGAAGCGCTCGACAGCGTCGTGACCGCGGCGTCGACGGTGATCTTCCCCTCACCAGCGGGGGAGCGGTTCACCCAGGCCACGGCACGCGAGCTCGCACTTCAGGAGCACCTGGTCTTCGGCTGCGGCCGCTACGAGGGCATCGACCAGCGGGTGATCGAGTACGCCGCCACGAAGGCGACAGTACGCGAGATCAGTCTCGGTGACTATGTGCTCAACGGCGGTGAGGTCGCCGTGCTCGCCATAATCGAGGCGGTAGGTCGCCTCATCCCCGGGGTGATCGGCAACGCCTCAAGCCTTGATGAGGAAAGCCATGAGGATGGCCTGCTGGAATACCCGAGCTACACCAAGCCGGCGCAGTGGCGGGGCTTAGAAGTGCCGCCGGTGCTCATGAACGGCAACCACGGCGCGATCGCGACCTGGCGTCGGGAGCAGCAAATCGAGCGCACGAAGCGAGTGCGCCCCGACCTCTTGGACGGGCAATAGCCGGAGCCGAGAAGCGGGCTCGTAGCCAGCAGTCGGCCTAGCCGCGCCCCCGAGGGCTGCGGGCGCTGAGCACGAGCGGGCCGTCTTCGGTGATTGCGACGGTGTGCTCGAAGTGAGCTGCACGGGATCCGTCCTTGCTGCGCAGGCTCCAGCCGTCAACATCCGTGTAGATCTTGTCGGTGCCGAGCATGAACCACGGCTCGATCGCGAAGACCAGGCCGGAACGCAGGGGCAACCCACGACCCGGGCGCCCGTCGTTGGGCACATGGGGGTCGCCATGCATCGTGCGGCCGACCCCGTGCCCGCCGAAGTCGGTGTTGATGCGCAGGCCGGCCGCGCGCGCGACATCCCCGATCGCTGCCGAGATGTCGCCCAGCCGATTGCCGACGACTGCCGCGGCGATGCCGGCATCAAGCGCTCGGGAGGTGGTGTCGATGAGGGCGAGGTCTTCTGCGCGCGGAGTGCCGACCGTTATCGTGACCGCCGAGTCGGCCACCCAGCCGTCGATGGATGCCGCGAAATCGAGTGACAGTACGTCGCCGTCACGCAGCCGATAGTCGTGCGGTAGCCCGTGCAGCGCCGCATCGTTGACCGAGGTGCAGATGACCTTGCCGAAAGGAGAGCCTCCGAACGACGGGTGGTAGTCGATGTAGCAACTCTCGGCACCGCGCGCGCGGATCATGTCGTGCGCGAGCCTGTCGAGTGTGAGCAGGTTCACTCCGACCTCGGATGCCGCGGCGGTAGCCTCGAGTACGCTCGCGACGAAGCGACCAGCCTCGTGCATCCTCTCGATCTCGGCCGGTGTGCGCAGCTCGATCAACGGTCAGCGCGCCAGTGGAACCTGGTGTCGGCTCAGGTAGTCGTGGACGATACTGCGAAGCTTGGCAATGTATCGCTCATCGCCCTTCCGGTCGTAGAGGAAGGCCCTTTGCAGCAGCGCGTCAGTGATCTCGATGACGATCTCGAGGTCGATCGAGAGCTCCTCCGACGGGGGGAGCCCGAATTTCTTGACGAAGAGTTCATTGAACTCGCGCGCCAGCACCGAATTGTTGCTGAGTTCGGGCTGGAGAAAGCGTTTGTCGATGACATCACCGAACCCCACCGCGCGGAACCCCGGTTCGGTGCGCAGCAGGTCGATGTAGGCATCGATCGCCCGGTTCATCGTTGCCATCCAGTCGTCTGGCTGCTCAGTCATCGATCCGAAGACCCGGTCGGCGAACTTCTGCATGTTTCGCGCGGCGAGCGCTCGAAGCAGTGACTGGATGTTCGGGAAATAGCGATAGACGACCCCGACCGAGGACTGCGCCCTGGCGGCGACCTCGCTCGTGGTGAGCCCATCGATGCCGCGTTCGTCGATCAGGTCGGCTGCGGCCCCGAGGAGGTTGGTGATGCGGTCGGCGCTGCGCTGTTGCACGGGCTCAGCGCGGACGACAAGGGTGGCTGGCACATGCAGGTCTGTCATGCATTTCACGATACTCCCCGTAGGTAGGAGCAGCCTGAGTGGCACGCCCGCCCGGTTCTATGCGAGAATTGCCGTTCGTGCTCGCTTCCGGCTCTGCCACAGGGGTTCCGGCATCAAGCAGGCACGCTCCCATCTTCTGATTCATCTGAAATCGCGGTCGACCTGTGGCGGGCGCAGAGAGCGAAATACCATGCACATCCTCGACAACGTCGATGCAGCATCCCTCAAAGACAACATTCCCGACTTCCGCGCCGGCGACAACGTCAAGGTGCACGTCAACATCATCGAAGGCACACGCGCCCGCATCCAGGTCTTTCAGGGTGTCGTCATCGGCCGGTCCGGTGAAGGCGTGCGTGAGACCTTCACTGTCCGCAAGGTCAGCTTCCAGGTCGGCGTTGAGCGCACCTTCCCAGTGCACTCCCCGATCATCGATCACATCGAGATCGTGACCCGCGGTGATGTTCGTCGCGCCAAGCTCTACTACCTTCGCAACCTCAGGGGCAAGAAGGCCAAGATCAAAGAGAAGCGCGACTTCTAGTCCGCTTCGTCGCGGGCGCCACGAGGTGTTTCGCTTCTTTTCCTGAGCTCCCAGCCGCATATGCTTGCTGGGAGCTCAGGGGCATTAATGACGGAAAATACTTCGGTGACACAGGATTCGCAGGAACGTGCGCGACCACGACAGTCGCACAGCGGTCGTGGCTGGAAAATCTTCCTGCGTGACATCATCCTCATCTTTCTGGCCGCGCTGCTCATCTCGTTCCTGATCAAGACGTTCCTGATCAGGTCGTTCTACATCCCGTCGTCGTCGATGGAGACGACCCTGCACATTGACGATCGCATCATCGTCAATCAGCTCGAGCCCAAGCTCATGCCGATTGAACACGGCGATATCGTGGTCTTCAAAGACCCGGGCGGATGGCTCACCCCGCAGGTCGAGCCCCAGGTCAACTGGTTCGTCGGCGCCGTGGACAATGCTCTCGCCTTCGTGGGCTTGAGCGCACCCGACAGCAACGATCACCTCATCAAACGCGTCATCGGGTTGCCGGGCGACAAGGTCACCTGCTGCAATGACTTCGGTCAGATCACGGTGAACGGCGTTCCCCTCGAGGAGCCGTACATCACGCTTCCCGACGGGGTCACGAAAGCCACACGTGACGACTTCTCGGTCACGGTGCCGGTCGGAAAGCTGTGGGTGCTCGGCGACAACCGCTACAACTCGGCCGACTCGTCGTTCCACCGCAACGACCCGACCGGCGGTTTCGTGCCTATCGACAACGTCGTGGGGCGCGCCCTACTGATCAGCTGGCCGGTCAACCACTGGACCTGGCTCGACAACTATCCCGTGACCTTCCATGACGTGGCCAAGGCCGGCGGCTGAGCTGATGACCGTCGCCGATCCGACACTTCGTGTCGAGCGGGCGATGCATCGCGACGGCGCGAAATTCGTGATCGGATGCGACGAGGTCGGCCGGGGAGCGATAGCCGGGCCGGTTGCTGTGGGGTTCTCGGTCGTCGGTGTCGGCGTGCGCAGGCATCCTGACGGTCTGCGCGACTCGAAGATGCTCAGTGAGAAGCGGCGGGAAGAGCTCGCGCCGCTCGCGGCATCCTGGTCGCTCTTCTCGGCAGTCGGCCTCGCGTCGTCCCAGGAGGTCGACTCGATC
>JAYUVE010000006.1:0-45478 GCA_043754275.1 Microbacteriaceae bacterium | reverse complement strand
GGATGACGCGATCCCCGACAACACCCCGGGCGAAGCCGACCGTGGGTGGGTCGGTAGCAACGACAAGCTCACGGAACATCAGGGCAGCATTGCCACCATCGAGATGGGGGCACGGCAGTACGTGGCCGCGCTGGGGCGGTTCTTGTCTGTCGACCCGATCGCGGGCGGCAATGCAAATGACTACGTGTACCCCGCTGATCCCATCAACATGTTTGATCTGACGGGTGCGAAGGGAGGACCCTGCTCAAAGAACTCCTGCCATTTTTCCCCAGCCCCACCCGCACCCGCTAAATCACGCGGGAGCCATAGCAGCACCGTTGTCGACCACCAGAAGCTACTTGACACGTTGGTGGCTGAGCAGCAGGCCGCGGGATCCCCCGATGACTTTGTTGTAAATTCCGTCGTGATGTTGCAGGTTTGCGTCATCGTTTGCGATGGACGGGGGATTGCTTGGACCGAGGACGGCCAACCGCACTACATCACTTCGGTCGGTATAGGTCTACAGGCCAGCGCGGGCCTCACCGTCGGTCCGACATTTGGTGCTCGAAACTACGCTTACGGAATGTCTACGAGCGTCGAGTGCAGTGCGGGTCCGTTCACGGGCGGGTTAGGGTCAGGCGGAACCGGTCCTAGCCCCTTGCCGCTACAAGGCGGGTACGTCACGGGTGGCCTGTCTGAGGGAGGAGGTTGCAGTTGGCAAAACTCGTATATGTATTAGCCGTGGCGACGGCTCTGATTTGTGAGGTGATACGCGTTGAGTAGTGGAAATCTGACCGTGCTGATCATTGGCTCCGTGATGGTTCTAGGCGGTGCAGCACTGGCAGTCTGGTCCGCCGCCTTCGCCAAGTTCAATCGAGATCAAGTGTCCCGCCTCCTGCCGCAAAAGAGATATTGGTGGGTCTGGTCTGACGCGGGGCGCGTGAGGTTCTTCGGCATCGTGGCAGTCGTGTTCGGGATTCTCATCTTTGCGCTGTTCTTTCAACAGCTGTTGACAGGGGGGACGTTCTTCAGCACCTAGCCTGATGTCCACTACCGCAGCACACGCAGGCACGACCGCCGCGCTGCTGGCCCAGACGAGCACCGCGAACGCGGTCGCGCCCCGCACGATCACCGGCCTGACCGTGGGTCGCAGCTACACCCTCGAGGCGTGGCTGGCATCGACCCAGGATGCCGCGACCGTCACGTCGACCTCGCTCGGGGTCACGAGTATCGGTGACAGCACCCCGGTCACGGCCGCGGGTGCGGTCTCGGGCGCGGTGACGTGGGCGAAGTCGACCTACACGTTCACTGCGACCGCGACCAGTCACACGGTCCATGTCACGGCGGCATCCACCAGCGGCACGGCTGGGGTGCTGATCGACGATGTGGTGCTGACGCAGGATGCCTGGTCCAACCCCGGCACCGTGCAACCAGCGGTCAACGACAGCGTCGTGCGCTCCCAAACTGGTCGCATCCTGCAGAACACCCTCACCGACGGTGCCACTACCGCGGTCTCGACTTACACCTATGACGCCGCCGGTCGCCTGATCGCGGCAACGATCCCGCACCACCAGCTGACCTACGGTTTCGCGACGACGGGCGGGTGTGGGGCGGATGCTGCGGCAGGCCGCAACGGCAACCGCACCGCGTTCTCCGACACGAAGGACGCTGGCACTCCCGCGACGGTGGCGTATTGCTACGACAACGCGGACCGCCTCACCGCCACCACCGTCACTAACCCGCCTGCGGGGGCATCCCCGGTGGCAGGCAGCAACCTGACCGCGTCGACTCTGCAGTACGACGCTCACGGCAACACCACGACCCTGGGCAATCAGACGATGACCTACGACATCACCGACCGGCACATGTCGACCACGGTGGTCGATACGGCGGGCACGAGTGTGGTGACTTACCAGCGGGATGTCACCGGCCGCATCGTGGCCCGCACCTCCACGGTGGGCACCACCTCCACCACCATCGAGTACCTCTACGCGGGCGGCACCTTTTTCGGTGTCGCGAACGGATCCGGGGTCCTTGTCAGCGCTCTTCGAAGACTAGTCCGATAATGCTCTTCGAAAACTAGGCCACCCAGACACGATTGGGTGGGTGATTAGCTTGCAGGATTGGGCAGAGATACGGCATCTTCACGTCAGTGAGGGCATGTCGGTTCGGGCGATAGCGAGCCGGCTTGGGGTCGCGCGAGACACGGTCTCGCGGGCGTTCGCCCGCGGGAAACTCCCCGCAGAACTGGCCCGGCTACGCCGCTACAGCCTGCTGATCGTCGATGAAGTCGGCTACATCCCCTTCGATCAGGACGCCGCGAACCTGTTCTTCCAACTCGTCTCCTCCCGCTACGAACACGCGTCGCTGATCATGACCAGCAACCTGCCCTTCGCCCGCTGGGGCGACGTGTTCGGCGACCTCACCATCGCCTCGGCGATGATCGACCGCATCATTCACCACGCCGACGTGATAAGCCTCAAAGGCAACAGCTACCGGCTCAAGCACCACCATCCAACCACGACTACGGCACACTAGAACCACGAAACGTGGCCCTGTTTTCAGTTGGCAGAAATGGCCCTATTTTCGGTTGGCGCCAACACGAGTGGGTCGGTTTGGAGGTCACTGGCAACAGCGACATGACCAAGCGGATGCATGAGGGTTGGGAGATCGTTTCTCACACGCCTCAATACGACGCTCTACGTGATGCGCAAGCAACGCGAGGTTCTGGCGCGCGAACTCGCCTCGGAGTAGCACGCGGGCTTTCGCGGGGATGGCGATATCTGCCACGCGATGTGGGCGCACTGCTTAATGTTCCTATGGAGGGATGACGGGAATCTGACCCGCGCAGCAGTGCTCGCATCTGTACCCCGATGCCCCGAACGGGGGTACGAATCGGGCCCACGGCACCCTTTCGCGGGCGATAGCCTGAGGCTTGAGTTTGATTGATTCTGGGGAATCCGCGGCTCAGGCGTTGCTCGGCCGAGCAACGCGAACCGTGAATCCGAATGCAGGGTCAATGTCCCACCGCAGCGCGCCCACTTCCGCCAGCGTCCTGCGTCGGTTGGCGATGGCGATCATTCCCGCTCTCGTCGCGGTCGGGCTCGTCATCGTCCCAGCGGCACCCGCAGCCGCCGTCAACTACGTGCCGTGCACCGACGTGACCAAGGTCGGTGGGCTCGTGGGGGCCATCGACGGAGCCAACGGCAACCGTGGCGGAACCATCACGATCTACCTCACGCCCGGCTGCACGTACTACATTCCCGAGCCGGCTTGGGACTACGACAGCTACGGCAACAAGATCTACACGGACTCAGGATTCTGGAAGATCAACAACACCGACGGCTACGACAATGCCCTCATCGTCGAGGGCAACGGCGCCACGATCACGCGTTCGCCTGGTGCCGGTCGCTTCCGGTTCTTCGACATCGGATACCTCGGGGATGTCACCCTCAAGAACCTCACTCTGACGGGCGGACAGTCGGCCAACGCACGCTCCGATGGCTATCAGCATTCGGCCAACCCGGGGCAGGATGGCGGGGCCATCCAGAATGACGGTTACCTGACGCTCGACGGCGTGACGATTACGGGCAACTCCACTGGCAACGGCGAGAACGGTGATGACGGCGGTTCGGGCAGCGGCGACCCCGCGGCATCCGGTGGTCGCGGCGGCGGCATCTTCAACAGCGGTCACCTGACGGTGATCGGCAGCACCATCTCGAACAACCTGACCGGTCAGGGCGGCAACGGCGGCAACGGCCTGAGCAACGGCGGCCAGGCCGGCAGCGGTGGGGATGGCGGCGGAATCTTCAACCTCGGCACCCTGTCGATTTCGTCTTCGACCATCACTGGCAACAGCACGGGCTGGTCGGGTGGAGCGGGTAGCGGCATCTACGGTGGCCAACCAGGTGAACGCGGCTCGGGCGGCGGCGTCGGCGGCCAGGGCAGCATCACCATCACGAGTTCGCTCTTCTCCTCCAACTCCGTGGCCGGCCTGATGGGCTCGCAGGGTGGCGCTATCGGGCTCAACCAGAGTTCTACTCTCGCCGTGACGAACAGCACCTTCGTGGGCAACACGGCCTGGCGCGGCGGGGCCCTGTACCTGCGCGGCGGCAGCGCGAGCATCCGAAGTTCTACCTTCACGGGCAACGACGCGACCGGCACGGGTGACAACATCACGGGTGACGTTGCCGCACTCGACGACGGTGCAGCAATGCGCTTCGCCAACACGCTGCTGGTCAACAACGACCCGACCCAGACCGATTGCAACACCCAGGTGGTGGGCGCCGCTGTGTCGTACGGCAGCCTCGGCGGGCTCATGTCTGACGAGAACAATGGATGTGGCACCAACACGGTCACCGCAGACGCCAAGCTCGAGACTCTCGGTTCGTGGGGCGGCGCGACCCAGTCGCGGCTGCCCAAGTCAGACAGCCCGGCCCTGGGCGCCGGCTCCGCCGCCTATTGCCTCCCGGTCGACCAGCGCGGCGTCCCGCGCCCGGCAAGCGGGTGTGACATCGGCGCGATCGAGCGGGTGACAGCACCCACGGGCACAATCGGCGGGCCTACCGTTGTGCCATTGAACGTGGCGACGGGGTTCACGACGACCGCAGCATCCGTACCGACCGGCGCCACGCTCGCCTACCGATGGAGCGTCACCGGCGTTACCTCGACCATCAGCTCTACGACCGCGGCCGCGCCGCAGATCACCTTCACGTCATCGGGCGTGCCGTCAGTGCGACTCAACGTGCGCGTCGCGGGTACCTCAGACTCCGAATCGGTCGACCTCACCCCGCTCGCGGTGAAGGTGCCGCCGGCCGACAACGTGGCGCCCACCATTGCCTGGGTAGCCCAGACAATCACGGCGGCGAACGAGGGCGATGCCAAGCACTTCGCGTACACGGTGAGCGACCCCAACGGCAACCCGTGGTCGGTGAGCAGCGGATTCCCGACCTGCGGTACCGGCGGAACCTTCGTCGGCTCCGGGGTCGTTGCGACCGGCGGCTACGTGGACTGTTTGTTCCCGAACGGTCCCGCCAGCCCGGTTGTCAAAGTCCAGGTCGAAGACTCGTGGGCGGCAACTGCGTCGGTCTCGACAACGGTTGCGGTGGCTGAGGTTGCCCCGACGATCGCGGTCAGCGGTCCGGCAACTGCCAACGAGGGTGCCGTCACCAGGTACACCTATGTGATCGATGAGCCGGGCACTGACGTCTTCACTCCCGTCACGACGTGTGTCGGCGCGGGCTCCTCCAAAGTGTCTGGCACCGACCTCTACTCGGGCGGACTGCACCACACCACGGGCGAGTTCCAGTGCCGCTGGGGCAACGGCCCCAGCGCCGGCTCTGCCAACGTCTCCGCCAATGGCGGCAACGGTTCGGCGACCATCGCTGTCAAGAACGTTGCGCCAACCATCAGCGTGAGCGGCCCGAACCCGGCAGCGGAGAACGGCTCGACCACCACGACCTACCGCTACGACCTCAATGCCGTTGACCCCGGAGACAAATCCAACCTCACCGTCGTGCCCGGTAGCCCCTCCTGCGGCGGTCCTGGCGTCGGCGTGGTGGTCAGCTTCGACACGACCGCCGTTGTCTGCCGGTTCGCCAACGGCCCCGGCACGGCGCTCGTGACATCCCAATTGATAGACCAGGATGGTGCGACCAGCACCGGCGGCGGCCTCACCGTTCAGGTGACCAACGTCGCACCCACCGTGACGGTCAGCCAGCCGACGGCGCCGGTGGCCGAGGGCGGCATCGCCTACTACTCGATCTCGGCGACCGACCCCGGAACCGAGACCCCGACACTGACCGCCCCGGCCGGATGCACGATCAACAACTTCTTCTCCGGTTCCGGCTACCTCAGCGCGATCCTCGCGTGCACCTATCCAGACGGCCCGGCCACCGTCTCGCGCACTGCGACGGTCAGCGACGGCACAACCACCACTAGCGCCACGATCGTGGGCCAGCAGGTCACGGACGTCGACCCGACGATCGCCGCAAGCTGGGTGGGCTACAACGTCTACCAGGGCCAGCCCGCGACTCTCAATGTCGGCGCAATCACCGACGTCGGCCAGGACACCCCGACCGCGATCATCGTGCACTGGGGCGACGGATCGAGCAACACCTACACATGGCCGCTCGCGACCAACGCCCTGACGCACAGCTTCGGCGATTCCGGTGGCTACTACGCCACCATCGACGTTGTCGATGAGGATGGCACACACCTCAGCCGTGCAAGCGAACTGCGCATGATTGTGTACAACAGTGCGCCGGTCACCTCCCTGAACGCACCGTCGAGCGCTCTCGAGGGTGTGCCGACCAAGATCACCTACACCGTGCAGCAGGGGCCCACCGAGACGTTCCAGGTGGACTACCTCAACTGTGGCCGTGATGACAACTACGTCGAGATCGCCCCGACCAACGTGGTCAAGGGCGTTCATGGTGGCAGCTTCACCTGCACCTGGCCGCTCGGCAATCGCTTGCAGACGATCGACTTGCGGGTGTCGGATGCCGGTGGCCCAACCTTCGTCTCGGCCGTCGTGAACATCCCGAATTCTCCGGTGGCGATGCAGTGGACTTCTGGCCCCACCGTCGTATACGAGGACTCGGCCGCGACCTACCGCTTCGACTTCCACGCCAGCGACAGCGGTTCGCTCGGCATGACGCTCATGACCTACTCGCTCTACGGCGGCCTCGGCCTGATGTACGGCTGCGGCGATGGTGGCACCGTCGTATCGCAGGTGCCCTACTATTACGGCGGCACGGTGCCTGGCGTCGTGTTCAACAAGACCACGGGCGACGGCTACATCGAGTGCACGTTCTCGAAGGGGCCGACCTCTGCCCGGGTCTGGCTCACCGTCGGCGACTACATGTCAGAGACGTATCTGAGCCGCCAGGTCAGCGTTCTGAACTCGCCGCCCACTGTCGTTCTCACAGCGCCGGCCGGGGGTGCCCTCGAGGGCTCTCCCGCCGTCTTCACCTATTCGACGAGTGACCCCGGAAGTGATTCGGTCACGGTTGACAGCATCTCCTGCGGCCCGCACGGAACCCTTGGCTCGCAGAGCGACGGCACGTTCACCTGCGTGTACGACGATGGCCCAGCCGACTATACGGCGAGCATCACTGTCAGCGATGGCGACGACACCGCCACCGGCAGTGCCCTCGTGCATGTCGACAATGTGGCGCCGACTACGATCGCCCTGGGCGGCGCAGACTTCTACGACACCAACGTCGACTATGAACTGACGATCGGTTCGACCACCGATGCAGGAGACGACACGGCAAGCGGCTGGACGGTCAACTGGGGCGACGGCTCGACGTCGATCCTGACATCCCGCACTCCCAACCCGACCCACCAGTACCAGGACGCCGAGCCGCACACGATCACCGTCGATGTCACCGACGAGGATGGCACCTACCCGGGTCTCGGCTCGAAGAACGTGCTCGTGGCCGATCACACCCCGCCCGTGCTCACGGTGCCCGACAGTGGCACCTTCGAGGGCAACGGAACAGACGGCATGTATTGGGCCTGGCCCCGTTCGGCAGTCGATGATCGCGACGGTGACGTCGAGGTGCAGTGCACCGGTTTCGGCTATTACGGCATCAACTTCTTCGACATCGGCGTCAACCATCGCGATTGTTGGGCAGTGGATGCCGCGGGCAACCGCTCAGACGCGAGCTTCACGGTCACGGTGCAAGACACCACCGCCCCCGTCTTCAGCCCGGTGAACCTGGGCAACATCACCGCACCGACCCCGGCTGGAGCGGTCGTGAACTGGAACGATGTGGCCACTGACCAGGTCGACTGGCGTGTGCAAGGTGTGTGTGACACGGCCAAGAACCAACTGTTCGCGTTTGGCACCTACGCGGTGCACTGCACGGCCACCGACCGCGCCGGCAACGTCGGCGTGCTCGACTTCAGCTTCTCGGTGGGCGACTTCACCGGCCCCGTGATCGCGACTCCGCCAGCGGTCAACGCGAATGCGACGAGCGCTGCCGGCGCCACGGTGAGCTATGCCACCCCCACGGCGACCGACAACTTCGACGGCCCCGTTGCCGTGAACTGCCTCCCGGCATCCGGAACCACGTTCCCGCTCGGGGCGACCACCGTGACCTGTTCGTCGACGGATGCCGCGGCCAACACCTCCACGGCAACGTTCCCGGTAACTGTCACCGATGTGACCGCCCCCGAGTTCACGCAGCCGGCGGACCTGCTGGTGGCTCCCACCGGGCCCGACGGCGCGACCGTCAGCTTCGGGTTGCCGGTCGCAGTGGATGCGGTTGACAGCGACATCACGGTGGCCTGCCTGCCCGCTTCGGGCGACCTCTTTCCCATCGGCATCACGACCGTGGACTGTTCCACCGCCGACGACGCCGGCAACCAGGCCCAGACCTCGTTCACGGTCAATGTGCAAGACGAGCAGGCACCCGTCGTGACTGCTCCCGCGAACCTGAGCGTTGAGGCGACCGGCCATGACGGCAAGACGGTCAGCTACAGCGGCGAGTCCGCAACGGATGCCGTGGACGGCGACGTCGATGTGGCTTGCGCACCGGCATCCGGAACCGTGTTCGCCATCGGAACCACGACCGTCACATGTTCGGCCACCGACTCGAAAGGCAACGTCGGAACCGACGAGTTCACCGTCTCCGTGCTCGACACCACCGGGCCCAGCATCGCACCCCTGGCAAACATCGCCACCGAGGCGACCGGCGCATCCACACCGGTCAGCTGGGGCACCGTGACCGCGAGCGACGTGGTCGACGGCACCCTCACCAGCTCCTGCCTGCCGGCCTCCGGCTCGGGCTTCGGGCTCGGCGTGACGACCGTGACCTGCTCGGCAACCGACGAGCACGACAACGTCGGCACAGCAAGCTTCACCGTCACCGTGTCTGACACGACCGCCCCAGAGTTCTCGGCTGACAACGTGACTGTGGGCGCGCTCGCGGCCGACGGCACCCGGGTAACGTACGCGCCGAAGGTCACCGACCTCGCTGACGGCGCACTGGTCGCCGACTGTGACCCGGTCTCGGGCTCACTGTTCGCGCCCGAGAGCACCACGACGGTGAACTGCACTGCCTCCGACCTGAGCGGCAACACGGTGACGGGCAGCTTCACGGTGCAGGTCAAGGGCGCGGTTCTCACCGCAGACAGCGTCGAAGGGCAGACCGAGGTCCCGATATCCGTCGACATGTTCACACCGGGCGAATACGTGATCATCGATGAGGGCGGTGCAGACGAAGAGGTGCGCTACATCAGCGCTCTCGGCTCGATCATCTTCGCGGCGCCGCTCGCGCACGTCCACCCGACCGGCACGACTGTTTCGGTGATCAGCCCGCCGCTGGGTGACACCAAGGCTCCCACGATCGTGATTGCAGGGCTCGGCACGGTCGGCAAAGACTCGATCGTCACCGCTGACGTGCAGTGCACGGATGCCGGAGTCGGCGTCGAGGCCTGCGTCGTGCCTCCCATTGACACATCGACGCGGGGCACCCACACCCTCACGGTGCGGTCCTGGGACTACAACGGCAACCTCAGCACCCAGGCGTTTAGCTACACCGTCGTCTCGGCCGCCGAACTCAGTGCGACCGGTATCACGGGGCTGGACCACACCCTGACCCATGCGCTGCTTCTGCTGATCCTGGGTGCGTGCGCCCTACTCGTGGCAAGGCGGCGCAAGAACGTGTTGCTGTAACAGGAAGCCGCTTTACCTGCGTTGTTCCAGTGGATAAGCTGCTCTCTGGCGCGCAGTGTCCCATCGGATCACTTGCGCGTCGCGTCCAGTGTTCCAGTGGATCAATATGCTGCTAGGGTTTGGGAAGCCGAGAAGTTTTCGGCCCGCCCTGATCGAGCCTATGAACTCCCGGAGACTTGACGAGTGAACTCTCACAACCCCCGGGCGGCAGCCCGCCGCCTCGTTGCCGGTCTCACGGTCGCCGCTCTCGCCATGCTTGGTGTCGTCGCGTTCCCGATGGCTGCATCGGCGGCGACGTACCCGGTGACCAGCACGGCCGACTCGGGAGCGGGCAGTCTTCGTGAGGCGATTGGGTTCGCGAATGCGAGCGCAGGCGCAGACACGATCACCTTCGCGCTGCCTGCCAACTCGGTCATCCAGCTGCTCAGCACGGTGGATATCACCGACGGCCTGACCCTCGACGGATCGGGAACACCGGGACTCGACATCACTGGTCAGGGCGGACTGGGTACATTCTTGCTCCTCCTCGTGGCTCCGGCGATCGCGGACCAGGACTTCTCCTTCAACGATCTGATCTTCGATGGCACAGCCGGAAGCACGCCCGGCTGGCAGGGCGTAGCGATCGATACGAGCTTTGGCACCCCCACCCCGGGCAACCCTTCGGGCAACCTCGCACGGTCTCTGGCACTCACGCGGATCACCGGCAAGAACATCAATTCGGCTAGCTTGCAGGGGCCGGTCCTTCGCGATTTCGCTATGCAGCCCGGTGGCCCCGTCACGATCACCGATTCGACCTTCACGAACAACACCTCGGTAGCGGGGTCCTTCAACGGCGGGGGCGCGGTCTTCATCCGGGGGACCAGTGGACTGGTCACGGTGACCGGCTCGACTTTCACCGGCAACACCGCGCGCAGCGGGGGCGCAATTTACTTCGAGGGAAACGGGGGCGGGGTGGCGACCCTCTCGGTGGCGTCGAGCACCTTCACGGGAAACACGGCGAATGGCCCGGCAAGTGTTCCAGCCTCTGACGGCCAGGGTGGCGCGATCGCCGCTAACCTCATCGCCGACGTGACAATCACGGGCAGCACCTTCAGTGGCAACAAGGCATCGGTTAGCGGTGGGGCGATAGCGATCAGCGCTCTCCAGTTCGCCACTTCGAAGGTGTCGATCGCGACCTCCTCATTCCTGGGCAACCAGGCCAAGTCCGGCGGCGGCGGATTCTGGTCGTCGACGACTCAGGGCGATGTCGCCGTCTCCGGATCCACGTTCGCCGGCAACACATTGTCGACCGACCCCACGGACTCTCCGCTCGGCAACAGCATCGACCTCACCGGCACGGGCAACCATGGGCTGACCGTGCTCAGCTCAACATTCGACGAAGCGGCCGCTGCATTCTCCACCTGGGCGATCGCGCTCGAAACCACGGGAACGTCTCCCCTGAACATCACCCACTCGACGATCGTCGGGCCGGGAGCTGTCACAATTCGCACCCTGGTCGGCACGTCGTCGGTCGTCGCCCACACGATCCTCTGGTCCCTCGGCACCGCCAATGATGCTCTGGCTGTGTTCGTCCCCGGGTTGCCGGGGGTGAACACCATCGCGGCAAGTTGGAACCTCTCATCGGGAACCGCACAGTCCTTCCTCGCTGTCGGCTCCGGCAATCACTTCTCGGTCTCGACTTTCGGGTTGGGTGCGCTCGCCAACAACGGCGGCCCCACCCTTACCCGACTCCCGACCGACAACAGCCCGGCGCACAACGACGGCAACCCGGCGATTTTGGGAGCACCGGCCACCGACCAGCGCGGCACAGGGTTCGCACGCATCGTGCAGACCATTGACATCGGGGCCGTCGAGATTCAGGTGGCCGGTCTTGCAGCTACAGGCATCACGGTAACCCCGCGTCTGCCCCTTACCGGGGCCCTGCTGATCCTCCTCGGGCTCGTGGCGGTGGGCTACTCGCGTCGCCGGCTGGCGAGGGCGCACCGCGCCTGACGGCCCGCACTAGGGCGAGGCCGCCAGCCGCGGGACCATGGGAAATCCCTGACGGACTTCCGATGGCGATCTACACTCGACTGGGGCGATGTGCCCGCAGTGGAGGACGATCATGGCCGATGGAGGCGAAGCGGTTTCGACTGCCCTGCCCGACGCCGGGTCTCGTGCAGAGGCGATGCTCACGAAGGTCGTCGCGCAGTTTCGCTCAACCGGCAGCGTCGACATCTCGTTGCGCCAGCTGGCGGCCGAGATCGGCACCAGCCACCGGATGTTGCGCTATTACTTCGGCACCAGGGAGAATCTGCTGGGCATCGCGATGATGCAACTCAGCAAGGAGTACATCGCGCACTTCTCCGGCAAGCGGCCGACCACGCGAGTCGAGACGATCGATGCGGTGTGGACTCGCTTCCTCGACCCGAACAACCGCCTGCAGACCCAGATCCTGTTCGCTCTCTCGGCGGCGGCAGCGGAGCGCCCCTACCTCGAGCTGCCCGGCCTGACCGCCGATTTCGACAACTTCGCCGCGGCATTGGGTGCCTTCGGCCGGGCCGAGGGGCTCGAGCCTGCAGCAGCGGATCGTGAGGCCCGCGCGATCGTCTCAAGCCTTCTCGGGCTCTATCTCGACTTCTTCGTGTCGCGGGACCTCGAGCTGATCCAGGCCAGTTTCGACACCGTCAAGGGGTGGGTGGCGCGCAGCTCGGCGGATGCTGGGCATATTCCACCCCCTTCGAGCGTTAGACCGGGTGACAGCGCCAAGCATCCGAAAACGGCGCCGGGAGACACACATGAAGAGGGTTTTCGAAGAAGTTGAAGACGACGCTGGCAGCGTGAGCAAGTACCGCCGCCACGACAACGGGCGCGGCTTGGTGTCGATGAAGGCGACCGCCCACCCGAGCGCGTACATCGAGGCAACAGCCTATGTGGAGCAGGGTGCCGAGGTCGGTGCCAACGCGTGGATCGGCGCGGGCAGCTGGATCGATGTCGACGCCTTCGTGGGCGCGGGGGTGTTCATTGGCAGCAATGTGCACGTCGGCCAGCAGGCGCACATCGGTCGTGGGTCGAAGGTCGGCAGCCACTCCCGCATCAGCGCGGGTTCCAAGATCGCAGCTGGCGCTCGCGTTGAGCGGGACGCCCGGGTCGATGGGGTGGTGCGCAAAGACGTGGCGCGCGCCGCCTGACACCACACCTCACCGCTATACCGGCGAAGTCGCCGAATGTCCAGCGGTTGGCAAGACGGGGATAGAGCCCTACCTTTGGTAGCAGTGGGAACACCCTGCCGTGAGGCTGGTGCGGGCCGCCGCCGCTGATGGCCACCACTCATCCCCACAGCATGACTGTTCCCAGATGGGGAGCAATCATGCCGAAGTTCGGATTCCTGAGCACCTATCCGCCGACCCGCTGCGGTCTGGCGACATTCACCGATGCGCTCGCAACCGCAATGGACAGCCGGGATGCGAGCGTGGTGCGCGTGCTGGATGCACCCTCCCCGGGCACCTCCGCGCGATTCGGTCAGCGCGCCGTCGCCGCCGAGCTCGTGGCCGGAGACGCGCTCAGTCGTGCCGCGGCAATCAGCACCCTCAACGGGTTCGACATCGTCATCGTGCAGCATGAGTACGGCATCTACGGTGGGCCGGATGGGGACGAGGTGATTCCGGTCCTGGAGGGAACAATCGCTCCGACGATCGTGGTGTTGCACACGGTGCTTGAGTCGCCGACCGACCGGCAGAAGACCGTGTTGGAGCGAGTGGGGCAGTGTGCGACATCCCTCGTCATCATGTCTGACCAGGCACTGGCCAACCTCGCCAACTACGACATCCCGATGAGCAAGGTGCGGCTGATCCCGCATGGCGTGCCCGAGTCGAGTTTCTCGGTGAGTTCGCGACCAGTGGGAAACCGGCTGCTGACCTGGGGGCTTATCGGGCCTGGCAAGGGGATTGAGCGGGGCATCCGCGCGATCGCGCAGCTGGCCGACATGCGCCCGCGGCCCGAGTACCTGGTCGTCGGAAAGACTCATCCGAAGGTTCTCGACCACAGCGGTGAGGCTTACCGTGAGGAGCTCGTCGCGCTCGTGGCCGATCTTGGCCTGGCCGAGTTCGTGACGTTCGTCGACGAGTACCTGGACGCCGACCAACTCGCCGGATTCGTCGATTCGGCCGACGTCGTGCTGCTGCCCTACGACACCACCGACCAGGTGACTTCCGGCGTACTCGTGGAGGCCTTGGCCGCGGCCAAGCCGGTGATCTCGACGCGGTTCCCCCACGCCGTCCAGTTGCTCTCCGATGGCGCGGGCATCATCGTCGAGCAGGACGATCCCGGCGCGATAGCGGCGGCAGTACGGGCAATCCTGAGCGAGGGCGGCCGGGCGGCAGAGATGGCCGCCGCCGCTTCGCGGGTACGAGTGGGCACCGGCTGGCGGGAGGTCGGCGAGGAGTATCGCCGACTCGCGGAGGACATCCTCGGGGTGCACGCAGCATGACCGCGACGGCAACGCTGACGGGCACGGTAGGTCGCCCCACCTACGACCACCTGTTGGCGATGACCGACGAGGTCGGCGTTTTCGAGCATGCGCTCGGCAATCAACCGCGGCCCGAGCACGGGTATTGCGTTGACGATGTCGCGCGCGCGCTGGTGGTGGCCGTGCGCGAGCCGCGGCGCACCCGGCACCTTGATGAGCTCGAAGACACCTGCCTTGCATTCCTGCGGGCGGCGGCCCACCCGGATGGCCGATCGCACAATCGGCGCTCCCTCGCGGGGCAGTGGACGGATGCCCCTACCGTGGGTGACTGGTGGGGCCGCTCGCTCTGGGCGCTCGGGTCGGCGGCTGCCCGTGCCACGCGCGGGTCGGTGCGGGACGCGGCGGCCGAGACCTTCGCGCTGCTCGCGACTCGGCGCTCGCCAGACGTGCGGGCGATGGTCTTCGCCGCGCTCGGTGCTGCCGAGCTCGTGGGGGCGGGCAACCGACAGCGACCCGCGATGACTCTGCTGCGGGATGCGGTCGGCATCGTCCCGACCCGTCCCGTCGCCGACTGGGCCTGGCCTGAGCCGCGCCTGCGCTACGCGAACGGCGCACTGCCTGAGGCGCTCATCAGGGGCGGCGCGGCGCTGGGCGACGATCGGCTGGCCCGCAGCGGCATCCGCCTGCTGGAGGCGCTCGTCGGCATCGAGACGCACGACGGCCGCATCTCGGTGACCGGTAACGCCGGGCGAGGGCCCGCCGAGACCGGCGCGCAGTTCGACCAACAGCCCATCGAGGTCGCCGCGATCGCCGACGCGGCAGCCAGCGCACTGGAGTTCACTGCCGGCGAGCGCTGGCGGTCGGTGGTCGGGATGTGCTGGGCCTGGTTCACCGGAAGCAACGACTCTGGCGTCCCGATGGTCGACTCCGCGACGGGGGCGGGATACGACGGACTCGAGCCGGACGGACGCAACGACAACCGCGGCGCCGAGTCAACCCTCGCCGCGCTGTCCACCTGGCAGCAGGCCGAGCGCCTGGGTGTGCTCTCGTGAGCCTGGTCGCGCGCGATCACGATATCCAGCTGGATGCCGACGAATCCCGGGTCGTCGCCCGGCTGTTCCTGCCCGGCGAAAGCATCGCGCCGGTGCGGCCTCGTGCTGAGATCATCACCGAGCGGGTGCGCGCTCTCAGCGACGCCCAGGCCACAGCGGCTGCCGAGTCGATAATCGAGGGCTTCTCCGACCGTCATCACGACCTGCCGGGCATCCTCGCTGAGCACGCCCGCGACGGTTTGACCCGCACCGGCGAGACCATGGACCCCGACTCACCGCACTACGTCGTGCTCGGCGGCGCGTTTACCCAGGAGTACTCGGTGGAGGGGGCGGCCCTGTGCAACCCCTCGGTCGCCGTGCACCTCGATCAGGGCGGGCTCGCAGCGGGTGAGTTGCGAGTCGTCGTGTCGGTGAGGGAAATCGGTGAGGGGCATGTTTCATCCCTCGGTTTCACCACCGCAATAGTGAGCCGCGACACCTGGGCCTTTGAGCCCAGGGCGACACCGCTCAGGCAGCCGACCGTAGCCCCGGCAGAAGGCAGCTGGTCGACGTACGACGCGGTCTTCCCCGCAGACTCCGAACTCACCCAGCGTGTGCTGCTGCCGGTCATCGAACACGAGCGCAATGGCATTGAAGACGCGAGGCTGGTTCGGGTGACCGACGCTGCCGGGCACACCAACTATCGGGCGACCTATACGGCCTATGACGGGGCGGGGGTCAGCCCCCGGGTGTTGGTGTCAGACGACCTCGTGTCGTTCGTGTCCCACCCGCTGACGGGCACCGCCGCCACGAACAAGGGCGTGGCGATATTTCCTCGCCTGGTGGGTGGGGAGTACCTCGCCCTGGTCCGGTCAGACGGAGAGACGAACTCGATAGCCCATTCGCCGGACGGGCTGGCCTGGGGTCATGAGACCCCGATCCACTCTCCGGAATCCCTGTGGGAGATCGTGCAGTCAGGCAACTGCGGCTCGCCGATCGAGACCGAGGTGGGCTGGCTCGTGCTCACCCACGGCGTGGGCCCCATGCGGGTCTACTCGATGGGGGCGATGCTGCTCGATCTCGACAACCCGACGCACGTGGTCGGCGAGTTGCCGCATCCGCTCATCAGCTCCGAGAGCAGGCGCGAGGGCTACGTGCCTAACGTCGTCTACTCCTGCGGTGCAATCGTTCATGACGGCACGCTGTGGATGCCATACGGGGTGGGCGACAACCGCATCCGCGTCGCATCGATCGAACTGAAGGAGTTGCTCGACACGATGCTCCAAGGGAGCTGACTGTAGATTCTTTCCATGAATCCCATGCAGGCCAGGATCATCTACGACCTGAATGTGCAGCCCACCGTCGTGCCCCCTGAGCAGATTCGGATGCGCATCGAATTCCTCAAGGAGTACCTGAAGGCATCGGGCGCGAAAGGGTTCGTGCTCGGTGTGAGCGGCGGCCAGGACTCGTCGCTGGCCGGTCGACTCTGCCAGCTCGCCGCCGAGGAGTTGCGCGCCGCGGGCACGCCCGCAGAGTTCACCGCGGTGCGCCTGCCCTACAACGTGCAAGCGGACGAGGATGACGCGCAACTCGCGCTCGGCTTCATCAAGCCCGACCACTCGATCACCTTCAACATCAAGCGCGGCGTCGATGGCGTCGAAGCGGAATTCGCCGACGCGATGGGAGCCGAGATGAGCGACTTCACGAAAGGCAACGTCAAGGCCCGCTCGCGCATGGTCGCGCAATACGCGATCGCGGGCCAGTCTGTCTTGCTGGTCGTCGGCACCGACCACGCGGCCGAGGCCGTCACCGGATTCTTCACCAAGTTCGGGGATGGCGGCGCCGACATCCTGCCGCTCACCGGCCTGACCAAACGGCAGGGCCGCTCACTGCTCGAGCACCTCGGCGCCCCGGAGCGCCTGTACCTCAAGGCCCCCACCGCCGACCTGCTCGATCACACTCCCGGCCAGACCGACGAGGCGAACCTGGGCCTCAGCTACACCCAGATCGACGATTACCTCGAGGGCAAAGAGGTCGCCGCCGAGGTCGCCGACGCCATCCAGCTGCGCTACATCGCGACGCAGCATAAGCGCACAGTTCCGGTCACCCCGTTCGACGACTGGTGGCAGCAGGCGTGAGCCTCATCGCGGTCGCCCAATTCGTCCCCGGCGACGACGGCGACCTCAACCTCGCCGCAATGCTCGACCTTGCGACGGCCGCTGTCGCGCGCGGGGCGACCCTCGTGGTCTTCCCGGAATACTCGTCGTACTTCACTCCGACCATGGACCAAGGCTGGCTGGATGCCGCCGAGCCGCTGACTGGCCCCTTCGTCACGGGCCTCACGGCTCTCGCCCAGCGCCTCAACATCCACGTCGTCGCCGGAGTCCTCGAGACCACCGACACCGCCGACCGCCTTAGTAACACGCTCGTCGCGGTCTCACCCACTGGGTCGATCGAGGCCAGCTACCGCAAGCTGCACCTCTACGACGCCTTCGGCCAGCGCGAGTCAGACTGGGTGCTCGCCGGTGCCATGGAGGCGCCGCAGGTCTTCGCCTGGGAGGGCTTCACGGTCGGGATGCAGACCTGCTACGACATCCGCTTCCCCGAAGTCACCCGACGCGTCGTCGACGCTGGTGCCGACCTGGTGCTCGTGCCGGCCGAATGGGTGCGCGGCCCGCTCAAGGAGCAGCACTGGCGCACCCTCGTGACCGCGCGCGCGATCGAGAACACGATCTACGTCGCGGCAGCCGACCACGGCCCGCCGATCGGCGCGGGCAACAGCATGGTCGTCGACCCGATGGGGGTCGAGCTCGTCACGATCGGCGAAGAGACCGCGGTGGCCGTCGCCGAGGTGTCCCTCGAGCGGGTTTCGAGCGTGCGCGAGACCAACCCGGCGCTTGCCCTGCGACGATTCGGCGTCATCCCGCGCTGACCGCCCGCATCCTGGCCTCACTCGCATTGGGGGTGCGCACTTTCTCGCGGGTAGACAGGGCGTTCGCGTACAGTGGGCCTATTCGAATTCCGGGGGGAACGTCGCATGTCTGTTCCGGCCCCACCACCCATGGACGGGAACGGCGCATGAGCTACAGCGGTGCCGCGACGGGCGCAGTGCGGGTTCTCGTGGTCGAAGACAGCGAGGAGCAGGCCGCCCTGCTGCGCAAACACCTCGAACGCGCGGGATGCACCGTGACGATTGTTGAGACCGCCGAAGAGGCCATCGCGGCCTATCGCGCCCAGGCACCAGACCTCGCGGTGATCGACCTCGTGCTCCCGGGAATGGGCGGGGGAGAGTTGGTGCCCATGCTGCGCTCGGAGGTTCCGCTGTGCAAGATTGCGATTACGTCGGTGCTTGATGCCGCCGACTTCCCCGCCGCCGACGCGATCCTGCCCAAACCGTTCACCGGGCCCCAAGTGCTCGCTGTGCTCGACACCGTGCTGCCCGGGAGGCGGGCCTCGTGAGCTACACAGTCGTCATCGCCGACGACGACGCCGACATCCGCGCCCTTGTCGCGATCTCGGTTGCCAAGGCCGGCCTCGAGATCGTCGCCAACGTCGACGATGGGGCAGCCGCGCTCGCCGCGATCACCAAGTTCAAACCCGATCTCGCGATCCTCGATGTCTCGATGCCAGAGTTGACCGGCCTGCAGGTCGTGAGCGCGATCCGGGCCAACCCCGAGGTTGGCGACGTGCGGGTGGTTCTGCTGACGGCATCCGTCGACGAGCACACCAGGGCCATCGGCGCTGAGGTCGGCGCAGACTACTTCATCGCGAAACCGTTCAGCCCGCGTGAGCTGTCGGCCTTCCTCGCCGTGGGAAAGCAGCAGCGGTGAGCGGGGCGATTTCTCGGCTTCGGGAAAGATTGCGCGCGCAACTAGACCGACCGGGGCCGCTGATCAAGCAGTCCGCCACCGTGATCGTCACGGGGCTCGCGCTGCTTCTGGTGATCGTGGTACCCGGCGTGGGCTTCAGCAACATCCTCGTCGCCCTGATCGGCCTCGGGGTGCTCGTGATCGCGACCGGCCTGGCCGCACTCTTCGGCAGGTTCGCACCCAACTCGCAGCTGGTCGTGCTCGTGCCGCTCATTGATATTCTCGCCGTCGCGCTGTTCCGTGCGGGTACCGGCGGGGTGACATCCCTGTTTGCCTCCATCCTGATCTTGCCCGTGGTGTGGATCGCCTCGCAGAAGGGGCGGCGAAATATCGTGTACGCCGGGGTGGGCACGGCCCTCGCCCTGATGATGCCGGCGATCGTCACCCTGAGCGTTCCTGCGGTCAGCGGCGAGTGGGTGCGCTTCATCTTCGCGCCCTTCGTTTTCGCGATTGCTGCGGCCATCGTTAACGAACTCTCGCGACAGAGTCGCCAGCAATTCAAGAACATCCACGACCTCGCCGAAGACAAGGAGCGGATGCTGCAGCGCACCGTGGAATACGCAGCGCAACTCCAGGAGAGCGAGGCGAAGTTCCGCGCCTACGAGCGCATGTTCCGCACCATCTGGTCGTCGGTGACTGAGCAGGCCGTGATCGGTACGGATGTCACCGGCCTCATCGACGCGTGGAATCCTGGTGCCACCAAGCTTCTCGGCCCCACCGCGAAGGCCGCCGAAGACAAGATGCACATCTTCGATTTCCACCTTCCGCACGAGCTCGAGGCGCGCGCCCGCGAACTCAACTACCCGCCAGGTGAGACGGTGCTGAACCCCGGTTTCTCCGCCCTGGTGGAGTCGGCGCGGCTGGGCAATGCGGAGAGTCGGGAGTGGACCTACCTTCGAGCCGACGGTTCCCACGTTCCGGTGAGCCTTTCGGTGACGAAGCGCGCCGATGAGGACGGGCACACCATCGGCTACCTGTTCGTGGCATCCGATGTCACTCAGGCCCGCGAGGTGGCCCGTTTGAAAGACGAGTTCGTGGGCCTCATCTCGCACGAGCTGCGCACCCCACTCAGCTCGATTCTCGGCTACCTCGAGCTCATGCGCGATGACGAAGACAATCCGCTCTCCGACGAGCACCTGCAATATCTCGGGGTTGCCGAGCGCAACGCGCACCGCCTGTTGCGTCTTGTCGGCGACCTGCTCTTCACCGCGCAGGTCGAGTCGGGCAAGTTCCCGCTTGACGTGCGCGATGTCACGCTCGACACGATCGTGATCAACGCGATCGAGTCGGCGGCGCCTGCGGCGGAAGCTGCCGGCATCGCCCTGCTGAGCGACCTGCCCGAGGTTCCCGCTGTGGTCAACGGTGACCCCTTGCGCCTGGCGCAGGCCGTCGACAACCTGGTCTCGAACGCGATCAAGTTCACACCGCAGGGCGGCATCGTCACCGTCGCCCTCACGGTCGGAGCGAAGGATGCCACGGTCACGGTGCAAGACACCGGAATGGGCATCGCGGCCTCTGAGATGGACCAGCTGTTTTCGCGCTTCTTCAGGGCCACGACGGCCACTCGCAACGCGGTGCCCGGAGTCGGTCTCGGCCTCACCATCACCAAGGCCATTGTCACCGCCCACCACGGCGAGATGGATGTCTCGAGCGAAGAGGGCGTGGGAACGCGCTTCAGCCTCACCCTTCCGCTCGCGGCGGTGGGCGCAGCGGTCTAGGGCCTGCTGAGCGAAGCCAGCTGGCTAGCAGCTCGCTCGAGCACTTCGACCTTCTTGCAGAACGCGAAACGGACGAGAGTGGCGTAACCCTCCCGCCGGTCGGGGTGTACGAACGCCGTGAGCGGCACCGCCACGACCCCGGCCAGGGCGGGGAGAGCACGGCAGAACTCGGCTGCATCGAGAGCGCCGAGCGGGGCGGCATCCGCGACGATAAAGTAGCCGGCCTGCGGGGCGCTGACCGTGAATCCCGCCGCCGTGAGTCCAGCGCTGAGCAGGTCACGCTTGTGCTGCAGGGTCGCCGCTGCACCGGTGAAAAATGCGTCGGGCATCCCGAGTCCTACCGCGATCGCGGGCTGGAAGGGGGCGCCGTTAACGAAAGTCAAGAACTGCTTGACCGCCAGGATCGCCTGCAGGATCTCGGCGGGAGCCACGATCCAGCCGATCTTCCAGCCCGTCGCACTGAAGGTCTTGCCACCGCTGGAGATGGTGACGGTGCGCTCGAAGGCTCCGGGGAGGGTGCAGATAGGGACGTGGGGCACGCCAAACGTGAGGTGCTCGTAGACCTCGTCAGTGACGATGATCGCGTCGTGCTCATGCGCGAGTTCGACGATGAGCTCGAGGGTTTCGCGGGGGAGCACCGTGCCGGTCGGGTTGTGCGGCGAGTTGATAACTATCAGCCGCGTGCGGTCGCTGATCGCTGTGCGCAAGTCGTCGTGGTCGGGCTGGAAGGTCGGAGCCGGGAGCGGCACCGTCACGTGTTGCGCCTTCGAGAGCGCGATCATCGCGGCGTAGGCGTCGTAGAACGGTTCGAGGGTGACGACTTCGTCACCCTCCTCGGTGAGCGCGAGGATGGTCGCGGCGAGCGCCTCGGTGGCTCCTGCGGTCACGAGCACCTGGGTCGCGGCATCCACCGCGATTCCGTAGAAGCGCTGCTGGTGGGTCGCGATGGCTTCGCGCAGCACCGGCATGCCGATGCCCGGCGGGTACTGGTTGACGCCGTCGCTGATCGCCTGGCGTGCCGCTTCGAGCACCTCGGCCGGGCCGTCTTCGTCGGGAAATCCCTGGCCGAGATTTATGGACCCGGTGGATGCCGCGAGCGCAGACATCTCCGCGAAGATCGTCGACCGCAGCTGGCCGTCGCCCCCGAGCAGCATCGCGCCGCGCGCGGCCCGCGCCCACGACCCGCTCACGCCCTCGCCCATCGCACTCTTTCGCTCGCTCTGCCGCTCTACTCTCTCTGCACTCTCTGAGCGAGCCTATTGTGCGTCGGGCTCTGCCCCCTCGCAGGCGACTTCGCGCGCAATAGTGTGGAAACCTCGTGCGTCGCGGCGCGCCGTGCCCTAGCGTTTGGGGATGCGTAAGCTCCCCGTCGCCACCCTCGCCCTGGCCGCTCTGCTCACGCTCAGTGGGTGCGTTCCTGTGCAGCCGCCTGTTACGTCGACGCCGGTGCCGAGTTCGACTCCGGTGTTCGCGTCTGACGAGGACGCGCTGGCGGCGGCAGAGGCTGCTTATGGCCACTACCTCGCGATTTCGGACGAGGTTACCGCCGGGGGAGGATTACACCCCGAAAAGATGCAGAGTCTCGTCAGCGAGGACCAGTATCAGCTGTTGATGAAGTCGATGAAGTCGTTGGCCGACAAGGGATGGCGAACTTCAGGCAGCACGGCCTTCGAACAGATGACCCTCGCCTCTCGGACCGAAGAAGGCCAAGGAGCCGCAACGCTGGACCTGTACTTGTGCGTGGATGTATCGGCCGTCCGGATCCTTGACAGCAGTGGGCTGGACGTCACGCCAAGCACGCGAGTCAACGTTGTCGCCTTGGAGGTTTCGTTTGACGTAGCTCGCGCCGCCTCTCCCGAGTTCGTCTTGACAAATAGTGATTCATGGACCGGCACAGAGTTCTGCTGATCGCCCTATTGGCGGGCACCTTGATCGCTGCGCCAACGTCAGCGAAGGCCGACGAATCCGGGTGCCAGGTCGTTGAGATCGCCACGGGCGGTTGCCCCAACGTCTCCGGCAACATCTCCGGCGACGCCGCAATCCTTGAGGGCAGCACCGGCGGCTCGGGAAGCGGCGGGGGAGGCGCGGGCGACGGCGACGCGGCATCCGCGCCCGCCGACCCGAACGCTCGGTGCCTCATCGTCGTTGCTGCCCGCTGCCTCTACACCGTCGACCACGGCACGGCGGTGCAGCCCATCACGCTGGCAGACATCGCGGCATTCCGCCCGGATGCCGGGGTCGACCACATGGAACCCAACGGTTGGGTGATCATCGGCCTGGACACCAACTTCTTCGCCACCGGCGGCATCCAGGTCAAAGACGGCACCCTGCTCGGCCAGGCCGCCTCAGTGCGGTTTACTCCGAGAACTTGGCACTGGGCATACGGCGACGGTTCGAGCGCTGCGGCGGGCACCCCCGGCGGCACCTGGGCGGCGCAGGGCATCCCTGAGTTCGACCCGACGGCGACGAGCCACATCTACCGGGCTGCCGGCACCTATTTCATCGACCTGACGATCGACTACTCTGCGGAGTACCGGTTCGCTGGCACCGCATGGATCGCGATCACGGGCATCCTTCCGGTGCCCGCCAATCGCCTCGTCGCCACCGCCGGAGACGCCAAAACGGTGCTCGTCGAGCGGGAGTGCACGGTCAACCCGGCGGGCCCCGGCTGCTGAAAGAGGGCTCACAGCGGCCCCAAATAGAATGTTCAGGTTCGCGATGGATGCTTACATCGCTTTGAAGGGAGCATTCACCATGACCGAGGCATCACAGGGTCCTGCAGAGGACTCATCCGCCACCACCGGGACCACGAAGCCCGCTCGCACGAGACGTGCACCGGCGGCGGTCTCCACCACTGTCGAAGGCCAGCCCATCGACCCCCAGGCCCACCCGGCGCTCGCTCGCCCGCGTCGTAGCGCGGCCGTCGGAATCGCCGCAGCCCTCGCCGTCGGCGCCCTGGTCGGCGGTGTCTCAGGTGCCGGCGTCTCCCTCTGGGCGACCGCCAACAGCGCGGGCCACGCGGTGGTCGGCAACCCGACCGCCCAGACGATCACCGTCAACGATCCGCAGAATGTCACGACCGTCACCGCGGTCGCTGCCAAGGCCGCGCCGTCCGTCGTGACCATCAATGTCACCGCCACCAACGCGGGCGGCACGGGCTCGGGCGTCGTGCTGTCGAAGGACGGCTACATCCTGACCAACACGCACGTCGTCACCCTTGACGGTGCGGCGGCGGATGCCACGGTGAGCGTCACCACGTCAGATGGTCGCATTTACCCCGCAAAGGTCATCGGCACCGACCCGATCTCAGACCTCGCCGTCATCAAGATCGAAGGAGCCAACCTCACCCCGGCCACCTTCGCCGACTCGTCGAAGCTCAACGTGGGCGACACTGCGATCGCGATCGGAGCGCCGCTCGGGCTCTCCGGCTCGGTAACTGACGGGATCGTCAGCGCCCTCAACCGCAGCATCACCATCGCCTCCTCGGCAGCGCCCGACACGAGCGGTGACAGCAGCCCCACGACTCCGACGCCTGGCCAGCAGAGCCCCTACGACTTCTGGAACTTCGACCTCGGCCAAGGCCAGAGCGGCAGCCCGAGCTCGTCGAGCGCGAGCATCTCGCTCGCAGTGATCCAGACGGATGCCGCGATCAACCCCGGTAACTCCGGCGGTGCCCTGCTCAACTCCGACGGAAGCGTGATCGGAATCAACGTCGCAATCGCCTCGTCGGGTAGCACCACATCCGGACAGTCCGGCAGCATCGGGGTCGGCTTCGCGATCCCCTCCAATGTCGCCCAGCGCGTCGCCAAGGAGATCATCGCCACGGGCACAGCCACCCACGGCCTGCTTGGCGCGTCGGTCGCCGATGTGACCGAAGACCCCAACCAGAAGGACCCGACTGTCGTCGGCGCGAGCATCGTCGAGATCACCCAGGGTGGCGCTGCGGATGTGGCCGGGCTCAAGGTTGGCGACATCGTGACCAACTTCGACGGCATCCCGATCACCGGCAAGACCGACCTCACCGCCCAGGTGCGCGCGGTTGCCGCCGGTTCGAAGGCGACTGTCACCTACGTGCGCGGTGGGAACGCATCCACCGTCGACGTGACCCTGGGCGCGCTCAAGTAGCAAGCCCCGCAGAACGGCGTGGCGCGCAAACGCGCCACGCCGTTTCGCGTTGGTAGGCTCAACCGACCCACCAGCGCGACGTATTGGACCTCATGGCACAGAAGGCGGATGCCCTCCCCGGGGTGTCCTATGTGATGCCGGTGCTCAACGAGGTCGAGCACATCGAGGCCGCGGTCAACAGCCTGACCAACCAGGACTACGCGGGACCGTTCGAGATCGTGCTCGCGCTCGGTCCGAGTGTCGACGGCACCAACGATGTCATCAGCGCAATGGCGCAGGCCGACCCGCGCATCCACAGCATCCCGAACGAACTCGGGTCAACCCCCGGTGGCCTCAACGCCGCGATCAGGGCATCGACTTACCCCATAGTGGTGAGGGTGGACGCGCACTCTGTGCTTCCGCGCGACTACACCCGAGTTGCGGTGCGGACGCTGCTGGAGACCGGGGCAGACAACGTCGGCGGCATCATGAAGGCCGAGGGCACTACGCCGTTCCAGAAGGCGGTGGCGCACGCCTACGGTTCGCCAGAGGGTCTCGGCGGCACGCAGCATCACGTGGGCGGCAAGGCGGGGCCGGCCGACACCGCATACCTCGGCGTGTTCCAGCGTCATCGCCTGGTCGAGGTCGGCCTGTTCGACGAGGGCATCAAGCGTGGCCAGGACTGGGAGCTGAACCGCCGCCTGCGGGCCACCGGTGGAACGGTCTGGTTCACCCCGGGGCTCACCGTCGTCTACCGGCCGCGGTCGAGCCTGCGCAAACTCATCCGCCAGTTCGTGGCGACCGGAATCTGGCGCGGAGAGCTCGCACGGCGCTTCGGTTCCGCCAACTCGATCCGCTATTTCGTGCCGCCGGTCGCGGTGCTGGGGCTCCTGGTTGCGACAATCCTCGGCATCGTGGGCCTTGCCGTCCGGGTGCCGTGGCTGGCGCTCGCGTTCGTGGTGCCTGCGCTCTACGCGGCCTTCGTGGTCGCGGCATCCCTGGTCGCGGCGCGCGAGGGGCTGCGCACGGGCCTGTGGTATCTCATAGTCTTGCCGTGCATCCATTTCGGGTGGGGCGTCGGTTTCCTTCTGGGATTCCTGAAGCTCACGCGGAACATCACGGAACACACGGGAAGGTGACGACGGTGTCACTCGACGCACGACCGGCGCAGCCTGCCTCCATCGCCCAGCTGCGAGAGGTCAGCCAGCCACCCGAGGTCCGGCAGCGCGCCAACGCCGAGCATTGGACGGCATCCCTCTACCTTCGGGATGTCTCGCCCTATCTGACCTGGGCCTTGCTCAAGACCAGCATCTCCGCGAACGGCGTGACTGGCCTGATGATCCTCGTCGGCTGGGCGACGGCCGCGGCCCTGCTCATCCCCGGCCTCGCGGGGGCAGCGCTTGCCCTCGTGCTCGGGCAGCTCCAGATGCTGGTCGACTGCTGCGACGGCGAGGTCGCCCGGTGGCGCAACAGCCGCTCGCCCGCCGGCACCTTCCTCGACAAGGTGGGGCACTACACGACCGAAGCACTCATCCCGATCGTGCTGGGCATCAGGGCAGCTGGCTGGCCGTTGCATTTTCCCGATGCCTTCGCCTGGACGACGGTGGGCTTTGCGCTCGCCCTGGTGATCGTGCTCAACAAGGCCCTCAACGACATGGTGCACGTGGCGCGGGCCAGCGCGGGGCTGGAGAAACTCAGTGATCGCAAGGGTGAGGCCGAGCCAAGCCAACGGACAATTGCGCGGCTGCGCAAGGCGGCCCGATTTCTGCCCTTCCACCGCCTGTATCACTCGGTCGAGCTCACGATCATCGCCTTCGTCGCGTCGATCGTCGGCCTGTTCCTCCCCGCACACCTGGCTGACCGCTGGCTGGTGCTGATCCTGTTGCCGCTGGCCGTGCTCGCGCTCGTCGGGCACTTCGTGGCGATAATGGCCTCGAAGCGAGTGCGCGCCTGAGCGAGTTGCCGTCGGTGGGCGTCGTCAGCCTCAGCATGGGGACGCGGCCGGATGACCTCGCCCGCGGTCTTGCGAGCCTGTCAGCCCAGCGCGGAGTCGCCCTCGACACTGTCGTGGTCGGAAACGGCTGGGTACCTACCGGCCTGCCAAAGGGCGTGAAGTCCCTCGCACTGCCGGAGAACCTGGGCATCCCGACCGGCCGCAACCGGGGCGTAGCCGAGGTCGGCGGCGACTATCTGTTCTTTCTTGATGATGACGCCAGCATCCCGTCGCCCACTTTCCTGCGGGACGCCGTCGCGAAGATCGCGACCGACCCGACGATCGGGCTGCTGCAGCCGCGGGTGGTCGACCCGTCTGGCAGGGAGAATCCGCGGCGCTGGATCCCGCGCATCCGCAAGGGTGACCCGACCCGCTCCAGCGACGTGTTCTCGGTCTGGGAGGGCGCGACCCTGCTGCCGCGGGCGGTGTTCGAGGCGACCGGGGGATGGGGCGAGCCCTACTTCTACGCCCACGAGGGCATCGAGCTCGCCTGGCGGGTCTGGGACCAGGGCAAGCGCGTGCTGTATGCGGGCGATCTGGTCGCCCACCATCCCGCGATCGATCCGACTCGACACGGTTTCTACTACCGGCTGAACGCGCGAAACCGGGTGTGGCTGGCCAAGCGCAACTTGCCGTGGGTTCTTGTGCCGCTCTACGTGGGCAGTTGGACCGCAATCCAACTGCTGCGCTCGATTCGTCGCCCCGCGGGGCTGGGTGCGTGGTTCGGGGGCTGGAAGGCCGGGTGGCGCGAATCACCGGGGGGGCGCCGAAGCATCAAGTGGGTAACGGTGTGGCGCATGGCCCGCGCCGGCCGCCCCCCGCTGGTTTGATGGATTCGTGCCACTGATCGACGACTTCCGGACCGCGAGCAAGCTCCTTCGCACCCTCCTGACCAGCCGCCGCAGTCGGATCCAGGTCAACGCGAGGCTCGCGCAGCATCCCGCGCCAGCCCCCGGCAGCATCGACATCGCCGTCTACTTCGCCGACAGCAAAGTCAACATGTACCAGATCCGCCAGTGGTACGCGCCGCTCGCCGAGGTGTCGAAAACCTGGCCGGTCGGGATCATCACTCGCAGCCCCAGCACCACCCTCGAGTTGTGGGACGAGTCACCGCTGCCGGCTTACTACCTGCGCAGTGTCGTCGATCTCGAGCGCTTCGTGCACAGTCAAGACCTGAAGATCATCTTTTACGTCAACCAGAACGCCAAGAACTTCCAGATGTTCCGCTACGGGCGGGTCTGGCACGTTTTCATCAACCACGGTGAGAGCGACAAGGTTTACATGACCACGAACCAGTTCAAGGCCTACGACTACTGCTTCGTCGCGGGCGACGCCGCCCTCGAACGGCTGGGTCACAAGCTCTGGAACTTCGACCTAGACGAGAAAGCCATCTCGATCGGTCGACCGCAGGCCGACCACTTCACCGGCGAGTTGCCTTACACCCCCGACGACCGCACGACCGTGCTGTACGCCCCCACCTGGGAAGGCGACCGGGATGCCGCGGCATACGGTTCCATCGCCACGCACGGTGTGGCGCTCACGGCCGCCCTGCTCGCGACCGGGCGGCACCGGCTCATCTACCGACCGCATCCGCGCAGTGGAGTGACCGACCCCGCATACGGGGCCGCCAACCAGGCCATCATCGCGGCGATCGCCAAAGCCAACGCGTCCGATCCGGGTGCTCAGCACGTCTTCGACACGAGCAGTGACCTCGGCTGGCAACTCTCCGCGCCGGATGTCGCGATCACCGACATCTCCGCGATGATCTACGACCGGCTGGCGACCGGCAGGCCGGTCATCGTCACCCGGCCCAGCTCACCCGCTGCCGAGGTCGACGAGAGCGGCTACCTCGGCGCGTGCGAGTGGTTGACGGAGGCGGAGGCGCCGGACATCGTCGCGATCACGGAACGGGTGCAATTCGATGTGGAGGCGCAGAAGCGTCTCAAATTCTGGGCCGAGCGCCACTTCGGCGACACGAGCCATGGTTCGGCGACGAAACGGTTCCACGCGGCCATCGAGCAACTGGTCGCGCAGTGGCACCGACATGAGACGATCCACATCGCCGATAAGCGGGGCAGCGACAGCGATCCCTTCGATGACGACGACGACGAGAGCGGCAGCGACTGATTCTGTACAGCGATGTACAATCGTTCGCATGGAACTCTCCCTCAGCGAGGCTCGAGCGAAACTGCCTGAACTCCTCGACAGGGTCGCGGCCGGCGAGACGATCCACATCACGCGCCACGGCAAGCCAGCGGCCACCCTGGTCGGTCACGATACCTGGGTGAAGACACGCACTCACGACGTACTGCTCCAGGCGCGGCAAATCGGTCGGGATCTGGAAGCCGCCCGGGGCAAACCATGGCCAGACAAGTTCGAGCCCAATCCTGATTGGGATGTGGAAGCGCACATAGCGGAGATCAGGGAGGGTCGCGACGTCGATGTCTGGGATCGAATTGAGGCCGAGCGCGAGCAGAATCGCACCCGTGACTGACGCCTTTGACTCCGACGTGTTGATCTACCTGGTGGAGGAGAATGCCTTCGCCCCCTTCATCCGGCGCGCCGTGGAGGCTTCAGATCGGTTGCTCGGTTCGGTATTTCTTCTTCCCGAGGTCTTGAGCAAGCCGCTGCGACTGGGTGATTCCGCCGAGTATCTCAAACTGACGGATGTGCTTTCGCGCTTCGACCTGAAGGAGGCTGACGTCGAAATCGCGATGGCATCCACCGCCCTTGCCGCGAAGTACGCTCTGAAAGCGGCTGACGCTATCCACCTCGCCACCGCGGTCGTGTGGGGCGCCGAGCGCTTCCACACCAACAACCGCAAGGACTTCGGCCCACACATTGCCGAGGTCGAGGTGGTCTGGCCGAGTGCTCGATGGTAGCAACAGGGTAGCATCGCGGTATGAAAGTCAGCATCAGCCTCTCCGACGAAGACATCGACTTTGTCGACAAGCAAACGCAAGCGGGAACGTTTAAGTCGCGCTCGGCAGCGGTGCAGGCGGCAATTCGATTGCTTCGCGACCGGCAGTACGTCGATTCATACGCCGCAGCCTGGGACGAGTGGGACGCATCGCGCGAAGCTGTCGTGTGGGATGCTGCGGCCGCTGACGGAATCCGCTAGTGGAGCGGGGTGAGATTGTCTTGGTCTCCCTCGACCCGACGGTGGGGTCGGAGCAGGCGAAAACTCGTCCAGCGGTTGTGGTGTCGAGCAACGCGGCGAATGCTTCTGCGGAGCGTCGGGGTCGCGGGGTGATCACCATCGTGCCGGTGACAGCGCATATTTCGTCGATTTATCCATTCCAAGTGTTGCTGCGCTCGAGCGATACGGGGCTCGCCGTCGATTCGAAGGCCCAGGCCGAGCAGGTGCGGTCGATCGCGACCGAGCGGGTGGTGCGGTCGATGGGCCGGGTGAGTGCACCGAAGCTGCGGGAACTCGATGACGCTCTGAGGCTGCACCTCAGTTTGTAGCCGAAGTCGCTACTCTCCGTCGGCGTCAGGCCGGGCTGCCTCGAGCGCGGCAGGCTTCTTGCGCGGCATCCGGATCACCGGCAGCGGCACCTTGACGGTGCGCCGTTCGCCCGGCTCGCGCGGAGCCTTGGGTGCTTTGGGCTCTCGCGCCTCGGGCTCGAGCCAACTGGGCAGGGTCGTCGGCGCAGGGCCGAATGCGTCGCGGGAGGAGCGCACGATCTGACGCCCGAGCAAGTGGTTTCCGCCGCCGCCGATCGCGGCACCGATGCCGAACGGGATCAGGCGCCCGATCACGTTGGTGCCCTGGGCCACCGCGTACTTCTTGACGAAGGTCTTCTTGACCCGATCGACGATCGGGCCCATGACCGTTCGCGGCAGGCTCTTGGTGACCATTTCGCCCCAGAAGGCGCTGCGAGCGGGTGCCGTTCCTGCGACCTGGCCGGCCATCTGCTTGACCAGGTCGGAGCCAGCGGTGCCGAGCACCATGGCCATCACGAGAGCCCTGGCTCGATCCGGGTCTTCGACCACGATGCCGTGAACTTCGGTGACGGACTGGGCGAAGAGGGCACTCGCTTCGAGGAAGCCCGCCGTTTCCACCCCTGAGAGCACGAGGGATGCGCCGGTGCCGACGGCGGGTATTGCCGCGCTCGCGCCAACAAGCGCCCCGCCCGTGGTCACAGCGGTGAGGAAGCGTCGTTCGAGGGTGCGGATGATCTCGTCCGGTGTCGCGTACGGGCGGCCACGCCGGATGCTGCGGATGTGGGCGATCACGACCGGACGCTGCACGGTGAGCACGCGATCGATTCCCCGTACGACGAAGGGGTTGGATACCGCGACATCCTTAGCTTTCGCCATGAGTCAAGGCTACGCGACTATGGCTCACTGGTCTCGTCGGAGCTGTAGTCGGCGTCGTAGCGATCGAGAACCTCATCGATGGTGGCGTCGAGCACGAGCTGACCCTTGTCGAGGTAGAGCCCGCGCGTGCAGAAGCGGCGGAGGTCTTTCTCGCTGTGCGAGACGAAGAACAGTGTTCGCCCGCCTGCCAGCAGCTCTTCAATGCGGCGGTAGCACTTTTCGCGGAACGCTTTGTCGCCGACCGCAAGCACCTCATCGACCAGCATGATCGGCTCTTCGAGCCGGGAGATCACTGCGAAGGCGATCCGCACCCGCATGCCACTGGAGAGGTGCTTATAGGGGGTATCGAGGAAGTCGCCGATCTCGGCGAAGTCGATGATCTCGTTGAAGCGCTCCTGGATCTCGGCCCGCGTCATCCCGTGCAGGCCCGCCGTGAGGTAGACGTTGTCGCGAACGGTCAGGTCGTCGACGAAGCCTCCCGTGATCTCGATGAGCGGTGCAACGCCGCCCTCGACCTTGACCGTTCCCTCGTCGGCAAGGATGACCTCTGCCACGAGTTTGAGCAGGGTGGACTTGCCCTGCCCGTTGCGCCCGACTACGCCGATCGCATCGCCTGCGCGCACCGTGAACGACACGTCGCGCAGGGCCCAGAATTCGTTTGCCCTGGCCCGACGCTTGCGCCCCGCGAACAAATCCTTGAAGCTGCGTCGTGCGCGACGATTGCGGCGGAACCTGATGCCGGCACCATCAACCCGGATGACGACGGGAGCTTCGACCACCGTCTTCGGTTTGCGCGCGGCCACTAAATCTCCTTCAGCACGGCATGCTCCGTGCGGGTGAAGACGAGCAGACCAATGCCCAGCACGGCGAGGCTCACCAATGCGCCGATTCCGATCTCCATAGGGTCGAGCTGGTCGGGGAAGAACGCCGCGCGATACATCGACAAGATCCCTACCAGCGGATTGAACGACGCCAGCAGGTGCAGGTGCTTCGGCAGGTCGGTCACGCCATAGATGATTGGGCTCGCATAGAACAGGAAGCGCAGGGCCAGCTTTGTCGCGCGCTCGAGGTCGCGAAAGAAGACCACCAGGGGAGCGACGATGAGTCCGACGCCGGTGGTGAAGATCGCCTGCAGCACGATGGCCGCGATGAAGAACACGGCCTGCCAGCGTACTGGGGCCCCGGTTGCGACAGCAAAGATGACGATAACCGGGATGCTCGCCAAGAACTCGATGCCCTTCGACAGCACGAGGCGCACCACCCAGATGGTGCGCGGGATCTTGGTCGAGCGGATGAGTTTCGACTCGCGCACGTAGGCCCGGGTGGAGTCTGAGACCGCCCCGCTGAACCACATCCACGGCAGCAAGGCCGTGATGAGGAAGACGATGTAGGGCTGGCTGCCCGCGTTGCGATGGAACACCTGGGTAAAGACGAACCAGTAGATCCCCGCCATAACGAGCGGATCGAGGATCGACCAGAAGTAGCCGAGCGCCGATGTCGAGTAGCGCACCCGCAGGTCGCGGACGGTGAGGAGCCAGAGGGAACGCCGGTAACGAGTTGCCGGGGACCAGGTGGGACGCCCCAGCACGTTGTTCGTCACGGCCTCTATCGTAGGCTCTCGTTCCTGTGAGCCTTACAACGACCGAGCCTTACAACGACCGAGCCCTAAACGAAGAGGTTCGCGCGCTCCAGGTCTTCGGCGAAGTCAACCTCGACCGCGTAGAAGTCTGAGATGTCAAGCGGCTCGACGCGAATGCCGTCCTGTTCGATCGCCAGCTCGAGGGCGCGCTCGAAGTAGTCCTGGTCGGCGACCTTGCGCAGCTGGCGCAGCAATGTGGCCTTGTCATTGCGCGAGATGTAGTTGATGCCCACCGCTTCGCCCAGCCCGCCGACGACGGTCTTCGAAAGCTCTTTGATGAATCCCTCGGTGTCGGTCGTGTACTTGACCTCTTCGTCCGTGACGGTGGCGGTGTTTACCGACACGAAGGACTGGTCCCTGGCGACCATCGCGGCCGCGCGATCGAGGGCCATCGGGTCGAAGACGACATCGCCGTTCATCCAGAGCACGCCGCCGGGTGTCGACGCCTGCAGGGCTCGCATGAGGCTCTTCGAGGTGTTCGTCTGGTCGTACTGTTCGTTGTAGACGAAGGCTGCCTCGGGGAATGCATCGATGATGTGCTCAAGCTTGTAGCCGACGACGACAGTGACGCGGGCGCTGCCCCCGAATGCGTAGTTGATGTTGTCGAACTGCTGGCGCATGATGCTGCGGCCGTCGCTCAGTTCGGTTAGTGGCTTCGGGAGGGCCCGACCTAGTCGGCTGCCCATTCCGGCGGCCAGGATCACGATTTGCGTGGTCACTTGGTCTCCTCAGGTTGTCTTCCCTCGGCCGGCGGCGCAGTGTTCACCTGCTGTTCACCAGCGAGTTCGCTGTCAGACACACCTTTGTGCTGGCTCGATCCTAGCTGGGGGGCCTGTGAGCGACACGGCAATGACCGTGTTGTTGCCCATTTGTGATGCTAGCCCAAGTTGATCCTCGCTCATTGGTAGGTTGGGACGGTGGAAAACGCCCCGGACCCCGGCCCCAGAAGCAAGCCGACCCGTCCCCAGGGGCGTCAAGGAGCGTCAAACCGCAAACCACAACCCCCTGGCAAGCCAGCCGCCAAGGGTCAGCAGGTCTCGAAAACCGCTTCGAGCAAGACACCGCGCCCTCGGGCAACGCCCACGAAACCGGATGCCGCGGCCGAAACCCAGCTCGTCGTCGAACCGACCAGCGAGCTCGAGCCGACCGCCGCATCCACGGCCGCATCCATGGCGGCGGAGTCGGAGGCCGCCGCGGATGCCACCGCGGAGTCTCCCACGACATCGGACGCCGCGGCATCGGCACCGGCCGACCTTGTCGCCGCCCCCGAGCACCTCGTCGTGCCGCGCCTCAACGTTCCGCGCCTGAACTTGCCGAAACTGACCCTCCCCAAGTTCTCGATGGGCGGTGGCGTTCGCGAAGAGATCGTCATCGAGACGCCGGAACTGACGGGTGCGGCGCCGAGCGAAACCCCGCCAGAAGGGCCAGTCGAGCCTGCGCCCGAGGGACCGACCGAGCCAGATCGTGAACCCGAAGCCGAGCCCGATCCGCAGCCCGACCCGCAGCCCGCGCCCGAAGCCGAACCAGAGCCTGAACCGCAGCCCGAGCCCGAGCCCGTGGTCACCGCTCTTGAGGTGGTCGAGCCGAAGAAGAGGGCCGCGAAGTCGAACTCTGAGGTGGTGCTTCTTGTCGAGGGCCTCACCAAGCGCTTCGACGACACCCTCGCCGTCAACGCCATCAATCTCGAGGTCAAGGTCGGCGCTTTCTACGGCATCGTCGGCCCGAACGGCGCGGGCAAGACCACCACGCTCTCGATGATCACCGGCTTGTTGCGCCCCGATGCCGGATCGGTGGCCGTGCACGGTGCCGACGTCTGGAGCGACCCGGTCGTTGCCAAGCGGAACATGGGTGTACTGCCCGATCGACTCCGGCTCTTCGATCGCCTCACCGGTGCCCAGGTGCTCTACTACTCGGGGGTGCTCCGCGGGCTTGACGATGTGACAGTGCGCAAGCGCACCGCCGACCTCGCTGCGGCTTTCGGTCTCGGGGATGCTCTGGCACGCCTGGTCACCGACTACTCAGCCGGCATGACCAAGAAGATCGCCCTCGCGGCGGCCATGATCCACTCGCCGCGCATCCTCGTGCTTGATGAGCCATTCGAATCGGTTGACCCCGTCTCGGCGGCCACCATTACTGAAATCCTCAAGAACTATGTCGACGCGGGCGGAACGGTGCTGCTGTCCAGTCACAGCATGGATCTCGTGCAGCGCATCTGCGACTACGTCGCGGTGATCGTCGGCGGCGTCATCCTCGCCGATGGCACGATGGGAGCCGTGCGCGGAACGCAGACGCTCGAAGAGCGGTTCGTCGAGCTCGCCGGCGGTCGCAAGTCGGTGGAGGGGCTCGAATGGTTGCACAGTTTCTCCGACTGAAGCTGACGCTTCTGCGCAACAGCTTCCGCAGAAGCCCCTGGCAGTTGGTCGCCGCGGCCCTCGGGCTGCTCTACGGACTGGGGCTCGCGCTCGCCGTCACGGTCGGGCTGGTGAGCTTGCGCTCGACCACCCCGGAGATCGGCCGAGTGGTGGTCGTGGTCTTCGGCTCCCTCGTCGTGCTGGCGTTCCTGCTGCTGCCTCTCGTGTTCGGAGTGGATGACACGATCGATCCCCGACGCTTCTCGCTGTTCGGCATCCCGAATACAAAGCTCGCCTTCGGCTTGGCGGTGGCGGCGGGGCTGAGTGTGCCCACCCTCGTGGTGGCACTTTTCGCGCTCGCCCAGATCGTCACCTGGAGCCGCGGGCCGGTCCCCACCGTGTTGGCGCTGGTGTCGGCCATCCTCATCGTTCCGACCTGTGTGCTCACCGCCCGGGTTTCGACCGGCATCGCGACGCTGTTCCTCGCGTCGCGGCGCGCCCGTGACGTCACGGGGCTGTTGCTGCTGTTGGTCCTCGCGGTCTCGGCCCCGCTGATCGCCGTGCTGTCGATGATCGACTGGCAATCCCAACTGCTGCCGATCGTGCGCCGGATCGCCTCGATTGCCTCGTGGACTCCCCTCGGTGCCGTCTGGAGCATTCCGGGCGATGCCGCCGATGACCACCTCGATCTCGCCCTGGCAAAGCTGCCCATCGCCGTCGGATTTCTCGTGCTGCTGTGGTTGGCCTGGCGCCTGATCGTGGCACGTCTTCTCACCTCCCAGCCGCATGAAGCGGCGGCTCGCGCATACAACGGGCTCGGCTGGTTCGAGCGGATGCCGGCGACCCCGACCGGGGTTATCGCGGCCCGCAGCCTGAGCTATTGGTCGCGGGATGCCCGCTACCGCATCGGTCTCGCCGTGATCCCGATCGTGCCGATCGTCATGGTGGTGGTCCTCATGGTCGCGGGGGTGCCGTGGGGCTTCATCGCCTGGATTCCGGTTCCGGTGATGGCGCTGTTCGTCGGCTGGTCGCCACACAATGACGTCGCCTACGACAACACGGCGTTCTGGATTCATGTCTCGTCGAACACCTCTGGCCGGGCGGACCGCTGGGGTCGGCTGGTTCCCGCACTGTTGCTCGGTGGCGGGATCGTGATCGTCGGGTCGGTCGTGACGGTGGCGTTCACCCGCCAGTGGGAGACGCTGCCCGCCCTGATCGGGCTGAGCGCGTGCATCCTGCTGGTGGGCTTGGGAATCTCGAGCGTGATATCGGCCGGCTTCCCTTACCCCGTGGTGCGCCCGGGCGACAGCCCGTTCGCCCAGCCGCAGGCGGCGGGCACCGCAGGGTCGGTCGTGCAGTCCGTCTCCTTCTTCGCCACTGCAGTCTCGGCGACCCCGGTCGCGCTGATTGCGTGGTTGCTCGGTGCCTCATCCCCGGCCTGGTACTGGGTCGCGCTGCTGGTGGGGCTCGCGATCGGCCTGGCAGTGCTGCTCTTCGGAGTGCGCATCGGCGCGTTCCTGGTCAATCGCAGGGCACCCGAGCTTCTGGCGTTTACCCTCCAGAATTAGGGCACCGCGGTTAGAATCGGTGTATGGCCGACCAAGACTCCGCGCCGCTGCAGGGTGGGGGCACCGACACCCTCGATCGTGAGCTGGAAGAACTCCTCAACCAGTCCAACGTCGAGGAGGGTGACCACGAACGGTTCTCCCACTACGCCCCCAAGAACAAGATCATGGAGTCAGCGCTGAGCGGCAAGCCGGTGCGCGCGCTCTGCGGCAAGCTCTGGGTGCCGGGTCGCGACCCGGAGAAGTTCCCGATTTGTCCGACTTGCAAAGAGATCTACGAGAACCTGAAGTAATCCCCACCCGCACGGCCGGCACACCGCTGCGCGGTGCGCCGGAACCGGCGGGCGTGGGCCCACTACACGTAGGTCGTCGGGATGACCGGCTCGCCGCGACCGAGCCGGAATGCCTCCTCGGGCAACTCGTCCATGGCCCGGGCGTGGTGCTCGCGGGCGAGCGTGACACCCGCGGCACCGAGGTATTCCTCGTGGGCGGAGCCGGCGGTCATCAGCTCGACAAGAAGCGGCCGCTCGCCCGAACGCGCTGGGCCTACGCCGCCGCTTCCGAACGATGCGCGAGCATCGGTCGGCCGTGCGGTGGGGGCTGACGGTTCGTCGACGTAGATCGTCTCCGCGCTCGCGATGCTCGAGCCGCCGAGACTGCGAACGGGGTACTTGCGCCCGCCGACCGTGGCTTTCGCGGCTGACTTCTTCGCGACGCTGACCCAGGCGCCGGTGTCATCCCGATGTGAGACGAGCTTGTAGACGAAGCCGGCCGCGGGATGGCCGGAGCCCGTGACGACCGAAGTACCCACGCCGTAGGAGTCGACGGGCGCAGCGCGCAGAGCTGCGATCGTGTACTCATCGAGGTCATTGGTCACGGTGATGCGAGTCTTCGTCGCGCCGAGCGAGTCGAGTTGCTTGCGCACCGCGGCCACCTGCGCAGGCAGATCGCCCGAGTCGATGCGCACGGCGCCGAGTTCGGGGCCGGCGACCTTGACCGCGAGCTCGACCGCGGCCGGGATGTCGTAGGTGTCGACGAGCAGCGTCGTGCCGGGCCCGAGGGCGTCGACCTGCGCCCGGAACGCCGCCTCCTCGCTGTCGTGCAGGAGGGTGAAGGAGTGCGCGGCGGTTCCCATCGTCGGGATGCCCCATCGCCTGCCCGCTTCGAGATTGCTCGTGGCACCGAACCCAGCGATGAACGCTGCCCGCGCCGCCGCGACCGCGGAGTGCTCGCCCGCGCGGCGGGAGCCCATCTCGGCCAGCGGTCGGCCGTCAGCAGCCGAGACCATGCGGGCCGCGGCGCTCGCGACGGCCGCGTCATAGTTGAGCACGCTCAGCGTGAGGGTCTCGAGAAGCACCGCCTCAGCGAAGGTGCCCTCCACGACCAGGATGGGTGAGCCGGGGAAGTAGGCGTCGCCCTCCTGGTAACCCCAGATGTTGCCCCGGAAGCTGTAGTCGGCGAGCCAGTCGAGCGTAGGCGCGTCGACGACCTGGTTGTGGCGGAGCCAGGCGAGTTCGGCATCCTCGAACCGGAAGTCGGCAATCGCCTCGAGGAGGCGCCCGGTGCCGGCCACGACGCCGTAGCGGCGGCCGTCGGGCAGTCGGCGGGCGAAGACCTCGAAGACGCATTCGCGCTGGGCGGTGCCGTCGCGCAGGGCGGCATCCACCATCGTCAGCTCGTAGCGGTCGGTCAGAAGCGCAGTGCCCATGAAGTGAGGCTACCAAGAGGCTGCCGGTAGGCTTTCCGGGTGAACAACGCCCCGATCGGAGTCTTCGACAGCGGCGTCGGCGGCCTCACCGTGGCCAGGGCGATCATCGACCAACTGCCGCGCGAATCGATCCTCTACGTGGGCGACACGGCGCACTCGCCCTACGGCCCCAAGCCCATCGCCGAGGTTCGCGAATACGCCCTGGCCGTCATGGACGACCTCGTGGCCGAGGGGGTCAAGCTGCTCGTGATCGCCTGCAACACGGCCTCAGCGGCAATGCTGCGGGATGCCCGTGAGCGCTTCACCGACGGTTACGGCATCCCCGTGGTCGAGGTGATCCAGCCCGCGGTCAGGGCGGCGGTCCGCCAAACCAGGAACCGCAGGGTGGGCGTGATCGGCACGCTCGGAACGATCAAGTCGAAGGCTTACGAGGATGCGTTTGCCGCGGCATCCGACCTCGCGCTGTTCACGGCGGCCTGCCCCAGGTTCGTCGAATTCGTCGAGGCGGGTGTCACCAGCGGCCCCGAGCTCTTCGCGGTTGCGGAGGAGTATCTTGCCCCGCTCAAGGCGGCCGAGGTCGACACTCTCGTGCTCGGCTGCACGCATTACCCGCTCATGTCGGCCGCGATCCAGTACGTCATGGGCGAGTCGGTCGCCCTCGTCTCGAGCGCCGAGGAGACCGGCTACGACGTCTTTAGCACCCTCGTGCGGCACGACCTCGAGCGTTCCGAAGGTCGGCCCACCTACACGTTTGAGGCGACCGGGCCAGACAAGGGCGCCTTTAAGAAGCTCGCCTCGCGCTTCCTCGGCCCCGAGGTCGTGACCGTCGAGAACTTCGACACCGGCAGCATTCATGTACCTAGAGAGAACCCAGGGAGAGCCCAATGACCCGAGCCGACGGCCGCGAAGCCAACGAGCTGCGCCGCGTGACCATCGAACGGGGCTGGAGCGAGCAGGCCGAAGGCAGCGCGCTCATCTCGTTCGGCCGCACCAAGGTGCTGTGCACCGCGAGCTTCACCAACGGCGTGCCGCGCTGGCTCACCGGCAAAGGCAAGGGCTGGGTGACGGCGGAGTACGCGATGCTGCCGCGCGCCACCAATGACCGCAACGACCGGGAGTCGGTCAAAGGCAGGATCGGCGGCCGCACCCACGAGATCTCGCGGCTCATCGGACGATCGCTGCGTGCGGTCATCGACACCAAGGCGCTCGGCGAGAACACCGTCATGATTGACTGCGACGTGCTGCAGGCCGACGGTGGAACCCGCACGGCAGCGATCACCGGGGCCTACGTGGCGCTCGCCGACGCGATCGAGTGGGGGCGGGCGAAGGGCTTCATCGGCAAGAGCGCGAAAGCCCTGCACGACTCGGTCGCGGCAGTAAGTGTCGGCATCATCGACGGCGAACCGCTACTCGACCTGGCATACGTGGAAGATGTCAGGGCCGAAACCGACATGAATGTCGTCGTCACCGGCCGCGGACTTTTCGTAGAAGTGCAGGGCACTGCGGAGGGTGCGCCCTTCGACCGGCGCGAGCTCGACTCGCTGCTCGATCTCGCCGTGGGTGGCGTCGCTGACCTCACCAAGCTCCAGGTGGAGGCGCTGGGCAGGCAACTCGCATGACCGCCCAGCTCGTGCTCGCCACCCACAACGCTCACAAAGTGGAGGAGCTGAGGAGAATCCTCGGCCCGCTGTTGGAGGGCATCGAGCTACTCGGCTACGAGGGGCCAGAGCCGGTGGAGGATGGCGACTCGTTCGAGGCTAATGCGCTGATCAAGGCGCGCGCGGCATCCGCCCACACGGGGCTGCCCACGATCGCCGACGACTCGGGGATCTCGGTGGATGCCCTCGGCGGTGCGCCCGGCATCCATTCGGCCAGGTATGCGGCGCTTCTCAACGGAACACCTCGGGATGACGCAGACAACCTCACTCTCCTGCTCAAGAACCTCGGGGACGCCGCCAACCGCGAAGCGCACTTCACCTGCGCCGCCGCCCTCGTGCTGCCGTCACCCGTCGGAGCCTTCGGCCCCGATGCCCCAGCCGTGCCCGCGCGCGAGTTCGTCGAGCTCGGCATCTGGCCGGGCACCGTGCTTCACGAGCCGACCGGCGCGAACGGCTTCGGCTACGACCCGATCTTCAAGCCTGCGGGTCTCTCGGTGAGTTCGGCCGAGTTGCGCGCGGACGAGAAGAACGCGATCAGCCACCGCGCGCTCGCCTTCCGGGCCATCATGCCCATCGTGCGCCGCGAGCTGCTCTAGTCGGGCGGTCGGTCGCTCTCAGGGCGCTGGCTGCCCTTGGGGTGGTGGCTGCCGCTGGGCGGCGGGGTGGTCTCGCAGCAACGTATGGCACGGCGCCATACGTTCGCCAGAGCGAAGCCCGCCCGCCGAGGGCACGGCGCCATACGTTCGCCAGAGCGAGGCCCGCCGACCCGAGGTAAGATTTCGGTATGCCGAAAACTCGAGCGCCGGAGGCATTGAGGCCGGCGCCGACCCAGGCGCGAGCGACCTTGCTTGCCCTCGGGCCCGCCTTCGTCGCCGCGATCGCCTACGTCGACCCCGGCAACGTCGCGGCCAACCTCACCGCGGGGGCACGCTACGGCTACCTGTTGCTCTGGGTGCTCATCGTCGCCAATGCGATCGCGGTGCTCGTGCAGTATCAATCGGCGAAGCTGGGGCTGGTCACTGGTCGTAGCCTTCCCGAGCTGCTCGGGGAGCGGTTGAGTGACGGTCCGCGGCGGCTGTACTGGGTGCAGGCCGAGCTGGTCGCCGCCGCGACCGACATCGCGGAAGTGCTGGGGGGCGCCATCGCCCTGCATCTGCTGTTCGGCATCCCGCTGCTGCTTGGCGGGGTGATTGTCGGGGTCGCCTCGATGGGACTGCTGTTCGTGCAGTCGCGCCGCGGGCAGCGATCTTTTGAGATCGTGATCGTTTCACTGCTTGCGGTCATTGTCGTGGGTTTTGTCACTGGACTGTTCTACTCCGGGCTCGACCCAGCCGCCGCGGTCGCCGGGATCGTGCCGCGGTTCGACGGCACCGACTCGGTGCTGCTAGCCACGAGCATGCTGGGCGCGACGGTGATGCCTCACGCCATCTACCTGCACTCGGCGCTCGCGCGCGACCGGCACGGCGCGTCCGCTGACGTGGGGCGGATCGCCGGGCTGCTGCGTGCGACCCGGTGGGACGTCGGCGGGGCGTTGTTCGTGGCGGGGGCGGTGAACATCGCGATGCTGCTGCTCGCGGCATCCAGCCTGAGGGGCATCGACGGCACCGACACGATCGAGGGCGCCCACGCAGCAGTTGCTGCGACTCTTGGGCCGGCGATCGGGGTCGTCTTCGCGGTCGGGCTGCTGGCCTCGGGGCTCGCCTCGACGAGCGTGGGCACCTACGCGGGTTCGACGATCATGGGCGGGCTGCTCAAGCTGCGCGTGCCGCTCCTGGCCCGCAGGGTGGTCACCCTGATCCCTGCACTCATCGTGCTCGGCATCGGGTTCGACCCGACTCGCGCCCTCGTGCTCAGCCAGGTGGTGCTGAGCTTCGGCATCCCGTTCGCGATGATCCCGCTCGTCTATTACGCGAGCTCCAGGGCGATCATGGGCCAGTTCGTGAATGCCGCCTGGTTGCGGGCCGCGGGCTGGATCTCTGCCGCGCTCATCACCGTGCTTAACCTGCTGCTCATCACCCTGGTGGTGAGCGGCACGTGATCGCCACCGAAGACTATGTCAAGGTCATCTACTCGCACACCGAATGGCAGCCAGACCCGATCACACCGTCGGCCCTCGCCGCTCGGCTGGGGCTCGCCCCGTCGTCGGTCACCGAGATGGTCAAGAAGTTGAGCAACCAGGGTCTCGTTCAGCACCGCCCCTACGGCGCGATTGAATTGACTCCGGATGGCACTGCCCTGGCCCTGCGCATGGTGCGCCGTCACCGGCTCATCGAAACCTGGCTCGTGCAGCACTTCGGCTACACCTGGGACGAAGTGCACGACGAAGCGGAAGTCCTCGAGCACGCCCTCAGCGACCGGCTGCTCGACGCCATCGACGACCGACTGGGCCACCCGGTGCGCGACCCGCACGGCGATCCGATTCCCGCCCGTGACGGCACTGTGGTTGTCCCGACGGCGACCCTGCTGGCGGATGCCCCGCACGGCGGCCGAGTAGTGCGGATCAGCGATCGCGACCCGGAGCTGTTGCGCACCCTTCTCGCTCGCGGCATCGGTCTCGACGCCTTGGTCTCGCCCACCGGGCTGGGCGCGGATGCGCTCGCATCCATCTGGGTGGCCAGCACGTAGGGTTGATTCGTGCCAGAGTCCGCCGTTCCCGTAGAACTCCCGATCGAGAAGCGGCTCGCCGCGGCCGTCGAGCTCTACGGCGAGAGCGTCGTCGTGCGGCGCGCGATCTCGCTGCTCGCCGGCAACAACGAGGGCGAGGACTTCCTGTTGTTCGTGGGCGGCGAGCATGCCCGCGGCATCCTCGACGGGGCTCCCGTGCTCTACTGGCCCGAGCTCTGGGGCACCCGCGCCCTGCTCTATGTGTGGGATGACACGGCGGCCGAGGCGGTGTCCGCGGCGCTGGCCAACCAAGCCTGGCGCGTGCGGGAGATGGGAGCCAGGGTCGCTGCGGCACGCGGACTCCCCGTGTCCGCCGTCCTGGTGGGGCTACTCAGCGACGAGGTTGCGCGCGTGCGTGCGGCCGCGGCGCGAGCCCTGGGCGATCTGGGATCGCTCGACGACATCGATGGCATGCGATCACTACTCAAGGACCCAGAGATCGATGTGCGCCGCGGTGCCCAGCAGGGCATTGATGCGATCAGGGCGAGGCTGGCAGTTCTCTAGAAGCAGGCCGCCGTGGGGCGTCAGTCGGTGTTCTTGGGGGTGTTGTCGAGGTTAAGCACGAGGGCCTGGGCGGCGGCGTCATCCAGGGCCGCGCCCTTGATCCGGCGCGACTGCACCGCGGCCTTGATGGTGTGGTACGCCGTAGGCACGACGGCGATGAGCACTGCACCGAGCAGGATGACGTCGATGTACTGCACGACGAAGTCCCTCACAGGCGGGATATAGCCGAGCAGGAAGCCCGCGTAGGTGACGCCCGCGCCCCAGATCATCGCCCCGACGAGGTTATAGAGCGAGTAGCGGCGGTAGTTCATGTGGCCCACTCCCGCGGCGACCGGGGCGAAGGTGCGCACGATCGGCACGAAGCGAGCGATGACGATGGCCCACACCCCGTACTTCTCGAAGAAGGCGTTCGTGCGCTTGACGTTGGCGACTGAGAAGAAGCCGCTCTCCTTGCGCTCGAAGATCCGTGGGCCAGCTTTGTGGCCGATCAGATAGCCGACCTCACCGCCGACGAAGGCGGCCGCCCCGATCGCGAGGCACACCCACCAGATGTCGATCTTCATGACGCCGGTGAAAGTCAGCACACCGGCGATGATCAGCAGGGTGTCACCCGGGAGCACAAAACCGATCAACAGGCCGGTCTCGGCGAAGACGATGAGACAGACGCCCAACAGCGCGAAAGCGCCGAAACCCTCGATGAGGTTCTGCGGGTCGAGCCAGGGGATGAGTGAGGCGGCTACCACGGAAATGCTCCAAGTCGTCTGTCGCCATCCTGCTGCAGGAATGGCATTGCTACAGGGTACCCGGTGCGACCGGGCAGCGGCCGGATCGCCGCCTTGCCTACCTCTTTACCTGCGGATCGCGCGGACGTATGCTCACCTCGCGACTGCTGTGAAATCGCTTCTCCTTAACGAAAGCTGGGTTCTCATGGGTATGTTCGACAATCTTCCGGGTGCAGGACCTGCGGCGGGCGGCGACTGGGCCAAACAGGCCGCGGAGGCACAGGCTGCCGCCGACGCGATGCTGAAGAGCCAGGGCTACGCGGGCGGCCTTGCCGACCCCGGCGCTATGGATGCCACGCAGCTCTCGGCAGACCGTGCGGCCATCGAGGCGCAGTCCCATGAGCAGAACCGCATCCTCACCGTCGGATCCCCGGCGACGCTGACCATCGTGGGCAAGACCGACACGGGGGAGAAGGCCGGTGGCAACCCGATCTACCTGCTTGAGCTCAAGGTCGAGCCAGAGGGCGGCAAGGCCTACGCGGTCAAGAAGAAGGAGATCATCCCCTCGGTCTCCCTGTCTGGCTACGCCGATGGCACGAGCATGGCCGGTCGCGTCGACCCCGCCGACCAGAACGCCGTGGCCTTCGGAGACAAGCCCTACCGGTAGACCGCAATGGGACTCTTGGATGACATGGGTCGGCTGGTCGGCAATGGCCTGACGACGCCGCGCCCGAACTTCGCGGACAGCATCAAGCAGGCCGCTGACCTCTCCGACCAAGCGAAGGCCGGCACGGCGGGTGCAGAGGCAATGGCCGCGGCCGGAGGATACGGCCCGAATCCCTTCGCCAATCTGGCCGCCATGAATGCCGCGATCCCCGGCTCCGGTGTGGTCACCGCCCTCACCGACACTGGCCAGAAGTTCGAGACCACCACAATCTATGACGTGGCGCTGACCGTGACGATTGACGGGGAGCCGCCCTTCCCGGTCGTGCACCGCCAGATGATCGCCGCCGCAGCTCTCGGCAACTGGCAGGTCGGCAAGACCGTCTCGCTGCGGGTCGACCCGAAGGACAAGGCGCAGGTCATGCTCGGGTAGCACTGTCCACGGTGCGGAAGGGGGGACTTGAACCCCCACGCTCGAAAGCACAGGAACCTAAATCCTGCGTGTCTGCCAATTTCACCACTCCCGCTGGTGCCTAGATTCTATCGGGCGACCCCGGGTTGTCTGGGGTCAAGCTGAGCTCGCAGGTGCCTAAAAGTGGTTCAGAAGTAGACAAGTCTGTCTGTCCATAGGTTGGGGTACAGCGCGATCGGTGGAAAGCCCGTAGGGTTCTTTTCAACGAGAGCGATTGACGTGCTTCCGGGGGGCAGCACGCTCGAACTTTTGCCTGCCTCCCAACTAGACAGGAGTCAGAGAATTGCGTAATTTCACCAAGAAGAAGAAGGTCATCGCTGTCGCGGTGCTCACTGCCGCTCTGCTGGGCGGCGCTACTGGGGCCTACGGCTACTGGTCGGCGA
>JAYUVE010000005.1:0-46356 GCA_043754275.1 Microbacteriaceae bacterium | reverse complement strand
GCTCGATCACTACAACTACGATCGACCACACACCGCCTGCGGAGGCCAACCCCCGATCAGCCGAGTGTCACGAACCTAGTGACCGAGTACAGCTAGCTGGGGATGGCTACTCGAGAAGATGGGTTATCGGGTGTTCCAGGATTGGCCCACCGGGATGAGTTGGCGGTTGGGCGAAACCTATCTCGTCGTCGAAGAGGTCGATTCGCAGCAGGCTTACGATCGTCGTGGACCTGGCCTGAACCATCTGGCTTTTCATGCGGGATCACGGGACGAGGTGGACAACCTCGCTGCCGAGGCGCTCGGACACGGCTGGTCCATGCTCTATCCCGACAGGCATCCCTGGGCGGGCGGCCCGCCCAGCTCCGAGTTCGTTGGCCACTACGCCGCCTACCTCGAGAACGCTGAGCGCTTCAAGCTCGAACTCGTGGCAGGAGCGGTGGCTATCTGACGACCCCGATCGGCTCGGTCAGCCCCGTCCGGCGCCGCGCACGCAGCACTCGATACCCCTTGTTGGTCGCGGCACGCACGAAGCTGAAGTCTTCCGGGAATTCCGCCTGCAACCACCGGTGCAGCGAATCTGAGCCGAGGTTGCGCTGCACGACAAGCCAGCCGTCTGAACCGCTCTCGAGGCGGGGGAGCCAGGCACGGAGCATCCCGTGCAGTTCGTTCTTGCCCACCCGGATCGGCGGATTCGACCAGATTGTGGTGAACGTCATGCCAGCCGGAACATTCTCGGGCGTGACGGCGTTAATGTTGATTATGTTCATTTTCTGAGCGTTGGCGCGCACGAGATCCAGTGCGCGTTCGTTGACGTCCACAGCCCAGACCGTCGCTCGGGGAGACTCGAGCGCGAGCGTCAGGGCGATCGGACCCCAGCCGCAGCCGAGATCAAGCAGGTCGCCACCGGGTGGGGGAGCGGGCACGCTCCCGAGCAGCACCTGGGTACCCGCGTCGATCCGCTCGGGGCTGAACACGCCGTTGGCGGTGACCAACTCACGATCTTGGCCCGCGATGCGCGCATGGATCGTGCGCGGCACGAGTTCACTTCCCGGAGAAGACGTGAAGTAGTGCTCAGCGCTCATGCAGAGAACTTACCGAAGACTAGGAAACTAGGGTTAACCCAATGACTGATACTGAAACTACCGAGACCGCGAAAACCGATAACGCGAACGACAGGGCTGTCGACCGGGTGATCGCCGCAGAGTCGACGAAGTCGGCTGGCTTCACCCTGTTCGGTGCCGGAAACGCCCAGGCCCTGCAGGTCGACGACCACTACGAGGGCGACAGGGACGGCGACCAGTTCGACCGCGAAGACCGCCAGGCGCTGCGCCGGGTGGCTGGCCTGTCCACCGAACTCGAGGATGTCACCGAAGTCGAGTACCGCCAGCTGCGGCTGGAGAACGTTGTCCTGATCGGCGTCTACACCCAGGGCACGGTGACCGAAGCGGAGAACTCGCTTCGTGAATTGGCGGCGCTCGCTGAGACAGCGGGAGCCGTGGTGCTTGACGGACTATTGCAGCGGCGGCCGCATCCCGATCCGAGCACGTATTTCGGCAAGGGCAAGGCGGCCGAGCTTCGGGATGTCGTGGCAGCGACCGGCGCGGACACCGTGATCGCCGACACCGAGCTCGCCCCCAGCCAGCGGCGCGCACTCGAGGATGTCGTCGGGGTCAAGGTCATCGACCGCACGGCCGTGATCCTCGACATCTTCAGCCAGCACGCCAGGAGCCGCGAAGGCCGCGCGCAGGTGGAACTCGCCCAGCTCGAATATCTGCTGCCTCGACTGCGTGGTTGGGGTGAGTCGATGTCGCGCCAGGCCGGTGGCCAGGTCGGTGGTGCCGGTGCGGGTATGGGAAGCCGTGGGCCGGGCGAGACGAAGATCGAACTCGACCGCCGCCGCATCCACACCCGCATGTCGAAGCTGCGCAAGCAGATCAAGGGATTTGCACCGGCGCGCGAGGCGAAGCGCGCAAACCGCAACCGCTTCGAGGTGCCGTCGGTCGCGATCACGGGCTACACGAACGCCGGCAAGTCGAGCCTGCTGAACCGGATCACCCGCGCGGGCGTGCTCGTCGAGAACTCGCTGTTCGCGACCCTCGACGCGACGGTGCGGCGCTCCACCACCCCCGACGGGCGGCTGTTCACGCTGAGCGACACAGTCGGTTTCGTCCGGAACCTGCCGCACCAGCTGGTCGAGGCGTTCCGGTCAACGCTCGAGGAGGTCGGCCAGTCTGACGTGATTGTCCACGTCGTTGACGCGTCACATCCTGACCCTGGCGCCCAGCTGGCGACGGTGCGCGATGTCATCGGGGAGGTCGGGGCACGCGACATCCCGGAGATCGTCGTCTTCAACAAGAGCGACCTCGCGGATGACGACCAGCGACTGGCCATCCGCGGCCTCGAGCCGACCGGCATCTTCGTCTCCGCCCGCACCGGCGAGGGCGTCGATGAGCTTATGGCGCGGATCGCCGAGCTGCTGCCCGCCCCCGAAGTGGAGCTGACTCTTCTCGTGCCGTACGACCGCGGGGAAGTGATCTCGTGGCTGCATGTGCAGGGCAGGGTGATGTCGACCGACTACCGGGAGGATGGGACGCTCGTGAAGGCGCTCGTGCACCCGGCGCGGGTGGGCGAGCTGCGGGAGTTTGTCACAACCTGAATCTGGTCACCTAGACTTGGCAGGTCGAGTTCGTGCTCGGCAGGAGCGACAGCCGAGCCCGGCACCCGCCCACTCGGAGCTTGTTGACCAACAGGGTCATGACCGAAGGGGTAAGTGTGCCGACGTTCTCGTTCGAGCTGTACCCACCGCGATCGGCAGCGGCGGAGGCCAGCCTGTTCGAGTCGATCGACCGACTGTCGGCGGTCGGGCCAGAGTTCATTTCGGTGACCTACCGCCCCACGGGTGACGACCGGGCCGCATCACTGGCCGTGCTGGGCAAGCTCATCCGCGAGCACCGGGTGCACGCCATGGCTCATCTCACCTGCGTCGGTTCCACCTATTCGGAAGCAACGGAGATCATCCGGGAGTTCCTCGACGAGGGCGTCACGAGCTTTCTCGCCCTGCGTGGCGACCCGCCGCCAGGCATGTCCGAGGGCGACGACTTCCTCGGCGAGATCGCGACCGCAGGCGAGCTCGTTCAGCTCATCCACCGCGTCCAGGAGGAGCGCAGTCCGTTCAGGTTTGCGGACATACCGGGTTTCCCTGCTGGCAAACGGCTGCGCAGCGGCGAGAAGGTGACGATAGCCGTCGCCACTTTTCCCAACGGGCATCCCCGCTCGCGGTCGCGCGCCCAGGACATCGATACCCTGCTGGCGAAGGAGTCGGCAGGCGCCAATCTCGCTATCACCCAACTGTTCTTCGAGGCCGACGAGTACTTCAGCTTCGTGGACGAAGCCCGCGCGGCAGGCGTGACGATGCGCATCCTGCCGGGGATCATGCCTGTCCTCAGCGTGACGCGGCTGCGCCGCACTCTCGAGCTGTCGGGAGAGGCAGAGCCGCAAGACCTGCTCACGGCACTCGAAGCCGCGTCGGATTCCGAGGCCGCCGCGCGGGTCGGAATTGACGCCTGCACGCGACTCGCGAGGGATCTCGTCGCTGGGGGCGCCGACGGCATCCATGTCTACACCTTCAACCGTTCCGATGCACCGCTCGCGGTGCTCGGCGGCGCTGGTCTGCTCGACCTGTCGAGCCGACCAGCGTGACCACCACCCATCAACCAGCCTCGTAAGGATGTCATGACCCGCTTCGCCCGTTCCCTCTCGCCAGCCCTCATCGGCTTGGCCGGACTCGCCCTCGCTGGCTGTACCATTTCCGCCCCGACGGCCACCCCCTCCTCTGCACCCGCCACATCGGGTGCCTGCGAGCAGGTGACGATCGTCGTTGACTTCGGGGTTCTCGACCACCCATCGGTCGAGGCGTGCTCGGCCGCTGGCGTGGCGGCAAATGCTTTCAAGGATGCCGGCATCACCACGGAAGGCACCGTCGACTACGGCGACCAGGTGATTTGTCGAGTGAACCACGAGCCGGCACCGGATGAGACGGTCACGATCAAGGGCCAGGCGCCGTTCACCGAGCAGTGCCAAACCCTCAACTCGGTTGCCTACTGGGCCCTCTGGGTGAAGTCCTCCCCAGATGCGAAGTGGGAGTACGCCCAGGAGGGAGCGGCGACCCTGAAGCTGACCGATGGCCAGTCAGTCGGCCTGGTCTACACGGCCGGCACCGACTCCACGCCACCCGAGGGCTGATGCGGTTGACCCGCCTCGCTGGCCTCAGGAGCGCGGTGCTCCTGGCGGCCGGATTCGTGGGTCTTCGAGTGCTGTACCGCGTGCTCTTCGGGGGCGGGGGAGGCGGCGGGCTGGTCCTGCTCGACCTGCCCGGCATCCGACTGGCTGGTCCATTCGCACACATCACCCTGTTCGGCGTTGTCACGACCGGCGGAATCGCGAACGCGGCGCTCAGCGCGCTGCCGTTCGCGGCGCTGGTGCTCGTGGTCGGCCTGATCAGCGCGGCGGTAGACATCCGGGCACTCCTGGCGCGCGGCGCGGTTCGTGGCCCGGTGCGGACTGTTTCGCGCGCCCTTGTCATCGCGTGGGCCACCTTTCCTGCCCTGCTCGGCTCGGTGCGTCGAGTCCAGGTGGCGCGCGAGCTGCGTGGTACCCGTGGGGCCGCCTCACTCGTTGTGCCCGTGCTGGAGCAGACGGTGGAGCGGGCGATCGCCCTCGGTGGGTCGATGGAAGTGCGCGGGTTCGCCGCGACGCGAACGGCGCAGCCCGCGTGCGAACGTCCGGCCGTCCTGACCGACGTATCACTGGGCTATGAAGGTCGCTGGAACCTCGCGCGCCTCAACCTGGCCTTCGAGCCTGGCACCCTCACCCTCATCACCGGTGCGACCGGATCCGGCAAGACGACCCTCCTGCACGCGATGAGCGGATTGTTCCAGCACGCTTCCGACGGCGTCCAGCGCGGCTCGATCGAGGTTGCCGGGGTCGACAGGATCTCCGTGCCGCCGCGCGAGACCGCCGGATTCATCGGAGTCGTGTCGCAGTCGGTGAGGTTGTCGTTCGTCGCGGCGACCGTAGCCGAGGAACTCGGTTTCGCGCTCGCGATGCGCCAAGTCGCTCCCATAATCGTGCGCGCTCGGGTCGTCGAACTCGCGGACCGGCTCGGAATCAGTCACCTGCTCGACCGCGAGATCGGGGACCTCTCGGCGGGAGAGGCGTGCCTTGTCGCCATCGGTGCCGCGTTGGTCGAGCATCCCGTGCTCCTCATCGTTGATGAGCCGCTGGCCGACCTCGATGAGTCGGCGCGGGCGCGGGTCATCGACGTTCTCGAACGGCTGGCCCACGGGGCCGGGGTTTGCGTAGTAGTCGCAGACCACGCCATCAGCGACTGGGGCACGGTGCCAGACCGAAGGCTCGACATCCGCGACGGGATGATCCATGCCGCCGCGCCCGGGTCGGGAGATGGCAACCTCGACGACGAGGATGCCGCCCAGCCGCCCGTCAGCCAGCCGCGCGCCCGCGCGCAGGTGGCCGAAATCCACGGTCTTTCCGTGTCGCACGGCACGCGGGTCGCAGTGGATGAGGCGAACCTGTCTCTCGCGGCCGGGGAGATCGTCGCGCTGCGCGGGCCGAACGGCGCGGGTAAGAGCAGCCTCATGCACGCCATCGCCCGTCCGACGCGACGGGACACCGTTCTTGTCGGGGGCTTAGACCTGCACGGCCTCGGTCGTCGCGCTCGTCGTCGCGCCGTCACTCTCGTGCCCGAGGCATTCGACGACCTCTTGTTCGCGACCACCGTCGGGGAGGAATGCCGTCGGGCCGACCGAGACGCCAAGCAGTCGGGAACCGCTGCGCTCTTCGCTCGCCTGCTCGGCGTCGCCCCGGGCTCCTTGCTGGAGCGCCAACCGCGCGACCTGTCGGCCGGTGAACGCCTGTGCCTCGTCCTCGCGATCCAACTGTCGGCGCGTCCGAGCGTGCTGCTCCTCGATGAGCCGAGTCGCGGATTGGATGCCGCGGCTCGCCGCCTCGTCGGCGCGGCGCTGCGCGAGGTTGCCGCCTCCGGTGCCGCCGTCGTCATCGCCACGCACGACCACGGCTTCGCGGCACGGTACGCGACGCGCACGATCGCCATGGCCGCAGGGCGACTGGACGCGCCAGTCGGGGTGTCGTCGTGACCGCACCGCTTGAGGGATTGCGCGTGCGCCCATCGGGTGGCGTCGACGGCTGGTCACGCTGGTCCCTGGTGATTGCCAGTCTGCTGGGGGTCGCGGGATTCGCGTGGCCGCTGCTGGCCACCGCGGTGCCCAAGGATGCCCAGGCCGCGGTGCCGGTGCTCGCTCTCGCCCTCGTGCCGGCAGTCGTGATTGCCGTCGCATTCAGCCTCGACCGGGAGATGCACACCGCCACGAAGGTGGCCATGCTCGGTGTCCTCGCGGCCGTGGGTGCCGCCGTCCGCATCGCGGGAACCGGGGTGGGCGGCCTGGAGGCGGTCTTTATCGTCCTGATCCTCGCCGGCCGTGCCTACGGCGCCCGCTTCGGCTTCCTGCTGGGGATGCTGACCATCGCGCTATCTTCCGTGCTCTGGGGTGGCATCGGCCCGTGGACCCCCTTCCAGGTCTTCGCCTGCGGCTGGGTCGCTGCGGGTGCGGGTCTGCTCCCACAGATCAGTGCTCGCACGGTGAAAGCCGCCCGGCGCTGGGAGTTGGTCATGCTCATTGGCTACGGCATCGTGGCGTCTTACGCGTTCGGCCTGATCATGAACTTCTGGTTCTGGCCCTTCGCCGTCGGCGCGGGCACGGGAATCTCTTACGGGGCTGGTGCTCCGATCGGGCAGAACCTAGCGTCGTTCTGGCTGTACTCGCTGGTAACCTCGACGCTCACCTGGGACACGGTGCGCGCAATCACCACGGCCGTCGGCATCCTGCTCGTCGGTCCTGCCGCCCTCGCGGCGCTGCGCCGCGCGAAAGTCGGTCGCTCTCGCGGAGCCGGCCTTAAACCGAGAAGTAGCGAGCCTCGGGGTGGTGGAATACGAACGCGTCGGTCGACTGCTCTGGGTGCAGCTGAAGCTCCTCCGACAGCTCCACCCCCATCCGCTCCGGCTTGAGCAGCTCGACGACTTTGCGCCGGTCTTCCATGTTTGGGCAGGCCGGGTAGCCGAGCGAGAACCGTGCACCGCGATAGTTGAGCTTGAACATCCCCGCTATGTCCTCGGGATCTTCAGCCGCGAAACCCAACTCGGCCCGGATGCGGGAGTGCCAGTACTCGGCCAGTGACTCGGTGAGTTGCATGGTGAGGCCGTTGAGCTCGAGGTAGTCGCGGTACTTGTTCTCCGCAAACATCTTCGCGGTGAACGCATCGACCGCGGAGCCGGCGGTCACCAGTTGCATGGGCACCACGTCGATCTGTCCCGACTCTTTCGAGCGCACGTAGTCGGCAAGGCAGAGATGACCGTCGCGACGTTGCCGCGGGAAGGTGAGGCGCAGGCGCTCATGGCCGATCGGACCGCCCGATCCCCCGTCTGGCGCGAGCAGCCCGGGGGTGCCAAGTATGCCGGTGGGGTCGTCGCCGTGGTGCAGGATGACGACGTCGTTGCCCTCGGAGTAGGCGGGGAAGTAGCCGTATGCCACCGAGGCATCCAGCATGCCTTCGGCAAGGATGCGATCGAGCCAGTAGCGCAGTCGCGGGCGCCCTTCGGTGGCGACGAGTTCTTCGTAGCTTGCGCCGTCTTCGGCTCGGCTGGGCTTGAGCCCCCACTGACCCATGAATGTTGCGCGCTCGTCGAGGAACGCGGCGTAGTCGGCGAGTGCGATGCCCTTCACGATGCGGGTGCCCCAGAACGGCGGGCTCGGCACCGGGTTGTCGGCGGCCACATCCGACCGAGCCGGCATGTCCTCGGGCTCGGTGATGTCAATGGTGGCCCTGGCGTGAATCCGCTTCTTCAGGGGCGGCAAACCGACAGTCGAGACGTCTGCGCCGCGGGCCACCGCAACGAGCGGTTCCATGAGTGCCAGTCCCTCGAAGGCGTCGCGCGCGTACCGCACCTCGCCGTCGAAGATCGATGCAAGGTCATCCTCCACGTACGCGCGAGTGAGGGCAGCCCCTCCGAGCAGGATGGGCCACTTGGTGCCCAGCCCGCGCGCATTGAGCTCGAGCAGGTTCTCTTTCATCACCACTGTCGATTTCACGAGCAGTCCGCTCATGCCGATGACGTCGGCGTTGTGCTCCTCGGCGGCGCGGATGAACTCGCTGATCGGTTGCTTGATGCCGATGTTGATCACGTCGTAGCCGTTGTTGGTCAGGATGATGTCGACCAGGTTCTTGCCGATGTCGTGCACGTCTCCGCGAACAGTTCCGATGACCATGGTGCCCTTGCCCGCGGCATCCGACTTCTCCATGTGAGGTTCGAGCAGCGCGACCGCCGCCTTCATGACCTCCGCCGACTGGAGCACGAAGGGGAGCTGCATCTCGCCGCTTCCGAATCGTGCGCCGACGACCTGCATGCCGGCAAGGAGGTGGTCGTTGACAATCCCCAGAGCTGTCATACCCCCGGCTCGAGCCAGGTCAAGATCTGCTTCGAGTCCCTTGGCCTCGCCGTCGATGATGCGGCGCTCCAGGCGCTCGCCGACGGGCAGGGCGGCCAACTCGGCGGCGCGCTCATCCTTCAGGGCTGCGGAGTCGACGCCGGCGAAAAGATCGAGCAGTGCCGACAGCGGGTCATAGGTCAGGTTGCCGTCGGCGTCGTACTCGCGCTTGTCCCAGACCAGGTCGAGTGCCACCTTTCGGCGGTCGTCAGGAACCGTGGCAAGGGGCACGATCTTCGCCGCGTTCACGATTGCGGAGTCGAGACCGGCCTCGACGGCCTCGTGCAGGAACACCGAGTTGAGAACCGAGCGTGCGGCGGGGTTTAGTCCGAAGGAGACGTTGGAGACACCCAGGGTGGTGTGGATGCCGGGATACTTCGCGGTGATCTGCCGGATTGCCTCAATGGTCTCAATCGCGTCGCGGCGGGTCTCCTCTTGCCCCGTCGCAATCGGGAAGGTCAGGGCGTCGACGATGATGTCTTCGACCCGCATCCCCCATTCTCCGACCAGGCTGTCGACGAGCCGGGAGGCGATGCGCACCTTGTTCTCGGCGGTGCGGGCCTGCCCCTCCTCATCGATGGTGAGGGCGATGACCGCCGCGCCATGCTCCTTCACGAGCGGCATGATCCGCCCGAATCGCGACTCTGGGCCGTCGCCGTCCTCGAAGTTCACCGAGTTGACCACCGGTCGGCCACCGATGAGCTCCATGCCTGCCTGCAACACCGCGGGCTCGGTGGAGTCGACGACCAGGGGCAGCGTCGAGGCGCTTGCGAGGCGGGAAACGACGCTGCGCATGTCCGCGACACCGTCGCGACCGACGTAGTCGATGCAGACGTCGAGCAGGTGGGCACCCTCGCGGATCTGGTTGCGGGCGATGTCTACGCAGTCATCCCAACGTTCCTCGAGCATCGCCTCGCGGAACGCCAGCGAGCCGTTCGCGTTGGTGCGTTCGCCGATCGCCAGGTACGAGGCATCCTGATTGAATGGCACGTGCTGGTAGAGGCTGGCGACGCCGGGATCCTCCTCGATCGTGCGTCCCGAAGGCTGGGTGCCGCCGATGCGATCGACGACAGCCTTGAGGTGCGCAGGGGTGGTGCCGCAGCATCCGCCGACCAGGCCGAGGCCGAATTCCTTGACGAACTGCTCGTGTGCGGTCGCGAGCTCGTCAGGCGTGAGCGGATAGCTCGCACCGTTCGCCCCCAGCACGGGCAGTCCGGCATTCGGCATGCACATCACGGGGATGTGGGCGAACCTGGACAGGTGCCGTAGGTGCTCGCTCATCTCGGCCGGACCGGTCGCGCAGTTCAGGCCGATCATGTCGATCCCGAGCGGCTCGAGCGTGGTCAGTGCCGCGGCGATCTCACTGCCCATGAGCATGGTGCCGGTGGTCTCGACCGTCACTTCGACGAAAATGGGCACCCGGATGCCGGTCTCCACGATCGCCTGCTTGCAGCCGTTCACTGCCGACTTCGCCTGGAGCAGGTCTTGCGAGGTCTCGATCAGTAGTGCGTCGGATCCGCCGAGGATCAGGCCCCGGGCCTGGTCGGCAAACGTGGCCTTGAGGTTGGCATAGGTCGTGTGGCCGAGGCTCGGCAACTTAGTTCCCGGCCCCATCGAGCCGAGCACCCAGCGGATGCGACCGTCGCTCTGCTCTGCAGCCTCGACGGCGTGCCTGGCGATCGCGGCACCGGCCCTGGCCAGTTCTTCAATCCGGTCTTCTATGCCGTAGTCGGAGAGGTTCGACCAGTTCGCCCCGAATGTATTGGTTTCGATCGCGTCGATGCCGGTGTCGAGATACGCCCGGTGGATGGCCTCCACGATGTCGGGGCGCGAGACATTGAGGATCTCGTTGCATCCCTCGTGCTGCTGGAAGTCCTCCATTGTGGGGCCAGCATCCTGCAGCATGGTGCCCATCGCGCCGTCGGCGATCACTACCCGCTGGGTGAGGGCATCGAGGAGTGCCTCCGACCGGGCAGGGCGCGGGATGCCGGAGAGGTCGGCTAGCGACGGGGACTGCACAGGGGTAGACACTGCAACAGCCTAATCGGCCACCCGGAGGGCACCGCGTAACAAAGGGCGCGGGGGCATCCCACCTACCTAGACTTGTGGCAACGAAAGCCGAGCCCGGCACCCGTGTAGACAGAGCGAAAGCCGAGCCCGGCACCCGCCCAAGACAGTCGGCCCACCTGGGCCGAAGGTCGAAGGACTCCGGTGCACCAGGGCATTCAGCTTCTCGCTGCGTTGTTCTCCTTCGATTCCACACGAATGGAGACACTCAGATGACCGCCTTGCCCACCGCGCCCTTCCCGACCGGCACGATCCTCGGCTATCCGCGCATCGGTCGTCGACGCGAGCTCAAAAAGACCGTCGAAGCGTTCTGGGCCGGAAAGATCACCGTTGACGAGCTTGAGACGGCCGCCGCCGCTTTGCGCGCAACGACTCGCGAGCGCCTGGCATCCCTCGGGCTCGGTCGTACCGACTCCTCGATCCCTTCGGGCTTCTCCTTCTACGACCAGGTGCTGGATGCCGCGGTCACAGTCGGTGCCGTCCCCACCAGGTTCGCCCGGCTCGTCAAGGCCGACGGCACGATCGACCTGGCCGGCTACTTCACCATTGCCCGTGGCGAGGGAGCCGACACGCCCGCAGAGATGACCAAGTGGTTCGACTCGAACTACCACTACCTCGTGCCCGAAATCGGCCCGGAGACCAACTTCCACCTCGCCTCTGACCGCCTCATCCGCGAGGTCGCCGAGGCGACTGGGAGCGGCTTCCGCACTCGCCCGGTGATCGTGGGCCCGATCACGTTCTTGCTGCTGAGCAAGCCGTCTGAAGGCGCACCCGCGGACTACCAGCCCCTCGACCGCCTCGACGACTTGCTCCCGGTCTACGCCGAGCTCATCGCCGCGCTGACCGCAGCCGGAGCCGAGTGGGTGCAGCTCGACGAGCCGGCGCTCGTCTCCGAGTCGATCGAAGTGCCGCGCAAGACGATCCTCGCCGCCACGAAAAAGGCGTATGACCTGCTCGCCGCGGTCCCCGCCCGCCCGCAGATCTTCGTCGCCGCACCCTATGGCTCGCTCGACGACGCACTGCCGGTGCTGCTGGGCACCGCCGTCGAGGCGATCGGCCTCGACCTCGTCAAGGGCGATCTGCCTTCAGTCCCCGTCGGCACGGCCGCCACGTCGCTTCGCGACGCGTCGGAACCGGCCGGCGTGGGCCCAATCACCACGAAGACGCTGGTCGGTGGCGTCATCGACGGCCACAACATCTGGCGGGGTGACCTCGAGGCCGCATTCGCGTCGCTCGAGTCACTGCGGGGGCTCAGCCCGAATGTCGCGGTCTCTTCGTCTACCAGCCTGTTCCACGTTCCGCATGACGTCGACGATGAGCCCCTGCTGGCCGACCAGCTGAAGAGCTGGCTGGCCTTCGCCGACCAGAAGGTCGGGCAGGTCGCCACCCTCGCGAAGGGGCTCGCCGAGGGCAAGGCCGCGATCCGGGACGAGCTGGATGCCGCATCCGCCGCCCTCGAAGACCGCCACCACGCCGCGGGAGTCCGCGATGGCGCCGTCCGGTCTCGTGCGGCCGAGCTCACCGACGCTGACTTCTCGCGGGGGGAGTACGCCGCGCGGCTCAAGGCTCAGGACGACGCGCTGCACCTGCCGTTCCTCCCGACCACCACGATCGGCTCTTTCCCGCAGACCGGCGACATCCGCAAGGAGCGTGCGGCCCTTGCTGCCGGAGTCATCACCGATGAGCAGTACAAGGATGCGATGCGCGCAGAGATTAAGCGCGTCGTCGACCTGCAGGAGGAGATCGGCCTCGACGTTCTCGTGCACGGCGAACCCGAGCGCAATGACATGGTGCAGTACTTCGCCGAGAACCTCGACGGATTCGCCGTCACCCAGAACGGTTGGGTGCAGTCTTACGGCTCCCGCTGTACGCGCCCGTCGATCCTCTGGGGTGATGTGTCCCGCCCGAAGCCGATCACCGTCGAGTGGTCCACCTACACCCAGTCACTTACCGTGAAGCCGGTCAAGGGCATGCTCACCGGCCCCGTCACGATCCTCGCCTGGTCGTTCGTGCGGGATGACCAGCCCCTTCGTGACACCGCGAACCAGGTTGCCCTGGCTCTCCGCGACGAGATCGCCGACCTCGAGGCAGCCGGAATCGGAATCATCCAGGTCGACGAGCCCGCCCTGCGCGAGCTGCTGCCTCTCAAGAAGAAGAACCAGCCCGACTACCTCGACTGGTCGGTGGGTTCGTTCCGCCTCGCCACGGCCGGGGTCGAAGACAAGACACAGATCCACACCCATCTCTGCTACTCCGAGTTCGCCGTCGTCATCGACGCCATCGACCGCCTGGATGCCGACGTCACGTCGATCGAAGCGGCCCGATCCAAGATGGAGGTCGTGCCCAATATTAAGTCGAGTGGCTTCGGCCGTGGCATCGGCCCGGGCGTCTACGACATCCACTCGCCGCGCGTTCCATCCGTGGACGAGGTCAGCGAACTGCTCGACATCGCCCTGGCCTCGATCCCGAAGCGCCAGGTCTGGGTCAACCCCGACTGCGGCCTCAAGACCCGCGGTTACGCGGAGACCGTCGAGTCGCTGAACAACATCCTCACCGCGACCCGCGCGGCGCGCGCGAAGGCCGGGGTCTAGCCCCGGCCGCCGCGCGGCCTGCTCGCCCCGGGCGGCTCGGCGCTTCCGCGCGGGTGCGCCGACCCCGGGTTGCGGGTGCGCCGACCCCGGGTTGCGTGCCCCCCTTGGCTGCGCCGGCCCGCCCGGGGTTGCGGTGCCCCGCCCCTTGAAACGTGCCAATGGGCAGTTATTGCGAAACCCTGCAGCGGATCGGTAACAAGTGCCCTTTCGAGGCGGATCGGGTCACCCGTCGGCCGAGGGCGGATCGCGTCACCCGCCTGCGAGGGCGGATCGGGTCACCCGCCCGCGAGGGCGGATCGGGTCACCCGTCCGCGAGAACGGATCGGGTCACCCGTCGGCCGGGGCGGAACGCGTCATCCACTCGCGGAGGCGAGTCACGATCGAGTCCAGACATGAAAAAGCGCCCCGACCGCAGTGGTCGGGGCGCTAGCTGAGGGACGCGCGGGCGGGGACTGGCGCGTTGGAGGTCACAGCGAGCGCAGCACCGTCACGACCTTGCCGAGGATCTCGGCGTGGTCGCCCAGGATCGGTTCGAAGTTCGAGTTGCGCGGCAGTAGCCAGGTGTGGCCATCGCGCTGGCGAAAAACCTTAACCGTCGCCTCATTGTCGAGCATCGCGGCAACGATGTCACCGTTCTCGGCGGTCTTCTGCTGGCGCACGACCACCCAGTCGCCGTCGCAGATCGCGGCGTCGATCATCGACTCACCGACGACCTTGAGCATGAACAGCTCACCCTTGCCGGTGAGCTGGCGGGGAAGCGGGAAGACCTCGTCGATCTGCTGGTCCGCCGTGATCGGGATGCCCGCTGCGATGCGGCCGACGAGCGGCACCATGACCGCGTCACCGACGCTGACGGTGCTCTCTGGCGCGTCATCCGACCCGCCTTCGATTGAGGGCAGGTCGATGAGCACCTCCATCGCGCGCGGCCGGTTCGGATCGCGGCGCAGGTAGCCGCTGAGTTCGAGCTGGCCGAGCTGGTGGGTGACGCTCGAGAGCGATGACAGGCCGACGGCGTCGCCGATCTCGCGCATGCTCGGCGGGTAGCCCCTGGTCGAGACCGAGCGTTGGATGACGTCGAGGATAGCGAGCTGCTTGTCGCTGAGGCTCGTGCGCCGCCGGGTGCCCGTGGGCCGGGGCTCGTAGGTGCCGGGCTCGGCGACCGGTCTGTCATCCATCGTGTTCCCCATTCCCCACCAATGTCGGTGGCTCATTCGAAACTGTATCCAGAAAGAGCCGGTAATACAAACATCTGTTCGAGTGTGTCGCGCCGATGTCAGTGGCCTCATCGAAGATCTACTTGAAAAGCTCGCCATTCGAATGTATGTTCGGAACGTACCTACGAGTCAGATACACACAGGCTTCGCATCCGGCCCTCCCGGCCGAGGGCCGGATGCGACGGCTGGGATTGAAGGAGCAAGCGATGAGTGCAATCACCTACGGCAGCAGCTACCAGGCTCGTCGTCCCGCGCCGCGCCTGTGCCTCACCAAGCGTGGCCGCGCGGTTCTGTTGTTCCTCGCGGCCACACCACTCGCCATGGCTGCACTGTTCTTCGCCCTCAATGGTGGGGGAGCGAACGCCTCGCTCGACGGATCGAGCGATTCCTTCCAGTACGTCACCGTCGACGAGGGCGAGTCGCTCTGGCAAGTCGCGCAGGAGATCGCGCCGAACGCGGATCCGCGCGACGTCATCCAGCAACTCATGCAGCTTAACCAGCTCGACTCCGCCGACGTGTTCGCGGGCGTGCAACTCGCCATCCCGGCCCAGTACGCGAAGTAGCCAGCCCAGTAGGCGAAGTAGCTCGGCGCTCGGCTGGGCCTCGTGCTGGTCGGCGAGCCGTAGGCTCCCGTGCTTGTTTCGCGAGCCCTTAGGCTCGACGGGTGACGAGTCTCGACGACCTCCCTATCCGCGACGACCTGCGCGGTCTCAGCCCGTATGGCGCTCCGCAGGAGCATGTGCGCGTGCAACTCAATGTCAACGAGAACACCCACCCCATTCCCGAGGATGTCGCAACCGACATCGTCACTGCCTTGGCGGGCGCGGTGCTCGGCGTCAACCGCTACCCCGACCGCGAGTTCACCGAACTCCGGGATTCCCTCGCCATCTACCTCGGACATGGACTGACTCGCGACCACATCTGGGCGGCCAACGGCTCAAACGAAGTACTCCAGCAGACGCTCCAGGCCTTCGGCGGCCCCGGCCGAAGCGTGCTTGGCTTCCCGCCCACCTATTCGATGCACTCGATCATCGCGCGCGGCACCGGCACCCACTGGATCGCGGCGGAACGCGATGCTGGCTACGAGCTGTCGCCGGAGACCGCCGTCGCCGCCATCGAACGGGAACGGCCGGATGTCGTATTCCTCTGCTCGCCCAACAACCCGACGGGCACGCGGCTTGGGCTCGAGACCATCGTCGCGGCGTATGACGCGCACCCGGGCATCCTGTTGGTCGACGAGGCGTACGCGGAGTTCGCCGACGGCGACACCGCACTGACCCTGCTCGAGGGGCGCCCGCGCCTGCTCGTGAGCCGGACGATGAGCAAGGCCTTCGCCTTCGCGGGGGCGCGCTTGGGCTACCTGGCCGCCGATCCCGCGGTCACCGACGCGCTGCGGCTCGTGCGCCTGCCGTATCACCTCTCCGCTTTCACGCAGGCGGCCGCGGTCGCCGCGCTCGCCCACGCGCCCGAGATGCTCGCCATGGTGGAAGACATCAAGGGCCAGCGTGACAGGATGATCGCCGCGCTGCCCGAGCTGGGATACTCCCCGCTGCCGAGCGAAGCCAACTTCGTTCTCTTCGGCGGGGTGGATGACCCGCACGCGACCTTCGAGGCGCTATTCGAGCAGGGGATCCTGATCAGGGATGTCGGCATCCCGAACCACCTGCGGGTGACGGCAGGCAGCGACGCGGAGACGACAGTCTTCCTCGATGCTCTGGGCTGGCTCGGGAGCGTCGGTAGGATCGACGCATGACCGGACGCACCGCCACGCTCAAGCGCGCCACGAGCGAGTCGAAGATCGAGCTCAGTCTCGATCTCGACGGCACGGGCACATCCTCGATCGACTCGAGCGTTCCGTTCTTCGACCACCTGCTCACCGCGTTCGCCAAGCACTCGCTCGTCGACCTGACAGTGAAGGCCACCGGCGACACCGACATCGACGTCCACCACACGGTGGAAGACATCGGGATCACGCTGGGCACCGCGATCAAGCAGGCCCTCGGTGACAAGGCAGGCATCTCGCGCTTCGGTGACGCGGTCGTGCCGCTCGACGAGGCGCTCGTGCAGGCCGTCGTGGATGTCTCCGGCCGTCCGTATCTCGTGCACTCGGGCGAGCCCGTGGGATTTGAACACCACCTCATCGGTGGGCACTTCACCGGCTCCATGCTTCGCCACGTCTTCGAGGCGATCGCGTTCAACGGCGGGCTGACCGTGCACGTGACTGTGCTCGGCGGGCGCGATCCACACCACATCGCCGAGGCGGAGTTCAAGGCGTTCGCGCGCGCGTTCAGGTTCGCTGTCGCGCGTGATGACCGAGTGAGCGGCATCCCGTCCACCAAGGGTGCGCTCTGACCGTGAGAGCACCATCCGTCGTGGTCCTCGACTACGGCTCGGGTAACGTCCATTCCGCCGCGAAGGCTCTCGAGCTTGCCGGGGCGCGCGTGACCCTGACCGCAGATCGGTCGGCAGCCCAAGCTGCCGACGGCCTCGTCGTGCCCGGAGTCGGAGCCTTCGAAGCCGTGGCCACCCAGCTCGCCGCCGTGCGCGGTGGGGCCATCGTCGAGAAGCGCCTGACCGGCAGCCGCCCGGTGTTGGGCATTTGTGTCGGCATGCAGGTGCTCTTCGAGCATGGGGTCGAGCGCGGCAACGACACGCCCGGCCTGGGGGAGTGGCCGGGGGTCGTGACCGAGCTGGATGCGCCGATCCTGCCGCACATCGGCTGGAACACGGTCGAGGCTCCTGCCGACTCACGCCTGTTCGACGGAATCGCCGACGAGCGGTTCTACTTCGTGCACTCATATGCCGCGCAGGAGTGGACCCTCGAGGTGCACGATCCGTTCCCCCAGCCGCAGTTGACCTGGGCCACGCACGGCAGTCGCTTCCTCGCTGCGGTCGAGAACGGGCCGCTCATGGCGACGCAATTTCACCCCGAGAAGTCGGGCGAAGCCGGCATCCACCTCCTCAAGAACTGGCTAGGCACACTGTGAACAAGTTGATCCTCCTTCCCGCTGTCGACGTCGCCGACGGCAAGGCCGTGCGACTCACCCAGGGCGAGGCTGGCTCGGAGACGAGCTATGGCAGCCCGGTCGAAGCCGCACAGGACTGGGTTTCGCAGGGCGCCGAATGGATCCACCTCGTGGACCTCGATGCCGCATTCGGCCGCGGTGACAACCGGGCGGTCATCCGCCACGTCATCGACAACACCCCGAAGCACGTGAACATCGAGCTCTCCGGAGGAATCCGGGATGACGCGAGCCTCGAGGCCGCGCTGGCAACGGGTGCGCGGCGCATCAACCTCGGCACCGCCGCCCTCGAAAACCCGGACTGGGCGGCGCAGGTCATCGCCAAACACGGCGACGCCATCGCGGTCGGGCTCGACGTGCGCGGCACGACCCTCGCCGCACGCGGCTGGACCCAGGAGGGCGGCGACCTCTGGGAGGTGCTCGACCGCCTCGAGGCAGCCGGCTGCGCGCGCTACGTCGTTACCGATGTGACGAAAGACGGCACACTCAAGGGGCCGAACCTCGAGTTGCTCCTGCAGGTCGCCGCGCGCACGAGCAAGCCGGTCGTGGCATCCGGAGGCATTGCCAACCTCGACGACATCGCGGCGCTCCGCGACCTCGTGTCCGAGGGCATTGAGGGTGCGATCGTCGGCAAGGCGCTCTATGCGAAGGCGTTCACCCTGGTCGAAGCCCTCGCCGTCGCTAACTCGTGAGCTCATGAGCGACTCCGCCGGAGTCCCTTGGGCGGGCCGCCACTTCGACCACACCGAGAACTCCGACGACGACGGGTCCGCACCCGAGAAGCTCATCGAGGCGATCCGACGCTTCCAGTCCGGCGAACTCGGCGAAGCAGACGTTGTGGATGCCCTGCGCGAGTCACGCCTGCTGATCCCGCTCGTCGCTCGCCTCGGCGCCGAAGGGCTCGACTCGCACGGCGCCGAGAAGAGTCAGGAGCTGTCAATCGTGACGGTCGCGGGGCCGGACGGCCGCACCGTCCTGCCCGCGTTCACCTCCGTCGCGGCGATGGCGGCGTGGAACCCCTCCGCGCGCCCGGTGCCCGCGACCGCGCCGCGCGTGGCCCTTGCTGCCGCGAGCGAAAGCACGGAGCTCGTGGTGCTCGACCCGACGAGCGCGACCGAATTCGTCATCCGTCGACCAGCGCTCTGGGCGATCGCCCAGTCGCAGCCCTGGCTGCCGAGCTATCTCGACGCCAAGGTGCTCCAGGCTTTCATGGATGCCGCGACCCCCGAGCCCGCCGTCGAGGCCGTCCGGCTCGCTCCCGGCGACCCCCACTCCCGCCTCGCCGGCCCCGAGCTGATCGTGCAACTGTCCCTCGCGGCGGGACTGGATCGCGCGGCCCTCGACGCCGTCGTCGCGCGCATGCGTGAGCGTTGGGCGGCCTCCGAGGTGATTGCGACGCGGGTGGACTCGCTCAAGGTGCAGTTGGTCGCATCTGCTTGATCAGCGGGGGATGACCCTCGCAAGATACACGAGTTCGACACCGGGCCGAAGGGTCTCCCGTCGGAACTCCTTGTAGCCCTCACGTTCATAGAGTCGGATGTTGGCCGCGCTGAGGTGGCCCGTGAACAGTTCTGCCCTGGACGCGCCGGAGGCGGTCTCTGCCGCCCGCAGAAGCTGGGTGCCGATGCCTCGGCCCTGAAGGTCTGGAGCGATTGTGATGCGACCGATGTGAACTGTGCCGTCGTGCGTAGTCCAGCGCAGAGCGCCCGCGATTCGGGCGCCCGCCCGTGCCACCATCCCCCGGGAGTGGGTGATCTCTTCGGCGAGTTCCGCGGCAGTCTGCACGAGGGCAGGTAGGAACGGGTCGTCGTAGAGCTGTGCCTCTGTCGCGTACGCGGCGCGCTGCAGGGTAAGAATCTCGCCGAGATCATCCAGGTTCATAGGCGAGAGAACGATCGGCTCAGGGTTCATCAGACAACGGACCCGGTGTACTTCTCCCCAGGCCCGGTGCCGGGGGCATCGGGAAAGCGCGACTCCTCGCGGAACGCGAGCTGCAGGCTGCGCAAACCATCCCGCAGCGGTCGGGCGTGGTGGTCGCCGATCTCCGGCGCCGCCGCCGTGACCAGACCGGCGAGCACCGTGATGAGTTTGCGGGCCTCGTCGAGGTCGATGTCGTCAGCGGCATCCGGCCCGTCAGAGAGGCCGAGTTTCACTGCGGCAGCGCTCATGAGATGCACGGCGACGGTGTTGATGACCTCCACCGCCGGAACCTCGGAGATGTCGCGGGTTTCGTCGATGGCGTCGTTCATTGCCGTTCCTTAACTGATTGGCGCGACTTCTGCTATTCTTCTACAGGCTCCGGGGCCGTTCGTATGAACACCGCCTCGGACACAAAGTGGAGTTTCCTCCCACCTGTCGGCCGCTTCTCAAGGCTACCGGGTAGTTACACCCCGTTCACTGCGTTGGTTAGATACGACACAGGGAGCAGCAGCAAAGGGTGTTTGGCGTTTGTTCGCCATGGAAATCTCTTCTTCGTGCGCCAAGGCCGCAACGTTTACATAAGAGGAGTCACGCATCAGCGATCCGCGTACCAATGACCGAATCCGCGTGCCGGAGGTCCGTCTTGTTGGCCCCAATGGCGAGCAGGTGGGCGTTGTCCGTATCGAAGACGCAATCCGTCTGGCCCAGGAGGCCGACCTGGATTTGGTTGAGGTTGCTCCCAACTCCAAGCCTCCCGTCGCCAAGATCATGGATTACGGCAAGTTCAAGTACGAAGAGGCGCAGAAGGCGAAAGAGGCCAGGCGCAACCAGGCGAACACGATCCTCAAGGAGGTTCGTTTCCGCCTCAAGATCGACACACACGATTACGAGACCAAGCGCAAGCGCGCAGAGGGCTTCCTACAGGGCGGTGACAAAGTGAAAGCGATGATCCTGTTCCGCGGTCGCGAGCAGTCGCGCCCTGAACAGGGTGTGCGCCTTCTCCAGAAGTTCGCCGAGGATGTCGCGGAGTTCGGTTCTGTCGAGTCGACTCCGACCATCGACGGTCGCAACATGGTGATGGTCATCGGCCCGCACAAGACCAAGGCAACGGCGAAGGCCGAGGCCGAGGCTCGCAAGGCTGCCAACAAGCCGGCTCGCGCGGCGGAACCGGCCCCGGCCAAGGCTGCAGTTTCGGTGAAGACCGAGGCCCCGGCACCCGTTGCCGCGGAGGCGGAACCGGTCGCAGCCAAGCTGGATGCCGCACCAGAAGCACCCGCAGCAGCACCCGCAGCACCAGCCAAGGCAGCAGCTCCTGCCGCAAAGCCCGCAACACCCAAACCGGCAACACCGGCGAAGGCCAGCCCGGCCACGGCGGCGAAGCCCACCAGGACAGTCACAACGAAAGAGGGATAACGATGCCTAAGCAGAAGACGCACTCCGGTGCCAAGAAGCGCTTCAAGCTCACCGGTACCGGCAAGGTCATGAAGCAGCAGGCAGGCATGCGGCACAACCTTGAGGTCAAGAGTGGCAAGCAGAAGCGCGCGCTCAACCAGGAACAGGTTCTGGCTCCCCAGGATGCCAAGACGATCAAAAAGCTTCTCGGCAAGTAAGCCCGCGAGAATTTAAGGACCAGGAAAATGGCAAGAGTCAAAAGGGCTGTAAACGCCCACAAGAAGCGTCGCGTCATCCTCGAGCGCGCGTCCGGTTACCGCGGCCAGCGTTCGCGTCTCTACCGCAAGGCCAAGGAGCAGGTCACCCACTCCCTGGTCTACGCCTACCGTGACCGTCGTGCGCGCAAGGGCGACTTCCGTCGCCTGTGGATCCAGCGCATCAACGCTGCGTCGCGCGCGAACGGACTGACCTACAACCGCCTCATCCAGGGATTGAACCTGGCCGGCATCGAGGTCGATCGTCGCATCCTGGCTGACCTCGCGGTCACCGAGCCCGCCACGTTCGCGGCGATCGTCGCGACCGCCAAGGCGGCCCTTCCCGCCGACACGTCGGCACCGAAGGTGTCCGCGTAGCAAGCACAGTGGCACCGAAGGTGTCCGCGTAGCCGCAACACGTCGCGAAGCCCCGGGAGCGTTCGTCGCACCCGGGGCTTTTCGGTGCCCGGAGCCGTGCCCCGGAGTTGCGGACTTCCGCCCACCTTGCGTTACTCACCGGGGCGAAAGTCCGCAACTCGAAGGGCGGGCGGGTCAGACGAATAGGCTTGACCCATGATCGACAACCCTCGCTCGCCGCGCGTGCGCGCGGTGGCGAAGCTCGCCAAGCGCGAAGCGCGCGCCGAGACCGGGTTGTTCCTGCTCGAAGGCCCCCAAGCCGTCGGCGAGGCCCTGAACTATCGCCCAGAACTCCTTGTTGACCTCTTCGCCACACCGACCGCGCTCGAGAAGCACTTCGATATCGCCCGCAAGGCCGCGGCCGCAGGGGTGGAGACCGAGTTCGTGTCCGAGCATGTCCTGGAGGCGATGGCCGACACGGTGACACCGCAAGGAATTGTCGCGGTCTGTCGCCAGTTCCCGACTTCTCTCAAAGACATTCTCGGCGCCGAGCCCAGGCTCATCGCGATCCTCGAGGAGGTGCGCGACCCGGGTAACGCGGGCACCATCATCAGGGCCGCGGATGCCGCCGGAGCCGACGCCGTCATCCTTACCGGTCGCAGCGTGGATCTCTACAACCCCAAGGTGGTGCGAGCGACGACCGGATCGCTCTTCCACGTCCCGGTGGCGATCGGTGTCGAACTGGAGACCGTGGTCGAACGCACCAAGGCGATCGGGCTGCAGGTCATCGCTGCCGACATCAAGGGTGCCGACCTACTCTCGGCCCGGCGGGCCGGGGCGCTCGCGGCGCCGACCGCGTGGCTGTTCGGCAACGAGGCCCGCGGGCTAAGCCACGAGCACTACGGCCTCGCCGACTGGGTCATCACGGTGCCGATCTACGGGCATGCCGAGTCGATGAATCTCGCGACCGCGGCATCCGTCTGCCTCTACGAGAGCGCCTTCGCGCAACGCAGCGCGTAAAGCGGAAGCTGCGGAATCCTTTGGCCCCGCCCCATCCACCCCGCTAGGCTCCCGATTACCTGCTCCACCCGGGAAGACCCAGGGAGGATGTGCCCAGATGACGCGATTGATGGGCGTTCGATGCGTGGCGCTCGCACTGGTCGTGGCGCTCGGGCTCAGCGCCTGTGTGCCCTCGGACCCCGCGCCATCAACGATCGATCCCGGCGCGCAGCAGAAGGTCGACCAGTTGCGCGGCGAGCCTTTCGACGAGTCGAGCGTTGCGATAGTGCATGACGAGTTGGCCGGTGCCGGTGTCGCAATCGATGGTGCCTGGGATGCCGCAGCGCACGAGATCATCCGTATCACGCCCTGGCAGCTGCAGAACATGGCGACGGAGGCCGCGAATGGCGGCGGAGTCAGCGGGGCCGAGCTGGACGCGGCATCCCCGCCCCCAGACGGGGTTCCGCCGATCGGGTATCTCATCTCCGCGTGGGCCCTGACCTTCGACAGCGACGGCGCCCGGTTCGCCCACGCGCTGCTCGGCGACCAGGACTTCCATCATCCGGAGACCATCCTGTTCCCGGGCGTCGTGACGACCCTATTCCTGGCGGATGCGACTGCCGACTACGACGCGACCCAGGTCCCGATCGACGGGGCGCTGGGTCCTGCGATCTCGACTGCCGCCTACCGGCAACCGCTGGCCGCAGGGCCGTGCAGCACCGTGGCGAACTTCATCCAACGCGCCATCGCCACGGTCGCGAACGCTCTCAAGGTCAACACGTCGAAGGGCGGTGTCCTGGGGTTTCTCGGTCGCATCTGGAATGCGGCGGTCGACCTCGCCGCTGGGCTCCTGAAGGGACTGATCGAAGTCGTCACCCGCCCGGTTGTGCAAGTGCTGGTGAACATCTTCGGCGCGGTAGAGACCATCCGCCAACTCTCCAGTTACCTTGCACCGTGGCGCGCGACCGTGACGCCGAAGCCCGAGACAAACGTGTTCGGCATCGACGATGAGAAGGTGCACGGCAGGATGACCGTCAGCGTCCTCGATAACCGCCTTCCCATCCCTGAGCCCGTGCTCGACTGCGCGGGGGTGTTCGGCGTGAACCTGCGCGACGCCGGCTCGGCGGTGGGGTCGAAGGTCGCCTGGACGCCGACCAACATGGCCAGGGCAGACCTCTCCCGGTTGGATGCCGCTGAAGATGTGCTCGACCGCAACCAGCTGGCGAACTACGACTACTTCACCGGCCAGGAGAGTGCCAAGGTCGCCAAGGGCGAGAAGCACGCCGGACTACTCAAGGTCGTCGCGTCCGTGAAGCGCAACGACATCGAGAAGGTTAACCAACTCTTCAAGGCGCTGGTGTTCGACCAGATCCCGGCGAGCATCCGCGGGATTGTCACGAGCATCGCCGGCCCGATCCTGGATGCCGCGACCAGCTCGCTCACCGCACTGACCGATGTCAGGGCGACCGGCTATGTCGCGATCACGTTTCACGGCAAGCCGGTGGATCCCACGGCGCAGCCCACTGCTGCTGCGACCTGCCCGCCATCAGGGGTCTTCCCCGGTCACTACGCGGGCACCGACACCATGCACTACGTTTCGTCCTTCTGGGGTTTCACGGTCGACTGGGTCTACGCGCTCGATGTGAAGGTGGCCGATTCTGGCCAGCTTGCGGGCACCATGATCACCGACAGCCAGACGAGCGGCTCCTCCACTTACGCCACCCATCACGAGTACGTGGTGGGCGGCACGGTGGGCGCTCCGATGCTGGATGGCTCGCCGGTCTCCTCGGTTCCGGGCTATTTCTCGGGGATCACGGGCGACTGCACGCATCTCGACTGGACGTGGGACTTCACGTCAGTGCTAGCCCCAGACTCGGGTGGGGACGCGATTGTCGCAATCCACGCCCCGCTCGTTGCTTAGCGAGCCTGCTTCCCACGCGGAATCGCCGGCCCACGAGGTGAACCGGCGATCCCACTAGAGCCCTTACTTAGCGGCCTTCACGAACTGGTCGGTGTAGGTCTTGCTCAGGTCGATGGTCTTGCCCATGACATTGGGGTTGAACAGCGAGAGCACCTTCAGGTTGGTGGGCGGGCCAGCAGGCGGCATGATGCCTGTCGGGTTGTAGATGCCCTTCGCCGAATCCAACGCCTTGACGTAGGCGTCGAGGCCGGCGCCTGCGTAGTAGTCGGCGGGCATCTTCGCTGCGATCTCCGCAGCAGTGTGGTCCTGGATGTACTTGAGCGTCTTGACGTAGGCGTTCACGAGTTTCTGGACCGTGATCGGGTTCTGTTGCACGTAGCTCGTCTTCATGTACAGCGACGTCGCCGGGTATTCACCGCCGAGCGCGTCGGCGGTGCCCTTTGCCGTGCGCATGTCGAGCAGGACAAATACGTCCCCGCCGGCCAGGGCCTGCGAAGCAGTGGGCTCCGTCGTCATCGCGCAGTCGACGTTCTTGTGCTGCAGTGCCCCGATAAGGGTTGCTCCCGACTGCACTCCGATGCGGTGGGTCGTCGCTGGGTCGACACCGGCCTTCTTGGTGAGGTACTGCGTGAGGAAGTCGGTGGACGACCCCACGTCGGTGATGCCCAGGTTGAGCCCGCCGAAGTCAGCGGGCGACTTGACCGTGCCCTTGAGGTCGTTGCGGCACAACTCCACCTCGCCCGGGGTCGTGAGCATGTTGATGACGGACTCGACCTGCTGGCCGATACCGGCGAGGTCGATGGTGTGGTCGTAGAACCCACCGACACCGTCCACTTGGCCGGCGAGCATGTCTGTCGTCGCGTCAACTCCGGCGGGCTCGTCAGACAGGGTGACCGTCAGGCCCTGCTCCTTGTAGTACCCGAGCACCTCCGCGAGCTTGAACGGCAGGTAGATCTGCTTGGCGAGACCGCCAACCATGATTGATACCACGCCATTCGCGGGGTCAGAGGTGGCGCCCGCCGTGGGGGCGGTACCTGTGGAGCCTGAACTGCAGCTGGCCAGGGTGAGCGCGAGCACGGCAGCGGTGCCGACTCCCGCAAACATCCTGAGGCGGGTAGATGGATTTTCCTTCATTGGACTCTCCTACTTGCTTTCTTGATGGGTGTGGTGTGCAGTGCAGCGCCGGTCACAGACCGGCGGTCTCAGAACCGCTGAGCTGCGGCGGACGCCACCGCAGCAAGCGGATCTCGAGCTTGGTGATGAAGAACTCGGCGAGGAGGGCGACGACGCCCATGATCACCATTGCGGCCCAGACTCCGTTCGCATTGAACGTGCCCTGCGCCTGTTTGATGAGCTGGCCGAGGCCCTGCTGGCCGCCGAGGAATTCTCCGACGATTGCGCCGATCAGGGCGAAGCCGAAGCTGACATGCAGGCTCGCGATGATCCAGGTGAAGGCCGATGGGAGCACCACCTGGCGCGTCACCTCCCAGCGGGAGGCTCCCAGGATCGTTGCGTTGGCGATCAAGTTCCGGTCCACTTCGCGCACGCCCTGGAAGGCGTTGAAGAACACGCCGAAGAAGACCAACACGACCACGAGGAGAATCTTCGACTCGATACCCAGCCCAAGGGCCAGCACGAAGACGGAGCCCAGCACAATGCGCGGGATCGAGTTCAGAACCTTGATGAACGGGCCGAACACCTCGGCCAGGAACCGGATTCGTCCGAGAGCGATGCCACTGACGATGCCGAGCGTTGTGCCGATGACGAACCCGATGAGCGCCTCTTCGAGGGTGGTGCCGATCTGGTTCCAGAGCGGACCGAGCGCTGTGCCCTGGGTGAACCAGACAACGAGTTGGTTGACAATCCCGGTTGGCACTCCGTAGAGGATGATCTTCGTGGGGTCGTTACCCACGCCGAGCTGCCAGCCTCCGAAGATCACGACCAAGGCCAGAAGCTGCGCCGCGTGCACCTTGAGGCGGTGCTTGCGACGGGCACTCCGAAAGGCGCCCTCGTTGGTGGACGCCTGCGAACCCACTGCCGCGTCCCGCGTCACGGCGGTCACGCGACGACCTTCTTCGCTTCGGTGGTCTGGGCGTAGGCGGTGTCGACCTCGCTACGCAGGGACTCCCAGATCTTCTGGTACAGATCCACGAAACGCTGCTGGAAGCGGATCTCCTGCACGACCCGTGGTCGCGGGAGGTCGATGTCGAAGGTCTCCTTGACGGTGCCGCCGGGGCCTGCTGTCATGACCACGACCTTGTCGGCGAGCGCGATGGCCTCCTCGAGATCGTGAGTCACGAAGATGACCGCCGGCCGAGTCTCGTCCCAGAGCTGCAGCAGTTCGTTCGACATGATGGCCCGGGTCTGCACGTCGAGCGCGCTGAACGGTTCGTCCATCAGGAGGATGGCGGGCTCATTGATGAGGCTCTGCGCAAGGGCTACCCGCTTGCGCATTCCTCCCGAGAGCTGGTGGGGAAAGCGGTCTTCGAACCCGGCCAGGCCGACTCGGCGGATCCAATCCCTGGCCTTGGCCTCCGCGGGGCCTTTCCCGGCGCCCTGGAACTTCGGGCCCATCGCGACGTTGTCGAGCACGCTCTTCCAGGGAAGCACGGCATCCGTCTGGAACATGAATCCGACGCCGGGGGTGATGCCCTTGGTGATATTGCCGTGCACTTCGACGGTGCCGATCGAAGGGCGCTCGAGGCCCGAGACGAGGGTGAGAGTCGTGGACTTCCCGCATCCGGTCGGTCCGACGATGGCGACGAACTGGCCGGGCTCCACGCGGAGGTCCATGTTGCTGATGGCGGTATAGGTGCCGCCGTTCGGGGTGGTGAAGCGCTTGGTGACACCGCGCAACTCGACTGCTGGGTCGATCTCGGTGCGCCGTGTCTCGAACAGGCCGGAGGGGAGGGTCGCCATGTCATCGCCTCCTTGGGCGGCTGATGGCGTGACGGGTCAGGACTGTCATGTTCGTCTCCTTTGACGTTGGCGCACCCGGGTGGGGGTGGGATGGCGATCATCGTAAGCTGGACCGAAATGGGGCGATGCCTTAACAGCGGTTGCCCTCAAATCGCGCGTTTGCGACGTTGTGCGCATTGTGCTCACGAGTCCTGCTACGAGGAGGTAGCTCCGTGAAACGAGAACACCTCCCCGCCGCGACAGCCCGCTCGCGCCCTCGCCTGGCGTTCTCGACCCAGACGCTCCTGCTTCAACTGGCGGTTATCTTGCTCGTCGTCGTCTCCACCGCCGTCGTCTATGGCATCCTCACCTACCAGCGCCTGGTCGCTGAGGTCGAATCGCACGCCCTGGCGGTCGCGCAGACCGTGGCCTCAGATTTCGACGTCCGTTCGGAGGTCACCGCCTACTCAGCCGCGGTGAGCCTCCCGAACAACGCTGGGCTGCGGGCCGGACCGCTGCAGGCGCTGGGGGAAACGATTCGCTCCCGAACGTCGGCGCTCTTCGTCGTCATCACCGATGATGACGGTGCGCGGCTGTCCCACCCCACTCCTGCCCTGCTCGGGCAGGTGGTGAGCACGAGCCCCACTGCCGCACTCGAAGGCAAGGAGGTCGTCGAGCTCGACACCGGAACCCTCGGGCCGTCTGCCCGGGCCAAAGTGCCCATCTGGTCACTCGACGGTGTAGCAATCGTGGGGGAGGTCAGTGTCGGGTTCTCGACCGCCGACATCCTGTCCGGACTCACGTCGGCGCTCGGGCCCATCGCGGGTCTCGCGGTGCTGGCCCTGCTGTTGGGCGCGGTCGCCTCGACCTTCCTCGTGCGACGGTTGCGCCGCGTGACACTGGGCCTGGAGCCCGAGGAGATCTCGACGCTGGTCCAGGACCAGGAGGTGGTACTTCACGGCGTTGCCGAAGGGGTGATCGGTATCGCCGCCGACGGCAGGGTGACGGTGTGTAATGCCAAGGCGCGGCGCCTACTGCGACTGGGAGATGTCACAGGCAAGCCGTTCGTGTCGCTCAGTCTGCCCGCTCCGGTCGCGGCGCTCGTGGTGGGCGACAGCGGCGGGACCGTGCAGGTAGTCGTCGGTCCTTCGGTGCTGCATGTCTCGGCGCGTCGGGTGGTTCGCGGGTCGAGTGACCTCGGATGGGTGATGACCGTTCTCGACCGCACCCAGGTCGAGGAACTGAGCAGGCAACTGGATGCGGTCGGTGCGCTCTCGACCGCCTTGCGCGTGCAGCGCCACGAATTCGCCAACCGCCTGCACACGGCATCTGGCCTGCTCACCATTGGCGAGGTGGACGAGGCAGCGAGCTACCTCCGGCAAACGCTAGAGAGCGGACCGCTGAGGTACCCCCTCGAACATGCCGAGCGCTTGCAGGACTCCTATCTGCAGGCGTTTGTCGGCGCCAAGGGGTTCCAGGCTTCGGAGCGCGGCGTGCTCATCCGTGTCGGGTCTGAAACGCTCATTCGCGGGTCAGTGATCGAGCCGCAGGACATCACGACGGTGCTCGGCAACCTCATCGACAACGCCATTGAAGCCGCCGTGCACGGCACCTCTGAAGCGCGCTGGGTCGAGCTCGAATTCCTGAGCGAAGACGACACCCTTCACATGGTTGTCGCCGACTCAGGCGACGGGGTTGCGGGCGACCTGGACGTGCCGTTCGACGAGGGTCACTCCACCCGCGCAACCAGCGAGTCTGGACATGGCCAAGGGATCGGGCTTCCACTGTCTCGTCGGATCGCCCGCAACCGGGGCGGCGACACCTGGCTCGCCTCACCGGGCCAGCGTGGTGGGCCCGGTGCAATCTTCTGCGCGCGGTTGCCGGGTGTGATCGCGCCGAACGTGGTGCCCGCGGAGTAGCGTGGAAGCGTGATTTCGTCGGACGACCTCAGGGTTCTGATCGTTGATGACGATTTCCATGTGGCGCGACTGCACGTGGCCTATGTCAACGCGGTGCCGGGCTTCACGGCGCTCACGCCGGTCGGGTCCGGGGAGGCAGCGATCCGCGCGGTCAAGTCGCTTACCCCGGATCTGGTGCTCATCGACGTCTACCTGCCTGACATGAGCGGGCTCGATATCCTCAGCCGCTTGGATGTCGATGCTTTCGTAGTGAGCGCGGCCTCTGATGCGGTCTCGGTGCGGAAGGCCATGCGCCGAGGGGCTCTCGCCTACCTGATCAAGCCTTTTCCGGAAGACCTACTGGTCCAACGCCTCGGCGCCTTCGCGCGTTACCGGCGGTTGCTTGCCCCCGGTGAGCAGGTCGACCAGGAGCTCGTGGAGCGGGCGCTCCGCGTCATGCATTCGGGCGATCGGAGCACAGGTCGCCCGCGGGCCGCGACCGAACTGTCAGTCCTGGAGGTGTTGCGCAACAACGTGACTGCCATGCCTGCCGCCGATGTTGCGTCACAGGTTGGCATCTCCCGCGCGACGGCGCAGCGCTACCTCTCTGGCCTCGTCGACGGCGGGGCGGTCGCTGTTCAACTCAAGTACGGCACTACGGGCCGGCCGGAACATCGCTACAGCCTCCGGGAGAGCCTCGGCTGAACTGCCAGCCACACTAAACTCGTTGCTTGTGCCAGACACCACCCCCATCTCCGAAGCGGCGGTGACCGCTGCGACCGATGCCGCGCTCGCAGCCATCGCGTCGGCGACGACAATGACCGAGCTCAGGGCGGCCCGCTCCAGCCATGCGGGTGAGGCGTCACCGCTCGCGCTGTTGAACGCGAGCCTCAAGAACGTGCCCGCCGACCAGCGCGCGGCGGCCGGCAAGCTCGTCGGCACGGCGCGTGCGGCGGTGGGGCAGGCCCTCGCGTCCCGCGAAGCTGAACTGGCGGTCGCTGAAGAAGCAGCGCGGCTCGAGGGCGAAGCGGTGGATGTCACGGCGGTCGCCTCTCGCTGGCGCAAGGGTGCGCGGCATCCCCTCAGCCTGCTCATGGACACCATGGGCGACATCTTCGTGGCCATGGGTTGGGAGATCGCGGAAGGCCCCGAACTCGAGAACGAGTGGTTCAACTTCGACGCAATGAACTTCGACGAGGATCACCCCGCCCGGGCGATGCAGGATACCTTCTTCGTTGATCCGATCGACAGTCACCTGCTGCTGCGCACGCATACCAGCCCTGTACAGATTCGTTCGCTCATCGAGCGGCCGCTGCCGGTGTACGTCGTGGCTCCCGGCAAGGTGTTCCGCACCGACGAACTCGACGCGACTCACACCCCGGTGTTCCACCAGATCGAGGGGCTCGCCATCGATAAGGGGCTCACCATGGCGAACCTGCGTGGCACCCTCGAGCACCTTGCCCGCGCGATGTTCGGCGAAGAGGCGAAGATCCGCCTGCGCCCCAACTACTTTCCGTTTACAGAGCCGAGCGCCGAGATGGATGTCTGGCAACCGAACGCCAAGGGCGGGGCGCGCTGGGTGGAGTGGGGCGGCTGCGGCATGGTCAACCCCAACGTGCTGCGCGCGGCGGGCATCGACCCCGAGGAGTACCAGGGCTTCGCCTTCGGCATGGGCATCGAGCGCACCCTGCAGTTCCGCAACGACATGAACGACATGCGCGACATGGTCGAGGGCGACATCCGCTTCTCCCAGCAGTTCGGGATGGTGGTCTGACATGCGCGTTCCCCTGAGCTGGCTACGTGAATTCACGGATGTGCCCGCCGACGCTACCGCGGAAGACGTTCACGCCGCGCTGGTGAAGGTCGGCCTCGAAGAAGAGGACGTCCACGGGTTCGACCTGACCGGGCCGATTGTGGTCGGCCAGGTGCTGTCGTTCGAGCCCGAGCCGCAGAGCAACGGCAAGACCATCAACTGGTGCCAGGTGGATGTCGGTGAGAACGAGCCTCGCGGCATCGTCTGTGGCGCCCACAACTTCGCTGTCGGTGACAAGGTCGCGGTGGCGCTCCCGGGCGCGGTGCTCCCTGGGCCGTTCCCGATAGCCGCGCGCCAGACCTACGGGCACACCTCGGACGGCATGATTGCGTCGGCACGCGAGTTGGGCCTCGGGGATGAGCACGACGGCATCCTGCTGCTGAAGAACCTGGGCCTCGACCCCGAGCTCGGCACGGATGCGATTCACCTGCTCGGCCTCGACGATGTCGCGGTCGAGGTTAACGTCACGCCCGACCGTGGCTATGCCTTCTCAATCCGCGGCATCGCCCGCGAGTATGCGAACTCGACCGGCGCGGCATTCCGCGACCCCGCGGCTGCTGTCACACTCGCGGACGCGAGTGGCTTCTCCGTCACGATCGCCGACGACGGCCCGATCCGCGGCAGGGCTGGGGCTTGCGTGTTCATGTCCCGCGTGGTCCGCGGGGTGGACCCGAGCCGACCGACGCCGCCCTGGATGGTGTCCCGGCTGCTGCTCGCCGGCATCCGCTCGATCTCGCTCGTCGTCGACATCACCAACTACGTCATGCTCGAGCTCGGCCAACCGATCCACGCTTACGACCTCGACAAGGTCAAGGGCGGGTTCACGATCCGCCGTGCCAAGCCGGGGGAGAAGTTCGAGACCCTCGACGGCCAGTTGCGTGCGCTCGACCCCGAAGACCTCCTCATCGACGACGAGTCGGGGCCGGTCGGCCTCGCCGGAGTCATGGGCGGCGCCTCGACGGAGATTAGCGGTGCGACCACCACTGTGCTGGTCGAGGCCGGCAACTGGGAGCCGATCAGCGTCGCCCGCACCGCTCGCCGGCACAAACTGTGGAGCGAGGCCGCCCGCCGATATGAACGCGGAGTCGACCCCAAGGTGGCGGCGCCCGGTGCAGCCCGCGTGGTCCAGCTGCTCGAGCAGCTGGCCGGCGGCACGGCCGACAGCCTCGGTTCGGTCTGGGACGGTTCGACGCCGCCCGGGCCGATCGAACTCCCCGACCGCTACATCGCGAGTCTCATCGGGGTCGAGTATTCGGCAGACGAGGTGACCAACTCACTCACGGCGATCGGCGCCACGGTTGCCGTCTCCGATGACGGCTGGACAGTCACGCCGCCGACCTGGCGTCCCGATCTTGACGACAAGTCGACCCTCGCGGAAGAGGTCGCCCGCATCGTCGGCTACGACCGCATCCCCAGCCTGCTGCCCGTAGCCCCGCCGGGAAGAGGCCTGACCCGCGAGCAGCGGCTGCGGCGCTCGGTCGCGAACGGGCTTGCCGCCGCGGGCCTCACCGAGGTGCTCGCCTACCCCTTCGTCTCGAAGGCCTCGAACGACTTGTTCGGCTCGCCCGTCGCTGGCGGCACTCCCGCGATCAAGCTTGCCAATCCGCTCGACCCGGATGCCCCCTTCATGCGCACTTCGCTCTGGCCCGGCCTCATCGCCGTGGCACGCCGCAACCTGTCCCGCGGCCTGACGGATCTCGCGCTCTACGAACTCGGGACGGTGGTGGTCCCGGCTGCCGGCACTGCCTACGGCAGTGGACCGCTGCCCTCGGGGGTCGCGCGCCCCTCCGACGAGGTGCTCGAGGCGCTTCGCGCGAGCATCCCGCCGCAGCCCTGGCACGTCGGTGCCCTGTTCCTCGGCGACACCATCACGAAGCAGCCGGGTCAGTCCGCTGTCGCCGGTGGCCTCGCTGACGCGCTGGATGCCGCCCGCCAGGTCGCCGCGCTCGTCGCCGCCCCGCTGACCGTCGCGACCGGCTCACACCAGGCGCTCCACCCCGCACGCACCGCCGAGCTTCGCGTGGGCGACCGGGTCGTGGGTTACGCGGGGGAGCTGCTGCCCTCGGTTGCCGCCGACCTCGACCTGCCGCGCGTGGTGGGGCTGCTCGAGCTCGACCTCGACGCCCTGCTCGAACTCGCCACGAAGGATGTCGCGCCGACCGCCATCGCGAGCCTGCCCGCAGCGACGCAAGACGTCTCGCTGGTGGTACCCATCGACGTGCCGGCCGGAGAGCTACTCGCGGTGCTCGTCGAGGGCGCGGGAGAGCTGCTCGAGCACGCCACCCTCACCGACGACTATCGCGGGCCGGGCGTGCCCGACGGCTCGAAGTCGCTCACCTACGCGCTGCGCTTCCGCGCCCCCGACCGCACCCTCACGCAGGCGGAGGCGACGGCGGCCAAGACCGCCGCAGTGCAAATCGCCTCAACCCGCTTCGGTGCGACCCTCCGCGACTGACGCGCTGACCCATCGAGGTCGCGTCCGGCGAGGCAACTGGAGCGTTCGCAAGAGGTGTTGATTTTCTCGCGAGTTTCGAAAGGGCCGGGCGGCCACGCTTTTCGGCCGCCCGGCCCTTTCGATCTCTGAGCTGAAAATCAATGCCGCTTGCGAAAAAGCGGTCGAGTTACTTCTTCGAACCCCCGAGCAATCCCCCGAGCAGTCCGCCCACCACCGACTGCGTCGCCGGGTCGGCCAGCAGCCCACCCAGGATCGACCCGAGGTCGCCACCGGTCGGCGCAGCGGGCTCGGCCTTCTTGGTCTTGGTCTCGGTCTTGGTGCCACCGGCAAGCTGCTTGGCCAGGTACGCCAGCACGATTGGCGCGATGATCGGCAGCAGCTGCTGCACGATCGGGCCCAAGTCGACGCCGCCGCTCTTCTTGGCGACGGCCTCAACGACTTCGTCCTTCTTGTTGCCAAAGACGTGACTGACGATCTTGGCACCATCCGCAGTGTCGATGTTGCTCAGGTCAGTGGACTTGCCGGCGTGGTGGGTGGCGGCGTTCTCGATGGCCTTGGCCCCGTCTGCGCTCTGGGCATTGGCCGAGAGGCCTCCGACGATAGCGGGCACCGCGACAGCCACGGCTGCCTTCGCGACGCTCGGGTCGACACCCAGTTGCTTGGCGATGTCATCGATCGGAATGAGGTTGATCAGGCCATCAAGGTCGGACACGAATGCTCCCTTATTTGCTGGACCCCCGGCGAGCATCCATCTGCCGACAAGCGTAGCGATTCGCCTCGTTGTGCGGGAGGGGAGTACGATCCTTCATGTGACCGCCATCCACAGCACCCGCGACAGCCTCGAGCTGTCTGCCATCGTGCTGCGACGCGGTACTTCAGAGCGACGATAGGCGGTCTCCTGCGCTGTCGGCCTTCGATGGTCGCGCGAGCCGCCGCGGTATCCCTCGTTCCTCTTCCCTAAGGTTGATCCATGACTTTGTCGGTCGCCGTGGCTGGTGCCAGCGGCTATGCCGGAGGCGAACTCCTTCGCCTCCTCTCTGCTCATCCGGAGTTCGACGTCACGACCGTGACGGCGTTCCAGAACGCCGGCCAGCCGCTCGTCGCCCTGCAGCCGCACCTGCGTTCTCTCGCTCACCTCGAACTGAAGCCGACGGATGCCGCGACCCTCGCCGGCCACGACGTCGTGTTCCTCGCCCTCCCGCACGGCAAATCGGGTGATGTCACGAAAGACTTGGCCCAAGGCACCCTGGTCGTCGACTGTGGAGCGGACCATCGACTGACGAACGAGTCCGACTGGAAACAGTTCTATGGCGGCGAGTACTTCGGCGCGTGGGACTACGGGATGCCCGAGCTCCTGCTCGGCGGAGGCTCGGGTGGCGGCGGCACACAGCGCGTCAACCTCAAGGGTTCGAAGCGCATCGCGGTGCCGGGATGCAACGTCACGGCCATCACGCTGGGGCTCGCGCCCGGCATCCGGTCACGCGTGGTTGAGGCCGACGACATCGTCGCGGTGCTCGCGGTCGCTCCTTCCGGTGCGGGCAAGAGCTTGCGGCAGGATCTACTGGCGAGCGAGATTCTCGGGTCGGCGTCGGCCTACCAGGTGGGCGGCATCCACCGGCATGTTCCGGAGATCCGGCAGAATCTCGCGGTCGCGGGTGGGGTCGGCGTGAGCGTGTCGTTCACGCCAGTTCTGGTGCCCATGGCGCGCGGCATCCTCGCGACGTCCACCGCGAAGCTGGCGAAAGGTGTCACCGCGAAGTCGGTTCGCGACGCCTGGGAGGCCGCATATGCCGACGAACCTTTCGTGCAGCTGCTGCCGGAGGGCCAATTCCCGCGGACGGCAGACACCGTCGGGGCAAACACGGTGCTCATCGGTCTCGCCATCGACGAGGCTGCCGGTCGAGTCGTCGTCGTGAGCGCGCTCGACAATCTCGTGAAGGGCACTGCGGGGGCCGCCATCCACTCCGCGAATATCGCGCTGGGCTTTGCCGAGACGACGGGCCTGACGATCGACGGGGTGGCACCGTGAGCGACAGTGAACAACGTGACGCCCAGGGCGTCACTGCGGCGAAGGGCTTCGAGGCGGCAGGTGTGGCGGCCGGCCTCAAGGCGAGCGGCGGGCTGGATGTCGCGCTCGTCGTCAACCGCGGACCACTCCAGAACGCGGCCGCGGTCTTCACGAGCAACCGCGCCAAGGCGAACCCGATCATCTGGTCGCAGCAGGTCATCAGCGACGGGACTGTCTCCGCGATCGTCCTCAACTCGGGCGGTGCGAACTGTTTCACCGGCGCACAGGGCTTCCAGGTCACGCACTCCACCGCCGAAGGCGTCGCCGAAGCGCTCGGGGTGAGCGCGGGTGACGTGCTCGTGTGTTCCACCGGGCTGATCGGTGACCAGTTGCCGCTCGATAAGGTGCTCGCCGGGGTGACTTCCGCGGCCGCTAGCCTCGGCGACCACGGCGATGACGCCAGCCGCGCCATCATGACCACCGACTCGAAGCCCAAGGTCTCGGTCAAGCAGGGCAACGGCTACACGGTCGGCGGCATGGCAAAGGGCGCCGGGATGCTCGCGCCGGGCCTCGCGACGATGCTCGTGGTCATCACCACCGACGTCGTGCTGTCCAGCGCCGACCTCGACATCGCGTTGCGGCAAGCCACGCGGGTGAGTTTCGACCGGCTCGACTCGGATGGCTGCATGTCGACAAACGACCAGGTCTCGCTACTGGCCTCCGGAGCCTCGGGGGTTGAGCCCGAGCTCGACGACTTCGCTGAAGTACTGACCGAGGTGTGCCTCGACCTCGCCGAGCAGCTGCAGGGCGATGCGGAAGGTGCCAGCCACGACATCCGGATCGACGTCGTCGGCGCCCTGACCGAAGACGATGCCGTCGAGGTCGGCCGCTCGGTCGCCCGCAACAATTTGTTCAAGGCCGCGGTCTTCGGCAACGACCCCAACTGGGGCAGGGTGCTTGCCGCGATCGGAACCACGGATGCCGCCTTCGACCCCTACGACGTCGACGTCAGCATGAACGGGGTCCGCGTCTGCCACGCCGGCGCCCCCGACCGCCCGCGCGACGAGGTGGACCTCAGTCCCCGGCGGGTGGACCTGCTCATCGATCTGCGCGTAGGCACGGAGACCGCGACGATCCTCACGAACGATCTCACGCACGACTACGTGCACGAGAACTCGGCGTACGCCAGCTGATGGTCAGCCAAGATCAGGCGGCCGCGAAGGCGGGAGTGCTTATCGAGGCGCTGCCGTGGCTCAAGCGCTTTCACGACGAGATCATCGTCGTGAAGTTCGGCGGCAACGCCATGACGGATGACGCGCTCAAGCGAGCCTTCGCCGAAGACATGGTGTTCCTGCACTACGCGGGCGTGCGGGCGGTTGTGGTTCACGGCGGGGGGCCGCAGATCACGGCGGAACTGACGCGCCGCGGCATCCCGAGCGAATTCAAGGGTGGGTATCGCGTCACGACCGAGGAGAGCATCGGGGTGGTGCGCCAGGTGCTCGCCGAGCAGGTCGGCGGCGAACTGGTGAGCCTGATAAACGAGCACAGCAACAACGGGCATGGCGACCTCGCGCGGGGAATCTCGGGTGACGAGCATGGGCTGTTCAGCGGAGTGCGGCGCGGGGCCGTTGTCGATGGCGAAGAAGTCGACCTCGGGCTCGTCGGCGAGGTGACCGCTGTCGACCCGAAGGCGGTGCTCGACCTGTTGGCCTCGGGGTTGATCCCCGTGGTCTCGACCGTGGCGAACGGGCCCGATGGCCTGCTCAACGTCAACGCTGACTCGGCCGCCGCATCCCTCGCGATCGCCCTGGGCGCGGCGAAGCTGGTCGTGCTCACCGACGTCGCGGGACTGTATAGCGACTGGCCCGACCGCGACTCCTTGGTCTCGGTTATCACGATTGCCGAGCTCGAGCAACTGCTGCCGAGCCTCGAATCCGGGATGATCCCCAAGATGACCGCGTGCCATGACGCCGTGGCGGCCGGGGTTCCCAAGGCCGCGATCATCGACGGGCGGGAGCCGCATGCGATCCTCCTCGAGGTCTTCACCCAAAGCGGCATCGGCACGGAGGTGGTCCCAGCATGAGTGCATCGACAAGAACCTGGCAAGACGAGTACAGCGCCCACATCATGAAGTCGGCCGCCCTGCCGAGCATGGAACTGGTGCGCGGTGAGGGTTGCTACGTCTGGGACTCCGACGGCAACAAGTACCTCGACTTCCTGGCCGGCATCGCCGTTAACTCCCTCGGACACGCACACCCGGTGCTGGTGGATGCCGTCAGCACGCAGGTCGCGACCCTCGCCCATGTCTCCAACTACTTCGCGACCCCGCCCCAACTCGAACTTGCCGCGCGGCTTCTCCGGCTGAGCGGTGGCGACCGTGTCTTCTTCTGCAACTCGGGCGCCGAGGCGATCGAAGCGGCGATCAAGCTCGCGCGGCGCACGGCCCGCCCGCGCATCCTCGCCCTGCAAGATTCGTTCCACGGGCGCACCATGGGCTCGCTCTCGCTGACCGGCAAGCCCGCCCTGCGCGGACCCTTCGAGCCGCTCCTGCCGAACGTTGAGCACATCGAGTCGACGATCGAGGCCCTCGAGCGCGCGATCGGTCGGGATGTCGCGGCTCTCGTCATCGAGCCCATCAAGGGTGAGGCGGGCGTCGTCGACCTGCCCGAGGGTTACCTCGATGCGGCGCGGGAGCTCACGTCGAAGCACGGCGTACTCCTCATCGTCGATGAGATCCAGACCGGGGCAGGGCGCACGGGATCCTGGTTCGCGTTCCAGCAGCACGGGATCGTGCCCGACGCGATCGTGGTGGCGAAAGGCATCGGCGGGGGAGTGCCTATCGGTGCGCTGATCACCTTCGGCGCGGCATCCGATCTCCTCATGCCCGGCCAGCACGGCAGCACCTTCGGCGGCAACCCGCTCGCGACGGCCGCGGCCAACGCCGTGCTCGGGGAAATCGAGCGGGCGGGGCTGCTGGAGAATGCCACGAAGCGCGGAACTGACATCGCGGCTGCCCTGAAAGGGCTACCACTCGTCGCGGCGATCCGGGGCAAGGGGTTACTCATCGGCGTCGGTCTCGAGAAGCCGGTCGGGCCCGCGGTGGTGAAGGCCGCGGCAGCAGCCGGGCTCATCGTCAACGCGCCCAACGATTCGAGCATCCGGATCGCACCGCCGCTCATCATCGGCGAAACGCACGTCGCAGAGTTCATCGAGAAATTCACTACGGCCCTGACCACAGCAAGCACGGAGGCGACATCATGACCCGGCACTTCCTTCGTGATGACGACCTGACCCAGTCCGAGCAGACGGCGATCCTCGACCTCGCCGAGCAGATCAAGGCCGACCGCTGGGGTCGCAAGCCCCTCGCCGGCCCGCAAACGGTCGCAGTGATCTTCGACAAGTCGTCAACCCGCACGCGAGTGTCGTTCGCGGTCGGCATTGCCGACCTCGGGGGAGTGCCGCTCATCATCTCCACCGCGAACAGCCAGCTCGGCGGCAAGGAGAGCCCCTCCGACACCGCCCGCGTACTCGAGCGCCAGGTCGCAGCGATCGTGTGGCGCACCTACGCGCAGTCGGGTCTCGTCGAGATGGCGGCAAACACGACAGTGCCCGTGATCAACGCCCTGAGCGACGAGTTCCACCCCTGCCAGCTGCTCGCCGATCTGCTGACCATTCGCGAGCAGAAGGGTCAGCTGGCGGGCCTCACCGTCACCTTCCTCGGTGACGGCGCCGACAACATGGTCCACTCCTACCTGCTCGCTGGAGCGACCGCCGGGATGCACGTGCGCGTCGCCTGCCCGGCCGACTACATGCCCGACGAGCGCGTGGTGGCCGACGCCGACGCGATCGCCGTGACGACGGGCGGCTCTGTGACCATCTACACCGACCCAGCCGAAGCCACGGCAGGCGCTGACGTCGTCGTGACCGACACCTGGGTGTCGATGGGCAAGGAGGAGGAGAAGGCCGCGCGCGTGGCATCCCTCAGCTCCTACAAGGTGGATGCCGAACTCATGTCGCTCGCTAAACCCGACGCGATCTTCCTGCACTGCCTGCCCGCGGACCGCGGCTACGAGGTGACCTCCGAGGTCATCGACGGCCCGCAGAGCGTCATCTGGGACGAGGCCGAGAACCGCCTGCACGCGCAGAAGGCGCTCATGGTGTGGCTGCTGGAGCGCGCGGCTGATCGTCGCGATTAGGTTAACCGGGCGACACGCCCATGAGCGGATGCCGCCACACGGAGTGTCGTCGCATTAACCGAATCGCGCAGGGCAGGTTCGGGATGCGGTCACAATAAGCTGGATGAAACAAGGAGCAACACACATGGCAGAACGCGTCGTCCTCGCCTACTCGGGCGGACTCGACACCTCGGTGGGCATCGGTTGGCTGCACGACGCCACCGGCAAGGAAGTCGTCGCGCTCGCGGTCGACGTCGGCCAGGGTGGCGAAGACATGGAAGACATCCGCCAGCGCGCCCTCGATTGCGGTGCCGTCGAGGCGATCGTCGTCGACGCGAAAGACGAGTTCGCCGACGACTTCCTCATGCCCGCCCTCAAGGCCAACGCCCTGTACCAGAAGCGCTACCCCCTAGTCTCTGCGCTCAGCCGCCCGGTGATCGCCAAACACTTGGCCATCACCGCGAAGAAACTCGGCGCCGACAGCGTCGCTCATGGATGCACGGGCAAGGGTAACGACCAGGTGCGGTTCGAGGCAGCCGTCGCCGCCCTGGCCCCTGATCTCACGTCGATCGCCCCCGTGCGCGACCTCGCCCTCACGCGCGACAAGGCCATCCTCTACGCGGAGGAGCACAACCTCCCCATCCGCCAGTCGGCGAAGAACCCGTACTCCATCGACAAGAACGTGTGGGGTCGCGCCGTCGAGACTGGGTTCCTCGAGGATCCGTGGAACGCCCCCATCGAGGACCTCTACGAGTACACGATGGACCCCTCGGTCACCAAGGATGCCGATGAGGTTACGATTCACTTCGAGTCGGGCATCCCGACCGCCATCGATGGTGTGACCATGTCGCCGCTGAAGATCATCGAGAAGATGAACGAGCTCGCCGGCAAGCACGGCGTGGGTCGCATCGATGTGGTCGAGGATCGCCTGATCGGCATCAAGAGCCGCGAGGTCTATGAGGCTCCCGCGGCTATCGCCCTCTATGCGGCGCACGAGGCGCTGGAGAGCCTCACGCTCGAGCGCGACCTCGGGCGCTACAAACGTGGCGTCGAGTCGGAGTGGGCGAACCTCGTCTACGACGGCCTCTGGTACTCCGGTTTGAAAAGAAGCCTCGACGTCTTCATCGACGACACCCAGCGGTACGTGAGCGGCGACATCCGGCTCACACTGCAGGGTGGCCGGGCCGTCGTGACCGGGCAGAAGAGCGAGCAGAGCCTCTACGACTTCTCGCTTGCCACCTACGACACGGGCGACTCGTTCGACCAGTCGCTCTCCAAGGGCTTCATCGAGATCTGGTCGCTGCCGAGCAAGATCTCCGCGCGTCGCGACCTGCGGGGCTAGATATGGCGGGCACGGGTGAGGGTTCGCTGTGGGGCGCTCGTTTCGCGAGCGGCCCTTCGCCCGAACTCGCCCGACTGAGCAAGTCCACCCAGTTTGACTGGGCGCTCGCGCTGTACGACATCGCGGGGTCCCACGCGCACGCCAAAGCCCTCGCCGCGGCGGGCTACCTCACTCCCGATGAGGAGACTGAGATGCACGCCGGGCTCGACGAAGTCACCCGCCGGGTGACGACCGGCGAACTCATCGCCGAGCCTGCGGACGAGGACGTGCACGGCGCGCTCGAGGCGGCCCTCATCGAGGTCGTCGGGCCAGAACTCGGCGGCAGACTGCGCGCAGGACGCAGCCGCAACGACCAGATCGCCACCCTCATCCGGATGTACCTGCTCGACCATTCCCTCGCGATCAATGCGCTCGTGGTCGACCTCATCGACGCGATAAACGCCCAGGCCGAGAAGGCCGGGGGAGCGATCCTTCCCGGGCGCACTCACCTCCAGCACGCGCAGCCGGTGCTGCTCGCCCATCACCTTCTCGCCCACGCCTGGCCGTTGGTACGCGGGCTTGAGCGGCTGCGGGATTGGCGGGTGCGGGCATCCACGAGTCCTTATGGTGCTGGGGCTCTGGCCGGGTCAAGCCTCGGGCTCGACCCCGCCCTCGTCGCAAAAGAACTGGGGCTGTCGCGGCCCACCGAGAACTCGATCGACGCGACGGCGAGCCGGGATGTCGTGGCCGAGTTCACCTTCATCGCCGCGCAGCTGGGCATCGATCTCTCCCGCTTCGCCGAGGAGCTCATCATCTGGAACACCCGCGAGTTCGGCTTCGTCCGGCTCGACGACGGGTATTCGACGGGCTCGTCCATCATGCCGCAGAAGAAGAACCCCGACATCGCGGAGCTCGCCCGCGGCAAGTCGGGGCGGCTCATCGGCAACCTCACGGGCCTGCTTGCCACGCTCAAGGGCCTGCCGCTCGCCTACAATCGCGACCTGCAGGAAGACAAGGAGCCGGCTTTCGACTCCGTCGAAACTCTCGAGGTGCTGCTGCCCGCCTTCACCGGGATGGTGAGCACCCTGACCTTCGACCTCGACAGGATGGCCGAGCTGGCGCCGCAAGGCTTCTCCCTCGCCACCGACGTCGCTGACTGGCTGGTGCGCTCGCGGGTGCCGTTCCGTGAGGCGCACGAAATCGCAGGCGCCCTCGTGCGGTTCTGCGAGGACAACGGACTCGAGCTGCACGAACCCACCGATGAGCAGTATGCGAGCGTCTCCCCGCACCTCAGCGGGGGAGTGCAGGACGTGCTCACCGCGGCGGGATCGGTGGCCAGCCGCACCGGCGCCGGCGGCACCGCGCCAGCGCGGGTGAAAGAACAACAGGCAGAATTGACTGCGCGCGTAGGCGCACTGACCATGAGGAGCCCGATATGACGCTGCAGAAAGACCAAGACCCGGGCTGGTGGCGCCGAGGGATGTCCCGGCGGGGCCTCATCATCGTCGTGACGGTCAGCGCGGCAATCATCATCGCCGGCTTCATCATCATCGCCGTGAACGGGATCCCGCTCTTCTGAGCTGGCTAGTGCTTTTGGGCTCGTGAAGCTCCGCGACCTGCTTGAGCGGCCGTCGACCGAGGTCGCGCCGTTGCTGCTCGGCGCGCTCGTGAGCGTGGGCGATGTCACCGTCCGGGTAACCGAGGTCGAGGCTTACCTCGGGGAGCTCGACCCCGGTTCGCACGCGTTCCGTGGTCCGGGTCGACGGAACGCCGTGATGTATGGCGAGGCCGGTCACCTGTACACCTACTTCACGTACGGCATGCACGTGTGCGCGAACGTGACGTGTTCGCCGGTGGGCGTGGCATCCGCGGTCCTGCTGCGTGCCGGCGAGGTGGTAGCCGGCGTCGAGACGGCAAGGATGCGCCGCGCCACGAGCAAGACCGACGCCGACCTCGCCCGGGGTCCGGCCCGACTGTGCGTGGCCCTCGGCATCACGCTGGCCGACGGCGGCCTCGATCTCGAAGCCGGGAGGGTGCGCCTCGACCTGCCGGCCCATCCCCAGCCCTTCGCGACAGGCCCCCGCACCGGCGTCTCGGGTACGGGTGGCACCGACGACTACCCCTGGCGATTCTGGATCCCGGGCGACCCCACGGTCTCGCCCTACAAGGCCCACGCGGCCAAGAACCGTGCGGGCCCGGTCACCAGGTCGCGATAATGCCCGCCGTGCAGGCTCCCGCCCAGATCAGGCTCAGGAGGGTGCCGACGATGAAGCGCTCGCGCGCGGCCGAACTGTCGAGCTCGGTGAAGCGCCCGAGCCCTTTGATCGCGACGACGATGGCGATCACCGTGGGCTGGCCGACGAGCACGGCACCGGCGGTCGCGAGTCGTTCCAGGTAGCCGATGGTCGCCCCGCCGCGCAGGACTTCCTTCTCGTCGGTCTTGCTTCGCTTACCGCGGTGCAACCGGTCGTCATGTGCGTCAAGGTCGACGCCGTTCTTGCCGAGCTTCTCCGGGCTGCGCAGGATGACCCGCAGCACGAAAGCCACGAGCGGACCGCCGCCCACGGTCGCGAGCACGACCAGCAGGATGCCCAGCGCGACCCCGAGGCCAGCCCCGCCTGGTTGCGGCACGGCTAGAATCCGCAGCGCGAGCACCATCCCGAGCGGGAGCACCACCGGCAGGCCCAACCAGTCCCGCCGAATTGCGGCAGAGACGATGGCGAGCACCACGGCCACCGCGAGGGCGATGAGTGTTCCCACCCACAGCGCGGATGTCATCCGGCGACCTGCCTGTCCAGCATGCCCAGCATGTTACGCAATGCCACCGTCGCGGCCTGCTCGGCGCGCAGGCCAGCGGCGTGTGCGCGGGCGCTGACCGACTGCGGCGTGACTGCCAGGGTGCGGGCGGCCTCGACCTGGCTGCCGCCCGCGGCCAGGAGGTCGTGAAGCTCCCAGCCCGGTTCGGTGCGGCGCTCGCGCAGCAGCAGGAGGAGGTCGATGAGCGCCTCCACGTCGACGGCGAGGGCAACGCCCGGCTCGCTTGCCAGGGCGAAGTGGGTGGGGCGCTTCTTGGCGCGCTCGACGGCCCGTCGGGCAGCGACGAAGGCCGCGCCCGTGCTCTCGCGGGCGTTCGCCCCGAGCGGTCGGTCGATGTCGCCCACGCCCAGGCCCACACTCCAACGCTCGGTGCGGGTGAGGGCGAGCAGGATGCCCAGCGCTGCGCCCGGCTCGGCGACCACGACCTGGATCTCGTCCCCGGCCGAGCGCTCCGGCGCAAGCAGCAGTTCGCCAGCCCAATCGCGGGCAAGGTCGGCGATGGCTTGCGCAGCAGCATCCGGGGTCGTCCGGCTGCTGCGCTGGTCTGCGGTGATGACGATCATGATGCTCACCTTTCTTTAGCATCAAGCCTAGAGAACTGATTGTCTTGAATCAAGCCTAGAGAACTGATTATTCACTATCAGGCCTACGGGCCTGCGTGGCTCGCGATCCTCTTAGTACCGCACGGCGGCGAGCACGGCTCCGCTACGGTTGAACTCGTGCCAGCCCCCGCCTCAGAACAGCTCGCCACCCAGGCGAACGACCCGTCTTTCCCTGACGTCTGGGAAGAGATCACCTGGCGCGGCCTCGTGCACGTCTCCACCAACGTCGACGAACTCAAGTCACTGCTCGCCGGGCCGCCGATCACGTACTACTGCGGCTTCGACCCCACCGCCCGGAGCCTGCACCTCGGCAACCTCGTGCAGCTGCTGCTCATGCGCCGCCTCCAACTCGCAGGCCACAAGCCGCTGGGCCTGGTCGGCGGCTCGACGGGCCTGATCGGCGACCCGCGCCCCACCGCCGAGCGCACCCTCAACGATGCCGCCACGGTCGCCGAATGGGTGGGATACCTCCAGGCCCAGGTCTCGAAGTTCCTGAGCTTCGACGGCGACAATGCCGCCCGGCTCGTGAACAACCTGGACTGGACGGCACCGATGAGTGCCATCGACTTCCTCCGCGATGTCGGCAAACATTTCCGTGTTGGCACCATGCTCAAGAAGGATGCCGTGAGCGCCCGCCTGGGCAGCGACGCGGGCATCAGCTACACCGAGTTCAGCTACCAGATCCTGCAAGGCATGGACTTCCTGGAGCTGTACCGCTCGTACGGCTGCGTGCTGCAGACCGGGGGCAGCGACCAGTGGGGCAACCTCACCAGTGGCACCGACCTCATCCACCGCGCGGAGGGCAAGAGCGCCCACGCGATCGGCACCCCGCTCATCACCAACTCAGACGGCACGAAGTTCGGCAAGAGCGAGGGCAATGCGGTCTGGCTCGATCCCTCGATGACGAGTCCATACGCGTTTTACCAGTTCTGGCTCAACACCGACGACGCCGACGTCATCGAGCGGCTCAAGATTTTCACGTTCCTGACCCGCGCCGAGATCGACGAGCTCGCCGTGGCGGTTCTCGCCGAGCCGTTCAAGCGAGCGGCCCAGAAGCGGCTCGCCTGGCTCGTGACCTCGCTCGTGCACGGTGAGGCCGCGACCACCGCAGCGATCGCGGCGGCAGACGCCCTGTTCGGTCAGGGCGAGCTTTCCGCACTGGATGACGCCACCCTCGAGTCGGCGCTGCGTGAACTGCCCAACACCACGAGTCCGGCATCCACCCTCATCGCGCAGCTCCTCGTAGATACCGGGCTCACGTCGAGCGTGGGGGAGTCCCGCCGCGCGATCGAACAGGGCGGCGTCTACGTGAACAACGTGCGGGTGGATGACGCGTCAGCAGCCCTCGCAGGCTCGGTCCTCCCCGGTCGGATGGCCGTCCTCAGGCGAGGGAAGAAGACCCTCGCCGGCGTCTTCGTGGAGTGACTGGAGTGGGCGACACGCCCGGGATGCGTCGAGATTTGGCAGACCCCCAAAGCCCACGTAATGTAATCCCTTGTCACCCCAAAGGTTCGACCGAGTCGCAGAACTCGCCGGCCTCAAGAGGGACTGAATCCAGTTAGCGTTTGTTCTTCTCTCGTAGAAGTACGAGCACTGATTTCGGATGAAAAACCGCCCGGAGAGTGCATCCGAGATCGGCACTCTGAGTGTCGAAAATCTCGGCCTGTCGAATTGACAGCAGCCCTCCTGGTGGTAGGTTAGAGCAGTTGCCCTAAAACAAATCCGCAAGGCCTCGTTTTAGGCGCGCCCGATCCTTGAGAACTCAACAGCGTGCACAATGTCAAATGCCAAAAACCCGTTGGCCAACTTCGGTTGGTCACGGATTCCTTTGGAAAATGATTAACAACAAAGCAAGTCAGTATTGATTTGTTCTGTCAGTTTCAAACTTGTCACCTCGACATCCCATTCCGGATGCGGGTGGCGCTAGATGTGCCGGGCTACGCAGCGTTTATTCGATGCGGCGCTCGAGCAATCAAACATTTATGGAGAGTTTGATCCTGGCTCAGGATGAACGCTGGCGGCGTGCTTAACACATGCAAGTCGAACGGTGAA
>JAYUVE010000004.1:0-183801 GCA_043754275.1 Microbacteriaceae bacterium | reverse complement strand
GACCTCTTCCGTGTGAAGGAAGCGCGCTACCAACTGCGCCAATCGCCCTACGGCACCAATCTTGCCATAGCTTCGCAACACGGCCGTCACAGAATTGGCTCCCACCATGATCATCGGCTAAGGTCAATCACGCACACAGAAATGTGAGCAAATGCGGATGTGGCGCAGTGGTAGCGCATCACCTTGCCAAGGTGAGGGTCGCGAGTTCGAATCTCGTCATCCGCTCGAGTGGGAAGTGTCAGTACCCGCCTTTTGGGCTTCTGGTACCTCCTGCGCGCGGTGGCGTGGCCGAGAGGCGAGGCAACGGCCTGCAAAGCCGTGTACACGGGTTCAAATCCCGTCGTCACCTCGGAATGTCCTTCGGGATGTCCAACAGAAACACCCATGGGCGGTTGGCGCAGCGGTAGCGCGCTTCCCTGACACGGAAGAGGTCGCTGGTTCGATCCCAGTACCGCCCACCGAAACGAAGAATGCCCCGGGATGAACCCGGGGCATTCTTCGTTGGAAAAGCAGTACCGGGAGCGAGCCGGCGACCGACGATCGCCGGCGAACGCTATACGCGTTCACCCCTAGGCGATCGTCCTGGTTCGATCCCAGTACCTTGGGCGAGGACCACCCACGCGCGGGCGTCCTATGCCTATGCCATTGTTGCCAGATGGCACCTGAACCCACCTTCTACAGTCGCCCCGAAGGGGTTCCGTTTGAACTGCAGGTTGGCCCGCGGCTGGCGAGTTGGAACGCAACTCTGCATGTCGACCAGCAGAATCTCTCCGCCGCGTTGGATCATGCCGAGGGCAAGTTGGCGCCTTCTCTGGCTACTACCACGGGGCCGGTGGCGCTGCGTCTCGATGTGGGGTTGGCCGGAAAACCCGGTTGGCTGCATCATTACGACTTAGACAATTACGTGTTTCCGTTGGCGCGGCGGTTGACGATCGGTCGTGATCTCGAATTGGTGTCTGTGTGGGCTACCAAGAGCGCAGATGGTACTTCGTCGATTCGATGGGACAAGGCTCGCGAAACTGCAATGCCCGAGGGGTTTGACTACTCGGGCAAGGTCAGCACGACGGCCTCGTCGACGACCGGTGCCTACAAGAGTCAGATTCATGAACAAGTGCTTGAGGCGAATGTGTTGGCTGACGGCCCTGTTGCGCTCGAGTTGGCGTTCGTGGTCGGCCCCCGCCGCAACTGGCTCAATCTCTGGAAGCCAACAATTGACGCCTTGGGGCCTCTGTTGGGCACGACACAGCCGAATCGCCAGTGGCATCCTCAGGACGGTCGGATAACCGAGTTGGGGTTGCACCGCTCGATCGATCCCAATCTCGGCAACGCAGTGGTGGTCACCGTGGTTGCACGTTCCGTCGGGCAGTGAAGCAGTAGGCGCTGCGGCGACAGAGCGGGACTGGTGGTCCCGGGGGGCATTCAATGGGAGGGGTTCAGCGAGTGTCTCCGGGATGCTCGTGAACCCAACTCCAAGCCGTTTCAGCGGCACGCGCGATCCAGATGGTTCTGGGGGCGAGGCGCGGCACGCGACCGCTTCTCTGGCTCTCGATTTCGAGGATCACGAATGAACCAAACTTCCGGATGACAACTGCGTGCCTGCTCGGCTGGAATTTGACCCTGAGAAGCCCCCTTTGCCCGACCGAAGTTAGTTCGGCCACGAGACGAACCAGGTGGTCTTGGTCCCTCACGACGGATGGCGCCCGACCTGCCTGAAGCCACAACGTGTCCGTCATCCGCTCTGCGACCTCCCCAAACTCTTGCTCGTGCGAACAAGCTTCGGACGAACCACGGACAAATGGTCGGCCCGGCGGGCTAACGGTTGATCGCCTGCTCTTGCTGAGCGCCTCAGGATGCCGCATCCACCAGCGCCGCGAACCCGGCGAGCACCCCGGGCCAGCCGTTGCGGTACTCGTGCGCCGAGGCGTCGGGATCGGTCATCCGCTCCCACCCGGTATGCACAAGTGAAACCAGTGTTCCGTCGTCGTGCTCGGCGAAGGTGACAAGCACATCGGTGGCATGTTCGACGCCATAGCCGGGATGCCAGGTGAAGCCGAGTGACGAGGGCGGATCCCACGAGGTGACCTCACCCCAAACAGATTCGCGAGAATCGGAGCGTTCGACAATCAAGCGGTCTTCGAAGGCCACGGTTCCGTCGCCGAAGACGCCGAACTGGGCGAGCGGCCACCAGTCGCCGATGCGCCCGGTGAAGAGGTCGAAGGCGCGGCTCGGCGTTGCGGTCACGAGCACCTCGCGACGAACTGGTGCGGTCATTCCGCCTTCCTTTCGATTGATTGGCTTTCGACATACGAAGCAAACGAGTCGAGCGCGCCGCCCCACATGGCGACGAGCCACTGCTGAAGCTCGCGTTGACCTTCCGGCGCGAGCACGTAGAGATTGCGAGTTCCTCGTGAGCTGTGTTGCACGAGCCCGGCGTTGGTGAGCACGCGTAGGTGCTTGCTCACAGCCGGCCGACCAATCGGCAGGGATGCCGCGAGCTCGCCCACCGGCAGTGCACCGCCGCTCAGCCGCTCCACGATCTCGCGCCGCATCGGGTCACCCAGTGCGTCGAGCACTTGGGAGGCGGGGATTCTGGCTGCCGATTGGTTGCTCATGAGTAACCGTTACTGTAGAGGCACGGATCAAGCACCGCAAGAGTCGCCGCTAAAGTTGCAGGGTGAGTAAGACCGGGTTTGAGCTGTTCACCGACCGCAACGTTGTCGCCATGCGCGTCAACGGCGACTTGAAAGATCTCGCGGCGACGACGACTGACAGCGACACCGTCGAACCGGTCACGATCGATTCGGCCGACGGGCTGAACATCCTGAGGCACTCCGCCGCGCACGTCATGGCGCAGGCCGTGCAGTCGATCAACGCCGAGGCGAAGCTCGGCATCGGGCCGCCGATCACCGACGGCTTCTATTACGACTTCGATGTCGAGCAGCCTTTCACGCCCGAAGATCTCAAGGCGATCGAGAAGGCGATGGATCGAATCGTGCGGCAGGGCCAGCGCTTCCGGCGCCGGGTCGTGACCGAGGCCGAGGCGCGTGCGGAGATGGCGAACGAGCCCTACAAGCTCGAGCTGATCGGGCTTAAAGGCGCGGGCGAAGACAACGAGTCGGTCGAGGTCGGCGGAGCCGAACTCACGATCTACGACAATGTCGACGGCAAGACCGGTGAGGTGTTCTGGAAGGATCTCTGCCGGGGACCGCACCTGCCGAACACCCGCATGATCGGCAACGGCTGGGGGATCACCCGCAACGCCGCGGCCTACTGGCGCGGCTCGGAGAAGAACAAGCAGCTTCAGCGCATCTACGGCACGGCCTGGCCTACCAAAGACGAACTGCGGGAGTACCAGACGCGCCAGGAGGAGGCCGCCAAGCGCGACCACCGAAAGCTCGGCAGCGAGCTCGACCTGTTCTCCTTCCCCGACGAGATCGGCTCTGGCCTCGCGGTGTTCCACCCCAAGGGCGGCATCATCCGCGGCGAGATCGAGAACTACATGCGCGAGCGCCTCGTCGCCCACGGCTACGAGCAGGTCTATTCGCCCCACATCACCAAGGGCACGCTGTTCGAAACCAGCGGCCACCTGCAGTGGTACAAAGACGGCATGTTCCCGGCGATGCACCTCGACGAGGAGCACGACGAAGCCGGAAACGTGACTCGCCAGGGGCAGGACTACTACCTCAAGCCCATGAACTGCCCGTTCCACAACCTGATCTTCGACGCTCGCGGTCGCAGCTACCGAGAGCTGCCGCTGCGTCTCGCCGAGTTCGGCACCGTGTACCGCTACGAGAAGAGCGGCACGCTTCAGGGCCTCACCCGCGTGCGCGGACTCACCCAGGACGACGCGCACATCTACGTGACTCCCGACCAGGTGAAAGATGAGATCAAGAGCCAGCTCGAGTTCGTCTTTGAGACCCTGCGCGGCTACGGCCTCGACAACTTCTACCTCGAACTCTCCACGCGCGACCCGAACAAGTCGGTCGGCACCGATGTGCAATGGGATGACGCGACCGAAACTCTGCGCCAGGTCGGCAACGAGTCGGGGCTCACGCTCGTCGACGATCCGGGCGGCGCAGCCTTCTACGGCCCGAAGATTTCGGTGCAAGCGATGGATGCAATCGGTCGCACCTGGCAACTCTCGACGGTGCAACTCGACTTCAACCAGCCGGAACGGTTCAACCTGCAGTACACCGCGGCTGACGGCACAAAGCAGCAGCCGATCATGATCCACCGCGCGCTGCTCGGCTCGATTGAACGGTTCTTCGCGATCCTGCTTGAGCACTACGCGGGGGCCTTCCCGGTGTGGCTGTCACCCGTGCAGGTAGTCGGGATTCCGGTGGCCGAGGCGCATGAGGAGTACCTCGGCGGGGTCATCCAGCAGCTTCGTGCCAAGGGAGTGCGTGCTGAGCTCGACGCCTCGAGCGAGCGGATGCAGAAGAAGATCCGCACCCACACCACCCAGAAGGTGCCCTTCCAGCTCATCGCGGGGGAAGAAGACAAGGCCAACGGCTCGGTGAGCTTCCGCTTCCGGGATGGCACCCAGGAGAACGGCGTGCCGATCGCCGAAGCGATCGCCCGTGTCACGACCGCCATCGCCGAGCACGCGCAGGTCTAGCGATGAAGGATTACGACGGCAGCGACCTCGGGCCCGATGTCGAGCCAGCGGCGGGGTTTGCCGCTGTCCCCGACGCGTTCCAGCGCCTGTGGGTGCCGCACCGCATCGCCTACATCCAGTCGAACGCCGAACAGGAACCGCTTCCGGGCGAGTGCCCGTTCTGCATCGCGCCGACGCTGAGCGACGAGGAGGCCCTGATCGTCGCGCGCGGCATACACGCCTATGTTGTGCTCAATCTCTACCCGTACAACAGCGGTCACCTGCTGGTTTGCCCGTACCGCCATGTTGCAACGTATGACGGGGCGACCGACGAGGAGACCGCCGAGATCGCTAGCCTGACCCAGACCGCCATGCGGGTGTTGACCGAGACGGCGAAGTGCCACGGCTTCAACATCGGCATGAACCAGGGCCGCATCGCCGGGGCCGGCATCGCGGAGCACCTGCACCAGCACGTGGTGCCGCGATGGGAGCTCGACTCGAACTTCTTCCCGATTGTTGCGGGCACGAAAGCTGTGCCGCGGCTTCTCGGCGAGGTGCGAGAAGAGATCGCGAGGGCGTGGCCTGGTAACCACTGACCTTCAGGTGGCCACGAGTCCACCACAGAACCACGACGTAGAATTGGGCAACATGAGCACCGACAAGAACGAACAGCTAGGCACGAGCCGCGTCAAGCGCGGCCTCGCGGAAATGCTCAAGGGCGGCGTCATCATGGACGTCGTGACCGCCGACCAGGCGAAGATCGCTGAGGATGCCGGTGCCGTCGCCGTCATGGCTCTCGAGCGCGTGCCCGCCGACATCCGCTCGCAGGGTGGAGTCGCCCGGATGAGTGACCCCGACCTGATTGACGGCATCATCGCCGCGGTGTCGATCCCGGTAATGGCGAAGGCCCGCATTGGCCACTTCGTCGAGGCCCAGGTGCTCGAAGCCCTCAAGGTCGACTACATCGACGAGTCAGAGGTGCTCTCACCAGCGGACTACGTTAACCACATTGACAAGTGGAACTTCTCGGTCCCGTTCGTGTGCGGCGCGACCAACCTGGGGGAGGCGCTGCGCCGCATCACCGAGGGTGCGGCGATGATTCGCTCCAAGGGCGAGGCCGGCACGGGGGATGTCTCCGAGGCGACCAAGCACATTCGCACCATCCTCGGCGAGATCAGCGCCCTCAAGGGCAAGTCGAAGGACGAGCTCTACGTCGCCGCCAAAGAGCTACAGGCACCCTACGACCTGGTCGCTGAGGTCGCCGCCGCGGGCAAGCTCCCGGTCGTGCTGTTCACGGCAGGCGGCGTGGCCACCCCGGCGGATGCCGCGCTCATGATGCAGCTCGGAGCAGACGGCGTCTTCGTCGGCTCGGGCATCTTCAAGTCCGGTGACCCCGCCAAACGCGCCGCGGCTATCGTCAAGGCCACCACCTTCTTTGAGGACGCCGCCGTCATCGCCGAGGCCAGCCGCGGGCTCGGCGAGGCGATGGTCGGCATCAACGTGTCAGATCTCGCAGCACCGCACCGCCTCTCTGAGCGTGGCTGGTAGCTTTCCCGCTCAGCGTGGCCAGGTAGGGGTCCTCGCCCTGCAGGGCGACTTCCGCGAGCACATCGCGGTGCTGCGCTCGCTCGGGGCGGATGCCGTGCCGGTCAAGCGCCCCGAAGAACTTGAGCGCGTGGCCGGGCTGGTGATTCCCGGCGGCGAGTCGAGCGTGATGGACAAGCTCAGCCGCCTGTTCGGGCTCGCCGAGCCGCTCACGGCGGCCATCGCATCCGGGCTCCCGGTCTATGGCACCTGTGCTGGCCTGATCATGCTTGCAGACAGCCTGCTGGACTCGATCAACGGCCAGCAGACTCTCGGTGGCTTTGACCTAGTGGTTCGTCGCAACGCATTCGGGTCGCAGTTGGACTCCTTCGAGACAGACCTTGAGGTGCCGGTGCTCGGCGACCCGCCGGTGCACGCGGTATTCATCCGCGCCCCGGTGGTGGAAGCGGTGGGGGAGAAGGCCACGGTGCTGGCATCCCTAGCCGATGGCCGGGTCGTCGCCGTCGAGCAGGGTAACCTCCTGGGTACGTCCTTCCATCCGGAAATGACCGGGGACACGCGGTTCCACGAATACTTTCTCGGCAAGGTAGCGGTCGCCTAGCGAGTCGGGCGGCACTGCGGGATAGTGGGGAAATGAAACCGTATTCCGACTTCGCCCCACGCCGCACGCGCCAGATCATTGCTGACCTGCTGGCATTGGCCGCCATCGCGGCCTGGGTGTGGCTGGGAATCGTGGTCTACCAACTCGTCGAAAACCTCTCGGTGTTCGGCAGGCAGATGGAAGACGCCGGCACCGGTTTCAAGGAGACGATGACCGAAGTCGGCAACACGCTCGGTGGCGTGCCGCTGATCGGGCCCGGCATCCGGGTTCCTTTCGACGGGGCCAGCGGCGCGGGTGCGGCGCTCGAGTCGGCGGGCCAGAGCCAGCAGGTGGCGGTGTCACAGCTCGCGACCGGTCTGGGGATCGGGATCGCGGTCTTGCCGATCCTGACGATCCTCGCGCTCTGGCTGGTTCCGCGCATCCGCTTCGCGCGGCGTGCCGGTCGCGCCCAGGCCATAGTGAACACCGGCGCGGGCATCGACCTGCTGGCCCTGCGGGCACTGGCAAGCCAGAAGATCTCGGCGCTCACCAAGGTCGATGCTGAGCCGATGGCCGCGTGGCGACGCGGCGACGAGTCGGTCATGCGCCAGCTCGCCCAGCTGGAGCTGCGCTCCTCGGGGGTTCGGCTGCGCGACTAGTTCGTCACGACGTCCAGGCGACGTTCGAGCACCGGGGCGTTGACGACCGCCCGGTAGCCTTCGGTGGCTGTGGCATCCCTCGGGCCGTCGATGGCGATAGTGCCGTGGATGCCCGCGGCCGAGCTGAGCGCGTAGGAAAAGGTGAGCGCCAGCGTCTTCTCGGGCTGGCCGTCACGCTGCATTCGCCTGCTGATCACGAATTCGAACCGTTCGCCGGTGGGCTCCCAGGAGCAGCCAAGCCGGTCGAGCCGGGCGTGCTGGGGCTTGTAGTCGCGCTCGAACGCGAGCATGGCGCGGATGCCCTCCACCAGCGTGAGCGAGTCGAGCGGGGCGTCCAGAGAGCGCAGGAAGGCGTTCTTCGCGTACGGGATCCGGAACCAGTGAGCTGCCACGTGGCGATGGTACGGCAGGCGGCATCCGCCCGCTGGCTAGAATGTTCAGCATGTCAGGCCACTCCAAGTGGGCAACCACGAAGCACCAGAAGGCGATCAAAGATTCTCGCCGAGCCAAGTCGTTCGCCAAACTCATCAAGAACATCGAAGTCGCGGCCAAGATGGGCGGTGCCGACCTCTCCGGCAACCCGACCCTCGTTGACGCGATCCAGAAGGCCAAGAAGACCTCTGTACCGAACTCGAACATCGACTCTGCCGTCAAGCGCGGCTCAGGCCAGCTCGGTGAGGCAGTCGACTACCTGACCATCATGTACGAGGGCTATGGCCCCGGCGGCGTCGCTCTGCTGGTCGAGTGCCTCACCGACAACAAGAACCGCGCGGCTGCCGACGTGCGCACGCTCATGAGCCGCAACGGCGGAAACCTCGCAGACCCGGGCAGCGTCGCCTACAACTTCACCCGCAAAGGCGTCATCTCGATCACCAAGACCGACGGTGTCGCCGAAGACGACATCCTCACGGCAGTGCTCGACGCCGGTGCCGAGGAGGTCAACGATCGCGGTGAGGGCTTTGAGGTCATCACCGACACAGCACACCTGGTCGCGACCCGTGAGGCGCTGCAGGCTGCAGGAATCGACTACGACTCCTCTGAAGCGGAGTTCGTTCCGAACCTCACCGTCGAGGTCGACGCAGACACTGCTCGCAAGGTCATGAAGCTCATCGACGCGCTCGAAGAGTCCGACGACGTGCAGAACATATATTCGAATTACGACGTGTCTGCCGAGGTTCAGGCCCAATTGGACGAAGACTAGGGGGCATGACACTCCGGCCCCAACCTCCGCTGAGAGTACTGGGCATCGATCCAGGTCTCACTCGGTGCGGCGTGGGAATCGTTGATGTCACGGCGACTCGCCGTGCGTCGCTCGTGTATGTCGGCGTCATCCACACCCCTGCCGATATGCCCCTCGAGCAGCGCCTGCTCGCGATCGCCAGGGGAATCGCGGACGCCCTCGACGAGCACGAACCTGCGGCCGTTGCCCTCGAGCGGGTATTCGCGCAGCACAACCTGCGTACGGTGATGGGCACGGCCCAGGCCAGCGGGGTCGCGCTGCACATCGCGGCCTCGCGTGGGTTGTCGGTCGGCTTGCACACCCCCAGTGAGGTGAAGGCCGCGATCACCGGCTATGGCGCGGCGAACAAGGCACAGGTCGGGTCGATGGTGGCGAAAATGCTCGGGCTGGCCGACGTTCCCCGGCCCGCGGATGCTGCGGATGCCCTGGCCCTCGCCATCTGTCATGGATGGCGCGCTGGAGCTTGGAGCGACGCATTGCGTCGCCGCGACGCCAGCGCTGACGAGGCGGCGCCTCGTCAGGTTCTTACCGGAGCCGCACCGACGCTCACGCCGGCGCAGCGCGCCTGGCACAACGCCGAGCGGTCGGCAAAGCGGGTGTCGTCGTGATCGCCTCGGTGCGTGGCACAGTCCTCGCTGCAGTGGGAACGACCGTGGTGATCGAGGTTGGCGGGGTCGGGCTGGCCCTGCAGGTGACGCCACAACTTGCGCTTTCGTTGCGGGTCGGGGGCGAGGCATCCCTACGCACCGCGCTCATCGTGCGCGAAGACGACCTCGCGCTCTACGGATTCGCCGAGCCTGACGAGCTCATCGTCTTCGACCTCTTGCGCGGGGTGACCGGCGTGGGGCCGAAGAGCGCGCTCGGTGTGCTGGCGGCGATGGCCCCGGCCGACATCGCGCATGCCGTGGAGCGTGAAGACGACGCGGCCTTCCGCAAGGTCTCTGGCATCGGGCCGAAAACCGCGAAACTCATCGTGGTCTCGCTCGCGGGCAAACTCATGGGCCTCACCGCGGCTCGCGCCACGATCCCGGCCCGCTCGAGCGTGAGCGAGAATGTCACGGTCGCACTCGTCGGCCTCGGCTGGCCAGAGCGCGTCGCGATGCAGGCGGTCGAGGATGCCCTCGCATCCGCGACCGAGTCAGACCGTGAGGCCGTGCCGGCGCTACTCAGGCTCGCGCTGGCCAACCTGGGGCCGCAGTCCGGCCTGGTCAACCAGGGAGCGACCCCATGAGCGTCGAGCCGGATTCCATCGTGCAGCCGACTCCGGAGTCAGAAGCGGAACTGGCCTTCGAAGGGGCGCTACGACCGAAGTCGCTCGCCGAATTCATCGGCCAGTCGAAGGTGCGCGGGCAATTGCAGCTGTTGTTGCAGGCAGCGGCGATGCAGAATCGCACGCCCGACCACATCCTGCTCGCCGGTCCTCCCGGCCTCGGCAAGACGACGCTTGCCATGATCGTTGCGCACGAGAGCGGTCGACCGCTGCGCATGTCGAGCGGGCCGGCCATCCAGCACGCCGGCGACCTCGCGGCCGTGCTGTCGTCGCTGGTGCCGGGCGAGGTGCTGTTCATCGACGAGATCCACCGGATGGCGCGCTCGGCTGAAGAGATGCTGTACCTCGCGATGGAGGATTTCCGCATCGACATCATGGTCGGCAAAGGAGCGGGCGCGACATCCATCCCGCTCGACCTGTCGCCATTCACCCTCGTGGGAGCAACCACCCGCTCCGGCCTGCTGCCCAACCCGTTGCGCGACCGCTTCGGGTTTACCGCGCACCTCGAGTTCTATGACGAGGCCGAGCTCGAGCAGGTGCTCGTGCGGGCGGCGACGCTCCTCGATCTCGACATCGACAGGGCAGCCCTCGCCGAGATCGCGGGCCGCTGTCGCGGCACGCCTCGCATTGCCAACCGCTTGCTTCGTCGAGTGCGTGACTTCGCGTTGGTCAACGGCATCGGCGGTATCGCGGCGGTGCATGCAGCGCTCGAGCTCTACGACGTGGATGAATTGGGTCTCGACCGCCTCGACCGCGCGGTCATGCAGACGGTGCTCACGCGCTTCGATGGCGGACCCGTCGGGCTCAACACCCTCGCCGTCTCGGTGGGGGAGGAGGCGGAGACCATCGAGTCTGTGGTCGAACCCTTCCTCGTCAGGATCGGTCTGCTCACCAGGACTCCTCGGGGACGGGTGGCGACCCGGGCGGCCTGGAAGCACTTCGGCCTCGCGCCAACGCCGTCGGCGAACGGCAGCGTCGGGCTCTTTGGGGATGACCTATAATTCACAATGGCCCTTCAGCCAAGTCTGCCTAGACTGGCCGGCCGCACTCTTTAGATAAGCCCAGCCCCCGGAAGGTAATTCATGGACCCGTTGACTATTGGGATGCTCGTCATCCTTGCGGTACTTGTCTTCTTCATGTTCCGCAATAGCCGCAAGCGCAAGGCACAGCAAGAAGAACTGCAGCAGGCCATCGTTCCCGGCAAAGAGGTCATGACAAACTTCGGCCTCTTCGGCAAGCTCAAGTCGATCGACGAGGTCAGCAACGAAGCAGAGCTCGAAGTCGCTAAGGGCGTGGTCATCCGCGTGCACCGCCAGACGATCGCGAAGGTCGTCGACGCGACTGTCGTCGACCCGACTGCCCCGCGCTCGGTCGAAGAGGCCATGGCGATCGCGAACCGCGAAGCCGAAGAGCGCGAAGCCGCCGCCCAGGTCGAGGCGGCCCCCGCCTATGGCGAGCGTATTGACACGACGGCGAAGAAGCCGGTGCGACGCACGACCAAAAAGGCCGGCGAGTAACTACTAACCTGTGTGCTAGCCGTCGCACGGCTGGCACCCTCTCGGGTGTGCGCTTGCGCAGCAAGCCCGCTCACAGAAAGCTGAGTTCGTAGGTGGCCAGATCTACCCCCGTGAAGAAGGCGTGGCGTTCGCTCGCCTGGCTCGCGGTCATCATCGTTGGGCTCGGTGCCCTTAACGGTGCCGGTGTGTTGTTCTCCGGCTCGACCTGGCTGCCCAAGCTGGCGCTAGACCTCCAGGGCGGCACGCAGATCATCCTCGCGCCGAAGCTCGAGAGTGGCCAGACCGTTTCGACCGAACAACTCGACCAGGCCGTGTCGATCATCCGCCAGCGCATCGACGCGAGCGGTGTTTCTGAGGCCGAGATCAACACTCAGGGCTCGCAAAACATCGTCGTGTCGATCCCCGGCATCCCCGACGACGAGACGCTTCGGCGCATCGAGTCATCGGCCAAGCTTGAATTCCGACCGGTGATCTACACCGAAGCGGTCGCGGCTAGCTCCACCTCCAGCACAGCGACTCCCACGCCGACCGACACCTCGACACCGAGCCCGTCGCTGGCGACCACCTCGACGGCGAGCCCGACGGACGCCAGTGACCCCAACTGGGTCAGCCCCGCGCTCTTCCAGCAGTACACCGACTTCGACTGCAAGTCGCTCGACACTCTCCAGACCAACGTCGCGCCGGAAGGCAAGCCCCTCATTACCTGTGAGGACGACGGCTCGCAGAAGTTCATTCTCGGCCCGGTTGAAGTTGCGGGAACGACGATCGCTGACGCCACAAGTGGCCTCATCACCAACAGCCAGGGCGTGAGCACGGGCCAGTGGGGTGTGTTCATCACCTTCGATGACAAGGGAACGGCTGAGTTCGCGTCGGTCACCCAACGCCTCTTCGGGTTCGGCACGAACGACGTGCGCAACCGATTTGCCATCGTGCTCGATGGAAAAGTCATCTCCGCTCCCACGACTCAGGGGGTGATCACCGACGGCAAGCCGCAGATCAGCGGCTCCTTCACCCAGGCCTCGGCCAAGACCCTCGCCGACCAGCTCAAGTTCGGCGCCCTGCCGATCAGTTTCACCGTGCAGTCCAACGACACCATCTCGGCGACACTGGGCTCATCCCAGCTCATCAGCGGACTGCTCGCGGGCCTCATCGGACTGATCCTCGTCGTGCTGTATTCGGTCATCCAGTACCGTGCCCTGGCCTTTGTCACGGTCTCCTCGCTGGTGGTGGCGGCGACGATCACCTATCTTGTGATCACGCTGCTGTCTTGGCAGCAGGGGTTGCGGCTCTCCCTCGCCGGGGTCGCCGGCCTCATCGTGGCCATCGGTATCACTGCTGATTCATTCATCGTCTACTTCGAGCGAATACGCGACGAACTGCGTGATGGCCGCGGCCTGGAGTCGGCAGTTGAGGCCGGTTGGAAGCGCGCGATCCGCACCGTCGTGGCCTCCGACACCGTCAACCTGCTCGCGGCGAGCATCCTCTTCGCACTCGCCGTCGGCAACGTGCGCGGTTTCGCACTGACCCTCGGCATCACGACGGTCATCGACCTCGTGGTCGTGTCGCTGTTCACCCACCCCGTACTGCAGCTCATCGCGCGCACCAGGTTCTTCGGTGAGGGTCACCGGTTTAGCGGGCTGGATGCCCAGGCGCTCGGCGCTGTATACCGCGGCCGCGCGCAGTTCAGGGCGCCGGTCGGCATTCCCGCCAACAAGCAGGTCACGAGCAGCCGCGAGGCGGCGAAACGCCAAACGATCGCCGAGCGGAAAGCCGCTGAAGCGGAAGCCGTACGCGGCAAGGGGAAGGATTCCTGATGGCCAGCTTTTCCCAGTTCGGCAACGACCTCTACACCGGCAAGCGCTCATTCAACTTCGTCGGGCGACGCAGGATCTGGTTCGCCATCGCGATTATCGCCGTGCTTGCCGCGATCGTGGTCCCGTTCTTGCGCGGCGGCTTCCAGTTCGGCATCGAGTTCCGTGGTGGCTCTGAATTCACCGTGGAGCAGCCGCAGAAGCTCTCCGATGGGTCGATCGACCAGTCGTTGGCGATCACGGCAGTCAAGAGCGTGGTGCCGGCGGCAACCCCGCGCGTCTCGATTGTGAGCAACATCAACTCCGGGGAATCCGTTCGCGTGCAGACCGACGTGGTCACCAACGACGAGTCGACCAAGATCCGGGATGCGCTGGCGACCGCCTATGACAGCAAGTCCGTCAATGTCTCGCTCATCGGCGCCACCTGGGGTGCGGATATCACGCGGCAGGCCCTCACCGCCCTGATCGTGTTCCTCGCCCTCGCCGCGATCGTGATGGCGCTGTATTTCCGCACCTGGAAGATGTCGGTAGCCGCCCTCGTCGCCCTCGTGCACGATCTCGTCATCACCGCGGGTGTCTACGGCATCCTCGGCTTCGAAGTGACCCCGGCCGCCGTCATCGGCTTCCTCACCATCCTCGGCTACTCGCTGTATGACACGGTCGTGGTGTTCGACAAGATTCGCGAGAACACCAACGAGGGAACAGCCCGAACGTTCGCCGAGTCGGTTAACCTCGCGGTCAACCAAACCCTCGTTCGTTCGATAAACACCTCGGTCGTCGCGCTCCTGCCGGTTGGCTCGATCCTGTTCATCGGGGCGTTCATCCTCGGTGCGGGAACCCTTCGCGATATCTCCCTGGCCCTGTTCATCGGTATCTTCGCGGGAACCTATTCGACGATCTTCATCGCCGCTCCGCTCTACGCCGCGTTGCGCGCCCGCGAGACGATCGTGCAGGCTTCGGACAAGAAGAAGACGGTGACGGCCGCACGCGCGACCTCGGGGGCGGTGCGCTGACCGTGGCGCACCCCGACGACTCGGAGATGCCGGAGATCGGCCCGGACGAGGCGATCGAACTTGTCGACGGTGGTGCCGTGCTCATTGACGTGCGCGAGCAGGACGAATGGGATGCCGGGCACGCCCCGACGGCGCAGCTGCTGCCGTTCTCGTCGATCAGGGATCGACTCGACGAGCTGCCCACCGGCCGGCAACTACTTGTCGTCTGCGAGTTGGGTGGCCGGTCGGCACGGGTGACCAGCTTTCTCCTGGCTGAGGGCTACGACGCCGTGAACGTCCTTGGTGGCATGACTGCGTGGGCCGCCGCAGGCGGACCCGTAGAAGCCCCCGCGTAGAAGGGCGCCGACGCCGTGGGCGAACCCCGCAGGATGCCACGCAAGGGCAACCTAGAATTGCTGCGGGAGGTGCGCAATGACTGAAACCACGCAGAGCGCCGCCTCGCTGCGCACCCTGTTGCCCCGGTTGTTCTCGCGCGCCCAGCCCGCCGGAGCGGTAGACCGTCTCATCAAGACGGTGCGCACGCACCACCCCAAAGCCGACATCGCCCTCATCGAGCGGGCATACACGGCAGCTGAGCGGGCGCATTCCGGGCAGAAGCGCAAGAGCGGTGAGCCCTACATCACCCATCCGGTCGCGGTCGCGCAGATCCTGGCCGACCTCGGCATTGGTGCCAAGACGATTGCCGCGGCCCTCCTGCACGACACGGTAGAAGACACCGAATACACCCTCGACATGGTCCGCAAAGACTTCGGCGACGAAATCGCCATGCTCGTGGACGGCGTGACCAAGCTCGACAAGCTCAAATACGGCGACAGCGCGCAGGCCGAGACTGTGCGAAAGATGATCGTCGCGATGTCCAAGGACATCCGGGTGCTCGTCATCAAGCTCGCCGACCGACTGCACAATGCCCGCACGTGGGGCTTCGTCGACGAGGCTTCCGCCACCCGGAAGGCGCAGGAAACCCTCGAGATCTACGCTCCGCTGGCACATCGGCTGGGAATCCAGGCCATCAAGCTGGAACTGGAGGACCTGTCGTTCGCGGTGCTGCATCCCAAGCTCTACGTCGAGATCGAGAGCCTCGTCAAGCAGCGCACCCCGCAGCGCGAGGAGTTCGTGCAGCAGGTCATCGACGCCGTCAACGACGACCTGAAGTCCGCGAAGATCAAGGGCATCGTCGCAGGCAGGCCCAAGCAGTACTACTCGATTTACCAGAAGATGATCGTGCGCGGTCGCGAGTTCGACGAGATCTATGACCTCACGGGCATCCGGGTGCTCGTCAACTCGGTGCGGGATTGCTATGCGGTGCTCGGGTCGATCCATGCGCGCTGGAACCCGATCCCCGGTCGCTTCAAGGATTACATCGCGACCCCGAAGTTCAACCTGTACCAGTCGCTGCACACGACGGTCATCGGCCCACAGGGTCGCGCTGTCGAGATCCAGATCCGCACGCAAGAGATGCACCAGCGGGCCGAGTTCGGTGTTGCCGCGCACTGGAAGTACAAGGATCGCGTCAACGCGGGCAAGGGTGACGAATCCGGAACGCTGCGGGATGACGCGGACATGGCCTGGCTCGCACACATCACCGACTGGCAGGCCGAGACCGAAGACCCCGGGGAGTTCCTCGACTCACTGCGCTTCGAGATCGGGGCCAAAGAGGTCTACGTCTTCACCCCGCAGGGCAAGGTGATCGGTCTGCCTGCGGGAGCCACCCCGGTCGACTTCGCCTACGCCGTGCACACCGAGGTAGGCCACCGCACCATGGGGGCAAAGGTCAACGGACGCCTCGTGCCGCTCGAGAGCCAGCTCTCCAGTGGCGATTCGGTCGAGGTATTCACTTCGAAGAATCCGGATGCCGCGCCCAGCCAGGACTGGCTGAACTTCGTCGCCTCGACCCGGGCACGCAACAAGATCCGTGCCTGGTTCACGAAGGAACGCCGCGACGAGGCGATCGAGCAGGGCAAGGATGCCATTGCGCGCGCCATGCGCAAGCAGAACCTGCCCCTGCAAAAGCTCATGAGCCAGGACTCCTTCGCCGAGGTGGCCGCGCAGCTTCGTTACGACGACGTGACCGCGCTGTATGCCGCGGTGGGCGAAGGGCACGTCTCCACCCAGTCGGTCATCGAGAAGGTGCTCGCCTCGCTGCATACCGAGGCCGACACCGAAGACTCCGAGATCGAATTCGCCCCCAAGGGCCGCAGCCGCGCGCTCAAGAACAGCGATTCGGGTGTGCTCGTGCGCGGGGCTCCCGACATTCTGGTCAAGCTGGCCAAGTGCTGCACCCCCGTGCCGGGCGACGAGATCGTCGGCTTCGTCACGCGAGGCGCCGGGGTGTCTGTGCATCGCAGTGACTGCAACAACGTCAAGTCGTTGCTCACCGAGCCCGAGCGCATGATCGATGTCGAGTGGGCGGCCACCTCCAAGTCGGTGTTCCTCGTGCAGATCCAGGTCGAGGCCCTTGACCGGGCTGGCCTGCTCTCCGACATCACGCGGGTGTTGAGCGAGAACCACGTCAACATCCTCTCGGCGACGGTATCGACCTCGAGCGAGCGCCTCGCGCTGAGCCGCTACGTCTTCGAGATGGGGGACACCACGCACCTCGACCGGGTGCTCAACGCGGTGCGGCGCATTGACGCGGTGTATGACGTGTATAGAGTCAATTCGGGGTAAGTCGCCCCAGTCGCGCGATCGCCTGCCGTTTGTTCGGCAGGTTGCGCCGACGATTCATGTCGTCGACGCAGGCTGCAACTGTGAAGCCGTGGTGTCGCATGAGCCACGCGACCATGAGCTCCTCGGCCTCGCCGAATCGCGCGCTGAACCGCGCGAGGTCGACCACTGTGCGCAGGGGAGTGGTCAGCTGCATGCCGTCGATCGTGGTGATCTCGTTCGGTTCGATCACGACTTCGCGCAGCCGCATCCAGCTCACGGACGGCGAACGCGTTCGGGCGCCGATCGCTGCGCACAGCTCATGGATGACAGGTGGGGCGTCGAGTGCGCCCCAGATCCAGGCGGCGCTACGCTGCTCGGCGATAAGCCGCTCGGGCAGCCCCGCTCGCAGGGCTCGCGCCCGGTGTGCGGGCTGCTCGATCTCGTCCACGGGCGCGAAACAGTCATCGACGCGAAACAACTCGCCATCGAGTCGAGCGGCGAGTAGTTCGGCGAGCGGGAGGTCGTCGGCTGAGAGCACGGGGGGCAGGCGCTGCGGCATCCACCCAGAATGACGCGGGGGAGTGCCGTGCGGCGCGCGGGGCCGAAATCGGTGGAGAAGCCAGCCCTGTGGAGCCGCTATTTGTTCAGGGCGCCGAGCCAGGCCTTGCGGGCATCGAGCGCCTCCTGGGCGTCCGCGATCCTTTTCTTGTCGCCGCTCGTGGTGGCCTCGGCGAGCTCACGCTCGAGCTTGGCGATGGCCTCGTTGAGTTGGCCGAGGAACCCCGATTCGCGCTCCTGGCGCTCAGGATTGCTCTTCTGCCAGTGGTCTTCGTCGAGCTTGCGCACGGCCGTCTCCACCTTGCGCAGCCGGTCTTCCACGACCTTGACCTTGTCGCGCGGGACCTTTCCAATCTTGTCCCAGCGCTTCTGGATCGACAGCAGGGCATCCTTCGCCTTGGCGCGGTCGGTCTCGGCGATGAGCGGCTCCGCCTCGGCGAGCAGTTCTTCTTTGAGCGTCAGGTTGGCCTCGAACTCGACGTTGTCTTTGGCGTCGACCTCGCTCTTCGCGGAGTAGAGAGCGTCACCGGCATCCTTGAATGCGGCCCACAGGGCATCGTCAAACTTCTTGCCGGCGCGACCCGCGGCCTTCCACTGGTCGAGCAGCGTGCGATACGTCGGGATGCCGTCAGCGCCCTTGCCCACGAGGCCTTGAGCTTGTTCCACCAGGGCCTGTTTCGCGGCGCGCGCATCTTTGTGAACGCTGTCGAGCTCGGCAAAGAACGCCTTGCGATGCGTGTCGATTGTCGCCCGCGCTGCACGGAATCTCTTCCACAGCTCGTTGGCCTCGTTCTTGGGCAGGCGAGGCCCGTCGGCTTGGTGCTTCTGCCAGCGCGCGAAGATCTCGTCGATCTGGGCGGTGACCTGCTTCCACTGCGCTTTCGCGGGGTCTTGTGCCGCGATGGCCTCGGCTTCGGCGACGAGCTTCTCGCGTTCGGCGAGTGCGGCCGCGACGAGAGCTTTGCTCTCTTCGGTCTGCTTCTCGGTGAGCTCGGTCACTGAGCCGCTGAGTGCCTCGATCCTTGACTTGAGCGCTGCGAGGTTTCCCACGGCGTTGGCGCCCTCGATGCTGGTGCCCAGGGTCTTGATGGTCTTGGCGACATCCGCCGCGGGGGCGCCGCGCTTGACCCGTTGTTCGAGCAGGGTCACCTGGCCGGCTAGCTCGGTGAACTTGCGCTCGAAGTAGGCGAGAGCCTCTTCGGGGGTGCCGTCCGGGTACTGCCCGACGGCACGCTCGCCTGACTCCTCGCGCACGAAGACCGTGCCCGTCTCGTCGACGCGACCCCATGGAGCCGTCTCGTCTGTTGCCACCTGGATCACCCTTAGCTGTGTTGTGCCTCGGTCACGCCTAGCGACCGGTCACAAGCTTATGGCAAGGTGTCAGACGGTCGAGCCGATCGTTAGTTGATCGTGAGCGCCTTGATGGTCGTGGGGATGAGGGGCGCGCCGTCGCTCGCGCCGTTGGCCGTGCCGGCATTGGTGATCTTGCCTTCGAGGCTGTCGAGACCGCTCGTGACGTGTCCGATGATGGTGTAACCGCCGGCACTGTCATCCTGCAGCATCGTGTCTTTTGTGACGATGAAGAACTGGCGGCCGTTGCTGTAGGCGTCGCCGCTGGCGCGAGCCATCGCGATGGTGCCCGCCGGATAGAGGCCGTTCACACCAGGATTCTCGATCGGCCCAAAGCTATAACTGGGATCAGTCGCTCCGGTGCCGTCGAGCGAACCGCACTGGATGAGGTTGGCTGTTTGGCTCGCGACGAGGCGGTGACAGGTCTTGCCGATGTAGTAGTTCGTGGTCACAGAGGCCAGGAAAGACGACACGGCCTGGGGCGCAGCTGCCCCGTCGAGGCTGATGCCCAGCGCGACTTCGTTGAGGGTGAGTCTGCCCGTCCAGACTTTGCCCTCGGCGAAGGAAGGGTCAGGCACGTTGCCGACGTTGGTCCCCGCCTTCGGGGCGGCCGAAGGGCTCGCCGATGGTGTCGCCGTCGGGGTGCCGGGGCCACCGTTGAAGTAGAACACCTGGGTCACCGTGGCGAGCGCTGCGACGATGACGAGAGCCCCGATCGCAAACAGGTTGTCGCGCCGCCGACGCTTGCCCTGCTCGGCGTGCACCGTCTGGCGTGCGTTGTAGCGGCGCAGACGATCCCGGGCTTCACGTGCCTCGCGCTCGGTGTTCTTGCTCGCTGCCACGTGTTGCTCCTTCAGAATGACGCAGGGACCGTGCAAGAGCTTAGAGGATCAGTGCTGTTGGTTAGCATGGCGGGATGGATGGCCAGGCGGGACTGCGCGGTGGCGCCGTGCCCCTCGCGGTGCGAATGCGGCCGACGAGCCTCGGCGAAATCGCCGGACAGAAGCACCTGCTCACGCCCGGCTCCCCGTTGGTTGCGCTCGCGACAGACAAGAGCGGTGCGCAGGGCTCGGCGTCGATCATCCTGTGGGGCCCACCCGGCACGGGCAAGACCACCATCGCCAAGACCATCGCGCACAGCTCTGGGCGCAAATTCGTGGAACTGTCCGCGGTCACCGCGGGGGTGCGCGACGTGCGTCAGGTGATGGAGGAGGCGCTGTCGGCTCGCGACCTCTACGGGCTCTCCACCGTGCTCTTTCTCGACGAGATTCACCGATTCACGAAAGCCCAGCAGGATGCCCTCCTGCCCGGCGTAGAGAACGGCTGGGTCATTCTTGTGGCGGCCACGACCGAGAACCCGTCGTTCTCGGTGATCGCCCCGTTGCTCTCCCGCTCATTGCTGCTCACCCTCGAGGCGCTGGACGACGACGATCTCGGCACGGTCATTGACCGGGCCATGGGCTCACCGGTGGGCCTTTCCGATTCGGTGGTGCTCGAGCCGGAGGCCAGGGCCACGCTGATCAGGCTTGCGTCGGGCGATGCGCGGCGGGCGCTCACCGCCCTCGAGGCCTCGGCGCTTGCGGCATCCGCCGGGCACACCGGGGAGGGCAAGCCGGTGATCACGGCCGAGATCGTCGCGACCGCGGTCGACCGGGCACTGCTCAGGTATGACCGCAACGGTGACGAGCACTACGACGTGATCAGCGCGTTCATCAAGTCGGTGCGCGGCTCTGACGTGGATGCGGCCCTGCACTACCTCGCCCGGATGATCGAGGCGGGGGAGGACCCGCGGTTCATCGCCAGGCGCATCATGATCAGCGCGGCCGAAGACATCGGAATGGCCGACCCGCAGGCGCTGCCCATCGCCGTCGCCGCGGCGGAGGGCGTGCAGCTCATCGGGATGCCCGAGGGCCGCATCCTGCTCGCCGAAGCGGTGGTCTACCTCGCGACCGCGCCCAAGTCGAACGCCGCCTACCTGGCGCTGGATGCCGCAATCGCCGACGTGCGCGCCGGCAAGATCGGCCGCGTGCCCCCGCCGCTGCGGGACGCGCACTACCCGGGCGCTGCGCGGCTTGGACACGGCAAAGGCTACAAGTACTCCCACGACTCCGATTTCGGCGTCGTCGAGCAGCAGTACCTACCTGACGAGTTGCAGGGGACCGAGTACTACCAGCCCACGAACAACGGCAACGAGCGGGATGTCGCTGCCCGCCTCGACAAGCTCAGGGCGATCATTCGCGGCGACTAGGGATCTGGTATTGCCTCTTCTGATAGGATCAGTCGGTTCGTCTTGGAGACGGACACATCCCACCTCAACACAACCCGCCAGGGCGCTTCGACGTGCGTCTGGCCTGTGACTTGGCAGCAATGTGACTTCGCAGCAAGGGGGAGGGGCATGTACGTCCGTGAGCAGCGATAGTCGCCGCCACGTCATGAAAGGAACCCGTGTCTACCAAGTCACGCACTCGCAGCAAGACCCGCCTCTCCCGCGCGCTGGGCATCGCCCTCACGCCGAAGGCTGCCAAGTACCTCGAGAAGCGCCCGTACGCGCCCGGTGAGCACGGCCGCACCAAGCGCAAGCAGGACAGCGACTACGCCGTCCGCCTGCGCGAGAAGCAGCGCCTGCGCGCCCAGTACGGCATCCGTGAGGCTCAGCTCAAGATCCAGTTCGAAGAGGCCCGCAAGGCCGCAGGCCTGACCGGTGAGAACCTGGTTGAGCAACTCGAGATGCGTCTCGACGCGATCCTCGTGCGTTCGGCGATCGCTCGCACCACGGCGCAGTCGCGCCAGATGGTCGTGCACCGCCACATCCTCGTCGACGGCCAGCTCGTCGACCGCCCGTCGTTCCGCGTCAAGCCGGGCCAGCTCGTGCATGTCAAGCCCAAGAGCGAGGGCATGGAGATCTTCCAGGTCGCCGCCGCCGGTGGACACGTGGATGTCCTGCCCAAGACCCCGAGCTACCTCGAGGTCGAGATCGACAAGCTGCAGGCGCGCCTCGTGCGTCGCCCGAAGCGCGCAGAGGTCCCCGTGACCTGCGAAGTCCAGCTCGTTGTGGAGTACTACGCGGCTCGCTAAGCGTGGCGCGTAGTACGGGCGCCGCAGGAGCGGTGGCGGCGGAACTGCACTGCTACGCGGCTTGCTAAGCGCTAAACATCTGCTCTACGAAGGCCCCGGCTCCGGTCGGGGCCTTTACTTTGCGGCAAGATAGATCATTCATCATATGAATCCTTGCGAAAAGATCATATGTATGATCCAATGGCTTTGCCCGCCAGAGTTGGTGCGGTGGTCGTCAACGACGTCGACAAGCAAAGGACGCGATATGTCAGCACAGCAACGCCGCTTCACCCGCCTCCCCCGAGTTCCCCGAGCGATTGGCCTTGTCGCTGCTGCAGCGACATTTGCGATGCTCGCCGCTGGCTGCGCCGGCGGCGGCGGCACTTCGGGCTCCCCGTACGGCTTCCCGGCCGCCGAACAGGTAAAAGACAGCCCGATCACCATCTGGGTGGACGCTGACCGCACGGCCATCGTCGATGCGTTCCAGAAGGACCACCCCGAGATCAAGGTGAACGTCGAGACCTACGACGGAAACTCCGGCGGTAGCGACTCGTTCCACACCAAGGTCTCGCTCTTCGACCAGGCCGGCGAGGGCTGGCCAGACGTGGTGTGGTCGACGCAGGTCAACGACGCCAGCTGGGCCGCCAAGGAGTCCAACGGCGTTCAGGCTTTCGCTGCGCCGCTCGACGAGGGCGTAACCGACAAGGGCTGGCTCGACGGCTACACGGCGCACGCGGAAGACCCGGTCACGGTTGACGGCCACGTCTACGGCGCCCGCGACAACCTCGCACCCGTCGTGTTCTGGTACAACAAGGCCCTGTTCGACCAGTTCGGCTACGACATCCCGCAGACGTGGGAAGACTACGAGGCGCTCAGCGACAAGCTCGCGGCCGAGCACCCCGGATACGTCCTCGGCTCGATCGGTGATCCCTTCACCGCGGTGTTAACCGACATGTGGAGCGCTCAGGCGCCGATCTATACGGTCGATGGAGACACCTTCACGGCCGACTTCAAGGACGACCACACCACCCGCATGATCGACCTCATGGACCACATGTTGGCGAACGGCACTTTGACGCTCGATGGACTGTTCACGGCCGACTGGGCGGCGAACCACAAGGACAAGGTGCTCGGCATCCCCGGACCGACGTGGTTCACTGGAGCGGTCATCAACAACCCTGACAGCCTCGCCGCACCGGCGGGTTCATGGGGTGCTGGCGCTCCGTTGCACTGGGCTGGCGAAGATGTCGGCACCGGCAACGTGGGTGGTGGATTCTGGTACGGCTCGAGCCACTCGAAGAACCTCGCAGCTGTGGGTGCGTTCCTGCAGTACGCGACCAGCGGACCTCAGTCCGTGAAGCTCATCACCGGCCTCCCGGCCTACGAATCGACCGCTTCTGAGTGGCTCGACGCGCAGGCTTCGAGCGGCACGTGGGCAGACTCGGACAAGTTCAAGGATGTCGTCACCGGCGCAGCCAGCAGCATCTGGCAGGGTTGGGGAGCATCGCTCTCCTTCAGCTCCGAGACGGCCTGGGCAGAGGTCGTGTCTCCGGCGCTTGCTGCCGGCAAGACGATCGCATCTGTCGCGGACCAGTGGAAGGCGCGATACGAGAACGACGCCCAAGTCAACGGCTACACAGTCAAGTAGAGAAGGATAAGCACCATCTCTCAGACTGACACCATGGTGCCTGCTGCCGCCCCCGAAAAGGGGCGGCAGCGGGTCGCCAGGACCCCTCAAAGCCGAGACCGGACGCAGGTCTTCATCGGCTACGTCTTCTCCAGTGGCTACGGAATTCTACTTCTGGTCTTCGGCGTTCTGCCCATGATCTACGCCTTGTACCTCGCATTCACCAAGGCCGGACAATTCGTTGGCCTCGCCAACTTCGTGAAGATCTTCGGCGACTTCCGGTTCTTGCCCGCAGTGCAACACGTCTCGATCTTCCTGGTGATCTGGGTGGTGTCGCTGTCGGTGCTTGTCGTGCTGCTGGCGATCATCGTCCACGCCGTGCGCGTCAGGTGGCTCTCCTCCACCGTGCGCTTCCTGTTCTACATCCCGGGGGCGCTCGCAGGTTCGGCGAGCGTCATGCTCTGGCTCTTCTTGCTCGACCCGAGCGTCAGCCCGGTGGCTGCCATCCTGAAACTGTTCGGATTCACGAGCTTCATCCAAACGGTCGCCCAGGACAACCTTCCCGTGATCTTCACCGTGATCGCGTTCTGGACCGGCGCCGGCGGATGGATCATCATCATGTACGGCGCTCTGAACAACATCTCCGTCGACATCATGGAGGCGGCCCGCATCGACGGCGCCGGCCCCATCAAGACCGCGTGGTACATCCAGATCCCGTTGTTGCGCAAGTGGATCGCGTACATGGGCGTCATCGCGCTCGCTGGCGGCAGCCAGTTGTTCGTCGAACCCAAGATCCTCAGCCTCGCGAGCAGGGGCGTGGTTCCTAAGGACTATTCCCTCAACCAGCTCGCGTACCTCGTCGCGTTCGGCCCGCAGGCGGACTTCAACGGCTCTGCCGCGATTTCGATTCTTTTGCTCGTGGTAGCGATGGGGCTTGCCGCGTTCTTCGTGTTCCGAGGAGGACTCTTTGACCGCGACTAGGACCGCGACTACTTTCGGCGTCGATCGCACCGGATTCGCGCCGGGACGTTGGGTGAGCCGCGTGCTCGCCGGCGCGATCGTCATCTTCTTTTTGCTGTTCTTCGTGATCCCCTTGGCGTGGCTCCTGCTCGCTCCGACGAAGTCCACCACTCAACTCAATGGCCTTCACGGCGAGCAGCCGTTCAGCTTCGGCTCGTTCGCACAACTCGCCGAAAACTGGAATGGGTTGGTCGGGTTCCAGAACGGCATCATCTGGACCTGGCTCGGGAATTCGGTGATGTACTCGGTGCTCGCGTTGGTGGTCACCCTTATCGTGACCATTCCCGCCGGATACGCGCTGGCGATGATCAACTTCAGGTTTCGCCGGGTGCTGCTCGTCGCCACCCTCATGGTGATGCTGATCCCGAACACAGCGCTCGTACTGCCGATATTCCTCGAGCTCAGTGCGGTGCACCTCATCGGGTCGCCGCTGGCGGTGATCCTCCCCTTCTCGTTCTTCCCGTTCGGCGTGTATCTGGCGTACATCTACTTCTCCACGAGCATCTCGCGCGACCTCCTCGACGCGGCCCGCATCGACGGCGCAGGCGAGGTCAGAGTCTTCCGGGGAATCGCGCTGCCGCTCGCTACCCCGGTCATCGCACTCGTGGGGTTCTTCAACTTCGTCACCAACTGGAACAACTACTTCCTGCCCTTCGTCATGGAGCCCGGGTCGAAGAAAATGCCGGTGCAGGTCGGTCTGGCGGAATTGATCTCGAACGTCCCACTGTTCAATCCGACCACGGTCGCTTCGATCACGATCAGCCTTCCTCAGCTGGCGCTCGCGACGCTCGTCGCCGTTGGACCGGTGCTGGTCATCTTCCTGTTCTCGCAGCGCTTCCTCGTGAGCGGGCTGACCTCGGGTGCGACCAAGGAGTAGCGCCGCGAGCCTAGGGCGGTGAAGAACTAAGCTGGAACTCCAGTCTTCCCCCCAACGCAAGGAGCACTCATGAAGGGCATTTTTCTGCTGGCCGTCGGTGTCGCCGCAGGTTTCGTTGTCGCCCACCAGGTGGCCAAGACCCCAGAAGGCAGGAAGTTCTTCGACGACGTAGACAGCAGGGCCCGTGAGTTCGGCAGCGCGGTTGTCGATGGCTACAAGGCTCGCGAAGCCGAATTGCGCGCCGCCGTCGCCGAGGCTGAGGACGTCATCGCCGACCTCCGCAGTCGCTGATCGCGACGCTTCGGCGCTACCGCGCGAGCCCGTCTCCGCGCGAGGCCCGGCGCTCGCGCCGACGCCCACGCGGATGAAACCATTGTTAGACCGACCCGGGATTCCACATGTACACCGCAGACATCCAGAACCGCTGGCTGAACTTCTTCGGCGATCGCGGGCACACCATTGTGCCCAGCGCCTCGCTGGTCAGTGATGACCCAACGCTTTTGTTCACCGTGGCGGGAATGGTGCCCTTCGTGCCGTACCTCACCGGGCTGGTACCTGCGCCATTCCCGCGCGCCACGAGCGTGCAGAAGTGCATCCGCACCCTCGACATCGAAGAAGTCGGCAAGACCCCCCGGCACGGCACGTTCTTCCAGATGAACGGCAATTTCTCCTTCGGCGACTACTTCAAGGAACAGGCGATCGAATACGCCTGGGAACTGCTGACCGGCGATGAGGGCAGCGGCGGCCTCGGCTTCGACGAGAAGGACCTCTGGGTCACCGTCTACAAGGACGACGATGACGCGGTGAACTTCTGGAAGAAGACGGCGGGGCTGCCGGATGAACGCATCCAGCGCCTGGACATGGACACCAACTACTGGTCCACCGGCCAGCCCGGGCCGGCGGGTCCCTGCTCCGAGATCTTCTTCGACCGCGGCCCCGCCTACGGCATCGACGGGGGACCGGCCACCGACGACGATCGCTACGTCGAGATCTGGAATCTCGTCTTCATGCAGTACCTGCGCGGCGAAGGTTCCGGCAAGAACTTCGAAATTCTCGGTGAGCTGCCGAAGAAGAACATCGACACCGGCATGGGCATGGAGCGCGTCGCCTTCATCAAGCAGGGCGTCGAGAACATGTACGAGATCGACCAGGTGCGTCCGGTGCTCGATAAGGCATCCGAGCTCTCGCGCCGCACCTATGGCGCCAACCACGAGGACGACGTGCGGATGCGCGTCATAGCCGATCACGTGCGCTCCAGCCTCATGCTCATGTCAGACGGCGTCTCTCCGGCTAACGAGGGTCGCGGCTACATCTTGCGCCGCCTGCTGCGCCGCACCGTGCGCTCGATGCGGCTTCTCGGCGTCGAGGACCCGACCTTTGCCGAACTCTTCCCGGCGTCACGCGACGCGATGAAGGCGCAGTACCCCGAGGTATCCACCGACTTCGACCGGATCTCGCGGCTTGCCCTCGCGGAGGAGGAGACCTTCCTGCGCACCCTGGCCAGCGGCACGACAATCCTCGATGTCGCGGTGGCTCGCACCCAGCAGGCGGGCACGAAAGAGCTCTCCAGCGACACCGCCTTCTTGTTGCACGACACCTACGGCTTCCCGATCGACCTCACGCTCGAGATCGCCGAGGAGGCGGGCCTCACCGTCGACAAGGACGCGTTCGACGTGCTCATGCACCACCAGCGCACGATCGCGAAGGCCGACGCGAAGTCCAAAAAGCAGCACCTCGCCGACCTCTCGGTGTACAGCGCGTTCCGTGCGCAGGGCGAGACGGTCTTCACGGGCTACGACTACCTCACGACCGAGAGCACGATTCTCGGGCTGATCGTCGACGGCGCATCCGTCAACATAGCGACATCGGGCCAGATCGCCGAGGTCATCCTCGCCGAGACCTCGCTCTACCCCGAGTCCGGCGGCCAGGAAGCTGACGCGGGCACGATCGTCGGCACGGGCTTCGAGCTCGAAGTGCTCGACGTGCAGCGCCCGGTCAAGGGGCTCGTGAGCCACAAGGTGCAGGTCAGCTCCGGTGAGGTGGGGGTCGGGGATGCCGCGACCACCCTGGTCGACCCCGACTGGCGGCGTGGGGCGACGCAAGCACACTCCGCGACGCATCTCATCCACGCGGCGCTGCGCCAGATCCTCGGAGCGGAAGCCCACCAGTCCGGCTCGTACAACAAGGCGGGGTACATGCGCCTCGACTTCTCCTGGACGCAGGCGCTCTCCACCGCCACCAAGAGCGAGATTGAAGAGGTCGCCAACAACGCGGTGCGCGACAACCTCGAGGTGACCACCCGCATCCTTCCGCTCGACGAGGCAAAGGCGCTCGGCGCGATGGCCCTCTTCACCGAGAAGTACGGAGACACCGTGCGGGTCGTGGAGATTGGCGGCCCTTGGTCGATTGAGCTCTGCGCGGGCACCCACGTCACGCGGTCATCCGAGGTTGGACTGATCAGCGTGGTGGGTGAATCATCAGTCGGCTCGACGAACCGGCGCATCGAGTCACTGGTTGGCCTGGAAGCGTTCCGCGACCTCGCGGCAGAGCGAGCCATAGTGTCTGAGCTGACAAGTTCGCTCAAGACACCGCGTGAGCAGCTGCCCGATCGCATCGCTGCGCTGGTGGCCGACCTTAAGTCGGCCGAGCGCAAGATCGCTCAGTATGAGCAGGGGCAACTCGCGCAGCGGGTTCCAGCGCTGGTGGCCAACGCCCGCTCCGCGGGTAAGGTCACCCTGGTCGCGGAGCACGTCGGCAGAGTCGGCTCCAGCGACGACTTGCGCAACCTGGTGACGAGCGTGCGCGGGCAGCTGGGCGGCGTGGCATCCATCGTGGCCCTGGCGGCGGAGATCGACGGCAAGCCGGCGGTCATCGTCGGCACGAACGACGAATCCCGCGCGGCAGGGTTCAGGGCAGGTGCCCTCGCGAAGACTGCCGCGGGAATTCTCGGCGGCGGCGGCGGCGGCAAAGACGACCTCGCCCAGGGCGGCGGCTCGGATGTCGCGGCCATTCCCGCTGCGCTCGAGGCCATCGCCTCGGCGGTCGCGGCGTAGACCATGCGGCCGGGTGTGCGCCTCGGAGTGGATGTGGGCACCGCCCGCATCGGAGTCGCGCGCAGTGACAACCACGGGATGCTCGCGACGCCGATAGAGACTGTTGCGCGCGGTGACGGTGACCTGTCTCGAATTGCGGAGATAGTGGTCGAGATCGGTGCCGCCGAGATAGTCGTGGGCCTGCCGCTGGCCCTCTCGGGCCGAGAGACCGCCTCGACCGGAGACGCGAAATCGTTCGCACAGCAGCTCGCTGACCTTCGCATCGCGCCGGTGCGGATGGTCGACGAACGGCTCAGCACCGTGTCGGCAGCCGGGGCGTTGCGGGAGTCTGGGAGGAACGCCAAGGCCTCGCGTTCCGTGATCGATCAGGTTGCCGCCGTTATAATTTTGCAACATGCACTCGACGCAGAGCGCTCGGCCGAAACACCACCGGGCGTGGTCGTCGCCCCCGAGCAAGGATTGTGACTATGGCTGACGAGCCGAGCTGGGAAGACATCTTCAACCCCAACCCGACTCCCAAGGAGCCCGCGGCGCCGACGCCGCCGCCGCTCGTGGAGCCGACGCAGGCCTACCCACCCACTCTTGCCTACCCCGCTCAACCGGCCCCGTCGGCGTACCCTCCGACGCCGGCATACCCCCCGACGCAGGCATACCCGCCTGCGACCCAGGTTCCGGCACCGGCTCCGGCGGCCGCCCCGCCGACTGCCACGCCGACTGCCCACGACGACCCGTTCGCAGGCCTGTTCGCGGCACCGCAATCCGCCGCGCCGCAACCCGCCGCGCAGCAGTCCGCGTCGCCACAGCTGCCGCAGCCCCGGCTGGCGGCCCCGACCACACCTGCGCACGACTACACCCCCGAACCTCCCTTCCCCACCACCGCGACCGCCCGGTTCACGCCGCGGGAGGAGGACGATCCCTTTGCCGCGCTGTTCGGTGCGAGCGCAAGTGTCGCTGCCGAATCGGGTGTGCAACGGCAGGCATTCGGCGGTGATACCAACCCACCCCTCAGTCGTCGTGAGGCTCGCGAAGGGGAGGGGCGCCGTCGCGGCGTCGAGGCCGACCCCGCGGGCGGCGGCGGCGGCGGTGGTGGAGGTCACGACGACGGCTACGGGGGAGCCTACGGCGGTGGTAAGCCGAAGAAGAAGCGTCGGCTGCTCTGGCTGAAGATCACCCTGCCGATCGTGATCGTGCTGGGTCTGGTCGGCGGCGTCGGTGCCTATGGCTGGTTCAACTACAACGAGCAGGTGCGCGCGCTTCTGGGCATCCCGCTGCCCACCGACTACACCGGCAGCGGAAACGGCAAGGAAGTCATCGTCACCATCAAGTCGGGTGACATCGGCTCGGACATTGCCCACACCCTCCACGACAAGGGCGTCACCCTGACCTTCGACGCCTTCTACAACTTGCTGCTCAAGCAGAAGACGCAGCCGGAGTTTCTGCCCGGCAACTTCAAGCTTGAGCAGCACATGAGCGCAGCAGCCGCACTGAAGGGCTTGCTCGACCCGAACAACAAGGTCACCGACAAGCTTCTTATCACCGAGGGGACGACCCTGCCCGATGCCCTGCAGACGATCGCCGACACTACCGGCATCAGTCTGGCCGACCTGCAAGCGGCATCCAAGGATCTCGCCGCCCTGGGGGTACCTACCACCGAGCCGAGTCTTGAGGGCTGGTTGTTTCCGGCGACCTACCAACTCGACGGCGGGCAGACCGCCCACGATGTACTCCAGCTGCTGGTGAACACGATGATCGAGCACCTCGACACGGCAGGCGTGCCGGTCGACCAGCGTCACAACGTGCTCACCCTGGCCTCGATGATCCAGCGTGAGTCCGGCCCGAACACTGACGACTTCTACAAGATCTCGCGGGTGTTCACCAACCGCCTGCAGCAGGGCATCAACCTGGAGTCGGACGCCACAGTCGCCTACGGCACGGGCAACCTCAAGACCGTCTACACGACCGATGCGGAACGGGCAGACGCGACCAACCCCTACAACACCTACGCCAACCCCGGGCTGCCGGTCGGGCCGATCGGCCTGCCGGGCGACCTCGCCATCGACGCAGCCCTGCATCCGGTCGATGGGCCTTGGCTGTTCTTCGTGCCGATCAACCTGAAGACCGGTGAAACCGTCTTCTCCGAGACGGTGGACGAGCACGACGCCGCGGTCGAGCAGTTGCACGAATGGTGCGCGGCCAGCCCCGAGAACGACTCCTACTGCCAGTGACATCGCCTGAGCGCACCCGGCTCGCGGTGCTCGGGTCACCCATCGCGCACTCGAAATCACCGGCGATCCACCGGGCGGCTTACGCGGTACTCGGGCTCAACTGGGGCTATGAAGCGGTGGATGTCGCGGCTCCCGCCCTGGCGGAGTATGTGGAGTCCCGCGACTCGAGCTGGCGCGGCCTCTCGCTCACCATGCCGCTCAAGCGCGACATCCTGCCGTTGCTGTCATCGCGTGAGGATCTCGTGGACACCGTCGGCGGCGCCAATACCGTGCTGTTCACGGATGACGGACCGCGCGGCTTCAACACCGATGTGCAGGGCGCCGTCGAGTCCTTCCGCGGGGTGGGCGTGGAGAGCCTGGACTACGTGCAGTTGCTGGGGGCGGGGGCGACCGCGGCATCCATGCTCGTCGCGGTCGCGTCAATGGGTGCGACCAGGGCGCTCGTGAGCGCGCGGACACCGGAGAAAGCGCAGTACCTCGTTGAACTGGGCGAGCGGGTCGGCGTCAGTGTCGCGGTACAGCCGTGGGCGGCGGCGATCGACGGCGCCCCCGATGCCGTCATCAGCACGGTGCCCGGAGGAGAGAACGGCCTGCTGTTTGCCGAGCCCATTCGCGAACACTCCGTGCTCTTCGACGTTGCCTACGACCCGTGGCCGAGCGCCCTCGCGACGGCCTGGGCCGAGGCCGGCGGCACGGTCATCTCCGGCCACGACCTGCTGGTCAACCAGGCGGTGGGCCAGATCCGGATCTTCCTGACCGGTGACCAACACCAAGCGCTGCCGAATGAGGCCGCGGTGGTGGCGGCAATGCGGGCTGCGGTCTGGAAAGATTAGGCCATGCTTCGTTGGTTGACCGCGGGTGAGTCGCACGGCCCCGAGCTCGTCGCTATCCTCGAGGGTTTGCCTGCCGGGGTTCCGATCCTGCCCGAGCAGATCCAGGCCGACATGCACCGCAGGTCACTCGGCTACGGGCGCGGTGCGCGGATGAAGTTCGAACAGGACGAGCTGACCATCAGCGGCGGCATCCGGTTCGGCCTGACCATGGGCAGCCCGATCGCGCTGCGGATCGGCAACACCGAGTGGCCGCGCTGGGTCGAGGTCATGAGCCCGATCCCGGTCGACCCCGATACTCTCCCTGCCGGGCGCGGCGCGCCGCTCACCCGCCCGCGACCGGGCCACGCCGATCTGGTCGGGATGCAGAAGTACGACTTCACCGAGGCTCGCAACGTGCTTGAGCGTGCCTCAGCGCGCGAGACCGCCGCCCGGGTCGCCCTGGGGGCAGTGGCGCGCGCGTTCCTCGCCGAACTGGGCATCGAGATCCTCAGCCATACCCTCTCGATTGGCACAGTCCGCGTTCCTGACGGTTTGCCATACCCGACCGCAGGCGACGTCACGACCCTCGATGCAGACCTGATGCGGTGTTTCGATCCGGCGACCTCCGCGGCAATGGTCGCCGAAGTGGACAAAGCGCACGACGACGGCGACACGCTCGGCGGAGTCGTGGAGGTGCTCGCCTACGGTGTTCCGCCAGGGCTGGGCTCGTACACGCACTGGGATCGGCGGCTCGACTCGCAGCTCGCCGGCGCGCTGATGGGAATCCAGGCGATCAAGGGCGTTGAGGTCGGCGACGGCTTCGAGACCGCCCGCCGCCGCGGCTCGGCAGCGCACGACGAACTCGTGATTGCTCACGACGGCATCACGCGTCTCTCTGACCGCGCAGGCGGCACCGAGGGCGGCATGTCGACAGGAACCCTCCTGCGCGTCCGTGCCGCGATGAAGCCGATCTCGACAGTTCCGCATGCTTTGAGGACGGTGGATGTCGCGACCGGCGAGGCCGCGGAGGCTCACCATCAGCGCTCCGACGTCTGCGCAGTGCCCGCAGCGGGAGTGGTGGCCGAGGCGATGGTCGCGCTCGTGCTGGCCAACTCCGTGCTCGAGAAGTTTGGCGGCGACTCCCTCGGCGAGACCAGGCGCAACCTCGAGGCATACCTCGCTGCCATCCCTCAGTCGCTGGCCACTGCATCTTCCTCCCACGGTGAGTGAGCACGCCGTCGTGGTGCTCATCGGGGCACCCGGAGCCGGCAAAACCCGCACAGGCAAGCGGCTGGCCCGGTTGCTCGGGGTGCCTCTCGTCGACACCGACAAGCGCATAGTCGCGGCCCACGGTGCCATCGCCGAGATCTTCATGACTCACGGTGAACCGCACTTCCGGGCGATCGAGCGAGCCGAGGTTGCCAGGGCCTTGGCTGAGCGCGCCGTCGTCACCCTCGGTGGCGGAGCCGTCATGGATGCCGCGACCCAGGCCGACCTCGCCGGCCACCGGGTCGTGCAGCTCACGGTCTCTCCCGAAGCCGTCGAATCGCGGATCGCCGGCGGCAAGCGCCCGCTGCTCACCGACGGAATCGGCGCCTGGGAGGCTCTCGTCGCCACCCGGCAGCCCGTCTACGACCGGTTGTCACAGCTCTCCATCGACACCTCGCGCGAGCCGCTCGACCGGGTCGCGCAGCAGATCGCCGAGTGGTTGGAAACACAGCGGCTGGAAGGGCAGGAATCGTGAGCACCTCAGTCATTCCGGTGGGCGGGGTCGACCCCTATGACGTGATCATCGGTCGCGGCATCCTGGCTTCCACGATCACAGAGCAACTGGGGTCGCGGGTCGCGAAAGTGCTCATCGTGCATCCGCCGACGCTCGGGGCGAAAGCCAATGACCTCCGTGAAGCCCTGTCGGAGCGATTCGAGGTGATTCTCGCCGAGGTCCCCGATGCCGAGGAAGCGAAGCGCGTCGAAGTCGCGTCGTTCTGCTGGCAGATCATGGGCCAGACCGATTTCACCCGCACCGACGCCGTCGTAGGCCTGGGCGGGGGAGCAACCACCGACCTCGCTGGCTTCGTCGCGGCGACCTGGCTGCGTGGCGTGCGGCTCGTGCAGGCGCCGACGAGCGTCAACGGCATCGTGGATGCCGCGATCGGCGGCAAGACGGGCATCAACACCAATGAGGGCAAGAACCTCGTCGGATCGTTCTACGCGCCAGCGGCGGTGGTCGTCGACCTCGACCTGCTCGACACCCTGCCGCGCAACGAGATCCTGGCCGGTTTTGCCGAGATCGTGAAATGCGGGTTCATCGGCGAGCCCGAGATTCTCGACATCATCGAAGCCGACGTGGATGCCGCGACCGACCCCCACGCTCAGCAATTCCGCCGCGTGGTCGAACTGTCGATCGGGCTCAAGGCACGCGTCGTGAGCGAGGATTTCAAGGAGTCGGGCCTGCGCGAAATCCTCAACTACGGCCACACCCTCGGCCACGCCATCGAACACGCCGAGCGCTACCGTTGGCGGCACGGCGCGGCAATCTCGGTGGGCATGGTGTTCGCGGCGGAACTCGGGCGGATTGCCGGCTCGCTATCCGACGCCGTGGTGGACCGGCACCGGTCGATCCTTGAATCCCTCACGCTGCCCGTCGACTACCCGCTGGGCCGCTGGCAGACCCTGCTCGCGACCATGCAACGTGACAAGAAGGCCAGGGCCGGGATGATGCGCTTCATCGTGCTCGACGAGGTGGGCAAGCCGTCCGTGCTCGCTGGCCCCGAGGAGGCGCTGCTCTTCGCCGCGTACCAGGAGGTCGGAGTATGACCGTGGGGCAGGCGCTGCTCTCGTTCGCCCTGCTCGCGGGGCTGCTCACAATCCTGCCCGGGCTCGACACGGCCCTCGTGCTGCGCTCCGCCCTCACGCAGTCGCGGCGGCATGCCTATGCCACGGCGGTGGGGATCATGAGCGGGACGTTCGCGTGGGGTGCGGCGGCTGCCGTCGGCGCGGCGGCGTTGCTCGCGGCATCCGAGCTGGCATTCATGATCCTCAAGCTCGTCGGTGCGGCCTATCTGGTGTACCTCGGGGTCTCGATGATCGTTGCGTCGTTCCGGCGGCACACCGTCATCGTCGACGACACCCCCCGACCGACTGGTTCGCTGTGGGCGGCGTTCGCTCGCGGAGCGCTGACGAACCTGCTCAACCCCAAGGTCGGGGTGTTCTACATCGCGCTCATTCCGCAGTTCATTCCGGCCGGGGTCGTGCCGTTCGCCATGGGGCTGCTTCTCGCGGGCGTGCACGTGGTCGAGTCGCTCGTCTGGTTCTCGGCAATCATCTTCGCGACCCAGTTCGCCAGGCAATGGCTGCAGTCTCCACGAGTCTCCCAGTGGATCGATCGGATCACCGGGGGAGTCGTCGTCGGTTTCGGTGCCGCGCTCGCGCTCGAATCCGCGCCATAGGCGAACCCGCCGATACACTCGAACGCGTGACCACCGTCCTCGTACTGAATGGCCCGAACCTCGGGCGACTCGGCAGCCGCGAACCTGAGGTGTACGGCAGCGGCACGCTCGACGACCTGCGGGCGAAGCTTGAAGCCGAGGTATCCCCGGCACTGACTATCGATCTGCGGCAGACCGACGATGAGGCGACGCTCATCGGTTGGCTGCATGAGGCTGTCGATTCGAGGTCGCCGGTCATTCTCAACCCGGCAGCCTTCACGCACTACTCCTACGCGCTGAGCGATGCGGCGAAGCTGGTCACGAGCGCCGGACTGCTGCTGGTCGAGGTGCACCTGAGCAACCCGCACGCCCGCGAGGAGTTCCGCCACACGAGCGTGATCTCGGCAGTCGCGACGGGCGTCATCGCGGGCTTCGGATTCGACTCCTACTCGCTCGCGCTCGACCTGTTGCGGCGTCGACTGGGCTGAGCAGCGGTCGGTGCAGCCGACTCCGGTAGACTCGACCGCTGCACTTCGACATGAACACGCACTGAACGGAACCTCTCCCATGGCCTCAACCGCTGACATCCGCAACGGCGTCGTTCTCAACATGGACGGATCGCTCTGGACGGTCATCGACTTCCAGCACGTCAAGCCCGGCAAGGGTGGAGCGTTCGTGCGCACCAAGGTCAAGAACGTCATGACCGGCAAGGTCGTCGATCGCACCTTCAACGCCGGCGCGAAGATCGAGACCGAGACCGTGGACCGCGCCGACTTCCAGTACCTCTACAAAGACGGCGACAACTTCGTCTTCATGGACAAGGGCAACTACGACCAGATCACGCTGTCGCCGGCGAACGTAGGGGATGCCGCGAACTTCATGCTCGAGAACCAGGACGTGACTATCGCGCTGCACAACGGCGACCCGCTGTATGTCGAGCTGCCCGCGTCAGTCGTGCTCGAGATCACCTACACGGAGCCCGGCCTGCAAGGGGATCGATCCACGGGCGGCACCAAGCCCGCGACCGTCGAGACCGGCTACCAGATCCAGGTGCCGCTGTTCCTCGAGCAGGGCACGAAGGTCAAGGTCGACACCCGCGACGGGTCGTACCTCGGCCGGGTTAACGACTAGCGGCTCGGCAACGATTAGTGGGAGCACGCACCAAGTCGCGCAAGCGCGCCCTCGACATCCTCTATGGAGCCGATGTGCGCGAGGAGTCGATCAACACGGCCCTGGCCGCCGAGCAGGCACGCAACGACGCCGACCCCAAGCGCACCAACTCGTGGCCGTACGCCAGGGACATCGTCGTGGGCATCACCGAGCACGGCGACGAGATCGACGAACTCATCGAGACCTACTCGCAGGGCTGGACTATCGCCCGGATGCCCGCGATCGACCGCGCGCTGGTGCGGATCGGCCTGTGGGAGATCCTGTACAACGACGAGGTGCCCGACAGCGTGGCGATCGCCGAGGCCGTGGAGTCTGCGCGCATCCACAGCACTGAGGACTCGGCAGGGTTCGTGAACGGCCTGCTGGGTAGGATCGCGGCTTCGCGCTCATAGTCCGAATGTTTCGCCGCGTGACGGCCCCGCTCGCCTTTCGTCGCGGCGGTTCGTACTCTGATCTGCATGGAACAGCCGCTTCGGTCACTCAGCCACGACACCCTGCATGACTGCAGCGGTGCCATGGACTGTGCCGTTACGGTTGCGGGTCACGGGCTCGCGCTCATTCACGAGCGTGTCGTCGCCGCCACCCCGAGCCGCTGGCTGGACCTGGTCGTGACTGCGGTCGGGGCAGACGGTTGGGTAGAACTCGCCACCGTTGACGATCACCGGAGCCTGGCCATCTGGAATCACGCGGGTCTCGATGGCGTCCTAGCGCCGGGCGACCCGGTGGCCCTTCACGGGGTCTACGACGTGCTGGCGATCGGGTCGGCAAGACTGAATGTGCTGGTCTCCGACCCGACTGCTCGCTGAAGCTACTTCGCGGCGGGCATCGCTTTCATTGATGCCATCATGGCCTCGCAAGCCTTGACGACCTCCTGGCAGGCCTGAGCGCACATCTTGCACTGTTCGTTCATGTCGGCGTGCATCTTGCACTCCTTCGCGCATGCGGCACACATGGTCATGCAGGCTTGCATCATCGCCATCATGCTGTCCATGTCCATGGCAGCCGGCCGAAGCATCATCCGCATCATGGTGTTGCACATGTCGGCACAGTTCAAGCACATGGCGCTGCACTTCTCCATGCCCGCCATCCCCATCGAGCTGGCCGAACACATCGTGCACGCTTGCTCACAGGCCGCACAGGCCTCAAGGAGGTGCTGCATCGCGGGCATGTCCATGCCCTCCATCATGCCCATCGAGCTGTCCATCATCATCATTTTCATGTCCACGTGATGCTCCCGTCGTAAGTCCGCTTGTTACGAAATGTTACAAGGTCTCGTGAACAAAGTTCCCACTTGATCGCGAGCAGTTCCTGGCAAACGGCGGAGAAAGGTATGCTCGACCGAACAGATTTCCTTTAAGTTCCGTCCAGAGAGGCGGGGAAGGAGGTCAGGATGACTGCACGCACCGTCTTGCAGCAGGCTGACATTGCCCGGGCGTTGACTCGGATCTCCCACGAGATCCTTGAGTCCAATCGTGGCTCCTCCGATCTCGTGCTTCTCGGTATTCCTACCCGCGGGGTGCTCCTCGCTCAGCGAATCGCCGCGATCCTCGACTCCATCGAGCCAGGTGCTGGGACAGTGGGCTCGCTTGACGTCACGATGTACCGGGACGACCTCGCGAAGAACCCGACGCGCGCACCGAGCCCCACCGACATCCCGCCTGGCGGTATCGACGGCAAGACCGTGATTCTCGTTGACGACGTGCTCTACTCCGGGCGCACCATCCGCTCGGCCCTCGATGCTTTGAGTGACCTCGGGCGGCCTCGCGCTGTTCGGCTCGCCGTGCTCGTCGACCGCGGACACCGCGAGCTGCCGATCAGGGCCGATTTCGTCGGAAAGAATCTGCCCACTTCTGCAGAGGAGCGCATCAATGTGCGGCTCATGGAGACGGACGGCGCAGAAGAGGTGACCATTCAATGAGGCACCTGCTCTCCACCAAAGACCTCGACCGCGACGAGACGATAGCCCTCCTCGATATTGCCGAAGACATGGCGGATGTCGCGAACCGTGAGGTGAAGAAACTGCCCACCCTGCGCGGCAAGACCGTGGTGAACCTGTTCTTCGAGGATTCCACCCGCACCCGCGTCTCGTTCGAGGTCGCTGCCAAGCGGCTGAGCGCCGACGTGATCAACTTCAGCGCTAAGGGTTCGAGTGTGTCCAAGGGTGAGTCGCTCAAGGACACGGCGCAGACGCTGGCCGCGATGGGTGCGGATGGCGTGGTCATCCGGCACCATTCGTCCGGCGCCCCGCGTGTGCTCGCCGAGTCCGGCTGGATCGACGCGGGCATCGTCAATGCGGGCGATGGCACGCACGAGCATCCCACCCAGGCGCTTCTTGACGCCTTCACGATCAGGCGACGGCTGCACGGCACGGCTTCGCGCGGCAACGGACTCGACGGGGTGACCGTCACGATCGTCGGCGACATCCTGCACTCCAGGGTGGCGCGCTCGAACATCTGGCTACTCACGACCCTGGGGGCGCAGGTGTCGCTCGTTGCTCCCGCGACACTACTGCCGGTGTCCACAGAGAGCTGGCCGGTCACGGTGAGCTACGACCTCGACGCCGCTGTCGACGCCGGCCCGGATGTGGTGATGATGCTGCGCATCCAGGCCGAGCGGATGAACGCAGCATTCTTCCCCAACGCGCGCGAGTACAGCCGCCAGTGGGGCCTCGACGACGATCGGGCCGCCCGCTTGCCTGCGGCTAGCATGGTTATGCATCCCGGGCCGATGAATCGCGGCCTTGAGATCTCCGCCAACGCTGCCGACTCCGCGCAGTCGACAGTGCGCGAGCAGGTCGCCAACGGGGTATCGATAAGGATGGCCGTGCTCTATCAGCTACTAAGTGGAAGTGGCGCATGAGCATTTTCGTGAAGGGCGCACAGCTGCCCGACGGCACGACCACCGACCTCTTTATTGACAAGGGCGTCTTCGGCTCGGGCATGAAGGCCACCACGACGATCGATGCGGCGGGCCTCATCGCCCTGCCCGGCCTCGTCGACCTGCACACCCACCTGCGCGAGCCTGGGTTCGAGCACAGCGAGACCGTGCTCACCGGGTCGCGAGCCGCCGCGATCGGCGGCTTCACCGCCGTGTTCGCGATGGCCAACACCATGCCGGTGCAGGACACCGCGGGCGTCGTGGAGCAGGTGCACTCCCTCGGGCAGAGGCATGGCTACGTGACGGTTCGCCCGATCGGCGCCGTGACGGCGGGGCTGGCGGGGGAGCGCCTGTCGGAGATCGGCGCGATGGCCCAGTCGCGGGCATCCGTGCGGGTCTTCTCTGATGATGGGCAGTGCGTCAGCGATGCACTTTTGATGCGTCGCGCGCTCGAATACGTGAAGACCTTCGGCGGAGTTGTCGCCCAGCATGCGCAGGAGCCACGGCTCACGCTCGGCGCGCAGATGAACGAGGGCTCACTGTCGAGCGAGCTCGGCCTCGCCGGTTGGCCGGCCGTCGCCGAGGAGTCGATCATCGCCCGGGACGTACTCCTCGCCCAGCACGTCGGCGCACGACTACACGTCTGCCACGTCTCGACCGCGGGAAGTGTCGACGTCATCCGCTGGGCAAAGGCCAGGGGAGTGGATGTCACGGCAGAGGTCACCCCGCACCACCTGCTGCTCACCGAGCAGCTCGCAGCCACCTACGACTCCCGGTTCAAGGTGAATCCGCCACTTCGCCGCGACGAGGACGTGCAGGCGCTACGCGCCGCCCTCGCGGATGGGACTATCGACATCGTCGCGACCGACCACGCACCGCATCCGATTGAGGCGAAGGACTGTGCATGGGATGAAGCGGCCAACGGCATGGTCGGGCTCGAGTCGGCGCTGAGCGTCGTGCACGCCGCCGTGGTGGAGTCTGGCCAGCTCGACTGGGCCGACATCGCCCGCGTGCTTTCGTCAAAGCCTGCCGACATCGGCAGCCTCGACGGTTACGCGACGCCGTTCGCGCCCGGGAGCCCCGCGAACTTCACCCTCTACGACCCTTCGGCGACCCGCACCTTCGCGACGAGCGACCTGCGCGGCAAGGGACTCAACTCGCCCTACCTCGGTCGCGTGTTGCCGGGCAGGGTCGTCGCGACGATTCACAACGGATATGCAACGGTGCTCGACGGGGAACTCGTCGACGCCCAAACAGTAGCTGCACAGGCGGTGGCCAGGGAGGCCTCGAAGAAATGACCCGTCCCGAACTGATGGCGATAGTCATCGCGTTCTTGTTCCTGCTGCTCGCGCTCATGGCACTGGGCTGGCGAGCGCGCCAGCGCCGACAGGCGAGCGTCGCTGCGCCCGCGGCCACTCCCGCCGAGTTGGGAGCCCCCCTGGGAACTTTCGTGGGCAAGTACGTGGCAACCACGACCGCCGGTGACCCGTTAGACCGAATCGCCGTGCACGGACTCGGATTCCGCGGCCACACCTCTGTCACGGTGGCCGAGAACGGTGTGCTCGTGCACATCGCCGGCACCGACGACAAGTGGATTCCCGCCGCCGACCTGCGCGCACACCGCAAGGCCACCTGGACCATCGACAGAGTGGTGGAGCAGGACGGCCTTGAGCTCGTGGAGTGGACTCTCGGCGACCGAATAGTGGACAGCTACTTCCGTTTCGACGACCGGATGGATTTCGAGTTCGCGCTCGATGCGCTGCTCGAAAGGAAGGTCGCATGACCGCGGCAGTACTCGTCCTCGAAGACGGCACCCGTTACGTCGGACGCGCCTACGGCGCCACCGGGCGCACCCTCGGCGAGGTGGTCTTCGCCACCGGGATGACCGGCTACCAGGAGACCCTGACCGACCCGAGCTACGCCGGTCAGATCGTCGTCATGACCACGCCGCACATCGGCAACACCGGAGTCAACGACGAAGACCCGGAGTCCTCGCGGATCTGGGTGTCAGGCTACGTCGTGCGCGACCCCAGCCGCATCGTGTCTAACTACCGGGCCACGGGCTCGCTCGACGACCAGCTAGTGACCGACGGCGTCGTGGGCATCAGCGGCATCGATACGCGCGCCGTCACCCGTCGCATCCGCGACGCGGGAGCGATGCGCGGGGGCATCTTCTCGGGCGAGGACGCTGAGCTCGGTGCCGACGAGCAGCTCGACATCGTGCGGTCGGGCGCGGAGATGTCGGGCCGCAACCTCTCCGCCGAGGTGTCCACGGTCGACGGGTACGTCATCCCGGCCACGACCGAGTCGATCGGCCGCGTCGCGGTGCTCGACCTCGGGGTAAAGGCATCCACACTCAACTACCTCGCGGCTCGGGGATTCGAGGTGCATGTGCTGCCCCAGTCCGTGACCCTAGAGGGCGTGCTGGCGATCGAGCCGGTGGCGACGTTCTTCTCGAACGGGCCCGGCGACCCCGCGGCATCCGACCGGCATGTCGAGCTGCTGCAGGGGATCCTGCGGGCAGGGCTGCCGTTCTTCGGCATCTGCTTCGGCAACCAGCTGCTCGGCCGCGCTTTGGGCTTCGGCACCTACAAGCTGCCGTTCGGACACCGCGGCATCAACCAGCCGGTGGTGGATGTCGCGACCGGCCGCACCGAGATCACCAGTCACAACCATGGCTTCGCCGTGGATGCGCCGATCGGGCAGGTCACGGAGTCCCCGGCCGGCTTCGGCCGCGTCGAGGTGAGCCACGTCAACCTTAACGACAACGTCGTCGAGGGTCTCAACGCGCTCGACATCCCGGCCTTCTCGGTGCAGTACCACCCCGAGGCGGCCGCCGGGCCGCACGACGCCAACTACCTGTTCGACAGGTTCAGAGATCTAGTGATTGCGAACAAGGTTGCCTAAGCGCTCAGACATCAACTCGGTCCTGGTCATCGGATCGGGCCCCATCGTCATCGGCCAGGCGGCAGAGTTCGACTACTCGGGCACGCAGGCCTGCCGGGTGCTGCGCGAGGAGGGCGTGCGCGTCATCCTGGTCAATTCCAACCCGGCGACGATCATGACCGACCCCGACTTCGCGGACGCCACCTACATCGAGCCGATCACCTGGCAGGTGATCGAGACGATCATCGCCAAGGAGAAGCCCGACGCCATCCTGCCTACCCTGGGCGGCCAGACCGCGCTGAACGCGGCGATCGACCTGCACAAGCACGGCATCCTCGAGAAGTACAACGTCGAGCTCATCGGCGCCAACTTCGAGGCGATCAACAAGGGCGAAGACCGCCAGATCTTCAAGCAACTGGTGCTGGATGCCGGCGCCGACGTAGCCCGCAGTCACATCGCGCACACCGTGGATGAGGCGGTCGCCTTCGCCGAAGATCTCGGCTACCCGCTGGTCATCCGCCCGTCCTTCACCATGGGCGGACTGGGCTCGGGCTTCGCGTACAACCCCGCCGAACTCATTCGCATGGTCACCGACGGCCTGCACCAGAGCCCGACCACCGAGGTGCTGCTCGAGGAGTCGATCCTCGGCTGGAAGGAATACGAACTCGAACTCATGCGAGACACCGCGGACAACACCGTTGTCGTGTGCTCAATCGAGAACGTGGACCCCGTGGGCGTGCACACCGGCGACTCGATCACCGTGGCTCCCGCGCTGACCCTGACCGACCGCGAGTACCAGAACCTGCGTGACATCGGCATCGACATCATCCGGGCGGTGGGGGTCGATACCGGCGGGTGCAACATCCAGTTCGCCGTCGACCCGGCGAACGGCCGCGTGATCGTCATCGAGATGAACCCGCGAGTCTCGCGCTCCAGCGCCCTTGCGTCGAAGGCGACCGGCTTTCCGATCGCCAAGATCGCGGCAAAACTCGCGATCGGCTACCGCCTCGACGAGATCCCCAACGACATCACCAAGGTCACGCCCGCGAGCTTCGAGCCCACGCTGGACTATGTGGTCGTCAAGGTCCCGCGCTTCGCCTTCGAGAAGTTCCCGGCCGCCGACACGCGACTGACCACGACCATGAAGTCGGTCGGGGAGGCAATGGCCATCGGGCGCAACTACTCGACTGCACTGCAGAAGGCCCTGCGCTCCCTCGAGAAGCGGGGGAGCAGCTTCCACTGGACTGGCGAGCCCGGCGACAAGGCTGACCTGCTTGCGAAGGCGAGCATCCCGACCGATGGCCGCATTGTGACTGTGCAGCAGGCCATGCGCGCGGGCGCCACGATCCCGGAGGTGTTCGAGGCCACCGGCATCGACCCCTGGTTCGCCGACCAGATCGCGCTGATCAACGAGGTCGCCGGCGAGATCGGCGACAGCGAACTCGATGAGGGCGTGTTGCGGCTCGCGAAGGACCACGGGTTCAGCGACGCCCAGATCGGGCAATTGAGCAACCTCACCGAGGCCGAGGTGCGCAGGATCCGCTGGGAACTCGGCGTGCGTCCCGTCTTCAAGACCGTGGACACCTGCGCCGGCGAGTTCCCTGCGCTCACGCCGTACCACTACTCGAGTTACGACGCCGAGACCGAGGTATCGCCGTCCGACCGCCGGAAAGTGGTGATCCTCGGCTCGGGGCCGAACCGCATCGGGCAGGGTATCGAGTTCGACTACTCTTGCGTGCACGCATCCTTCGCGCTTGCCGACGCCGGGTTCGAGACGATCATGATCAACTGCAACCCCGAGACAGTGTCGACCGACTACGACACGAGCGACCGGCTGTATTTCGAGCCGCTCACCCTCGAAGACGTGCTCGAGATCATCCACGCCGAGTCGCAGTCGGGCGAGCTCGTCGGTGTCATTGTGCAGCTCGGCGGCCAGACCGCTCTCGGGCTCGCGCAGGGACTGAAGGATGCCGGGGTCCCGATCCTGGGGACAACCCCAGAAGCCATCGACCTGGCCGAGGAACGCGGGCTGTTCTCGAAGATTCTCGACGACGCGAAGCTCCTTGCTCCGAAGAACGGGACGGCCACCAACATGCACGAGGCGGTCGTTATCGCCGAGGACATCGGCTACCCCGTGCTCGTGCGCCCCAGCCACGTGCTGGGCGGCCGTGGCATGGAGATCGTGTACGACACCGAGTCGATGACCGACTACTTCGACCGGGTGAAGGATCAGGCGATCATCGCACCCGGTTCGCCCCTCTTGGTCGACAGGTTCCTCGACGACGCGATCGAGATCGACGTCGACGCCCTCTACGACGGCACCGAGCTCTACATCGGCGGGATCATGGAGCACATCGAAGAGGCCGGCATCCACTCCGGCGACTCGTCCTGCACCCTCCCACCGGTGACGCTGGGTCGGGACGTGATCAACCGGGTCCGCGAGGCGACGCTGGCGATTGCGGCCGGGATCGGGGTGCAGGGGCTCCTCAACGTGCAGTTCGCGATCGGTCAGGGCATCCTCTATGTGCTCGAGGCGAACCCGCGGGCATCCCGTACGGTCCCGTTCGTGTCGAAGGCGCTCGGCATCCCGCTGGCCAAGGCGGCGGCCCTGATCATGACCGGGCGCACGGTGCGTGAGCTCGTTGAGTCCGGGCTGTTGCCGGTGCAGGATGGCTCGGTGGTGCCCATGGACGCGCCGGTAGCGGTCAAGGAGGCTGTGCTTCCATTCAAGCGCTTCCGCACCGTGGAGGGCCACGTCGTCGACTCCGTGCTGGGCCCGGAGATGCGCTCGACCGGCGAGGTCATGGGCATCGACTCGAACTTCCCCAAGGCGTTCGCGAAAAGCCAGGAGGCGGCATACGGCGGCCTGCCTTCGAGCGGCTCGGTGTTCGTCTCCGTCGCCGACCGCGACAAGCGCGCGATCGTGCTGCCGATCCTGCGCCTCTCGCAACTGGGCTTCGAGATCCTCGCCACCGAGGGCACCGCCGAGGTGCTCGCGCGAAACGGCATCGAGGCCCGCGTGGTGCGCAAATACTTCATGGGCCAGGCGGTCGTTCCCGGCGAGCCCTCGATCGTCGAGCTGATCAACGAGGGCAAAGTGGATGTCGTTATCAACACCCCAAGCGGCCGCAGCGCCCGCGCGGACGGCTACGAAATCCGTACCGCAACGGTCGCGGCCGACAAGCCGCTCTTCACGACCATCGCCCAGCTCGGCGCCGCCGTGGCCTCATTCGAGGCGATCCGTGACGGCTTTGACGTGAAATCGCTGCAGGACTACGCCATCGACCGAGCCGATCGACTCGCCCGTGCCTGACAGCGCCCCTCCCTTTGGGCGTCGACTGGCCCGAGTCTTCGAAACCAGGGGTCAGCTGTGCGTGGGTATCGACCCGCATCCGTTCCTGCTCGAACAGTGGGGGCTGCCCGATTCTGCGGAAGGTGTGCGCGAGTTCGGGCTACGGGTAGTGGATGCCGCGGCGGGGGTGATCGGCATCCTCAAGCCCCAGGTCGCATTCTTCGAGCGCCACGGGTCACTGGGCTACGCCGCCCTGGAGTCCGTGCTGAAGGCAGCCCGCGAAGCGGGACTGTTCATCATCGCCGACGTGAAACGCGGAGACCTGGGCACGAGCGTCGCCGCCTACGGCGATGCCTGGCTCGCGCCCGGATCGCCTCTCGAAGTAGACGCCATGACTATTGCCGCCTTCCAGGGCGTGGGGTCGCTCGCGAGCCCCATCGAGCTCGCAGGGACCGCTGGTAAGGGGCTGTTCATCCTCGCCGCGACCTCAAACCCCGAAGGTGTTGCCACCCAGACGGCGGTGATTGCCCGTGGACAATATTCGGGCAGTACGGTCGCTGCGGGTATCGTCGCAGAGGTGGAGATGCTGAACGCTTCGGCAACGGAACTGGGCTCGGTCGGGCTGGTGCTCGGGGCCACGGTCGAGCTGTCCGACTACGGCATCGAGGTCGCCCGGCTGGCGAAGAGCCCCATTCTTGGGCCGGGTTTTGGCGAGCAGGGGGCGGCGTTCGAAGACCTGGCTCGGGTGTATGGCGCGGCATCCGGCAACGTCGTGGTGAGCGTCTCCCGCGGTGTGTTGCGCGCGGGGTCCGAGAACCTCGACACCTCGATCGCCCGCCAGGCGGCGGAGCTGGCCGAAGCGACGAACCCGTGAGTCCTCGACCAGCCCCACCCGAAGTCGACCGTGTCGCCGCTGGCCGTGCGGCTGTCGCCGCCCGAAGGGCACGGGCGGCCGTCAAGCACGATATCGCGACACAGGCGCGCACGGCGCTGGATGTCGCCCAGCATGCCTGGCACGACCCGGCCAGTGCCGAGGCGGGCCTGCGGGTCACCGACCTGCTCAAGAGCATGCCGCGTCTCGGCCCCACCCGCACCGCCCGGGTGATGGATGCACTCGAGATCTCGGACAAGAAGCGGGTCGGCGGGCTGGGCACCCGGCAACGGCAGAAGCTGCACGACTTTCTCGCCGCGAGGCAGGGTATCGCGGCCAACCACCTGGTGGTGCTGGCCGGGCCCACAGCCGTGGGCAAGGGCACCGTTTCCGCATACATCAGGGATCACTACCCCGAGGTCACGCTCAGCGTCTCGGCGACGACTCGCACACCCAGGCCGGGTGAGGTGGACGGCGTGCACTACTACTTCGTCAGCGACGCAGAATTCGACAGGATGATCGCGGCCGGCGAGTTGCTGGAATGGGCAGTCGTGCACAACTCCTACCGTTACGGCACCCCCAGACCTCCCATCGAAGCGGCCCTTGCCGCCGGTCAGCGGGTGCTTCTCGAGATCGACCTGCAAGGCGCCCGGCAGGTCCGCGCGGTCATGCCAGACGCCCTGCTGATTTTCCTGCTGCCGCCGACCTGGGAGGAATTGGTCCGCCGATTGACCGGCCGCGGCACCGAGGGTGTGGAGGAGCAGCAGCGGCGGCTCGAGACGGCGCGAGTCGAACTCGCGGCCCAGGACGAGTTCGACGCGAAGGTCGTGAACCGCGAGGTCGGCCAGGCGGCCGCCGAGGTCGTAGAATTGATGGATGCGCCTATTCGCGCGACCACTTCCCGCTAAGCCCCAAGGAGCACAGGCATGGTTGACAAGCACTCAGGAATCATCGATCCGCCGATCGATGAATTGCTCTCGAAGGTCGATTCAAAGTACCAGCTGGTGATCTTTGCCTCGAAGCGCGCCCGCCAGATCAACGACTATTACGCGGACCTGCACGAAGGCAGCCTGTTCGACAACGTCGGCCCGCTCGTCGATTCGACCATCGATGACAAGCCCCTGTCGGTGGCGCTGCACGAGATCAACGAGGACAAGCTCGAGCTCAAGCGGCTGAGCGAAGAGTAAAAATCTCCTCGTGGCCGCTTTGAACGTGGTCGTCGGAGTTACCGGCGGCATCGCAGCGTACAAGGCGGTATCCGTCGTTCGCGCGCTCGTTCTCGCCGGCCACGACGTTCATGTCGTTGCGACTGAGAACGCCCTGCGTTTCGTGGGCAGACCGACTCTCGAGGCGATAAGCCGCAACCCGGTGCACTCCGATCTCTATGAAGGGGTTGCCGAGGTGCGCCACGTGGCCATCGGCCAGGCGGCAGACCTGATCATCGTGGCGCCTGCGACGGCGAACACGATCGCTAAGCTCGCGGTCGGGCTGGCCGACGACCTTCTTGGCAACAGCATCCTCGCCAGCACCGCCCCGGTGGTGATCGCCCCGGCCATGCACACCGAGATGTGGCAGAACCCCGCCACCGTCGCCAACATCGCCACGCTGCGCGAGCGCGGGGTGACGATCGTCGGCCCCGCAGTGGGACAACTGACCGGGGCGGATTCTGGGCCGGGGCGGATGTCGGAACCCGACGACATCGTCGCCGCAGCCCTGGCCGTCGTCGGCCCCCGGGATCTCCTGGGAAAACGGATCCTCATCACTGCCGGAGGGACCCGGGAGCCACTCGACCCGGTTCGGTTCATTGGCAACCGGTCGAGCGGCAAGCAAGGCATCGCCCTCGCGCGAGTCGCTGCGGCGCGCGGCGCGGAGGTCACACTCATCGCCGCCAACCTCGAAGTCGATGCGCCCACGTCCGTTGCAGTGCAACGCGTCGGTTCCACGCTCGAACTTGCGGATGCCACCTCGGCCGCGGCCCGCGACGCGGACGTCGTCATCATGGCCGCCGCCGTCGCGGACTACCGCCCGGAGACAGTCGCGCAATCCAAGATCACGAAGGAAACCCAGGGCGACACACTGCAGCTCACGCTCGTGAAGAACCCGGACATCCTGCGCTCACTCGCCGATAACCGGCCGGCCGGCCAAGTCATCATTGGCTTCGCCGCTGAAACCGAGACGGATGATGCGAAGCTCCTCGAACGCGGTCGTGCCAAAATCGCGCGAAAGGGCTGCGACTACCTCGTCGTCAACAGGGTGGGCTGGACGGAGGGATTCGCCACGGAGCGCAACACAGTCCTGGTGCTCGACAAAGCAGGGGATATAGTTGCCGAGGCTGCGGGGACCAAGCAGTCTGTGGCGGGGGAAATTCTCGATCTGCTGTCCGATCCCGCCTGATCTACCTGGAGACCGTATGAGCAACGAACTGCGCCTTTTCACGTCCGAATCCGTTACAGAGGGTCACCCTGACAAGATCTGTGACCAGATCAGCGACAGCATCCTCGACGCGATGCTCGCACAAGACCCGAAGGCGCGCGTCGCCGTCGAGACGCTCGTCACAACGGGTCTCGTCCACGTCGCCGGCGAGGTCACGACTTCCAGCTACGTCGACATCCCCTCGATCGTGCGCGACAAGATCGTCTCAATCGGTTACGACTCGTCGCTCAAGGGCTTCGACGGTCGTTCATGCGGCGTCGAGATCTCGATCGGTGCCCAATCGCCCGACATCGCGCAGGGCGTCGACACCGCGCTCGAAGTGCGCGAAGACGAGTCGGACGACGACGCGCTCGACCGGCAGGGCGCCGGTGACCAGGGCATCATGTTCGGCTATGCCACGGTAGAGACCAAGGAGCTCATGCCCCTGCCGATCTGGCTGGCGCATCGCCTCGCCGAGCGTCTTACTGAAGTGCGGAAGTCGGGCGAGCTCACCTATTTGCGCCCCGACGGCAAGACCCAGGTGACCATCGGCTATGACGGCACCACACCCCGCACCGTCGACACCGTCGTGCTGTCGACCCAGCACTCGCCCGAAGTCGGCAACGCCCAGCTGCACGCCGAGATTGAGGAGCATGTGATCCGCCCAGTGCTCGGCACCGTCGACCTCGACAGCACTGGGGCGACCTTGCTGATCAACCCCACCGGCCGATTCGAGATCGGCGGCCCCCAGGGCGACGCCGGTCTCACCGGACGCAAGATCATCATCGACACCTATGGCGGCGCGTCCCGTCATGGTGGCGGTGCGTTCAGCGGCAAGGACCCGTCGAAGGTTGACCGCTCGGCGGCGTACGCGATGCGCTGGGTGGCCAAGAACGCTGTCGCGGCTGGCTTCGCCGACCGCCTCGAGGCTCAGGTCGCGTACGCGATCGGCAAGGCCCACCCGGTGGGCCTCTATGTCGAGACTTTCGGCACGGCCCACGTCGATGAGACGGTCATCATCGAGGCGATCCGCCAGGTCTTCGACCTTCGCCCGGGCGCCATCATCCGCGACCTCGACCTGCTTCGCCCGATTTACGCACCGACCGCAGCGTATGGGCACTTCGGCAGAGAGCTCCCCGATTTCACCTGGGAGCGCACCGACCGCGTCCACGCACTGCGGGACGCAGCCGGGCTATAGATCCATGGCAGCGGCACTGATCGCCCGGGTGCTGGTCGACTCACCGCTGCCGCAACTGGACCGCCTGTTCGACTACGGCGTCCCGGAATCGTTGAGGGATGCCGCGTTGCCCGGTGTCCGCGTGCGGGTCCCGCTGCGTTCCGCCGGCCGCATCGCCGACGGGTACCTCGTCGAACTCGCGGAGCCGGGGGACTACCCGGGGGTGCTCAGCGAACTGGAGTCGGTGGTCTCGCCGATCCGCGTTCTGACCCCTGACGTCTGGGACCTTGCACGCCGCGCCGCCGACCGTGCCGCTGGCTCAGCGATCGACGTTGTGCGGCTCGCGGTGCCGACCCGACAGGTTCGCGTCGAGAAGACATACCTGGCCGACACATCCAACGCGCCGTTTCCCCTCTTCGACCCGCCCGCTATCGAGGGCTACGGCCACAGGGTCATCGAGTCTGCTGTCGCGCTCGGCGAGCGGCTCGCGGTTGACGCGATCCCGCTCGTGCGTGAGCTGCCCGCCGCAGCCGGCGAAGCGAGCGGCGTGTGGGTGGGCGGCTGGGCGGTGACGCTGGCGGCTGCCGCGGCATCCACGCTGGGTTCGGGCAGAAGCGCGATTCTCGCGGTTCCCGACTATCGAGACCAGGAGCAACTGGAGGCGGCCCTGCGGGCGGTCCTTCCGCCGGAGCGGATTGTGCGCCTCGACGCGAAACAGTCCAACCCCGACCGCTATCGGGCGTTCTTGCGTTGCCTCTCGGAGGAGGCCCTGGTGATCGTGGGAAACCGCTCCGTGGTGTACGCGCCCGCCGCGAACCTCGGGCTCATCGCAGCGTGGGATGACGGCGACCCCTTGCACAGTGAGCCGCTCAGCCCCTACGTGCACAGCCGGGATGCCGCGCTGCTGCGCCAGGAGCAACAGGAGTGCGCTCTCATCTTCATGGGCAACACCCGCAGCACCGAGGTGGAGCGGCTCGTCGAAGTCGGCTGGCTGCGCTCGGTCTCACCTGAGCGAACAGTGCTGCCGAAGGTGGTACCCACGATGCAGCAGGAGGGCGGCGACCGCCTCGCTGCACAGGCTCGGATTCCCTCCTCGGCCTGGAACACCGCCCGCGCGGCCCTCACCTCGGGCCCCGTGCTCGTGCAGGTGAGCCGCCCCGGCTATGCGCCGCAGTTGGCCTGTGTCGATTGCGGGCAGACCGCCCGATGCCTGCGGTGCGAAGGTCCGCTAGCCCAGAAGACGGCTCGGTCCGTGCCTGCCTGCCAGTGGTGCGGTGCGCTGGCGGTCAACTGGCGCTGCTCGCATTGCGAGGGCGAGACGCTGCGCTTCGTGGGGCAGGGTGCGACTCGCACTGCCGAAGACCTGGGGCGTGCATTTCCTGGGGTGCGGGTCATCATCGCCGACGGCGAGCGGCCCATCCTTTCGGTCGGCCCTGAACCCGCTCTCATCATCGCGACTCGAGGCGCAGAGCCCGTGGCCGCGGGAGGCTATCGAGCCATCCTGCTGCTCGATGGTGAGCGGATGGTTGCCCGCGAGAGCTTGCGGGTGGGCGAGGATTGCCTGCGCTGGTGGTCCAATGCGGTGGCGCTGGCGGCGGGAGGGGCCACGACGATGCTCGTCGGGGTCGGGGGTGCGCTGGCATCCGCGCTGGTCACCTGGCGGCATGCCGACTACGCTCGCGCCGAGCTCGCCGACCGACGGCGGCTGCGCTTCCCGCCCGCGGTGCGGGTCGCGACGCTCACCGGCACCGTCGAGGCGGTGTCGAAGGCAATCGCCGAGGTCGGTGTCGAGGCATCCGACGTTCTCGGACCTGTCGACGTGGGCGGTGGCGGCGTGCGAACCATCCTGCGCTTCGACTACGCCCGCGGCGCGGAAGTCGCGGCTCACCTCCGCGCTGAACTCGTGAAGGCCGCGACGGCTCGTCGGCGTCCGGCAGTCGCCAAGGGTGCGCGCGGACCGCTTCCACCCAACCTCAAAGTCAGGCTGGACGATGTGGAGCCGTTCCTCGATTAGCACCCACTAGCCGGTGGGAAGACTCGCGCGTGACCGGCTCCAGGTGCTGGGAGAATGGTCGGGATGACTTCTCTCCGCCTGGTGTTCGCGGGCAGCCCCGCCGCAGCAGTGCCCAGCCTGCGCGCACTCGCGTCCACTGACCACGAACTCGTGTCGGTGATCACCCGCGCCGATTCGCCCCAGGGGCGCCGCGGCGTGCTCAACTCCACACCCGTTGCCGACGCGGCCCGCGAGCTGGGCATCCCGCTCATCAAGGCGAATCGACTCGCCGGAGAGGCCACCGAGGCCGTTCAGGCGCTCGCACCCGACCTCGGCGTGATCGTCGCCTACGGCGCACTGGTGCGGGAGCCGTTGCTGTCTGCCCCTCGCCTCGGCTGGATCAACCTGCACTTCTCGCTGCTGCCCCGCTGGCGAGGCGCTGCGCCCGTGCAGCGCGCGATCATGGCCGGCGACGACGTCACTGGTGCGACCGTCTTCCAGCTCGTGCCTGAGCTTGACGCCGGCGATGTCTTCGGCGAGGTCACCGAACCAATCGGCAGGCACCAGACCGCGGGCGGCCTGCTCGACTCGCTCGCGGAATCGGGAGCCGGGTTGCTGGTGCGCGTAGTCGATGCGCTCGCCGACGGGACCGCACGGGCGGAACCGCAAGTGGGAGATGCCACCCTCGCACCGAAACTCAGCATCACTGACGGTGAGATTGACTGGAACCAGTCGGCCGAGGTCATCAGCAACCTCATCCGGGGCGTCACGCCCGAGCCGGGTGCGTCGACCGTCGCAGACGGCGCCCGACTCAAGATCATTTCCGCGGCAATTGCCCGGGATGTCGCGTCTCTTGCCCCTGGCGTCTTCGCACTCGTCGGCAAGGCGGTGCTCGTGGGCACGACAACCCAGCCCATCGAGCTGTTGTCGGTGCACCCCGCCGGTCGCCGCGCCATGGACGCGGCATCATGGTGGCGTGGCCGCTTCTCTGGTGCATCATGAGCCAGCCCCAGCCGGCGCGCCGCATCGCCCTCGACGTCATCATGGCCGTGCGCGATTCGGACGCCTATGCCAACCTCCTCTTGCCGGTGCGCCTGGGCCGAGCCAAGCTGAGCCCCGAGGATGCCGGGCTCGCGACCGAGCTGACCTACGGAACCCTGCGGATGCAGGGCTACTACGACCGGGTCATCGCGCTGGCAGCCGGACGCGACGTGTCGCAGATCGACCCGCCCGTGCTTGACGTGCTGCGCCTGGCCTGCCACCAGCTGCTGTCGATGCGCGTCGCCCAGCACGCCGCGGTCGACGAGTCCGTCGAGCTCGCCAAGACGGTCGGCTCACGCTCCGCCGTGGGCTTCGTCAACGGAGTGCTGCGCACGATCACCCGCACCGACGCGGCCACCTGGCGCGAGCGGGTGCTCGCCGAGGCGTCGACGGGGGAGGAGCGGCTCGCACTGGAGTATTCGCATCCCCTGTGGATCGTCCGGGCATTCCGGCAGGTGCTGACTGCGGAGGGGCGTGAAGCCGAGCTAGAAGAGCTGCTCGCCGCCGACAACGTGGCACCGAGGGTGTCGCTCACGGCTCTGCCGGGGGAGTCCACCGCCGATGAACTCGACGCCTACCCCGCCGAATACTCTCCGGTGGGGGCGGTGCTCGATGGCGGTGACCCGCTGAAACTGCCCGCGATCCGCGAGGGGCGCGCTCGAGTGCAAGACGAAGGCTCGGCACTGGCGGCGCTCGCCCTCAGCCGTGCCCGCCCCATCACCAGGGGCGAGCGCTGGCTCGACCTGTGCGCCGGTCCCGGCGGAAAGGCCGCGTTGCTGGCCGCCGAAGCGGTGCAGGGCGGTGCCTCCCTGGTAGCGAACGAGCTTGGCCCGGCCCGGGCCGAGCTGGTGCGCAAGGCTCTTGCGGTCTTCGAGCCGCAGCCCGAGGTGCTTCAGCTCGACGGCACGCTCGTGGGCGAGCAGTTCCCCGGGTTCTTCGACCGCATCCTGCTGGATGCCCCCTGCACAGGCCTCGGCGCGCTGCGACGCCGTCCGGAGGCACGCTGGCGTAAACAGCCGAGCGATGTCGCGGGGCTGGGAACCCTGCAGGCGACGTTGCTCGCTTCCGCCCTCGCCGCGCTCAAACCCGGCGGCGTGCTCGCCTACGTCACGTGTTCGCCGCACGCGGCAGAGACGAAGTCGATCGTGGCATCAGTGCTGCGCAAAGCCGAGGGCGTCGAGCGCATTGACACTCCGGCCGTGATCCAGTCCATCGCGAAACAGCACCTCGACCTGCCCGAGGCCAGCCACGTGCAACTCTGGCCGCACCGACACGGCACCGATGCGATGTTCATCCAGTTGCTCACGAAAGTACAGTCGTAGCCATGGTCCGCATCAACCCGAGCATCCTGGCCGCGGACTTCGCGAACCTCGAGCGCGACATCGCCCGCATCTCTACCGCCGACCTCGTGCACGTCGATGTTATGGACAATCACTTCGTGCCGAATCTCACCTTCGGCCTGCAGATGGTGCAGCGTTTACAGGAGGTGTCTGCCAAGCCCCTCGATGTCCACCTGATGATCGACAATGTGGATCGTTGGGCGCCGGAGTATGCGCGCACCGGCGCGTTCTCGGTGACCTTCCACGCCGAGGCGACCGAGCATCCCGTCGAACTCGCGCGCACTCTGCGAAAGCTCGGCGCCAGGGCCGGGATCGCCCTCAAGCCCGACACCGATATCGAGCCCTACCTCGAGCACCTGCACGAGTTCGACCAGGTGCTGGTCATGACGGTCGAGCCGGGCTTCGGCGGCCAGAGCTTCATGCTCTCGATGATGCCGAAGGTGAAGCGGGTGCGGGCCGCGATCACGAAGTCAGGCACTGACGTCTGGTTACAGGTCGATGGCGGCGTCGACGCACACAGCATCGAAATCGCGAAGGATGCCGGGGCCGACACTTTCGTCGCAGGCTCCGCAATCTTCCGCTCCGACGATCCCGCCGCCCAGGTCGAGCTGCTCAGGGCAGCCGCCGAGAAACATGACCACTAGACGGGTGCTCCGTTCGCGTCTGCTTGGATAGGGGCATGACAGATTCACCGAAGACCAAGCCCGAAGTCGACTTCTACGAGGGCCCAGAGCCCACCGAGCTCGTGATCATCGATCTCGAACTGGGGACCGGCGCCGAGGCGAAGCCCGGTGACACGGTCGACGTGCACTATCTCGGCGTGGATTTCGAGTCCGGTGAAGAGTTCGATTCGAGCTGGGGGCGCGGCCAGTCGGTCAACTTCCCGCTCACGAGCCTCATCAAGGCCTGGCAAGAGGGCATCCCGGGCATGAAGGTCGGCGGTCGACGCCAGCTGATCGCCCCGCCGCACCTCGCTTACGGCCCAGCTGGCGGCGGGCACCGCCTCTCCGGGCGCACGCTGACCTTCGTGATCGACCTGCTTGGCGTCAAGTAACCGGTCTGTCGGCGACGGCAGCTGCCCGTGCCGTCGCCGAGTCGGGTCAGATGGTGGGACAGCCACGGGTGAAGTAACCATTTCGCCCGACTCAGCGACCGGTCCTGGCAGGATGCCGCCCCGGGCTCGGGCGTAGCGGATGGATGCGCCCAGCCCGATACTCTTAACCCGTGAAAACCTTCGACGACCTGTTCGCTGAGCTCAGCGAGAAGGCCCTGTCGCGCCCGGAGGGCTCGGGCACCGTCACCGAGCTCGACTCCGGCGTGCACGGAATCGGCAAGAAGATCGTCGAAGAGGCAGCCGAAGTGTGGATGGCGGCCGAGTACCAGACCGACGAAGAAACGGCGGCGGAGATCTCGCAATTGATCTACCACCTGCAGGTGCTCATGGTCGCCAAGGGACTCACTCCCGCGGATGTCTGGCGACATCTCTGAAAGTGCACACCAGCACCGAGATTCGCCCCCACATCCACCTTCGACCGAGAGACCACCATGCTGAGAGTTGCAGTCCCGAACAAGGGCTCACTGAGCGAAACCGCGGCAGAAATGCTGCTCGAGGCCGGCTATGCCGGTCGCCGAGACCCGCGCGCCCTGAGCGCGCTCGATTCGCGCAACGATGTCGAATTCTTCTACCTGCGACCCCGGGACATAGCTACCTACGTAGGCTCAGGTGCCCTCGACGTCGGCATCACCGGCCGTGACCTGCTGCTGGATTCACGCAGCCCCGCGCAGGAGATCGCGAGCCTCGATTTCGGGGAGTCGACGTTCCGCTTCGCCGGGCCGCCCGGCAAGTTCTCCGGCCTCGACGACCTCAAGGCGGTGCGCGTGGCGACGAGCTACCCGTCCCTGGTCGGTGACTTTCTGGCCCGCAACGGGGTGCAGGTCACGATCGTCGGTCTCGATGGTGCTGTCGAATCCGCCGTCAAGCTTGGGGTGGCGGATGCCGTCGCCGACGTGGTCTCGACCGGGTCCACCCTGCGCGCCCAGGGCCTGGAGATCTTCGGCCCGGTCATCCTGGATTCCACGGCAGTGCTGATCAGCGCGAAAGCCGATCTGCCGGGAATTACCACGCTGCAGCGCCGGTTGCAGGGCGTGCTCGTAGCCCGGCAGTACGTGCTCATCGACTACGACGTGCCCGTCAAGCTTCTGGATGCCGCGACCCAGGTCACTCCCGGCATCGAAAGCCCCACGATCTCACCCCTGCACGACCCGGAGTGGGTCGCGGTGCGGGCCATGGTTCCTCGTGCCGAAACCAATCACGTCATGGACGAGCTCTACGAGCTCGGCGCGCGGGCGATCCTGGTGAGCTCGATCCATGCTGCGCGGATCTGAGATGGGCGCGTCATGACTCTCGCGACGCGAGTGATCCCGTGCCTGGATGTCGCGGCTGGCCGTGTGGTCAAGGGAGTCAACTTTCTCAACCTGCGTGACGCGGGCGACCCGGTCGAGCTGGCCCGCAAGTACTACGAGCAGGGCGCAGACGAGATCACCTTCCTTGATGTGACGGCGACGGTTGACGAGCGCGCGACGATGTACGACGTCGTGCGGGCGACCGCGGAGCAGGTCTTCATCCCGCTGACGGTCGGCGGTGGCGTGAGAAGCACCGATGATGTCGCGAAGCTGCAAGCCCATGGTGCCGACAAGGTCAGCGTCAACAGTGCGGCGATGGCGCGCCCGGCGCTGCTCGGTGAGATCGCCGACCGATTCGGCGCACAGGCGCTCGTGCTCTCGCTCGACGTCAAGCGTAAAGACGGCAGGTTCGTCATGACCACCCACGGCGGGCGCACCGAGACCGACCTGGATGCCCTTGACTGGGCCCGCGAAGCAATCGAACGTGGGGCGGGCGAATTGCTCGTCAACTCGATCGACGCCGACGGGACGAAGCAGGGCTTCGACCTCGAGCTGATCGCTGCGATGCGCGAGTTGTCGAGTGTCCCGGTCATTGCCAGTGGCGGCGCAGGAGCCGTAGGTGACTTCGCGCCCGCGATCGCTGCAGGAGCGGATGCCGTGCTCGCGGCATCCGTGTTTCACAATGGAGAGCTCACGGTCGGCGACGTCAAACGCGCGCTCGTCGAGGCAGGGATGGTGGTCCGATGAACCTGACGGAAGCGGATGTCGTGATCGAACGGACGACCTTCGCAGAGAACGGGTTGCTGCCGGCGATCATCCAGGAGTCGGGCTCCAAGGATGTGCTCATGCTCGGCTACATGAACGCGGAAGCACTGCGTCGCACCCTCACCGAGGGGCGCGTGACGTTCTGGAGCCGCAGCCGCCAGGAATTCTGGCGGAAGGGCGACACGAGCGGCAACGTGCAGCACGTGCGCGGCGCCGCTCTGGACTGTGACGGCGACGCGATCCTGGTGACGGTCGACCAGCATGGCCCCGCCTGCCACACCGGCGCGCACGCGTGTTTCGACGTCGACCCCATCGAACCGACGATGGGCGGCAGCGCCGATGCATAACTCCACAACCCCGGAGGACTTCACCGCCCGGCTCGAGGCAGGGCACAGGGTGGTTCCGGTCATCCGGGAGATCTTCGCCGACGGCGAGACCCCGGTCGGCATCTACCGCAAGCTTGCGTACGGGAAACCGGGCACCTTCCTGCTCGAATCCGCCGAGCAGGGTGGCATCTGGTCCCGCTTCTCCTTCGTCGGCGTCGCAAGCTTCGGCGTGCTGACGCAAGATGGCGACACCACGACTTGGCTCGACTACGGCCTCCCGATTGAACGCGCCCTCGGCGAGCATCCTGCCGGCCCGCTCGAAGCGCTCGCGCACCTGTACGAGCGCTGGAGCACCCCGCATGTTCCCGGACATCCGCCGCTGACCGGTGGGCTCGTCGGATTCATCGGCTGGGAGGCGATCCGCCAGATCGAGCACCTGCCCGCGGTGCCGCCTGCCGACTTCAGCGTGCCCGGCCAGGCGCTGAGTTTCGTGTCGGAGCTGGTTGTCCTTGACCACCGTTTTGGCACAGTGCAGCTCATTGCAGCTGCGCTGAACGACGGCACGCAGGAGCGCGACGTGCTGTGGGGCGACGCCCAGCGCCGACTCGACGCGATGCAGGCGGCCCTCGCCGGCCCCAGCGAAACCTGGCTGGCTGAGGTCGACCTGTCGATCGCGCCCACGCCGATTCCGCGCACGACGCCCGAGGACTATGCCGACGCGATCGAAAAGTCGAAACAGTACATCCGGGATGGCGACGTCTTCCAGGTGGTCATCTCGCAGCGCTTCGACCACGAGATCACTGCCCATCCCATCGACGTCTACCGGGTGCTGCGCACGCTCAACCCATCCCCGTACATGTACCTGCTGACCCTGCTAGACCCCGCGGGCGAACCGTATTCGATAGTCGGCTCAAGCCCTGAAGCACTCGTGAAGGTATCCGGAAATCGCGCCTACATGCACCCGATCGCCGGGTCCCGCCCGCGCGGAGAGACGCCCGAAGCCGATCTCGATCTCGGCACAGAGCTTCTCGCCGACGCGAAGGAGCAGGCGGAACACCTCATGCTCGTCGACCTCGCCCGCAACGACCTGCTGAAGGTGTGCGTGCCGGGCAGTGTCGAGGTGACCGAGTTCATGCAGGTCGAGCGCTTCAGCCACATCATGCACCTGGTGTCGTCGGTGGAGGGAAACCTCAACCCCGATGCGAATTCGGTGGATGTCTTCCGCGCAACTTTCCCCGCGGGCACTTTGTCCGGTGCGCCGAAGCCGCGGGCGCTCGAGATCATCGACGAGTTGGAGCCGGCGCAACGCGGCATCTACGGCGGTGTGGTCGGCTACTTCGATTTCGCGGGGGATGCTGATCTCGCGATCGCGATCCGCACCACGACCATCGTCGGAGGGCTTGCACGGGTACAGGCGGGTGCCGGCCTCGTCGCCGATTCAGACCCGGCCGCTGAGCACTTGGAGTCACAGAACAAGGCAGCGGCGCCGTTGCGGGCGGTAGCGGTTGCTAATGCCATGCGCCGGATCCGATGACAAGTCACCGGGTCAAGCTGCTCGTCATCGTCGCGGGGGCGCTGTTCGGTGCCCTCACCTTGATCGCTTGGACCCAGCAGTGGTTCACGCTGAACCTCACGAGCGGGCAATCGCTGCCGGTCGCGGGCCAGGTCGCCTCCCCAGCGCTTTCCGCGCTCGGCCTGGCGTCGCTGGCGTTGGCTGCGGCGCTGAGCATTGCCGGGAGGGTGTTCCGCGTCGTGCTGGGGGTGCTGCAGGTCGCGATCGGGGTGCTTGTTGTCGCCTCGGCGGCAGCCGCGCTATCCGATCCGGTCGCGGCCTCGGCGGCGACGGTCACGAGTGCGGTGGGCGAGAGCGGTTCGGCCGCGGTGGCTGCGCTCGTGGCATCCGCGTCCATCACGGCCTGGCCGTACCTCGCCATCGCCCTCGGCGCACTCGCTGCTCTTAGTGGAGTGGCCCTGCTGGCCACCACCCGGCGCTGGCCAGGACCGACCCGCAAGTATGACGCGGCTTCGGAGCCGAGCGAGTCGAACGTGGGCAACTGGGACGCACTCAGTGCTGGGCACGACCCGACCTGATGTTGGCATCCCGCTAGAATTCCCCATGAACACCAAAGAATGGAGCACGATGAGTCACGAGTCTGACCCCGGCCACGGAAACTCGCCGGCAGCCTGGACCGCCGTCATCATCATGCTGGTCGCCTTCGCGATCGGCACGTTCGCCTTCTGGTTCGATGTCCAGTGGCTGGTCGTCGCCTCGGCCGCACTCGTCATCCTGGGTGCGATCACCGGTGGCGTTCTCGCGCGACTGGGCTATGGGGTGGGTGGCGACAAGTTGACCCCCAAGGCCCACAACTAGGGTGCTCTCCGACCTGGTCGCCGGAGCCCTTCACGACGCTTCGGATCGTCGCTCTGCCCGCAGCCTCGCCGAGGTCGAAGCAGCGGCACTCGACCGCGCCCCCGCGCTCGATGCACTGGCCGCTCTCTCGCCGCGGGACAAGGTGCGCATCATCGCCGAGATCAAGCGGGCGAGCCCCTCGCGCGGCGCACTCGCCGCGATTCCCGACCCGGCATCCCTCGCGGTTTCCTACGAGACGGGCGGAGCCAGCGCTATCAGTGTGCTCACCGAGGGGCGGCGATTCGGTGGGTCGCTGCAGGATCTTGAGACCGTTCGGGCCGTGACATCCGTGCCGCTGCTGCGCAAGGATTTCATTGCCGAGCCCTACCAAGTGTTTGAGGCCAGGGCCTCGGGTGCCGACCTCGTGCTGCTCATCGTCGCCGCACTCGACCAGCCGATGCTGATCTCGCTCTTCGGGCTGATCGAGACGCTCGGGATGACCCCGCTCGTCGAGACGCACTCTGCAGACGAGGTCTCCCGGGCCCTCGATCTCGGCGCGGGGATCGTGGGAGTCAACGCCCGCGACCTCTCCACCTTCGAGCTCGACCAGGACCTCTTCGGCAGGCTCGCCGACCAGATTCCGAGCGGCGTAATCCGGGTCGCCGAGTCAGCGGTGAGGTCGCCCGCCGACGTCGCCCACTACCGTCAAGCCGGAGCTGACGTCGTACTCGTCGGCGAGGCGCTCGTGACCAATGGAGACCCCGTGACGACCTTGCGCGAATTCCTGGCCGCGTCATGAATGCCCTGCGCGACGAAAGCGGCCCCTACTTCGGCGAGTTTGGGGGGCGGTTCGTGCCCGAGTCCCTCATCGCGGCCCTCGACGAGCTGGATGCCGCCTACCAGGCCGCCAAGACCGATCCCGCATTCCAGGCCGAGCTCGCCCACCTGCACGCGACGTATACGGGGCGCCCGAGCATCATCACCGAGGTTCCGCGGTTCGCCGAGCACGCCGGCGGAGCGAGGGTCATCCTCAAGCGCGAAGACCTGAACCACACCGGCTCGCACAAGATCAACAACGTGCTCGGCCAAGCCCTCCTCGCCAAGCGTCTCGGCAAGACTCGCCTCATTGCCGAAACCGGTGCGGGCCAGCATGGGGTGGCCACCGCGACCGCCGCGGCCCTGTTCGGCATGGAATGCGTCGTCTACATGGGCGAGGTCGACACCGAGCGCCAGGCCCTCAACGTCGCTCGCATGCGGTTGCTCGGGGCGACGGTCATTCCGGTCAAGACCGGATCCCGCACCCTCAAAGACGCCATCAACGATGCGCTGCGCGACTGGGTGGCCAATGTGGGCAACACGCACTATCTGCTCGGGACTGTCGCGGGGCCGCATCCATTCCCGGTTATGGTGCGCGACTTCCACAAGATCATCGGAGAGGAGGCCCGCCAGCAGGTACTCGACCTGACCGGCAGGCTGCCGGATGCCGTGACGGCCTGCGTGGGCGGCGGCAGCAATGCCATGGGCATCTTCCACGCCTTCCTGGATGACGCCTCGGTGGCGCTGTACGGCTACGAGGCCGCGGGGGAGGGTCACCTCACCGAAAAGCACGCCGCCACGATCACCCGCGGGCGCCCGGGCGTACTGCACGGCGCGCGGTCGTACATGCTGCAAGACGAAGACGGCCAGACCATCGAATCACACTCGATCTCGGCCGGCCTCGATTACCCGGGAGTTGGCCCGGAGCACGCCTGGCTCAACGACATCGGCCGGGCGAGCTATCTGCCGATCACCGATGACGAGGCGATGCAGGCGCTGCGCCTGCTCAGCCTTACCGAGGGCATCATCCCGGCCATCGAGTCGGCGCACGCCCTGGCTGGCACCATCAAGCTCGGCCAAGAGCTCGGGCCTGAGGCGATCATCCTCGTGAACCTGAGCGGCCGTGGCGACAAGGACATGGAGACCGCGGGCAAGTACTTCGACATCTTGGATGCCGCCGCCCTGGCCGCCGACGACCTGAAGCCGCTCGCGTGAGCCGCGTCGAGACGGTCATCGCCGCCCGCAAGGCCGCTGGCTCCGGCGCGCTCGTCGGGTACCTCCCGGTCGGGTTCCCCGACCTCAAGACCAGCATCGACGCCGCGGTCGCGCTGGTCGAGAACGGCGTGGACGTGCTCGAGCTCGGGTTGCCGTACTCCGACCCGGTGATGGACGGCACGGTCATCCAGAAGGCCACCCAGGCCGCCCTGGCCGACGGCTTCAAGCTTGCTCACGGCTTCGAGGCCGTGGCCGCGATCACCGCCCGGGTTGACGCTCCCGTCCTGGTCATGACCTACTGGAATCCTGTCCTGCAATACGGAGTCGAGAGGTTCGCCAACGACCTGGTCGCGGCGGGCGGTGCAGGGCTCATCACGCCCGACCTCGTGCCCGACGAGGCTGCCTCATGGCTTGAAGCCTCCGATCGCACCGCGCTTGACCGGGTGTTCCTCGCGGCGCCGTCTTCCACGGATGCCCGGCTCAGGCAGGCCGTCGAGAAGAGTCGAGGCTTCGTCTACGCCGTCTCCACGATGGGCATCACCGGAGCGCGCAGCGACGTCGACAGCGCTGCCCGCGGCCTCGTGGCTCGCCTCAGGGATGTCGGTGCGGCCAGCACCTGCGTCGGCGTGGGCATCTCGACCGCCGCCCAGGTCACCGAAGTGCTCGGCTACGCCGACGGCGCCATCGTCGGCTCCGCCCTCGTCACGGCGCTGGCGGAGGGTGGCGTCGGCGCAGTCGCGCGCACGGCAGCCGCACTGGCCGCCGGTACTAGACTCACCACGTCTTAACGAGAACCGTCTAACTCGAACTGTCCAACGAGACCCCGCTCTAGCGAGCACGTCACACGAGAAAGGTGCCTGGTGTCGCTCCTGCCGCTCAGCATCCCCAGTCCGCCCGTCGACTGGCAGATCCCGCTCACCATCCCGATTGGGCAGTGGTTGCACGGCATCATCGGACTGATTCCCGAGAACCAGGTCATCGCGATCCACACTTACGCGCTATGCATCCTGGCCGGCATCATCGCAGCGACGATCTGGGTGAACGAACGACTGAAGGCGAGGGGAGCCGAGCCGGGCGTCGTTCTCGACGTCATCATCTGGGCGATACCCCTCGGCCTCGTGGGCGCGCGGGCGTTCCACGTGCTGACCCACCCCGGTGACTACTTCTATGCGGGCGCAGACCCTTGGGAGGTCGTGCAGATCTGGGATGGCGGCAACGCGCTCTTCGGCTCGCTCATTGGCGGCACCGTCGGTGCCTGGATCGGCTGCCGGATCGCCGGTCTGCGGTTCTGGACCTTCGCCGACGCGCTCGCGCCGGCGATGCTTCTCGCGCAGGCGATGGGGCGTCTCGGCAACTATTTCAATCACGAACTGTTCGGCCAGCCCACCGACCTGCCTTGGGGCCTGGAGATTCCCGCGCCGAATGCTGCACTGCCCATTGGCCTGCCCGCGGGAACCCTCTACCAGCCCACATTCCTCTACGAGATGATCTGGAACGTCATCGGCATCGTGTTCCTGCTGGCCATGGAACGCAAGTACAGCCTGGTCAGGCGCACGATCGCCGGGATCACCACTTTCGTGCCCGTTGCGGGCGCCCGTCGGCTCGAATGGGGCAAGATCTGGGCGTTATACATGATCTGGTATGGCGTCGGTCGGGCCTGGTTCGAGAGCATCCGCATTGACCCGAGCGAGGTCTTCTTCGGCCTGCGGACCAACGTATGGGGCGCCATTTTCACGGTCATTGGCGGAATCATCCTGTTCGCCGTGCAGTCGCGCCGCCACACTGGGATGGAGCCGAGCCCATACCTGCCCGGTCGCGAGTGGAAACCCGAGGGTGCTGTAGACTCCGGGGAGACCTACTCGGATACTGATGAACCCGGCGATGATGCCGACGCCGTTACAAGCACCACCGAGAAACTCGCCACAAGCGGAGCAGGCAAGAAGCCCTAATAACCGGGGCCCTTTACCCATCTGGGCCGCCGACGTCCCACCCCACCAGCACCATCGTGAGGACGGTACTCATGGCTCTCACGCCACCCTTCGAACGGTTCGGCTCTGCTCCGCAGGCCACCGGGCTCTACGACCCGCGTAACGAGAAAGACGCGTGCGGGCTCGCCATGGTGGCGACCCTGCGCGGCACCGCCGGCCACGACATCATCGCGACCGCGCTGGGGGCGCTCCGCAACCTCGAACACCGTGGAGCTGTGGGATCGGATGCCGGCACCGGCGACGGAGCAGGCATCGTCACGCAGATTCCCGACGCCTTCCTCCGCGCCGTGGTGGAGTTCCCGCTGCCCACGGTCGGCCGCTACGCCGTCGGCATGGCATTCCTGCCCACCGTCACCGCTGAGCGTGACGAGGTCAAGGCGAAGATCGCCGAACTCGCGGCCGAAGAGCAACTCACGGTTCTGGGCTGGCGCGAGGTGCCGGTCGAACCGGGAAACCTCGGCAACCTCGCCCGCGCCGCAATGCCCGCCTTCGAACAGCTCTTCCTGGCTTCGACCCGCGCGGATTCGAAAGGCCCGATCGGCGGAATGGAACTCGAGCGCCAAGTCTTCCGGCTGCGCAAGCGGGCCGAGCAGCAGGTGCACGCTTACTTCCCGTCGCTGTCGAGCCGCACCCTGGTCTACAAGGGCATGGTGACCACCCTGCAGCTTGAGCCGTTCTACCCTGACCTTTCCGACGAGCGCTTCGTCTCGAAACTCGCGCTCGTGCACTCGCGCTACTCGACGAACACGTTCCCGTCGTGGCCGCTCGCCCAGCCGTTCCGCATGATCGCCCACAACGGCGAGATCAACACGGTGCAGGGCAACCGAAACTGGATGCGCGCGAGGCAGTCGCAGCTCGAGAGCGAGGTGCTGGGCGACATCCGCTCGATCCTGCCGATCAACACGCCGGGCGCGAGCGACTCAGCGTCGTTCGACGAGGTCGTGGAACTGCTCAACCTCGCTGGCCGGTCGCTTCCGCACGCGATGATGATGATGGTGCCGGAGGCCTACGAGAACCAGGTCGACGTCGACCCGGCCCGCCGAGCGTTCTACGAGTACCACTCGATGATGATGGAGCCGTGGGACGGCCCCGCGGCGCTCGTCTTCACCGACGGCACTCTTGTGGGCGCCACCCTCGACCGCAACGGGCTGCGCCCCGGTCGCTACCTCGTCACGGACGAGGGCCTCGTCGTGCTCGCCAGTGAGATCGGTGTGCTTCCGGATGTGGACCAGTCCAAGATCGTGCGCAAGGGGCGTCTGCGCCCCGGCAAGATGTTCCTCGTCGACACGGCCCAGGGCCGCATCATCGAAGACGACGAGGTGAAGGCCGAGCTCGCGGCATCCCAGCCCTGGAGTGAGTGGCTCGAGGCGGGTCGGGTCAACCTCAAAGACCTTCCCGATCGCGAGCACATTGTGCACACTCCGGCGAGCGTCACGCGCCGCCAGCGGACTTTTGGATACACCGAAGAGGAGGTCCGCATCCTCATCACGCCCATGGCGCAGAACGCCGCGGAGCCGCTCGGCGCGATGGGTTCGGACACCCCGATCGCCGTGCTCTCGGAGCGCCCACGGTTGCTCTTCGACTACTTCACGCAGCAGTTCGCCCAGGTGACCAACCCGCCGCTGGACTCGATCCGCGAAGAAGTTGTGACGTCGATGAAGCTCGGCCTGGGGCCGGAGCGCAACCTCCTCGACGCGACGCCAGAGCACGCGAAGCAAGTAGCCCTCGAGTTCCCGGTGATCGACAACGACGAGCTCGCCAAGATCCAGCACATCGACACCCACCCGGGCAGCACGCTCGCGACCACAATCCGTGCGCTCTATCGCGTCGACAAGGGCCCGAAGGCCATGGAGAAGCGTCTCGCGAAGATGTGTGCGGAAGCCGACGAGGCGATCGCCAACGGCGCGCAGTTCATCGTGATCTCCGACCGCGACTCGAATAAAGACTTGGCGCCGATTCCCTCGCTGCTCTCGCTGGCCGCGGTGCATCACCACCTCATCCGCGAAGAGAACCGAATGAAGGTCGGCATCATCGTCGAGGCCGGTGACGTGCGCGAGGTGCACCACGTGGCCTTGCTGGTCGGGTACGGCGCTTCGGCGATCAACCCGTACCTGGCGATGGAGACCGCTGAGGAACTCGTGCGCAGCGGCATGATCCAGGGGCTCACCCCCGAGAAGGCCGTCAAGAACCTGATCAAAGCCCTCGGCAAGGGTGTGCTCAAGATCATGTCCAAGATGGGCATCTCGGTCGTCGGCTCGTACGCGGGCGCCCAGGCATTCGAAGCAGTCGGCCTGTCGCAAGAGTTTGTCGACCAGTACTTCACCGGCACATCGAGCCTCCTCGGCGGCGTCGGCGTCGAAGTCATCGCAGCGGAAAGTGCGGCGCGCCACGCGGCGGCGTACCCGGAGGATGGCGCGACCAGCGTGCACGAACGCCTCGCCACCGGTGGCGAGTACCAGTGGCGCAGGGACGGGCCGCCGCACCTGTTCAACCCCGACACCGTGTTCCGCTTGCAGCACGCGACCCGGTCGCGTCGTTACGACATCTTCAGGGACTACACCCGGCTGGTCGACGACCAGGCCGAGAACCTGATGACCCTGCGCGGGCTGTTCAAGATCAAGGAGGGCGAGCGACCGGTCGTGCCGATCGATGAGGTCGAGTCGGTGGCATCCATCGTCAAGCGCTTCAACACCGGTGCGATGAGCTATGGCTCGATCAGCCAGGAGGCGCACGAGACGCTTGCCATCGCGATGAACTCCATCGGCGCGCGCTCCAACACGGGTGAGGGCGGCGAGGATGTCGCGCGCCTGCTCGACCCCGAGCGTCGCTCTGCGATCAAGCAGGTGGCATCCGGTCGATTCGGCGTCACGAGCATGTACCTGACCCACGCCACCGACATCCAGATCAAGATGGCGCAGGGTGCCAAGCCCGGCGAGGGCGGCCAGCTGCCCGCCGGCAAGGTTTACCCGTGGATCGCTCGAACGCGCCACGGCACGGCCGGGGTCGGCCTGATCTCGCCGCCGCCGCACCACGACATCTACTCGATCGAAGACCTCAAGCAACTGATCTTCGACCTTAAGCGCGCAAACCCCGAGGCCCGCGTGCATGTGAAGCTCGTGAGCCAGTCGGGCATCGGTGCTGTCGCCGCGGGTGTCACGAAGGCCAAGGCGGATGTAGTACTCGTCTCCGGGCACGACGGCGGCACCGGAGCGAGCCCGCTCAACTCCCTCAAGCACGCGGGGACCCCGTGGGAGCTCGGTCTTGCCGAAACGCAGCAGACGCTCATGCTCAACGGCATGCGCGATCGGGTCATCGTGCAGGTCGACGGCCAGATGAAGACCGGTCGCGACGTGATCATCGGGGCGCTTCTGGGAGCCGAGGAGTACGGCTTCGCGACGGCGCCGCTCGTGGTTTCCGGCTGCATCCTCATGCGGGTGTGCCACCTCGACACCTGTCCGGTCGGCGTGGCAACCCAGAACCCCGAACTGCGTGCCCGGTTCACCGGCAAGCCCGAATTCGTCGTGAACTTCTTCGAGTTTCTGGCCCAGGAGGTGCGCGAGTACCTCTCCGCCCTCGGGTTTCGCTCGCTCGAAGAGGCGATCGGCCACCGTGAGCTGCTGGATGTCGACCGGGCAGTCGAGCACTGGAAGGCCGACGGGCTCGACCTAAGCCCGATCCTCGTCGGCCCGGACTTCGCCGACGACGAGCCGCGCACCAACCGGGTCAGCCAAGACCACGAGCTGGAGAAGCACTTCGACCAGCAACTGATCAAGCTCGGCGCCGACGCGCTCGAAAACGGCACCCCCGTGGTCATTGAATTGCCGATCCGCAACACCGAGCGTGCGGTCGGCACGATGCTCGGGCATGAGGTGACGGTCAGGCACGGCGAGAACGGCCTGCCGACCGGCACCATCGAAGTCAAACTCATCGGTACAGCCGGACAGTCGTTCGGCGCGTTCATGCCTCCCGGCATCACGTTGCGGCTCGAGGGCGACAGCAATGACTACGTCGGCAAGGGCCTCTGCGGTGGGGAGATCATCATCCGCCCGCCGCGCACCAGCATCTTCAAAGCGGAGAAGAACGTCATCGCCGGCAACGTGATCGGCTACGGCGCGACCCAGGGCAGCATGTTCATCCGCGGAATCGTGGGGGAGCGCTTCCTGGTCCGCAACTCTGGCGCCACTGCGGTTGTCGAGGGCGTGGGCGACCACGCGCTCGAATACATGACCGGCGGGCTCGCGGTGATCCTCGGCGGCACCGGGCGCAACCTGGGTGCTGGAATGTCGGGCGGCACCGCCTACATCCACGAACTGCGCCCCGAGCGGGTCAACGCGGAGTCGCTCGCGAACGGAGAACTCGAACTGCTGCCCTTGGGCAGTGCAGACATCGAGATCCTCACCGACCTGCTGACCCGCCACCGCGACGAGACTGACTCGACCATCGCGGCAAACATGCTGCGAGACATGGATGCCACGATCGCTGCGTTCACGAAGGTGCTGCCGCGCGACTACGCCGCCGTACTGCAAACGCGGCAGACCGCCATCGACGAGGGTCTCGACCCCGACGGTGATGTCGTCTGGTCTCGAATCATGGCGGTGACCACCAATGGCTGATCCCAAAGGCTTCCTCAAGGTGCAGGAGCGCGAGACGCCGAAACGGCGTCCCGTCGCCCTACGACTCATGGACTGGAAAGAGGTCTACGAGCAGCAGGACCCGGCAGAACTACGCCGCCAGGCCGGCCGCTGCATGGACTGCGGCATCCCGTTCTGCCATCAGGGATGCCCGCTGGGCAACCTGATCCCCGAGTGGAACGACCTGATGTGGCGCGGCGAGGGCGCGCAGGCGATCGAGCGCCTGCACGCCACGAACAACTTCCCCGAGTTCACCGGTCGGCTATGCCCCGCGCCCTGCGAGAGCTCGTGCGTGCTGGGGATCAACCAGCCGGCTGTCACGATCAAGCAGGTCGAAGTGTCGATCATCGACCAGGCCTTTGCGCACGGGCTCGTGACCCCGCACCCGCCAGAGCGCCTCACCGGCAAGACCGTGGCCGTTGTCGGCTCCGGCCCAGCTGGTCTCGCCGCCGCGCAGCAGCTGACGAGGGCAGGCCACACCGTTGCCGTTTTTGAGCGGGATGACCGCATCGGCGGGTTGCTGCGGTACGGCATCCCGGATTTCAAAATGGAGAAGAAGCACCTCGAGGCTCGGCTCGCCCAAATGCAGGCAGAGGGAACGCGTTTCAGAGCGAACGTCGAGATCGGCGTGGACATCACCTGGGACGACCTCAAGTCGCGTTACGACGCCGTCGTGATCGCGACCGGAGCGATGGTTCCGCGTGATCTGCCGATCCCCGGGCGCGACCTGATGGGTGTGCATTTCGCGATGGACTACCTCGTGCAGTCGAATCGGGTGGGCGCGGGCGACTTCGTCCAGGAGCAGGTCAGTGCAGAAGGAAAGCATGTGGTCGTGCTCGGCGGCGGCGACACCGGTGCCGACTGCATCGGCACCGCGCACCGCCAGCAGGCGCTCTCGGTGACGAACCTGGCGATCGGCATCCAGCCGCCGCACGAGCGCCCGGAGCACCAGCCCTGGCCGATGTCGCCGACACTCTTCGAAGTGTCCAGCGCGCACGAAGAGGGCGGGGAACGGGTCTACCTCGCGTCGACAGTCGAGTTCCTTTCCAACGAGGCGGGGGAGGTACGCGCTATCCGCGTCGCCGAGACCGAGTACCTCGACGGTCGCAGGGTTCCGAAGTCGGGCACCGAGCGTGAGATCCCGGCCGACCTCGTGCTGCTTGCCCTGGGCTTCACCGGCCCCGAGTCGCACACCATCGAGGCACAGTTGCCATTGCCGTTCGACGCCAAGGGCAACCTCGAGCGCGACGCAAAGTATGAGACCAGCGAGCCCGGCGTTTTCGTCGCGGGCGACGCGGGCCGAGGCCAGTCGCTCATCGTCTGGGCGATCGCGGAGGGCCGGGCTGCGGCATCCGCTGTGGATGAGTACCTTGAAGGCAGCACGCAGCTGCCATTCCCGGTCAGGCCCACCGACCACGCGATCGCGATCTGACCTTTCCCTACCCACCACCACCACCACGCAGCAGTACCCACAGAAGGAAGTCATGAGACGAGCCAAAATCGTCGCGACGCTCGGCCCCGCCACGTCAAGCTACGAGAACATCAGGGCGATCATCGATGCAGGTGTCGATGTCGCGCGCATGAACCTCAGCCACGGTTCGTACGCCGTGCATGAGGAGGTCTATGCGAATGTTCGCAAGGCCGCCGAAGACTCCGGTCGCGCCGTCGCGGTGATGGTCGACCTGCAGGGCCCGAAGATCCGGTTAGGCAAGTTCGAAGCCGGCCCCTACGAGCTCGCCGTCGGTGACATTTTCAAGATCACCACCGAAGACGTGGTCGGCACGAAAGAGCTATCTGGCACGACCTTCAAGGGTCTCCCCGACGACGTTTCGCCCGGAGACTTCCTCCTCATCGACGATGGCAAGGTCAAGGTGCAGGTCACCGAGGTCAAGGGCAAGGTCGTCACGACCGAGGTCATCGTTGCTGGCTTCGTCTCCAACAACAAGGGCATCAACCTGCCCGGCGTTGCGGTGAACGTTCCCGCGCTGTCTGAGAAGGATGAGGATGACCTGCGCTGGGGCCTCAAGCTCGGCTGCGACCTGATCGCCCTCTCGTTCGTGCGCAACGCCGACGACATCATCCGTGTTCACGAGATCATGGCCGAAGAGGGCCGCAAGGTTCCCGTAATCGCCAAGATCGAGAAGCCCCAGGCGGTCGATCACCTGGAGGCGATCATCGACGCGTTCGACGCGATCATGGTCGCGCGCGGTGACCTGGGCGTCGAGCTGCCGCTCGAGGCGGTGCCGATCGTGCAGAAGCGCACCGTTGAACTGGCGCGCCGGATGGCGAAGCCGGTCATCGTCGCCACCCAGATGCTCGAATCGATGATCTCCAGCCCCGTCCCCACCCGCGCCGAGACCTCCGACGTCGCGAACGCCATCCTCGATGGCGCCGACGCGGTCATGCTTTCCGGTGAGACGAGTGTCGGCGAGTATCCGGTCATCACGGTGCAGACCATGGCGCGCATCGTCACGTCGACGGAAGACCACGGCCTCGAGCGGATCCCGCCGCTGGGCACCAAGCCGCGCACCCAGGGCGGTGCAATCACGCTCGCCGCAGCCGAGGTGGCGGACTTCGTCGAAGCCAAGTACGTGTGCGTGTTCACCGAGTCAGGCGATGCCGCCCGGCGGATGTCGCGGCTGCGCTTCCGCGTGCCGATGAAGGCCTTCACGCCCGACCCCGCGATCCGTCGCCGCATGGCGCTGATCTGGGGCATCGAGTCATTCGTGGTGGAGCGGGTCTCGCACACCGACGCCATGTACCACCAGGTCGATGAGGTGCTCCTGCGCGAGGGCCTTGCCGAGATTGGTGACAAGGTCGTGGTGATTTCAGGATCCCCTCCCGGAATCTCCGGCTCGACGAATGACATGCGCGTGCATATCATCGGCAGCACGATGAACAGCGAGAAGCCAGACAAGCAGGATTGACGTTCCGATCTGGCATGCTTGGTAGGTCGGCCCATCTGGTGGAATTGGCATACACGTCCGACTCAAAATCGGATGCCGCAAGGCATGCGGGTTCAAGTCCCGCGATGGGCACAAGGGCAGCGGTTCGTGCCGCCGGGGCGCGCAACACCGGCGGCGCGAATACCGTAGGCTCGATCTCGTGACTGACCAGGATGCCGCCACTTCCGCCCCGCGTCGTGTCGTCGTGGCCGAGGACGAGTCGCTCATCCGCATGGACATCGTGGAGATCCTCCGCGACAACGGTTTCGAGGTAGTCGGAGAGGCCGCCGATGGCGAGACCGCCGTGGCCCTCGCGACCGAATTGCGCCCCAACCTCGTCATCATGGACGTCAAGATGCCCCAGCTGGATGGCATCTCGGCCGCGGAGCGCCTGAGCAAGAACCACATCGCGCCCGTCGTGCTGCTGACCGCATTCAGCCAGAAGGAACTCGTTGAGCGGGCATCCGAAGCCGGTGCGCTCGCCTACGTGGTCAAGCCGTTCACGCCTAGCGACCTGCTGCCGGCCATCGAGATCGCACTCAGCCGCTACACACAGATCATCACCCTCGAAGCCGAGGTCGCCGACCTCGTCGAACGCTTCGAGACCCGCAAGCTCGTCGACCGCGCGAAGGGCCTGCTGAACGAGAAGATGGGGCTCACCGAGCCCGAAGCGTTCCGCTGGATCCAGAAGGCGTCAATGGACCGCCGCCTGACCATGCACGACGTGGCGCAGGCCATCATTGAGCAGCTCAGCGCCAAGAAGTAGCGCGCTCCGCGACTAGCGGCTCTCAGCCCTGGCGATCCCGCAGGAAGTTCGTCATCCGGATCGTCGAGAGCCGGCGGCCCTCCTCGTCGGTCACGACGATCTCGTGGGTCGCGAGGTTTCGTCCGAGGGAGAGCGCAGTGCAGGTGCCGGTGACCCACCCCGACGTGATCGAGCGGCTGTGCGTCGCGTTGATCTCGATGCCGACGGCCATGCGTCCGTGTCCAGCGTGAATGGCGGCGGAGATCGAGCCCAGTGACTCACCCAGCACCAGGTGCGCGCCACCGTGGAGGAGGCCCACCACCTGCGTGTTGCCCTCCACGGGCATCCGGGCGATCGAGTGGTCCGCCGAAACCTCGATGAATTGGATGCCCATCTTCACAGCCAACTCCCCACCCGCGGTGCGCTCAAGAATCTCGCGCATGACGGGATCGATGTCGTCGGGAAGCTTGGTCATTCAGGCCCTCATTCGCACGAATCGGCTGTCGGCAGGCGAGGCTAGGCTTGCTCCGTGCCGGACTCCGAAAAGCCTACCCTCCTGATTGTCGACGGCCACTCACTGGCTTTCCGGGCGTTCTACGCCCTTCCGGTCGACAGCTTCCAGAACCGCGACGGCCAGCACACCAACGCGATCCACGGCTTCCTGTCGATGCTGATCCTGTTGCTCCAGAACGAGAAGCCCACCCATCTCGCCGTCGCGTTCGACATCTCCCGCTACTCGTTCCGCACCCGCGAATACGCCGAATACAAGGGCACCCGCGGCGAGACCCCGCCCGAGTTCGTCGGGCAGATCCCGCTGTTGCAGGAGGCTCTTGCGGCGATGCGGATTCCGACCATCACCAAGGAGGACTACGAGGCCGACGATATCCTCGCCACCCTGGCGACCCGCGGCGCGGCCGAAGGGTTCACCGTGCTCGTGGTCTCCGGCGACCGTGATGCTATCCAGATGGTCAACGACGACGTGACGCTGCTCTACCCGAACGCCCGTGGGGTGTCAGAGCTCAAGCGCTACGACCGCGACGCGGTGATCGAGCGCTACGGCATCCAACCGCATCAGTATCCGGATGTCGCGGCTCTCGTGGGCGAGAGCAGCGACAACCTCATCGGCATCGACAAGGTCGGCGAGAAGACCGCGGTGAAGTGGATCACCACCTATGGCAGCCTGGATGAGGTGCTCGCCCACGCCGACAAGATCACCGGTGTGGTGGGGGAGAAGCTCCGCGAGCAGCAGGATCGCGCCATCCGCAACCGCAAGCTCAACCATCTCGTGACCGATGTAGAACTTCCGCTCGGGCCAGGCGACCTGGCACGCCAACCCCTCGATGTGCCTGCCGTCCGTGAGGTCTTCGACAAGCTCCAGTTCAAGACGCTGCTCGAGCGGGTGCTCAAGATCGCGGCCGCTGAGCAGGGTGCGGATGCCGTGGCCTACTCGGCGCCGGCCGCTGCGGGCATCCCGGTCATTCACACGATCATCGATGAAGAGCTCGCAAAGTGGATCTCGACCCAGACCTCGAACGGCCTCAATGCGCTGGGCCTTCGAGTGCAGACGGTCAACGGCGCGGTCGCGGGCCTCGGCCTGGGTGGCGCCGATGAGACCGCGTTTGTGCCGTGGGCACCCGGCCGCCCCGACTATGCCGCCCTCGAGGAATGGCTCGCGAGTGACTCCCCGAAGGTCATGACCGGCTCGAAGGTACAGCTCAAAATTGCGCGGGATGCCGGGCTCGAGATCAACGGGATCGCCTACGACACCATGCTCGCGGGCTGGCTGCTCCGACCGGGCGGCAAGGCCGAGTCCCTCGAGTCGCAGGTGGAGTACTACCTCGGCGAGACCCTGCAGCAGTCCGACCCTAACCAACTCGTTCCCGAGACGGAGGCCGCGAGCCCGGCCACCGAGGCCTGGTACTCGCTGCGGCTCGCCGCCTACCTGTCCGAGAAGCTCGACGCCGGCTCCCTCGACGTGCTGGAGACGATCGAGATGCCCCTGGTGCCCGTGCTGGCCACGATGGAACGCAGCGGGATCACCATCAATCGCGACATCCTCGGCCGACTCACCACCGACCTCGGCTCGCGGGCCGCAGAGGTCGCATCCAGCGCTTTCGAGATCATCGGTAGGGAAATCAACCTCGGCAGCCCCAAGCAGCTGCAGGAGGTGCTGTTCGACCAACTGGGCATGCCCAAGACCCGGTCGAACAAGACCGGATTCTCGACGGATGCCGCGAGCCTGACCGACCTGCAAGAACTCAGCCCCCATCCGTTCCTAGACCTACTCCTGCAGCACCGCGACGCGACCAAGCTCATGCAGATCATTGCCTCGATCGACAAGGCGGTCGACGCCGGCGGTCGGGTTCACACGACCTACGAGCAGGCTGGATCGAGCACCGGTCGCATCGCCTCAAACGACCCCAACCTGCAGAACGTGCCGGTGAAGACCGAGGTCGGCCGCGAAATTCGTTCCGCCTTCGAATCGGGGCAGGGGTTCGAGACCCTGCTCACCGCCGACTACTCGCAGATCGAAATGCGGATCATGGCCCACCTCTCCGGCGACGAAGGGCTCATCGCGGCGTTCAACGAAGGGGAAGACCTGCACCGGTTCGTGGGAGCGCGCATCTTCGGTGTCTCGCCTGCAGACGTCACCCCGACCATGCGCACCAAGGTGAAGGCGATGTCGTACGGCCTGGCCTATGGCCTGAGCGCCTTCGGCCTGAGCAAGCAGTTGCGCATCGAGACCGCCGAGGCGAAGGCCCTCATGACCGACTACTTCGCACGATTCGGTGCAGTGCGGGAGTACCTGCAGAACGTCGTCGAGCAGGCCAGGGTCGACGGCTACACGACCACGATCTATGGCCGGCGTCGCCCGTTCGGCGACCTCACCTCGTCCAATCGGGTGCTGCGGGAGAACGCGGCGCGGCAGGCGCTCAACTCGCCGATCCAGGGGTCGGCCGCCGACATCCTGAAGCGGGCGATGATCGAGATCGACAAAGACATGGCGGGCATGAACTCCCGGATGCTGCTGCAGGTGCACGACGAGCTCGTCTTCGAGGTGGCACCGGGTGAACTCGACGCCATGACCGAGATCGTGCGCACGCGCATGGCCGGTGCGGCCGACCTCAGGGTTCCGCTCGACGTGCAGATCGGCACCGGCCCGAACTGGGATGCCGCAGCGCACTAGGTTGGAGCATGACGAAAGGGGCACGGCTGTGACAGCACTCGCCGCAGAGTCCCTGGGCACAATGCTGCCGCTGGAGTCGATCAGGCTCGACCTTAGCGTCGGGAGCCGGGACGACGCGATCCGGCAGGCCGGCTCGCTGTTGGTGCAATCGGGCGCCGTTGTCCCCGCGTACATCGATTCCATGCTCGAGCGCGAAAACCTGGTCTCGACCTTCGTCGGTGAGGGCATCGCCGTGCCGCACGGCACGCTCGCCGACAACCACACCGTCAAGCGACAAGCCCTCTCACTGATTCGATTCGTGCCGGCGGTCGACTGGCAAGGGCAGAATGTCGACCTCGTGATTGGCATCGCCGCGGTCGGCAAGGATCAGATCTCATTGCTGTCGAGATTGGCTAGCCTGCTCCTGGGGCCAGGCAACGCGGCGAGTCTACGGTCGGCGAAGACGGCGACCGAGGTGCACGAGCTGTTCAGCTAGTGCAGTACCAACCGAAGGAACGACAATGCCAACGAGGACAGTAATCGTCGCATCCCAGGTCGGGCTGCATGCCCGCCCCGCCGCCCTCTTCGCTCGCGCCGCCGCAGAGGCACCGGCCGTCGTGACCCTCACCTCGGCCGCAGGCAAGAGCGTGAATGCGGCAAGCATCCTCGGGGTGCTCTCCCTCGGAATCGGCCACGGCGAAGAGGTCACTCTCAGCGCCGAGGGCGAAGACGCGGATGCCGCCCTCGACGCACTCGTCGACATGCTGAACACCGACCTCGACGAAGAATAGGGGGCCGTCTGGGTAGGCTCGATTCATGACGAGCGAACCGGAACGCACCCCCACGGCCATCGACCAGATCGCCGAAGACTGGGTGACCACGCTCGCCGAACTCGACCCGGCAGTGGCAACCTGGATCGGGATTCCCGGCAAGCTCGACGAGTACGAAGACCTGTCCCCGGCGGGCCACGCGAAGGTCATCGCGGCGGCCAAGGAAGTTCTGGCGAAGCTCGCCACAGCCGAGATCGTGGATGACGTCGACTGGGTCACGAAGACCGACCTGGGCAACGAGTTGACACTCCAGCTCGAATCCGACGAGGTCGGGCTCTGGATGCGCGATGTCAACGTGATTGCGAGCCCAGCCCAGGGCATCCGCGACATCCTCGACCTCATGCCCACCGACAGCGAGAAGGACTGGGCCGACATTGCCGGTCGCCTGGGAAACCTCCCGGGAGCAGTCGACGGCTACATCGAGACTCTGCGACTGGGCATCTCGAAGGGAATCACCCCCGCCAAGCGCCAGGTGCGCGAGGTAATCGAGCAGGCCAAGAAGCACGGCGCGGGCGACGGCTTCTTCCACAACTTCACGGGATCGGCGACTCTTGCCGAGTCGAAAGAGGTACCGGAGTCGCTTCGGACAGATTTGGCTAAGGGCGCTGTGGTCTCGGCCGCCGCTTACGACAAGCTCGCAGCCTTCCTCGAAGATGAACTGCTGCCCGCCGGCCAGGATGAAGACGGCGTCGGTCGAGAGATCTACGCGCTCAACTCCCGCCAGTTCCTCGGAGCCAAGATCGACCTCGACGAAACCTACGAGTGGGGGATCGAAGAGCTCGCCCGCATGGTGGCGGAGCAGGAGTCGATCGCCCATGAGATCAAGCCAGGGGCATCCGTGGCGGAGGCGATCGAGGTGCTCGACGCCGATCCCGCCCGCAAGCTGAACGGCACCAAGGCGCTGCAGGAGTGGATGCAGCAGCTCAGCGATCGCGCAGTCGCCGAGCTCTCGGCGAGCCACTTCGACATCCCCGACCCGCTCAAGCGCCTCGAGTGCCTCATCGCCCCCACGCAGGAGGGCGGCATCTACTACACCAGCCCCAGCGATGACTTCTCGCGCGCGGGCCGGATGTGGTGGTCGGTGCCAGAGGGCGTCACGGAATTCAACACCTGGCGCGAGACCACCACCGTCTACCACGAGGGTGTGCCCGGCCATCACCTGCAACTGGGCCAGGCCGTCTACAACCGGGCCAAGCTCAACACCTACCGCCGCCAGCTCGCTGGCACCTCCGGGCATGCCGAGGGCTGGGCGCTCTACGCCGAACGCCTCATGCAGGATCTCGGCTACCTCGACGATCCCGGTGATCGCCTGGGCATGCTCGACGGCCAGCGCATGCGCGCCGCCCGCGTCGTGCTCGACATCGGAGTGCATCTCGGCAAGCCGAAACTCGACGGAACGGGCAAGTGGGACTGGGACTACGCGCTCGACTTCATGTCGAAGAACGTGAACATGAACGAGCAGTTCGTGCGCTTCGAGGTGAACCGCTACTTCGGTTGGCCCGGCCAGGCTCCCTCATACAAGGTCGGCCAGCGGATCTGGGAGCAGATCAGAGACGAGTACAAGGCTCGAGAGGGCGCCGACTTCAACATCAAGGAATTCCACCGCAAGGCGCTCGACATCGGGGGAGTGGGCCTCGACACCCTGAAGGCGGCGCTGCTCAAGTGATTAGGTAGCGACCTGGCGCGCTTCCCATCGTTTCAGCGAGGCGCTAAGCTGGAACGTCGCATTTCTGCGATGTCCTATTCGCCTGCCATGGCGACACACAACGCGCAATTTCCGCCATGGCCTATCTATGTCCATACCGGAGCAACTACTACATGACAATCGTAACGACCGACAAGGCACCCAAGCAGGTCGCCGTCAATGACATCGGATCTGCTGAAGATTTTCTCGCCGCGGTCGAAAAGACGCTGAAGTTCTTCAACGACGGAGACCTCATCGAAGGCACCGTCGTCAAGATCGACCGTGACGAGGTTCTCCTCGACGTCGGTTACAAGACCGAGGGTGTCATCCCCTCCCGCGAACTTTCCATCAAGCACGATGTCGATCCCACCGACGTCGTCAAGGTCGGAGACCTCGTCGAGGCACTCGTTCTCCAGAAGGAGGACAAAGAGGGCCGCCTCATCCTGTCCAAGAAGCGCGCACAGTACGAGCGCGCATGGGGCGATGTCGAGAAGATCAAGGATGCCGATGGCATCGTGACCGGTTCGGTCATCGAGGTCGTCAAGGGCGGCCTCATCGTCGACATCGGACTCCGTGGATTCCTCCCGGCCTCGCTCATCGAGCTGCGTCGGGTCCGCGACCTCACGCCGTACCTCGGCCAGGAGATCGAGGCGAAGATCCTCGAGCTCGACAAGAACCGAAACAACGTCGTGCTGTCGCGCCGTGCCCTGCTCGAGCAGACGCAGAGCGAGAGCCGCAGCACCTTCCTCAACAACCTCGCCAAGGGCCAGGTTCGCAAGGGTGTCGTCTCCTCGATCGTCAACTTCGGTGCGTTCGTCGACCTCGGCGGTGTGGACGGTCTCGTTCACGTCTCCGAGTTGTCGTGGAAGCACATCGAGCACGCCTCAGAGGTCGTCGAGGTGGGCCAGGAGGTCACCGTCGAGATCCTCGAAGTCGACCTCGAGCGCGAGCGCGTGTCGCTGTCGCTCAAGGCCACCCAGGAAGACCCGTGGCAGGTATTCGCGCGCACGCACGCGATCGGCCAGGTTGCTCCCGGAAAGGTCACCAAGCTCGTCCCCTTCGGCGCCTTCGTTCGCGTCGCAGAGGGCATCGAGGGCCTCGTGCACATCTCCGAGCTGTCGGGCAAGCATGTCGAGCTCGCCGAGCAGGTCGTCTCCGTTGGTGATGACGTGTTCGTCAAGGTCATCGACATCGACCTCGAGCGTCGCCGCATCAGCCTCTCGCTGAAGCAGGCAAACGATGGCGTAGACCCTGAGGGCACCGAGTTCGACCCCGCACTCTACGGAATGCTCACGGAGTACGACGACCAGGGCAACTACAAGTACCCCGAGGGCTTCGACCCCGACACCAACGAGTGGCGTGAAGGTTTCGAGACGCAGCGCGAGAAGTGGGAGCTGGATTACGCAGCCGCCCAGGCTCGCTGGGAGCAGCACAAGAAGCAGGTTGCCGTCGCGGCCACTCAGGAAGACTTCGTGTCTTCCAGCAGCGAGGCTCCGGCGGGCGCGTCATCGTTCTCGAGCGATGAGGCACCGGCCAGCGCCGGCACCCTCGCCGATGACGAGTCGCTTGCGGCGCTTCGCGAGAAGTTGTCTAACAACTAGTCGCACCGCTTACACGAAAGGCCGGTTCCCTCGGGAGCCGGCCTTTCGCCGTTGCTACGACATTTCGTGCCCCTTCACTCGATGTCACTGCTGCTTTCGCTCGGCCGCCTCGCCGAGTCGGGCTAAATGGCGGGTGGGACATGAGCCTTCCAACCATTTGCCCCGACTCGACAGGTCTTGTCCCGACGCGAAAGGAGCCGGGCCGAATCGCGACGTCTCGTCGGACGCGTCACAGCCGCGGTCGCAAAACGGGGCCGTCGCGCAACGGAAAGTCGCGCAACGGGCCCTCGCGTAACGGGGCCTTCCAGAACGGCTAGAGCGGCTCCTGCTCGGCCTCCGGGCGAGAGCGGAAGCGTCGTCGGAGCAGGGTGCCAAACCCAATGACCAGCCCGATGATTCCCACGATCACGAGGATCGGGACCAGGATTGCCGCGAAGCTCAGCAGCACGCTCCCGATATCTTCCGCGGTGCTCACTACAGGGGCTGCGGCCCCGACCGTCACGGCATTCATGACCGGGCGGGACGCCATTTTCGTGAGGTGCGTCGCGAGGGCGAGTAGCACGCCGATCGCGATCGGCACCCAGGCATACGACGTGAAGAAGCTTGCCGGGTCCTTCACGACCGCGGTCGCGGATGCCGAACCGGTACCGAACGCGATCCCGCCGGCGGCGGGTCGCACGATTGTCTGCAGCCAATCATTGACGGAGTCGACGACCGGAATCTTGTCTGCGATGACCTCGATGATGAGCAGCACACCCAGGATTGCGAGCACCCAGGGATTCGAGAGCCAGGCCCAGTTGTCAGGCAGATGGACGAAGTCCAAGAATCGCCCCGCGAGCCCGAGGACGAGCAGCGGGATGTACGCGTTAAGGCCGGCGGCAACCGCGAGACCGGATCCGGTGAGAATCTCGAGCATCGATACATCCCTTCTCTCACCGCACGATAGCGGATGACGGGCCCGGCTCCCAGGCCGGGCTAGCATTGCCGGATGTACGTGATCGGGCTCACCGGCGGCATTGCGGCCGGCAAGTCGGTGGTCGGAAAGCGGTTGGCCGAGCTGGGTGCCGTACACGTCGACGCTGATTTGCTCGCCCGTGAAGTGGTTGAACCGGGTGCGCCCGCGCTCGCCTTGATCGCCGAGAAGTTCGGACCTTCGGTCATCTCCGCTGATGGGAGTCTCGACCGACCGGCGCTCGGCGCCATCATCTTCCCTGATGCCGACAAGCGCGCGGCCCTCAACGCGATAACCCACCCGGCGGTCTGGAAGCGCGCTGCCGAACTCTTTGCGGCGGCCGAAGCCGCAGACCCACACGCTGTCGTGGTCTACGACGTGCCGCTTCTCGTGGAGGCGGCGGAGCAGCGACCGCTCAACTTCGACCTGATCGTGGTCGTGCACGCAGACATCGAGACCCGCATCGCCCGCCTTGTGGAACTGCGCGGGATGACGCGCGAAGAGGCCATCCACCGCCTCAACTCGCAGGCTTCCGACGCCGAGCGGCTCGCGGTAGCCGACCTCGTGATCGACAGCTCGGGCACGCTCGAGCACACCCTCAAGCAGACCGACGAGCTATGGGCGATGGCGAAGGCTTCCGCCCTGAGCAAACCCGCCGAATAGTGTCGGACGGCGTGCCTACACTCGAAGCATGGAACCCACGCGCTCGGTCCGACCGTTCAAGGTCGTCAGCGAGTATTTGCCGAGCGGCGACCAGCCGGCCGCGATAGCTGAGCTCGCGCAGCGCATCAACGCGGGGGAGACCGATGTGGTGCTGCTTGGCGCCACTGGTACTGGCAAGTCGGCGACGACGGCGTGGCTCATCGAGCAGGTGCAGCGGCCCACCCTCGTGCTGTCTCATAACAAGACGCTTGCCGCGCAGCTGGCCAACGAATTCCGCGACCTCATGCCAGAGAACGCCGTCGAGTACTTCGTCTCGTATTACGACTATTACCAGCCCGAGGCGTATATCCCGCAGACCGACACCTTCATCGAGAAGGACTCGTCGATCAACGCGGAGGTAGAGCGGCTGCGGCATTCGACCACCAACTCGCTCCTGAGCCGACGCGACGTGATCGTCGTGTCCACGGTGTCGTGCATCTACGGCCTCGGTGCGGCCGAGTCGTATCTTGACGCGATGATCGCCCTGCAGGTCGGCATGAAGATCGACCGCGAGACCCTGATCCGCCGGTTCGTTTCTATGCAATACCAGCGCAACGACTACGACTTTTCCCGCGGCACGTTCCGCGTGCGCGGCGACACGATTGAGATCATCCCGGTGTACGAAGAACTCGCGATCCGCATCGAGATGTTCGGCGACGAGATCGAAGCGATGTACGCCCTGCACCCGCTCACCGGCGAGGTCGTGAAGACTTTGGATGCCGTGTCGGTATTCCCGGGAACCCACTACGCGGCGAGCCCGCAGACTATCCAGCGCGCGATCGGCACCATCCAGCAAGAACTCGCAGAGCGACTGCAGGAGCTCGAGCGCCAGGGCAAACTGCTCGAAGCGCAGCGGCTGCGGATGCGCACGACCTTCGACATCGAGATGATGGAGCAGATCGGGTTCTGCAACGGCATCGAGAACTATTCGCGGCACATGGATGGTCGTCAGCCGGGCGAGGCGCCGAGCTGCCTGCTCGACTATTTCCCCGAGGACTTCCTGGTCGTCATCGACGAGTCGCACGTCACGGTGCCGCAGATTGGGGCGATGTACGAGGGGGATGCCTCGCGCAAACGCACCCTCGTCGAGCACGGGTTCCGTCTGCCGAGCGCCCTCGACAACCGCCCCCTGCGGTGGGAGGAGTTCCTCAACCGGGTCGGACAGAAGGTCTACCTGTCCGCAACTCCGGGCAAGTACGAACTCGGCATCACCGACTCCGTCGTGGAGCAGGTCATCCGCCCCACCGGTCTTGTCGACCCGCAGATCGTGGTCAAGCCATCCAAGGGCCAGATTGACGACCTGCTCGAGCAGATCCGCATCCGGGTGGAGAAGAACGAGCGGGTGCTCGTCACGACCCTGGCCAAGAAGATGGCTGAGGAACTCACCGAGTTCCTGGGCGAACACGGCGTGCGGGTGCGTTACCTGCACTCGGATGTCGACACCCTGCGTCGCGTCGAACTGCTCACCGAACTCCGGCAGGGAGTGTACGACGTGCTCGTGGGCATTAACCTCCTGCGCGAGGGTCTCGACCTGCCTGAGGTCTCGCTCGTGGCGATCCTCGACGCCGACAAGGAGGGCTTCCTGCGCTCGGGCACGTCCCTTATCCAGACAATCGGCCGTGCGGCGCGAAACGTCTCAGGCGAGGTACACATGTATGCCGACGTCATGACCGACTCGATGGCCAAGGCCATCGAGGAGACGGATCGCCGGCGCGAGAAGCAGGTCGCCTACAACAAGGAGAAGGGCATCGACCCACAGCCCCTCCGAAAGAAGATCGCCGACATCACCGACCAGATCATGCGCGAGGCCAACGACACGGCAGCGGTGCTTGGCGGCAAGGGCGACTCGAGCCGCAAGCGCGCGCCCACGCCTAACCTCAAGCGGGAAGGACTCGCTGCGCAGGGCGGCAACGACCTCGAGAAGATCATCGCCGACCTCACCGAGCAGATGCTTTCCGCCGCAGCAGAGCTCAAGTTCGAGCTCGCCGGCCGGCTTCGTGACGAAGTGCAGGACCTCAAGAAGGAGTTGCGCCAGATGGAGCAGGCGGGGCACCTGAAGTAAACCGCCGGGCGGGGTGTACTGTCTTGTCTAGACTGAAGGAATTTCCGGTTTCGGGGCGGCCTGAGGAGTGATGTGGCTGACATCGTGTGGACGAGTGGCGCTGTGGCGATCGACTGCAAGGTGTGCGGTTGGTCGGGCGACGGCGAGTTCACTGCTGAGATTACCGCATGGCGCGAAGTTGGGCTTAGGGCGATCCGGTGCGTGGAATGCGGATCGATCGATCTCCTCGACAAGCCGCTCGACTCTTCCCCGACTGACGCGTCGATCGATAGCTATGTCGAGAACGGTGTGGGTATTGGTTCCATCGCATCCTTCCTTGGGCTGGTCGATCCCCGGCAGGTGAGGACCTTCCTCGATGTTGGCTGCAACTACGGCTTCGCGCTCGATCTCGCCAGGCATCTCTACGGCTGGGACGTAACGGGCGTCGAGCCATCCGCCGCTGGCCCGCGGGGTGCCAGGGAGCTCGAGCTCGACATACGACATGAGTACTTGGATGAGGACTCCATCGTGGGAGACGACTTCGATCTCATCCTTGCGAGCGAGGTGATCGAGCATGTTGCCAATCCGCTTCCCTTCGTCCGCGCCCTCCGGGCTCGGCTGTCTTCCGCCGGACACGTGGTTGTGACAACTCCCGCGGCCGAGATCGTGGATCCGGAGTTCCCAGAAGGCGAGATTCTCGTCGCGGTGAGCCCCGGCTACCACGCGTTCATCGCCAGCGAACGAGGTCTCGCTCTCCTGCTGGAGCATGCCGGTTTCACATCAGTCCGCGTCACAAGGAAACGGGGCTCCCTCGTGGCGATTGCGGGCGTTGGCGCGACGCTGCCACCGGCGGATCAGGCCTACCCAATTCCGGCGGAGAAGCTCGAAAGTTACTATCGGAAACGTGCCGAGTCATCCAATCCACGTTCGGCCCTCGCCCTCGGCATGGCCGTTCGATATCTGAGGTCGCTCGTTGCACGAGGGGAGTTCGAGCGCACGCCCGCCGCTGTCAAGTTGGTAGCGAGAGGTCTCAACGCGCGTCACCACTTCGATGTCCACCAGCCCCGACGCATGTATTCGAAACTGAGGCGTCGGCCGGACCCACCTTGGATACTCACCCCGATCGCCTTCGCACTGGGCATGATTGAACTAGTGCATTCGGCGAAGCCGCAGCGGGCCGTTGACTACTTTGATGTGGCTGTTCGCTCCGCGGTCCTCTGGCGCGCGCTCGCAGAGGTGGTCGATCTCGACACCGCGGACCTAGAGTTCCAGTCGGCCTATCACCGGGTTCTCGCGCTCACGCGATTCGATCCGGCGCGGGCGGAGCGGGACGTGCTGCACCTTTCCTCGGCTCTGGCCGTCGGCGCACCCGGAGCGACGGGAGTCCTCGCAGCGCGGGAGTGCCGCATTCTTGTCGAGATCGCTTCACGGGGGCAGCTGCTGCCGGGGCGTGAACTCGAACGGCGGGTATCGGCGGTCGCACCGGCGCTTGCCTCAGATGGGGATGTCGAGGAGCGGAAGGCCGCTCTCGACGCCATGTTCTCTATTGGACTCGCCCACGCCCAGCGGGGCGACGCATCGGCTGCACGCGCGTGGCTCGAGGACTGTCTTCTCCGCATCGCCATTCACGAGCTGGGGACGCACGGCTTGTCGCTTGCCGCCCAGTGCCGTGATCAGCTTGCCCGGCTCGGCGCGGCAGTCGAGGAGAGGCCCGGACCGCCGATTCACTCGATGATCGACACCTATTGGTGCGACGCGGCCGGCACGTTCATTGACGGCTGGATGCATCTTGAGTCTCTTGCTGTCGAGGCTGTGAGCGTCAGCGTGGGCGACACGACCGTTTTCGCCGACAAGAACGAGCGCGTCGACCTGCTAGATCATTGGCCAGATCATCCGGTGGTGGTCAAGGGGGGCTTCTCTGCGTATGTGCCCGGCCACCCGATCGGCACCGCAATTCTCACCGCCCACACAGCTCAAGGCGAGTTCAGCCTCACGGTGGAACTGCCGGACCACCAGCTCCCCTTGCTTGACGAATCCGAGGACCGGTGGGCAGACACCTCGATCCTGTTGCAGCACATGGCCGCGGCGCCAGAAGGCCCCGTGCTCGTAATCGGACTCAGGTCGAGGAGTCAGGAGACGGCAGACGCCCTCCTCGCCAGTTTCGGCGACCGCGAACTTGTGAGCCTAGACATCCACGCCGGCTTCGGCGTCACGGTGGTCGGCGACGCTCACCGACTGTCCGCATTGTTCCCGCGGAATCACTTCGCCATCGTCTTCTCGACCGACCTGCTCGAACACGTAACCACGCCGTGGCTGGTGGCCGCCGAATGTGCGCAGGTGCTCAAGATGGGCGGCCTAGCGATCCACGGCGCTCCGTGGGTTTGGCCGACCCATGCCGAGCCGAATGACTTCTACCGCTATTCGCCAGCTGGGCTCGAGCGGCTCTTCGCCAGGTCTCTCGGCTTTGAAGTCGTGGAGAGCCGCGGAATCGCGAACGCGCGAGTACTACCGAGCGCGGCCTGGCGCCACCTTTCTACCCGGATGCCAACGACCAATTCGCCGAGCCACTCATGGGTCGTGGCGAAGAAGATCGGTGATGCTGCCGACGGCGTGTCCTGGCCATACGACCTCGAGGAAGGGGAATTCGTCGCCCGGCAATATCCGATTGAAGGTCTCGCATCCGAGAGGGTGCAGGAGTGAGCGACGGAACCAGCCAGCCGCTCTCGGTTTCGGTGGTCATCCCTGTCTTCAACGGAGCAGGCTATGTCCGAGATGCGATCGAGTCCGTACTTGAACAGTCCATGCTCCCCAGCGAGGTCATCGTGGTCAATGACGGTTCGACGGACGACTCGGCCGGGGCGATCCTTGCTGCGGTGCGGGAGTTCGCTGCCGACGTTCCGATCCGCACGATCAGCCATGAGAATCGCGGGCAGTCGGCCTCGCGCAACGCGGCGGCCGCGATCGCCACCGGCGACCTGCTCGCGTTTCTCGACCAGGACGACCTGTGGCGAACTGACCACCTCAAGCGTCTCGTGGGGGCATTCGGCTCCCGATCGGATGTCGGCTGGGCATTCAGCGACTTCGATGAGATGGACGATGAGGGAAGAATCGTCACGAGGAGCTTCCTCAGGAGTCACCGCGTGTCCGTGGCCCGCTCGACGATAGTTGAGCTGCTGATCAGCGACCTCATGGTGCTGCCTTCGGCAAGCGCGATTCGGGCAACCGCGTTCCACCAAGTGGGCGGCTTCGATGCCGAACTCAGGGGATATGAGGACGATGACCTCTTCATCAGAATGTTCAGGGCGGATTGGCGGGCGACCTTCGTCTCCGAGTCGCTGACGGTATTCCGGGTGCATGCGGCAAGTTCGTCCAGACGCAGGTCCTTCCGGGAGAGCCGCGTCAAGTTCTATGCAAAGCTCCAGGCTGAGCTGCCCGACGACGTGAGGCTCAGCAGGTACTACATGACCGACGTGCTGCGGCCCCGGTTGCTCTCCCATACCTTTGCCGATTACTCCGTCGCCATTTCGCAAATGGACTTTGTCGAGGCGAAGTCCATTGCCGACAGCCTTCGACAATTGTTCCCGGTCAGAAAGCCGACCCTGAGAAGGCGTCTAGGCCTCGCGCTGCTCAGCCGACCCAGGCTGTCCCGGATTCTCCTGCGTGTCCATAGGAGCCTGCCGGTCGTGCTGCAGCCACGGCTCAATCCCGCGCTCCGCCTGCGTGGCTGACTCTGGTCCCGAGGGTAAGTCGCCCTAGTTGGAGGCATCCTCGTACCAGCGTGGCATGCGCCTGCAGGCGGCCGACCGTGCGCAGCCAGGGCAATTTCGATGCCACAGTCGGCACCTGGTGGCACCACTCGGTGCTCGCGACTGGGTCGGTGCGCACCTGTCAAACACCGTCAGTCCGCCCGCAGCGAACCAGGCGGGTGATGTCGGTGGCGTCCGTAGAATGTAGAGAGTGTCTATTACTGCCGTAAGTTCCCCAGACGAGCTTGATGAAAGCTCCATGCTTGCGGCCCTCAACAAGAAGCCTGTGCCGCACAACAAGCTCAGCGTGCGCGGCGCCCGGGTGCACAACCTGCGCAATGTCGACCTCGAGATTCCCCGGGATTCGCTCGTGGTTTTCACCGGGCTATCTGGTTCGGGCAAGTCGAGTCTCGCCTTCGACACGATCTTCGCCGAGGGGCAGCGGCGCTACGTCGAATCCCTGTCCGCCTACGCGCGGCAGTTTCTCGGCCAGGTGGATAGGCCCGACGTTGATTTCATCGAGGGGCTGAGCCCCGCGGTATCCATTGACCAGAAGTCGACGAACCGCAACCCGCGATCCACCGTGGGGACGATCACCGAGATCTACGACTACATGCGCCTCCTCTGGGCTCGCATCGGCATCCCGCACTGCCCCGAATGCGGCGAGAAGATCTCGCGCCAGACCGTGCAGCAGATCGCCGACCAGCTCATGGAGCTGGAAACCGGCACGCGCTACCAGATCGTGAGCCCGGTGATCTCGCAGAAGAAGGGCGAGTTCGTCGACCTTTTCAAAGAGCTCGCGACGAGTGGCTACTCCCGGGCGATTGTCGACGGCGAACAGGTACAACTGAGCGACCCGCCCGCGCTCAAGAAGTCGTTCAAGCATGACATTTCGGTGGTCGTCGACCGCTTGGTGGCCGGCGACGACATCCTGACCAGGCTGACCGATTCGCTCGAGACGGCCCTGCGGCTGACCGACGGCGTCGTCTCGATCAACCTCGTCGACGAGGTGGGGGATGCCGCCTGGCGCACCTTTTCCGAAAAGCTCTCCTGCCCCAACGGCCACCCGCTGCAACTCACCGAGATCGAGCCACGAACCTTCTCCTTCAACGCCCCGTTCGGCGCGTGCCCGGAGTGCTCGGGGCTCGGCACCCGGATGTCGGTGGATGCCGACCTGCTGATCGCCGACCAATCGGTGAGCATCGCCGACGGCGCCATCCTGCCCTGGACCAGCCAGGGTAAGGGGCTGTTCAACTACTTCGAGAAGCTCCTGGAAGGCCTCGCTCGCGACCTGGACTTCTCCCTCGAAACTCCATGGGGCCAGCTCGACCCGGACACCCAGGAAGCGATCCTGCGGGGCAACAACTTTCAGGTCACGGTCAAGTGGAAGAACCGCTATGGCCGCGAGATGAAGTACTCCACGGGCTTCGAGGGTGTCATCCCCTACATGGAGCGCAAGTACATGGAGGCCGAGACCGACGTGCAGCGCCAGCGCGTCGCGGAATACCTGCGCGAGATCCCTTGCCCGGTCTGCGACGGCAAGCGGCTCAAGCCCGAAGTGCTCGCCGTAACCGTCGACGGCGCGAGCATCTCCGACATCTGCGCGTACAGCCTCAGCGACGCCCACAAGTTCATGGCCCAACTGCAGCTCTCCGATCGGGACGCAAAGATCGCGGCCCAGGTGCTCCGTGAGATCAGGCTCCGGCTCGAGTTTCTCATCGAGGTGGGCTTGAGCTACCTCGACCTGATGCGCGCGGCCGCGACGCTGAGCGGTGGGGAGGCGCAGCGCATCCGGCTGGCCACCCAGATCGGCTCTGGGCTGACCGGCGTGCTTTATGTGTTGGATGAGCCGAGCATCGGCCTGCACCAGCGCGACAATCGACGGCTCATCGAGACCCTCGTCAAGCTCAAGAACCTGGGGAACACCCTCATTGTCGTCGAACACGATGAAGACACCATCCGCACCGCCGACTGGATCGTCGACATCGGTCCGGGTGCTGGAGAGCATGGCGGAGTGGTCGTGCACTCGGGCTCCTACGAAGACCTGCTCGCGAACACCGCCTCGATCACGGGCGACTACCTCGCCGGCCGCAAGTCGATCGCCACACCGAAGAAGCGGCGCCCAGTCGACAGGGGCCGCCAAATCGTCGTCGAGGGCGCAAGGGCCAACAATCTCAAGGATGTGACCGTCGAGTTCCCGCTGGGCCTGTTCACGGCGATCACCGGGGTCAGCGGGTCTGGCAAGTCGAGTCTGGTCAACGACATCCTCTACAAGGTCCTCGCCAATCAGCTCAACGGGGCACGGCAAATTCCGGGCAAGCACACCCGGGTGACCGGCCTGGGCGATCTGGACAAGGTCGTGCACGTCGACCAGAACCCGATCGGGCGCACCCCGCGTTCCAACCCCGCGACCTACACTGGCGTGTTCGACAAGATCCGCACCCTGTTCTCTGAGACCGCAGACGCCAAGGCGCGCGGTTACCTTCCTGGTCGGTTCAGCTTCAACGTCAAGGGCGGTCGCTGCGAGAACTGCTCGGGCGACGGCACGATCAAGATCGAGATGAACTTCTTGCCCGATGTCTACGTCGCCTGCGAGGTCTGTGGCGGTGCGCGGTACAACCGAGAGACCCTCGCGGTGAAGTACAAGGGCAAGAACATTGCCGAGGTGCTCGACATGCCGATCAACGAGGCGACCGAGTTCTTCGAGGCGATTTCGTCGATCCACCGGTTCCTCAAGACCCTCGAAGATGTCGGGCTCGGCTACGTGCGCCTCGGGCAGAGCGTGACGACGCTGTCTGGCGGGGAGGCGCAGCGGGTCAAGCTCGCGACAGAGTTGCAGCGTCGCTCGATGGGCCGCAGCGTCTATGTGCTCGACGAGCCCACGACCGGGTTGCACTTCGAAGATGTACGAAAGCTTCTTCTCGTGCTCAATGGGTTGGTCGACAAGGGCAACACCGTCATCGTCATCGAGCACAACCTTGACGTCATCAAGTCGGCCGACTGGCTCATCGATCTCGGGCCCGAAGGCGGTGCCGGTGGGGGAGAGGTGCTCTCGACGGGCACGCCCGAGCAGGTCGCCAAGGTGGTCGGCAGCGCGACCGGCCTGTTCCTCAAAGAGACACTGGAGGGGGTTCGTGCCTGACAGGTGCGGGGCCTAGCGAGCACCCATGGCGAACACTGTGTCCTGGCGCCCGAAGGCCGGCGAAATTCCTCAGCAGCCGGGGGTGTACCGGTTTCGGGATGACTCGTCCCGCGTGCTGTACGTGGGGAAGGCCAAGAACCTCCGCCAGCGGCTGAGCAACTACTTCGCGCCGTTGAGCACGCTGCACGATCGCACGCGCAAGATGGTGCAGACCGCGGCATCCGTCGAGTGGACTGTGGTGAGCAACGACTTCGAGGCGCTCCAGCTCGAGTTCACCTGGATCAAGGAGTTCGATCCGCCGTTCAACGTGCAGTACAAGGACGACAAGAGCTACCCCTACCTCGCAATCACCCTGGGCGACCCGGTGCCGCGCGTGCTCGTCACGCGCAATCGGAACATCCCGAACGCCAGGTACTTCGGGCCGTACAGCCGGGCCTGGGCGATTCGCGAGACCGTCGACATTATGCTCAAGGCGTTCCCGATGCGCAGCTGTTCGGATGCGACTTACCGGCGCGCTGAGCAGACCGGCAGGCCGTGCCTGCTCGGTGACATTGGCAAGTGCGCGGCGCCCTGTGTGGGTCGGGTGACGCTCGAGGAGCACAAGTCGATCGCCCTTGACTTCGCGAGCTTCATGGGCGGCAACGATTCGCGCTATCTCGCCACAATCGGCAAGCGCATGAAGGATGCCTCGGCGGCCCTCGACTACGAGGCGGCAGCACGGTTCCGCGACCAGATCGCCGCCATGGAAACCGCCCTCGCCAAGAACGTCGTCGTGCTCGCCGAAGACACAGATGCCGACCTCTTCGGCATCGCCCACGACGAACTCGCCGCTGCGGTGCAGCAGTTCATCGTGCGTGGCGGGCGCATCAGGGGTGTGCGCGGCTGGGTGGTCGACAAAGAACTCGATGTCGAGCTGCCCGAGCTGGTCGAATCCGTGCTGCAGAACGCCTATACCGACGCCGTGCCACCGCGCGACATCTATGTACCGGCCGTTCCCGATGACAACCCGGCGCTCGAGCGTTGGCTCGGCGAGATCCGCGGGCCCGGTTCACGAGTCGAAGTGCGGGTGGCCCGGCGTGGAGACAAGGCAGCCCTCGCGCAGACTGTCGCCAACAACGCCACGAACGCGCTCATCCTCTACAAGACCCGGCGCTCCGCCGACTTCGTTGCGCGCTCCCAGGCACTCTCCGACATCCAGGAGGCTTTGGGCATGGATGAGGCGCCGTTGCGCATGGAGTGCTACGACGTATCGCACCTGAGCGGCACCAACATCGTCGCGTCGATGGTGGTCTTCGAAGACGGGTTGCCGCGCAAAGACCAGTACCGGCGCTTCAGCATCCCGGAGTCGACCGACGACACAGAATCCATCCACCAGACCCTCACGCGCCGACTCGCGTACTTGAAAGAGCCGGCCGCGGGTCCAGATGCGGGTGAGGTGCTCGCAGATACCCAGGTTGCCACGGAGGGCCGCAGGAAGAAGTTCTCCTACCCGCCCCAACTGCTTATTGTCGACGGCGGCCAGCCGCAGGTGGCCGCGGCGAAGCGCGCGCTCGACGAGGCGGGGGTCACGGGCATCCAACTCGCCGGGATCGCCAAACGGCTCGAGGAGATTTGGCTGCCCGACTCCGACTTCCCGGTGATCCTGGCGCGCAACTCCGACGCGCTGTTCCTGATCCAGCGGATTCGTGACGAGGCCCACCGGTTCGCGATCAGCTACCAGCGACAGAAACGCAAGAACGACATCCAATCGGTCCTCGCCGACATTCCCGGCCTTGGCCCATCCCGCGTGAAGGAGTTGCTCAGGCACTTCGGATCAGTAACGCGCCTCAAGGAGGCCGGAGTCGAGAGCGTGTCAGAAGTGCGCGGCATCGGCCCGGGATTGGCCGCGACAATCGTCGAGACGCTGCGAAGCTGACCGCCGCCCTCAATTTCGGGGCCACCATCGCGGGTAGTCTGGGTTCACCATGTCAGCCGAGGCACCCAGCCAAGAGATGCTCATCGTCACCGGCATGTCTGGTGCGGGGCGCTCGACCGTAGGCAACGCGCTCGAAGATCTCGGCTGGTATGTCGTCGACAACCTGCCCCCACAGATGCTGCGGCCCCTCGTCGAACTCGCCCAACGCGCGGGCAACTCCCTGCCGCGCATCGCCGCCGTCGTGGATGTGCGCGGCGGCAAGCTCTTCACCGATGTGCAGGAAGCCATCGAGGCGCTGCGTGATAACACCATGGTTCGCGTGCTCTTTCTCGAAGCGAAGGATGACGCGCTCGTTCGCCGCTTCGAGCAGGTGCGCCGCCCGCATCCGCTGCAGGCCGACGGCACCCTCCTCGACGGGATCGCGGAGGAGCGGTCGCGCATGGCCGAGATCCGGGCATCCAGCGACCTGGTGATCGACACCTCCGACCTGAACATCCACCAGTTGGCGACGACGGTCGCCGAGAAGTTCTCCGCTGAGGGCGACCCCGATCTCAGGGTCACGGTGATGAGCTTCGGGTTCAAGTACGGCCTGCCGACCGATGCCGACATGGTCGCAGACGCCCGCTTCCTGCCCAATCCATTCTGGATTCCCGAGCTCAAAGACCTCACCGGTCTCGACCCCGCCGTGCAGGAGTTCGTGCTCAACCGGCCCGGCGCGACGGAATTCATCACGGACTATGCGAAAGCTCTCGAGCCGGTGCTTGCCGGGTATCAACTCGAGAACAAACGACACGCTACTATCGCCATTGGCTGCACGGGCGGCAAGCACCGTTCCGTTGCCATTGCCGAAGAGTTGGCGACCCTGGTGCGTGATCTGCCCGGGGTCGCCGTCAGTATCAAGCACCGCGACCTGGGTCGCGAATGAGACGCGCTACCCGCGAACGTTCGGGGAACTGCGAGAGGGAGAAGCGCCAGTGGCACTAACCGCCGAGGTCAAGGACGAACTAGGGGCCATCCAGACTGGCAAGACCACGGTGCGCGCTGCCGAACTCGCCACGATCCTGCGCTTCTCCGGGGGGCTGCACCTCATCTCGGGGCGCATTGCCGTCGAGTCAGAGGTCGACACCGAGCAACTCGCCAAGCGCATCCGAAAAGACATCGCAGAGCTCTACGGCGTGCGGGCCGACATCTCGGTGATCTCGGCATCGGGCATCCGCCGCACGAGCCACTACCTCGTGCGCGTGCTCGACGCGGGGGAGACCCTCGCGCGCCAGACCGGACTATTGGATGCCCGCCGCCGCCCCATTCGCGGGCTCCCGAACCGCCTCACCACCGGCAGCCGCGAAGAGCTGGCCGCGATCTGGCGCGGAGCCTTCCTGGCCTCTGGGACCCTCACCGACCCCGGACGGTCTGCGGCGCTCGAGGTCACCTGCCCGGGCAACGAGGCGGCCATGGCCCTTGTCGGCGCAGCGGGCCGCCTTCGGATCCCGGCCAAAGCCCGCGAGGTGCGCGGCGTTCACCGGGTCGTCGTGCGCGACGGCGAGGCAATCGGGGCCATGCTCGTGCTCATGGGTGCCGAGAAGAGCGTCCTCAGCTGGAACGAGTTGCGCCAGCGACGTGAAGTTCGTGCCACCGCGAACCGGCTGGTGAATTTCGATGACGCCAACCTGCGTCGGTCTGCGCAGGCCGCCGTGGCCGCCTGCGCCCGGGTCGAGCGTGCCCTGGAGATCCTCGACGACGATGTTCCGCAGCACCTGCGATATGCGGGGGAGTTGCGCCTACGGTTCCGGGATTCCAGCCTCGATGAACTGGGCCACCACGCTGATCCGCCGATGACGAAGGATGCCGTGGCCGGCCGCATCCGCCGCCTCCTCGCGATGGCAGACAAGCGGGCATCCGACCTCGGGATCCCCGGCACTGACGCCAACTTGCCGCCCGGCTTCGAGGACGAGTAGCGACAGTAGACTGGGAAAGTCACCCGAACCGGGCGGGAATCCCGCTCGCAGGGCCTATTTGCTAGGAGATTTTCGATGGCTGACTACACGCTCCCCGAACTCGCTTACGACTACTCTGCCCTCGCGCCGAGCATCAGCGGGCAGATCATGGAGCTGCATCACGGCAAGCACCACCAGGCGTATGTGGCGGGCGCGAATGCGGCGCTAGCGGCACTCGCCGAGGCCCGCGACAAGGGCGACCTCGGGGGCGTCAACAAGCTCGAGAAAGACCTCGCCTTCAACCTCGGCGGTCACGTGAACCACTCGATCTTCTGGACCAACATGTCCCCAGACGGTGGCGACAAGCCCACGGGTGACCTGGCCAGTGCTATCGATGACAACTTCGGATCGTTCGACAAGTTCACCGCCCACTTCACCGCGGCCGCGATGGGCGTGCAGGGGTCCGGCTGGGCGGCCCTGACCTGGGATTCCATCGGCAAGAACCTGCTGATCAACCAGTTCTTCGACCAGCAGTCAAACTTCGCCGCTGGCACCGTGCCGCTGCTGTTGCTTGATGTCTGGGAGCACGCCTACTACCTCGACTACAAGAACGTGCGCGCCGACTACGTGAAGGCCTTCTGGAACATCGCCAACTGGGCGAACGTGCAGGAGCGCTTCGCCGTCGCGCGCGAAAAGACCGACGGCCTGCTGGTACTGTCGTAGCGGCATCGTGGCCGGGTCCTTAAGGGTCCCGGCCGCCTCAGTTTTCGCAAGAACACACTGCCCCCCATCACACCACTGCACGACGCGTCTGCCGACGCATGATCATCTGGAGCACTAGTGAGCGTCAAGATCGGTATCAACGGATTCGGTCGTATCGGCCGCAACTTCTTCCGCGCAGCCCTCGCCAAGGGCAGCGACCTGGAGATTGTCGCGGTCAACGACCTCACCGACAACAAGTCGCTCGCGCACCTGCTCAAGTACGACTCCATCACCGGTCGCCTCGACGCCACGGTGGAGTACGACGACGGCAACATCATCGTCAACGGCAAGGCCATCAAGGTCTTCGAAGAGCGCGATCCCGCGAACCTGCCCTGGGGTGACCTGGGCGTCGACATCGTCATCGAGTCCACCGGGCGCTTCACCAAGAGCGACGACGCCCGCAAGCACATCACCGCCGGAGCCAAGAAGGTCATCGTCTCCGCGCCGGCAACCGGTTCGGATGTCGCGACCCTCGTCCTCGGAGTCAACGAGGGCACCTACGACCCCGCGATCCACGACATCATCTCCAACGCGTCCTGCACGACCAACTGCCTCGCGCCGCTCGCCAAGGTGTTCATGGAGAGCTTCGGCATCGAACGTGGCCTCATGACCACCGTCCACGCTTACACCGCTGACCAGAACCTGCAGGATGGCCCGCACAGCGACCTGCGCCGTGCGCGCGCCGCTGCCGCCAACATCATCCCGACCTCGACCGGTGCCGCCAAGGCGCTCGGCCTGGTCATCCCCGAGCTGGTCGGCAAGCTCGACGGCTACGCCCTCAGGGTGCCGGTCATCACGGGCTCGATCACCGACCTCACCGTCACCGCGTCACGACACGTGACGGTGGATGAGGTCAATGCCGCCTACAAGGCGGCCGCTGAGGGGCCGCTCAAGGGCATCCTGAAGTACACCGAGGATGAGATCGTCTCGAGCGACATCGCTGGCGACCCGCACTCCTCGATCTTCGACGCGGGTCTCACCAAGGTGATCGGCGACCAGGTTAAGGTGGCCTCGTGGTACGACAACGAGTGGGGATACTCGAACCGTCTCGTCGACATCACCGAGTACGTCGGCGCCCAGCTCTGATTTCTCCCCATCGCCTGCCGAAAAAGCAGCTGAAGTTGTCCGAGAGCGACTAAGCACAATGTCACTACGAACCATCGAGTCCCTCGGCGATCTCAAGGGCAAACGAGTCATCGTCCGATGCGACCTCAACGTTCCGTTGAAGCACGGCAACATCACCGATGACGGGCGAATCCGCGCCTCGCTGCCGACCCTCAACGCCCTCATCAATGTCGGCGCTCGCCTGGTCGTGATCTCGCACCTCGGTCGCCCCGAGGGCGAACCGGATCAGAAGTACAGCCTCGAACCCGTGGCCCAGCGCCTGAGTGAGTTGCTGGGCAAGCCGGTCGTCTTCGCCCACGACACAGTCGGGCACGCGGCCAAAGCGGCAGTCGAAGGGCTGGAAGACGGCGACGTGGCGCTTTTGGAGAACCTCAGGTTCAATGGCCACGAAACCACGAAAGACGACGGACATCGCGAAGACTTTGCGAAAAAGCTCGCCAGGTTTGGCGACGCCTTCGTTTCGGACGGATTTGGAGTGGTGCATCGCAAACAGGCCAGCGTCTATGAGCTAGCCGAGCAGCTGCCCAGCGCGGCAGGGCTCTTGGTGCAGGAGGAGCTTGCTGTGCTTGAGCGGCTCACGGTCGATCCCGAGACGCCCTACACAGTGGTTCTGGGTGGCTCGAAGGTGTCAGACAAGCTCGACGTCATCGGAGCACTGCTGCCCAAGGTCACGAGGCTGCTCATCGGCGGAGGCATGCTGTTCACCTTTCTCGTCGCGCTCGGCCACAAGGTGGGCGCGAGCCTCCTCGAGGACGACCAAGTCGCCACGGTGAAGGGATACCTGGAGCAGGCGGAGAAGCTCGGCGTCGAGATCGTGCTGCCCACTGACATCGTGGTCGCGTCGAAATTCGGCGCGGACGCTGAGGTGGTCGTCACGGCGGCGGACTCGATCGAGGAGACCCCCTTCGGTGCCGCCGGTCTCGGGCTGGACATCGGTCCGGACACGTCGAAACAGTTTGCCGAGGTCATTGCGGCGTCGAAGACAGTTTTCTGGAACGGCCCGATGGGCGTGTTCGAGCTCGCGCCGTTCGCGGCGGGGACGAAGGCGGTGGCATCCGCCCTCACCGAGGTCACGGGGTTCGCTGTGGTCGGCGGGGGCGATTCGGCTGCGGCCGTTCGCGCGCTGGGATTCAAGGATGACCAGTTCGGCCATATTTCGACCGGCGGCGGGGCAAGCCTCGAGTTTCTCGAAGGCAAGCGCCTGCCAGGACTGGAGGTTCTCGGATGGCAAGCGTAGATAACAAGGCCGGCCGCGTCCCGCTCATTGCGGGCAACTGGAAAATGAACCTCGACCACCTGCAGTCAATAGCGTTCGTGCAGAAGCTCGCTTGGAGCCTGCAGGATGCCAGGCACGACTTCGGCATCGCCGGATCAGAGGTCGTCGTCTTCCCGCCGTTCACCGACCTCCGATCGGTGCAGACCCTGATCTCGGCCGACAAGCTCGAGCTCGGCTACGGCGCACAGGACTTGTCGCCGCACGACTCAGGCGCCTACACGGGCGAGATTTCCGGTGCGTTCCTCAAGGCGCTCGACTGCGGCTACGTGATCATCGGGCATTCCGAGCGTCGCCAGTACCACGGCGAAACCGACGAACAGCTCGCACTCAAGGTCGCCGCGGCGCTCAAGCACGGGCTGGTGCCTGTGCTCTGCGTCGGCGAGACGGCGGAAGACCTCGAGCAGCATGGGCCCAGCGCGGTTCCCGTGGCCCAGCTGCGCGCTGGCCTGGCTGGCATCACCGGGACTCCGAACCTCGTGGTCGCCTATGAGCCGGTGTGGGCGATCGGTTCGGGACAGGCCGCAACTGCGGAGCAGGCCGAACAGGTTGCCGGCAAGCTCAGGGAGACCCTCGCCGAATTGCTCGGGGACGATGTTGCGGCCGCCACGAGGATCCTCTACGGCGGATCAGTGAAGTCGGGCAACATCGCCTCCTTCCTGCGCGAGCCCAATGTTGATGGCGCACTCGTCGGCGGCGCAAGCCTCGACGTGACCGAATTCGCGAGCATCGCGCGGTTCCAGAAGCACGTGGGAACCTGACCTATCCCGCTGGCCTGACGGCGCAGCGCGCCGCGTCAGGCGCAGTTATACTTGCCAAGGCTTTCGAAAGGTACTTTCCGTGCAAATTCTCCAGGTAATCCTGCAGGTGGTTCTGGGCATCACGAGTCTTCTGCTGACCCTGCTCATCCTCCTTCACCGCGGTCGCGGTGGTGGCCTCTCCGACATGTTCGGCGGCGGCGTCACCTCGAACCTCGGCGCATCGGGCGTCGCTGAGCGCAACCTCAATCGCATCACCGTGATTCTCGCGGTCGTCTGGATCAGTTGCATCGTCGTACTCGGTCTCATCACCAAGTTCTCGGGCTAACCCTCGATCACCGAAGAACACAGCAAAAGGGGAAAACATGGCATCCGGTGGAAGCGCAATTCGTGGCTCGCGCGTCGGCGCCGGCCCCATGGGTGAACAGGATCGCGGCTTTCACGCCGACCGCATCCAGGTGTCGTACTGGGACGAGATGGGCAATGAGACGGTAAGAAACTTCGCCGCCAACCTGCCCGACGACGAGATCCCTGAGACCATCGATTCGCCGTCGACGGGTCTGCCCGCCGGGCGCGACAAAGAGAACCCTCCGTCGGTCGCGAAGCTTGAGCCGTACAAGACCCACCTCGCCTACGTGAAGGAGCGTAGGACCGAGGAAGAGGCAGCGTCCCTTCTCGAAGAGGCGCTAGAGCAACTCCGGTCCCGGCGCGGCACCGGAACAGCAGGCTAGGGCCGCCTCACCCGCTCAACCCTGCGTTTCGTCGGCGCCGGTCCAGAACTGGCCGGGGTCGATGAGGTTCTCCGGAACCTCTGCTGCGGCATCCGCGTCGACGAAGAACAGCGTCTTACGGCGCCCCTCAACGCCCGCCGCAGGCACCTCGTTCATGCTCGCTTCGGCGAGTGTGAGGCCCAACGCTGAGGCCTTGTCCGCTCCGGCAACCACGAGCCACACGCGGGCAGATGAGTTGATCACCGGGAGCGTGAGGCTCAACCGCTCGGGCGGGGGCTTCGGAGAGTTGCGCACGGGAATGACCGTCCGCTCCCGCTCGCGGATGCCGCTGCGCTCGGGGAAGAGTGACGCGATGTGACCGTCCGGCCCCATCCCGAGAAACGTGATGTCGAAGTGCGGCATGTTGGCGTTGGCGGGGCTGTAGCTGGCAATCTCGGCGGCGTAGGCGTCTGCCGCGGCATCCAGTTCGATACCGGCATCAGATGCCGCAAACGGGTGCACCCGCTGTGGGTCAAGGGCCACGTGATCGAGTAAGGCCTCGCGAGCCTGCACCTCGTTGCGTTCGGGATCCCCGGAAGGCAGCCAACGCTCGTCTCCCCACCAGACGTTGACTCGCGACCAGTCGATCGAGTCGCGCGCGGGGGAGGAGTTAATGGATGCGAGCACCGCGATGCCCATGGATCCGCCCGTCAGCACGATCGAGGCCTCGTCAAACTCGTCGACCAGATCGACGACCTTCGTGATGAATCGCGCCGCCACCGAGGCGCTCAGCGATTCCTTGTCTGGGTGCACAATGACCCTGCGCTCGTTACTCATGCTGTCACCTTCGGGATCGCGCCGGTGGTCTCGCTGAGCCTCGTGACCCCGCGGGTGATGACGTCGCCGAACAGGTCGTCGGGGTCGAGTCTGCGCAGTTCTTCGGCGAGGCAGTCTCGAAGGTTCCGTCGGGGCAACGAGATGTCGTGAGTCGGCTGGTTGGGTTGCACGAGGGTCGCGATGTTCGACATCGTTCGCTCCAGTTCGATCGGGCCGGCCTTGCGAATGAGCTTGACGCCCTGGATGCCGCTGCTGCCATGTGCCTTGCTGGAGACCCCGAGCGTGGGGTCCACCTTAAGCTGCAACTGCAGCCACGCGGCAAGCAGGACTGTGGATGGCGAGTCCGCGGCCCCATGCACCTCGATCGCCGTGACCGGCTGGTACGGCGGCTGGTCGAGCACGGCCGCCAGCTGTGCGCGCCACAGCGTGAGGCGGGTCCAGGCGAAGTCGGTGTCGCCGGGGGCGTAGCCGCTGGCGAGTCGGGCGAGGGCGTCCAGGGGATTGGTTGCCGAGGCGGCATCCGTGATCCTGCGCTGGGCGATCCGGCCGATAGGAGACTGTGAGACCACGTCGGGGGCGGCACCAGGCCACCACGCCACCACGGGGGCGTCTGGCAGCAGGAGGCCCATGATCAGGCTCTCCTCGTCCCCAGCGGCATCGCCGTAGGCCTTGACCACCACGACCTCACTCGCGCCGGCGTCGCCCCCGACTCGGATCTGCGCGTCGACTCGAGACTCACCCGCGGCGAGCTCTCCCTCGGGTCCGGTGGATACGACGAGCACCCGCATTGGGTGCTCGCGAGACGCGTCGTTGGCCGCCTCGATGACCTCTTCTTCTTCGCCGAGGCGGGTCGAGATGATGAGCGTCAGAACGCGACCGAGAGCAACAGCGCCACCCTCTTCACGGATCTTGACGAGTGCCTTCGAGATCTTGCTCGTCGTGGTGTTGGGCAGATCGACTATCACGGTCGCCTCCTCACAATCTGGGCCGTCCCCAGGCTCAACCGTGTGCTCACGGTCGCCTCCAGGTTCGGCCGTCGCGGGCCATCAGTTCGTCGGCAGACGGCGGGCCCCACGTTCCCGGCCGGTATTGCTCGGGCTGGCCCTGCTTGGCCCAATACTCCTCGATCGGATCGAGGATCTTCCAGCTGAGCTCGACCTCTTCGTGGCGGGGGAAGAGCGGCGGGTCGCCCAGCAGCACATCGAGGATCAGGCGCTCGTACGCCTCAGGGCTGGCCTCGGTGAAGGCGTGGCCATAGCCGAAGTCCATCGTGACATCACGCACCTGCATGCCGGCCCCGGGCACCTTTGAGCCGAAGCGAATCGTGACACCCTCGTCGGGTTGCACGCGGATGACCAGAGCGTTTTGCCCCAGCTTGCCGGTCTGGCTCTCGGCGAAGAGGTATTGCGGTGCGCGCTTGAACACGACAGCAATCTCGGTCACGCGGCGACCCAATCGCTTGCCCGTGCGCAGATAGAACGGCACGCCAGCCCAGCGACGAGTGCCGATGTTGAGGCGGATCGCAGCGAAGGTCTCCGTTGTCGACTGGGGATTCATCCCCTCTTCCTCAAGGAAGCCGACTACCTTCTCGCCGCCAGCCCAGCCGCCCGAGTACTGCCCACGGGCGGTGTGCTTTCCCAGGTCTTTGGGGAGGTGCACCGCCGACAGCACTTTCTCCTTCTCGGCGCGCAGGTCACTGGCCTCGAATGACACCGGCTCTTCCATTGCGGTGAGGGCAAGCAGCTGCAGGAGGTGATTCTGGATGACGTCGCGCGCGGCGCCAATGCCGTCGTAGTACCCCGCTCGTCCGCCGACCCCGACATCCTCAGCCATCGTGATCTGCACGTGGTCGACATAGTTGGCGTTCCAGATGGGTTCATACAGTTGGTTGGCGAAGCGCAGCGCCAAGATGTTCTGCACCGTCTCTTTGCCGAGGTAGTGGTCAATGCGAAAGACGCTGTCGGGCGGGAAAACGGACTCCACCACGTCATTGAGTTCACGGGCGGTCTTGAGGTCACTGCCGAACGGCTTCTCGATGACCACGCGACGCCACTGTCCATCGTTCTGCTCGGCGAGGCCGGAATCACGCAGTCGCTCGGTTACCTCGGGAAACGACTTCGGTGGGATCGACAGGTAGAAGGCGTGGTTGCCCATGGTTCCGCGATCCCGATCGAGCTCTTCGAGCGTGGTCTTGAGCCGCCCAAAGGCTTCGGCATCGTCGAACTCGCCCTGGACGAAACGGATGCCCTGCGCCAGCTGCTTCCACACCTCCTCGTCAAAGGGGGTGCGGGCGTATTGCTTCACGGCGTCGTGGACGATTTGGGCAAAGTCCTCGTCTTCCCATTCGCGCCTCGCGAAACCCACGAGGGCGAAGCCGGGCGGCAGCAAGCCGCGATTGGCGAGGTCGTAGACGGCCGGCATGAGCTTCTTGCGTGACAGGTCACCCGTCACCCCGAAGATGATCAGGGCGCTCGGCCCCGCGATCCGGTTCAGGCGACGATCTGAGGGAAGGCGCAGGGGATTAAAGTCTGCGCTGATCTCCACGGGCGGCATGGTGCTCCTAGTGTTGCGAGGAATCGGTGCTAGTTGAGTGCGCTGACCACGACCGGCAGGCTGACGGCGGCATTACGCAGGGTCAGGCTCAACACCGGACGACCGTGGTCGGCGAGCACGCTCGCGTCGCCGTCGGCCTGCGCGCGGATCAGCTGCCCGAACGTAAATGGACGGTCAGGGATGGCCAGGTCGACATCCTCGATCGTGGTGATCTGGAGGAAGACGCCGACTGCGGGCCCGCCCTTGTGGAACTGGCCGGTCGAGTGCAGGAATCTCGGGCCCCAACCAAAGGTCACTGGCCGTTTAGCGCGCTTCGCTACCTCGTCGCGGAGGCTGGCAAGCTCCGGGTGCGCGACCCGGTCGACGTAGGCCTGGATGGACACGTAGCCATCCTCGGGCAGGTACGAAAGCAGTGCAGAGATCGCGCCGGCGAGATCGGTAGCATCAGCCACGACGTCTGACGTTCCGCGCACCTCGATGTCGCCGACCACGAAGGTCGGCTCGGCGGGCTTGGTGGGGTGGTCAATCAGGGCGCGCGTCGCGATCTTGGCAGACTCGACATCCGGCTGGTCGAACGGGTTGATGCCCAGCAGGCGCCCGGCGACGACCGTCGCGTATTCCCACACCAAGATCTGACCGCCGAGGCTGCCGGCGATCTCGATCTCGCCGTCGGCGACCTCTTTCGTGTCATCCCAGTCGCCCACGAGGCGCACAATCTGAAGGTCGTCGAGGTTCTCGCTCAACTCGGGGGAGTTGACGTCGAGCACGACCGGAAGGATGCCCTTGCCGAGCTTGCCCGTCGACTCGGCGATGAGTTGCTCTGCCCAGTCACCGAATCCCAGGATGTGCGTGCCGTCGGGCACGATGCCCAACTTGTCCTTGAGCGGGATCGAACCCGCGATCGCGGCACCCAGAACGAGGCCGGGGTTCGCTTCGTTGTCGACGGCGAGCTCGAGCATGACCGCTTCTGCCTCGTCGAGCAGTTCGTGAAGGTCCACACCGGCGAGGCCAGAGGGCACAAGGCCGAACGCGGTCAGTGCCGAGTAGCGGCCACCCACGTTGGGGTCGGCGTTGAAGACGCGGTAGCCGGTGGCGCGAGCCGAGGCATCCAGCGGCGACCCAGGGTCAGTGACGACGATGATGCGCTCCAGCGGGTCGATTCCCGCTTCGGAGAAGTACTTCTCGTAGATGCGCTTCTGGCTGTCGGTCTCGACCGTCGAGCCAGACTTCGAGGAGATCACGATCGCCGAGGTGGCGAGCCTGTCACCGAGTGCCGCGAGCACCTGGCCCGGGTCGGTCGAGTCGAGCACGGTCAACGGCACGCCATAAGTGCGGGTGATCACCTCGGGTGCAAGCGACGAGCCACCCATGCCGCCGAGGACGATGTGGTTGACGCCGGCCCCACGCAGTTTGTCGCGCAGCTCGTAGATGTCGTCCACCATCGGGCGGGAGATGGCCACGGCCTCGACCCAGCCGAGGCGCTTCGCGGACTCCTCTTCGGCATCCGGGCCCCACAGCGTGGCGTCGCCACCCGTGATCCGGCTTGCCACGAGGTCGCTCACGAGCTGGGGAACTATCCGCTCGACGGCCTCGCCTGCTGCACCGGATACCGCGATCTTCACGCTCATGCGTTTGCCCCGCGCAGCGCGGCCTCGAGGGCCGCGGCTACTGTATCCAGAAGCTCGTTCCACGAGACGATGAACTTGTCGACACCCTCCTTCTCGAGGAGCGCGGTCACCTCGTCGTAAGAGATGCCGAGCGCCGCCAGTGCGTCGAGAGTGGCGTTCGCCGTCTCGTAGTTGCCGGTCACCTGGTCGCCGTCGATCACGCCGTGGTCGAAGGTGGCCTCGAGGGTCTTCTCCGGCATGGTGTTAACGGTTTCGCCGACTGCCAGCTCGGTGACGTAGAGCGTGTCGGGCAGCGCCGGATCTTTGACTCCGGTGGATGCCCAGAGCGGGCGCTGCTTGTTGGCTCCGGCGGCGAGGAGGGTCTTCGCCCGGTCAGAGGCGAAGGCCTGCTCGTAGACCTCGTAGGCGAGGCGGGCGTTGGCGATTCCGGCCTTGCTCTTGAGCGCGAGCGCCTCGGACGTTCCGAGGGCGACCAGCCGCTTGTCGACCTCTGTGTCAACCCGAGAAACGAAGAATGAGGCCACCGAGTGGATCGTCGAAAGGTCGATCCCGGCGGCCTTCGCCTTCTCGAGACCGGTGAGGTAGGCGTCGATCACTGCACGGTGGCGCTCGAGGCTGAAGATCAGGGTGACGTTGACGCTGATGCCAGCCGCGGTGGCCGCCGCGATGGCTTCGAGACCTTCGACTGTGGCGGGAATCTTGACCATCACGTTGGGCCGGTCGACCTTCGCCCACAGCTCATGCGCCTGCTTGACCGTGCCGGCCGCGTCGTGCGCCAGGCCCGGCTCCACCTCGATCGAGACCCGACCATCGAGACCGCCGGTGCGGTCATACACCGGGCGGAAGATGTCGCTGGCGGTCGCGACATCCAGGGTGGTGATCTCGAACACGGCCTCAGACACCGACTTGCCCGCCGCCGCCAGCTCTGCCACCTGCGAATCGTAAGCGGCACCCTTGGCAAGGGCCGTCGCGAAGATCGTGGGATTGGTCGTGACGCCGACGACGTTACGGTCGTCGATGAGCTTCTGGAGGCCCCCCGAGGCGATCCGCTCGCGGGAGAGATCGTCGAGCCAGATGCTGACCCCGAGGGCCGAGAGGGTTTCTGTGCTTGTAGTCATGGTGTTTCTTTCTCCTGTTACTTGGTGCCAGCAGTCGATGGCACAGCGGCTGCCAGCGAGTCTTTCGCGGCGGCCACGGCGGCCTCTGTGGTAATTCCAAACTTCTGGAAGAGCGTCTTGTAATCGGCCGAAGCCCCGAAGTGTTCGATCGAGACACTGCGACCGGCATCCCCGATCCAACTTCTCCAGGTCAGGTCGATACCCGCCTCGATCGACACGCGCGCCTTGACGGCTGCGGGGAGCACTGACTCGCGGTACGCGGCATCCTGCTCGGCAAACCACTCGGTGCTGGGGACCGAGACCACGCGAGCGTTGATCCCCTCGGCCTTGAGCGCCTCGCGAGCATCCACGGCGACCTGCAGCTCTGACCCGGTCGCGATCAAGATGACGTCCGGGTCGCCGTTCGGGGCTTCGGCGAGCACGTAGGCGCCCTTGGCGACGAACTTCGCCGAGGCGAAGGTGTCACCGGATGCCGCACCGTCGCCGCGCGCGAACACCGGGATGTTCTGGCGCGTCAGGGCAATGCCTGCCGGGCCATTGCGGCGCTCGAGGATCGTCTTCCACGCCCAGGCGGTCTCGTTCGCGTCGCCGGGTCGCACGACGTCGAACCCGGGGATGGCGCGCAACGACGCGAGTTGCTCGATCGGTTGGTGGGTGGGGCCGTCCTCGCCGAGGGCGACGGAGTCGTGCGTCCAGACAAAGATCGACGGCGCGTTCATGAGCGCCGCCAAGCGCACCGCTGGCCGCATGTAGTCGCTGAAGATCAGGAACGTGCCGCCATAGGGGCGCGTGTTGCCGTGCAGCACGATGCCATTGAGGATCGAGCCCATGGCATGCTCGCGGATGCCGAAATGCAGCACGCGACCATAGTCGTTGCCCGTCCACTCGTGTGTGGAGTGCACGCTCGGGATGAACGACGCCGCACCCTCGATGGTGGTCAGGTTCGACTCGGCGAGGTCCGCGGAGCCACCCCAGAGTTCGGGGATGACGGCGCCCAGGGCACCGAGCACCTTGCCGCTCGCGGCGCGGGTGGACACATCCTTGCCCGCCTCGAACACCGGCAGGGCAGCCTCGACGCCCTCGGGGAGTGCGCCGGTCAGGATGCGGTCGAGCAGGGTCTTGCGATCCGGATTAGCTGCGGCCCACGCGTCGAATTGAGTATTCCATTCGTCGTGGGCGGCCTTGCCTCGCTCGAGCGCCTTGCGGGTGTGCTCGATGACGGCGGGATCTACCTCGAAGTTCTTCTCGGGGTCAAAGCCGAGGGTGCGCTTGGTGGCGGCGAGTTCATCGGCGCCGAGGGCCGAGCCGTGGATCTTCCCGGAGTTCTGCTTGTGCGGCGCGGGCCAGCCGATGATGGTGCGCAGGATGATGAGCGAGGGCTTGTCAATCACGCCCTGCGCTGCCTCGATGGCGGCGTTGAGCTCCGCGACATCCTCTTGGTATACGCCGGTCTTCTTCCAGTCGACGACCTGCACGTGCCAGTGGTAGGCCTCGTAGCGGGCCTTGACGTCTTCGGTGAAGGCGATATTGGTGTCGTCCTCGATCGAGATCTGGTTCGAGTCGTAGATCGCGATGAGGTTGCCGAGCTGCTGGTGTCCGGCCAGGGATGACGCCTCGCTCGAGACCCCCTCCTGCAGGTCGCCGTCGCCGGCGATCACGTAGATGAAGTGATCGAACGGGCTGGTTCCTGCTGGGGCATCCGGGTCGAAGAGGCCACGCTCGTAGCGCGACGCGTAGGCGAAGCCGACCGAGGAGGCGATGCCCTGACCGAGCGGGCCCGTGGTGATCTCGACGCCGTCAGTGTGGCCGTATTCGGGGTGACCCGGCGTCTTCGAGCCCCAGGTGCGCAAGGCCTTCAGGTCGTCGAGTTCGAGGCCGTAGCCGCCGTAGTAGAGCTGGATGTACTGGGTGAGAGAGCTGTGCCCGACCGACAGGATGAAGCGGTCGCGCCCGATCCACTCGTTGTCTGCCGGGTCCCGGCGCATGACCTTCTGGAAGAGCAGGTACGCTGCGGGGGCGAGGCTCATGGCGGTGCCGGGGTGACCGTTTCCGACCTTCTCAACGGCGTCGGCCGCGAGAATTCTCGCGGTGTCCACTGCCTGGTCATCAATGGGTTCCCATTGGAGAGCTGCCACGAGTATTCGACCCTTCTGCAGGCGGCTACCGGATCGAGCCGGGCCGTATCGGTGGTAATCCGCTCGCAGATGCATCGCAGTCACCACAGCACGCGAAACACTTCATAGGGTTTCTTGGGGGAGAGAGCGAATCATCGGCCAGCAGGCATATCAAGTATAGAGATGCCGTCCTCTCGATGACGGGCGGTCGTTGAGAGGTCGGAATCGGGATGCGGGTCTCGCCTACAATCGACCTCATGGATGTCGCGGTAGAGCCTCGTTCGCAGCGGGTGCGCATCGGCCTCATCCGCACCGCGAAGGCATATGTCGCCCTCACCAAGCCCCGCGTGATCGAACTGCTGCTGGTGACCACGATCCCGGTGATGTTCCTGGCGGCAGGCGGCATCCCGAACCTCTGGCTCGTGCTTGCGACCCTCGTGGGCGGCACCCTGAGTGCAAGTTCGGCCAATGCCTTCAACTGTTACATCGATCGTGACATCGACCGCGTGATGGACCGCACCAAGACTCGGCCGCTCGTGACGGGGGAGTTGCGTGACGGCCAGGCCCTGGGATTCGCCTGGATCACCGGGGTCGCGTCAGTGCTCTGGCTGGGGTTGCTCGTCAACTGGCTCGCCGCCGGGCTCTCGCTGGCCGCGATCCTGTTCTACGTCTTCGTGTACACCCTGTTGCTCAAGCGCCGCACCCCACAGAACATCGTCTGGGGAGGGGCCGCCGGCTGCATGCCGGTGTTGATCGGCTGGGCCGCGGTCACCGGTTCGCTCAGTTGGGCGCCCATCATCCTCTTCGGAATCGTCTTCCTCTGGACGCCGCCGCACTACTGGCCGCTGTCGATGAAGTATCGCGCCGACTACCAGTCGGTGAACGTGCCCATGCTCGCGGTGGTGCGTGGGCGCACCGTCGTCGGCCTGCAGGTCGTGTTGTACGCCTGGGCGACTGTCGCCTGCTCGCTTCTGCTCGTGCCGGTGGCCCACATGGGGTTTCTCTATACGGCGACGGCACTTCTGGCCGGGGCCTGGTTCATCGTCGAGTCACACCTGCTGTATTCCACGGCGATCCGTCACGGCGACGTGCGCCCGATGCGGGTGTTCCACAGTTCGATCACCTACCTGACCCTGGTGTTCATCGCCGTCGGCATCGACCCGCTGCTGCCGTTCTGAGGCCCTTTCTCTTCGGGCATGCCACCCACTAGTCAACGACCTGCTGCGGATGGGACCGCCTGAGTGGAATGCCTGATCAGAAATGCCTCCTCCCTTCGGGCCAGCGGGCGTCAATAGAGGGATCACCGCCGAAGCATGTTCGCCGCTTGCCTCGCCTCGCGACGTTGCTGATCGTTCCCTGCTCCAGTGTGTGAATGCCGGCGGGCTAGGTTCCGGTCGATGCTTCTCAGGCTTTGTTCCAGTTCACGGCCGCTCCAACGTACGGCGGCGTCGGGGTGACGACGATCTTTGTCACGTTGCTGCCCAGGTAGTACGTGCGTGAGCGCTGTCCGCTCGCGCTCCAGACCACCTGGCCGCTTGCGTTGTACATGGTGATCGAGTAAGCCGCGTTGATATCCGATCGAGTCGTGTTCTTGCCGCTCGCTCGGCCAGCGACCACCCAGATCGACAGGTTGAACGCCGCGTGAGCGTTTGTGTACTTGAGCGTCGTTGAGCCGCTGCCGACGTACGAATCCTGGCCGTTGTAGTTGTTCGTGAAGGTGGCGGCTTCGGCGGGTGAGGCGGTGGCGATCCCGCCCATGCTGGCGAGCACCAGCGCGAGAGCGATCACAAAGGCGCGGAAGGCGGTGGGTCTTACCATGGTGCATCCCTTCGGGTCGGACTACGGAGCCTGACTAATATTCGCGTATTTCAATGGCAGGCGCAATGGAATGGAGTGCGCAATCTCGGCACCACTGTCGCAGGCTTGGCGTGGGAGTCAGACTCTCCGAGTCCGAAGGTTCGGCCTTCTGGGGACCCACTGAAATACGGAATGTGCTGATCGGAAGGGCGATGGGACTGATCGCACTTGTGCTAACGTTCTGCTTCCTTCGTGGCGCCCAGTGGTCGATGCTTTTGTTGCTGTTGTCGGTCATCCGCAACATCTACGTCGGCGTCAAAAGCATTCGCTCGGCCCAGACCAAGAAGCCTGATTCAGCCTCGCACTAAAGGTTCGCGAGTTGCCAGCACTACCGAGGTCACTGCCGCAACGAGGCACCCGGCAAGGACCATGTGGATGCCCACCAGGATCTCCGGCAGGCCGAGGCGCGCCTGGGAGATGCCGACGGCGATCTGCACGAGCTCGAGCGCGAGCAGGCCGAAGACAAAGGGGCGCACCCGCCGCGCCTTGAGAACTATCGCCGCGACCACAAGGGCGATCGTGAGCGCGAGCAGGGCGTAGGCGGGCCAGGAGTGCACGTGTTGCAGCAGCTGCGGGTCAAGGCCGTTACGTGGTGCCGGCTTGTCGGGGTTCGAATTGTCGCCCGCGTGCGGCCCCGATCCGGTGGTCAGGATGCCCGCCACAACAGTCAATCCGGCGAACACGGCCGCGACCGCAGCGAGGCCGCCAAACCAGGCTGGCAGAGCCTGGTGCGGCGCTGACAGGCCCGACGTGGAATCCACCGATCCTGCCCGCCCGTGGTAGACACGCCACACCAGCACCGTCGTGATCACGACCAGCACGATGGACACCGCGAAATGCGCCCCGACCACATAGGGGTTCAGGCCCGTCAACACTGTGATGCCGCCGAGCACCGCCTGGAACGGGATGCTCAGGCCTTGAGCCAGCGTGAGCCCGAACAGGTCGGGGCGAGCCTTGCGGAGGCGCACGACGAACAGGAACGCGAGAATGACGACCACCGCCAGCACGAAGGTGAGCATCCGATTGGTGAACTCGATCACCCCGTGCGCACCCATCTCCGGCGTGTTCACGAAAGAATCGGCGGTGCACTGCGGCCAGGTCGGGCAGCCGAGCCCAGATGCTGTGAGGCGCACCGCGCCGCCGGTGCCGATGAGCACAATTTGGAAGGCCAACGAGAGCCAGGCGATGACCCTGACTCGCCGGTCCACGCGATCGGGAAGGGCCCGCCAGAGTCGGCTGGGGAGACTCGCGGTGCCGGTCACAGCACATCCTCCTGTTATTCGGGCGGACTCGCCTATAGAATTGGTGGGTTCAGGAACACAGCCCATTGCCGGGGAGTCAGCGAAGACACCGGAGCGTCAGCTCCCTAGTCCTGCTTCAGTCTAAGCAGCCCCAGAGTGCAGAATCACTTCGCGGCTGCCCACCTTGCGAAACACCCCGGCAGTGCTCGAAAGAGGCAGTGCTCGAAAGAGCCAGCGCTGCGTGAGGGAATGCCGGTGGAACCACCTCGGTTTGCACCGGTAGGAAATGAGGTAACTATGCCCGAGGTCATCATCGACCGGCCCGAGCTCAATAGTCTCGGCCAGTACGAATTCGGTTGGTCCGACTCGGATGCTGCGGGAGCTTCCGCGCGGCGCGGCATCAACGAAGAGGTCGTCACCGACATCTCTAACCTCAAAAACGAACCCGCTTCGATGCTGAAGAACCGCCTCAAGGGGCTGGAACTCTTCCGCCGTAAGCCGATGCCCACCTGGGGAGCAGACCTCTCCGGTATCGACTTCGAGAACATCAAGTACTTCGTGCGCTCCACCGAGAAGCAGGCCCAGAGCTGGGAAGACCTGCCCGAAGACATCCGCAACACCTACGAGAAGCTCGGCATCCCCGAGGCCGAGCGCAAGCGCCTGGTTTCCGGTGTCGCGGCACAATACGAGTCAGAGGTGGTGTTCCACTCCATCAACGCCGAGCTCGAGGCGCAGGGCGTGATCTTCATGGACACCGACACCGCCCTCAAAGAGCACCCGGAGTTCTTCGATGAGTACTTCGGCAGCGTCATCCCGGCCGGCGACAACAAGTTCGCAGCACTGAACACCGCGGTGTGGTCTGGCGGATCGTTCGTCTACGTGCCCAAGGGCGTGCACGTCGAGATCCCGCTGCAGGCATATTTTCGCATCAACACCGAGAACATGGGCCAGTTTGAGCGCACCCTGATCATCGCCGACGAGGGCTCGTACGTGCACTACATCGAGGGCTGCACCGCCCCGATCTACAAGTCAGATTCCCTGCACTCCGCCGTCGTCGAGATCATCGTGAAGAAGAACGCGCGCGTGCGCTACACGACGATCCAGAACTGGTCGAACAACGTCTACAACCTGGTCACCAAGCGCGCGATCGCCCACGAGGGCGCGACCATGGAGTGGATCGACGGCAACATCGGTTCGAAGGTCACGATGAAGTACCCGTCCATTTACCTCGTCGGCGAGCACGCTAAGGGCGAGACTCTGTCCGTCGCCTTCGCGGGCCCCGGTCAGCATCAGGATGCGGGCGCCAAGATGATCCACATGGCGCCGTACACGACGTCGTCGATCGTCTCCAAGTCGATCGCCCGTGGTGGCGGACGGGCCGGATACCGCGGCGAAGTGCGTGTCGCCGAGAACGCCCATCACTCCGCCAACACCGTCCGCTGCGACGCGCTGCTGGTGGACACGATCTCGCGCTCAGACACCTATCCGTCGATCGACATCCGCGTCGACGACGTCCAGCTCGGACACGAGGCAACTGTGTCGAGGGTGAGCGCAGAGCAACTGTTCTACCTGCAGTCGCGGGGGATGCCCGAAGACGAGGCCATGGCCATGATCGTTCGCGGATTCATCGAACCGATCGCGCGGGAACTGCCGATGGAATACGCACTCGAACTCAACAAGCTCATCGAGATGAGCATGGAAGGCAGCGTCGGATAGGAATGGCGACGCTTTCAACGAATACAACCACGCCCGCGCAACCCGAGGCAGTTGGCCAGCACGGAGCGGTTGCCCACAGCGATGGCGGATGGGATGCGAACGCTGGTCGGGTCGTGCCCATCCAGGCGCGCTCCGAGCGATTCTCGTCGGTAGTCCACGACGACTTCCCCGAGGTCACCGGCCTTGAATCCGAGTGGAAACTCACGCCGGTCACGCAGGTCCGCGCCTTGATCGATGGGGCGCTCGACGGGGCTCCCTACGAGTACAGCGTCACGGATGCCCCCGGCCTGAGCGTCGAGTGGATCGACCGCGGCGACGCCAGAGTCGGCACGGCTGGAATGCCTGAGGAGCGGGCATCCGCCAACGCTTGGGGCTCGTTCGGCAAGGCACTCGCCCTGACTATCAGTGGCGATGAGCACGTGGATGCCACGCTCCTGCGGTCGGCACTCGGTGCGGAGCCTCGGGCGGCCCACACCATCATCACGGCCAGGGCCAACAGCAGCGCGACGATCATCGTGGAGTCGAATGGTGCTGCCACACTCAGCGAGAACGTCGAAATCATCGTGGAAGCCGGCGGAAACCTCACTGTAGTTTTCGTGCAGCAATGGGACGATGACGCGCTGCACCTCGCCAGCCACTTTGCGACCGTGGGGCGCGATGCCAGGCTGAAGCACATCGTCGTGTCGCTGAGCGGCGCGGTGGTGCGGCTGAACCCGTCGGTGCATCTCGACGGCGATGGCGCCGACGGCGACCTCTACGGTCTCTACTTCGCCGATGCCGGCCAACACTTCGAGCAGCGCGTGTACCTGCATCACGTGGCCAAGAACACCAAGGGGCGCGTGAACTACAAGGGCGCCCTGCAGGGTAAGGGAGCGCACACCGTGTGGGTGGGTGACGTTCTGATCGGACGGGATGCCGCAGGCACCGACAGTTACGAACAGAACCGCAACCTCGTGCTCAGCGAGGGCACCCGCGCTGACTCCATCCCGAACCTGGAAATCGAGACGGGTGACATCTTGGGGGCCGGGCACGCCAGTGCGACCGGCCGTTTCGACGACGAGCAGTTGTTCTACCTGCAGGCCCGTGGAATATCTGAGGCCGAGGCTCGCAGGCTGGTGCTCATCGGCTTCCTGTCAGAGATTGTGCAGAAGATCGGCAATGCCCCTCTCGAAAAGCGCTTGCATGAGGCGATCGAGACCGAACTCGCGAGGAGCACTCGATGACCGCAGAACGTGTATGCACGGTCGACGAACTCGAGACGAACAAGGCATTCCGCGTCGTGCTGGAGAAGACGGCGATCGTGATCGTCAAGGATTCCACCGGTGCGGTGCATGCCATCGGCGACACCTGCACGCACGGTGACATCTCCCTGGCAGAAGGCTTCGTCGAGGATGAAGACATCGAGTGCTGGGCGCACGGCTCCAAGTTCTCGCTTGTCACGGGCAAGCCCCTAAACCTTCCCGCCTACGAACCGGTCCCCGTGTTCGTGGTGAATGTCGATGCCGAGGGCGTCGTCTCCATCGACCCGAACGAGACCCAGGCTGTCTAGCAGCCCGCCGAAGAGGAAATACACATGTCAGTACTCCAAGTCAAGGACCTCCACGTCAGTGTGGAGACCGAGCAGGGCACCAAGCACATCCTCAAGGGTGTCAACTTGACCATCAACCAGGGCGAGATCCACGCCGTCATGGGCCCCAACGGCTCGGGCAAATCGACCCTGGCCTACTCGATCGCGGGCCACCCGAAGTATCACGTCGAGAGTGGTTCGGTCACCCTGGATGGCACCGAGGTGCTCACGATGACCGTCGACGAGCGCGCCCGCGCAGGCCTCTTCCTGGCGATGCAATACCCGGTCGAGATTCCCGGCGTGCGGATGGCTGACTTCCTGCGCACCGCGAAGACCGCACTCGACGGCGAGGCGCCGCCCCTGCGCCCTTGGCTCAAAGAGGTCGGCGAGGCGATGAAGGGCCTGCGGATGGACAAGGCCTTCTCCGAACGCAACGTCAACGAGGGTTTCTCCGGTGGCGAGAAGAAGCGCCACGAGATCCTGCAGCTCGAGTTGCTCAAACCCAAGTTTGCGATCCTCGACGAGACCGACTCCGGCCTTGACGTTGACGCGCTGAAGGTGGTCTCTCAAGGCGTAAATCGCGCGAAGGCAGCCAATGACCTCGGTGTGCTTCTGATCACCCACTACACGCGCATCCTGCGCTACATCAAGCCCGATTTTGTGCACGTTTTCGTTGACGGACGGATTGCCGAAGAGGGCGGGCCCGAGCTTGCTGAACGGCTCGAGAACGAAGGCTACGATCGCTTTCTTGACCCGGCGAGCGTAGCGTAGGCCCATGGCAACTGCGCTCGCACCTGCGCTCTTCGACCAGGTCGAAGAAGCGCTCAAGGATGTTGTTGACCCCGAACTCGGCGTGAACGTCGTCGATCTCGGCCTGATCTACGACCTCAGCTGGGACCAGGACAACGACGCCCTGATTATCAGCATGACGCTCACCTCAGCCGGCTGCCCGCTCACCGATGTGATCGAGGAACAGATCGCCCAGGCGCTGGATGGCGTAGTCGACTCGTTCAGGATCACCTGGGTCTGGATGCCGCCCTGGGGCCCCGACAAAATCACCGACGACGGCCGCGACATGATGCGGGCCCTCGGCTTCAGTATCTAGCCTTACCGGGCGAGATCGGCAGCCCCGGGGTGATCGACGAGCCCGGATCTACGGGTGAGATCGGGGAGATCGGCGGCCCAGGTGTGATGGGCAACCCCGGCGTGATCGGTGGGCCGGGTGTGATCGGTGGCGTGGCAGCAGGGGGCCCAAGTCTCGCAGGCGCGGCATCCGAGGCCATCGCTCGGGGTCGGCGCAGCATCGCCTCAATTCGGGCGCGCAACTCGCGAGGACGGAACGGTTTCGTAATGTAGTCGTCGGCACCGGTCTCGAGCCCTCGAAGGGCGTCAATCTCTTCGACGAGGGCGGTGAGCATGACCACGTAGGACTCGCTGAACTCACGGATGCGTCGCAGCGTCTCGAACCCGTCCATGCCGGGCATGTTGACGTCGAGCGTGGTCACCAGAGGAGAGTAGCGACGCACCGCCTCGATGCCGTCGAGGCCGTTGCCGGCCGTGATGACCTCGAACCCGCCTTGGGTCAGCACCGTCTCGAGCAGGCGCCTGATGTCGGTGTCGTCTTCGATCACCACCGCAATGCGCCGCACCGACTCGGCCGCTTCGTTGTTTCCACCCCTTGTGTTCACGGTGCCCCCCATCCGACACCGGTCTACCCCAACTCCGATGTTGTGCCGAATCTACCGGACACAGCTCGAAATTAGGGTAGACAGGCCCGTTTTGGGGGCCTCGGTCTTACTCGGCGGAGTCGACAGCCTTTGCGGCCTTGCGGCGCTCGGATGCCCGAACTCCTGCCCAGGCCAGCGAGATGATTCCCGCACCAATGACGGCCTTGATGATGCCGCCCACGATAAACGGATAGAGGCCCGCCTGCAGCACCGAGTTGAGGTCATTCGGGTAGCCGAGCTGGCCAAGGGCCACGGCAAGCCACGGAAGGCCGAATGCGAACGGAACAACTGAGCCCGCGAGGAAGGCGAGCAGGTTGCGCAGGAGCTTGCGGTCCCACTCACGCTGTGCGAGCCATCCGGTGAGAATCGCGGCGAAGATGAAGCCGATGATGTAGCCACCGCTCGGACCAGCGATCACGCTCCAGCCAGAGGAGTGATCGGAGAACACCGGCAGCCCAACGATCCCGAGTACCGCGTAGAGCAGCAGGGCGAGGCCGCCGCGAGTGGCGCCGAGGGTGACTCCGACGAGCAGCACGGCGAGGGTCTGGCCGGTGATCGGCACCGGCCAGAGCGGCACGGCGACCTGGGCGGCGATCGCGGTGAGGGCCGCTCCTGCGGCGACCAGCACGAGGTCGAGAACGAGGCTGTGGTTGAAAACGCGATCGGCCAGGGTCGGGCGGCCGATGCTCAAGGTCAGGTTGCTCAAAAGGGGACTCCTGTAGAAGGGGGGACTCGTCGCGAGGTGGGGCCGGAACATCCGGCCGCACAAAGTAGACTAGTGGGCTGGCGCACCGATGAGCCGCGCCCATCCCCTCCAAAAGAACTGGACCTTTGCTGTGCTCGCTGTGCACGATCTCGAGCTGCGCGTTGGTGCACGTTTGCTGATGGATGAGGTGTCGTTCCGGGTCGACCGCGGCGACAAGATCGGCCTGGTCGGGCGCAATGGCGCCGGCAAGACGACGCTGACCAAGGTGCTCGCGGGTGAGCTACCGGCGGCCGCCGGCAAGATCGAGCGCGGCGGCGAGATCGGCTATCTTCCGCAAGATCCGCGTTCTGGCGATCCCGAAGAGCTGGCTCGCACCCGCATCCTCAATGCCCGCGGCTTGGGTGACCTGGTGCTCGGCATGAGCAAGTCCACCGCCGAGATGGCCAGCGGCGACGACGCGGTGAGCGCTGCGGCGATGAAGCGGTACAGCGCCCTCACCGACCGGTTCGACGCGCTGGGCGGGTACGCGGCCGAGGCCCAGGCCGCCTCGATCGCCAACAACCTCAGCCTGCCCGACCGCATCCTCGACCAGCCGCTCAAGACACTCTCCGGCGGCCAGCGACGCAGGATCGAGTTAGCGCGGATCCTGTTCTCCGACGCCGAGGTCATGATCCTCGACGAGCCGACGAATCACCTTGACGCCGACTCGGTGGTCTGGCTGCGCGAGTTCCTTAAGAACTACAGCGGCGGGTTCATCGTGATCAGCCACGATGTCGAGCTGGTGGGGGAGACCGTCAACAAGGTCTTCTACCTCGACGCCAACCGCCAGCAGGTCGATATCTACAACATGGGCTGGAAGCACTACCTGCGCCAGCGCGAAGCTGACGAGGAACGTCGCAAGAAGGAACGCGTCAACGTCGAGAAGAAGGCGACCCAGCTGCAGCTGCAGGCGGCGCGATTCGGCGCCAAAGCCAGCAAGGCCGCCGCCGCCCACCAGATGGTCGCGCGTGCCGAGCGGATGCTGTCTGGCCTAGAAGAGGTCCGCAGCGTCGACCGGGTGGCCAAGCTGCGCTTCCCGGATCCAGCCCCCTGTGGGCGCACGCCCCTCATGGCCCACAACCTGTCCAAGAGCTACGGCTCTTTGGAGATCTTCACCGCGGTGGACCTCGCGATCGACCGCGGTTCAAAGGTGGTCGTGCTCGGCCTCAACGGCGCGGGCAAGACCACCCTGTTGCGGATGCTAGCTGGCGTCGACAAGCCCGACACCGGCCAGGTGGAGCCCGGCCACGGTCTCCGCATCGGCTACTACGCCCAGGAACACGAGACGATCGACGTCAAGCGCAGCGTGCTCGAGAACATGGTTTCCTCTTCGCCGAACCTGACCGAGACCGAGGCCCGCCGGGTGCTCGGCTCATTCCTGTTCACCGGTGACGACGCTGCCAAGCCTGCCGGCGTGCTGTCCGGTGGCGAGAAGACCCGCCTGGCCCTCGCCATGATCGTGGTCAGCGGCGCCAACGTGCTGCTGCTCGATGAGCCGACGAACAACCTCGACCCCGCATCGCGCGAAGAGATCCTCGGTGCACTGGCGAGCTACACGGGAGCGGTCGTGCTGGTCAGCCACGATGAGGGTGCCGTCGAGGCACTCAGCCCCGAGCGCGTGCTGATCCTGCCGGACGGCGTCGAAGACCACTGGAACAAGGACTACGCGGACCTGATCAGCCTGGCCTAGTTACTAGCCGCCAGCCTCTACCCACGTCGGGCGAGGATCTCGTCTTCAACCTCTGCGTCGGATTTCGGTCTTGCGGCCGCCTTGCGTTGCCGCTGTGCCGCGCGCTCGCGCTCCTGCGGGTCATCCGAATTGCGGATGCGATACTCCTGGCGAATCGCCCAGCCGAGGCCGAAGAAGCCCATCAGGGCGAAGACTATCCACTGGAACGCGTACGACAGGTGCGGCCCTTCGTCGGGGATCGGCTTCTCAGCGGCCGTCGGTCTCGTCGCCGGGGCGGGATCCTCGCTGGCAAGCACCCCGTACGCCCCCGTGTAGGTCGGCTCGCCCACCCGCTGGGCGATATCGGGCAGATGGATGGTCGCGATCTGTCCGGTCGGTGCCGAACGCCCGAATACCGTGGGTTCGCTCGCCTTGAGGCGCACGACTACGGTGACCAGGCCGGTCGGGGCATCCGGGACCCCATCCGGCGCGTCCTGTTTACTGCCAGTGGGCAGCCAACCGCGGTCCACCACGAAGACGGCGCCGCTCGCCAGTTGGAAGGGGACGAGCACCTCGAAACCCGCGTTGCCGTCTAGTGGCCGGCCGCGAACGAGCAGCTGGTCATCGACGAGGTAGTGGCCGGACATCGCCACGGGCATCCACTCGTCAGAGTCCGCGAAGCTCTTCAGCGTAGGCAAAACCTCGGTGATCGGCCGCGGAAGGCTGTCCCAGTTGGCGTCGACGCGGGCGATTTCGGCCAGGGCATCGTTGCGCCTGCCCAACTGCCAATTCGCGAGGGCAACGCAGGCGATCGCGAAGACGACCGCAAGGGCGATGTATCCGAACCAGCGGCGAGAGAAGGCGAACTGCCAGTTCTTCATGTTGGCACCACCGCGACAGTCTCGCCCCAAGGGGTCACGATCACCGGAAACTCGCGCGTGGCGAGGTAGTCACGCAGGTACTCGACGTGCTCATCGCAGGCCAGCCAGACCTTGACGCGATCCTGGGAATGAATGCGCGGGTTTCGCCAGTTCACATTCCAGGCGGCGGGCTTGAGACAACCGGCTCGCGAGCACCGCTGCGTCGACGGATCGGAAAAACCCGTCACTCGCCGGCCCCGTCGATGCCCCGCTGCGCAGGAACGATGCTGCCCGGCCTCAGAACTTTTGCGCCGCCGGAGGAACCCACGTTGGCGAGCACGACGGCGATGTACGGCAGTACGAGTGCGCCGACGATCGGCAGCACGAGCCACCACCCCTGCACGAATAGGCACAAGACGATGCAGGCGACGCGGATGGCCATGGCGACGCCATACTGAATCATCCGACGGCGTCGCTCCGCATCCGGAGACTCCGGCAGTGCCGTGATCGACTGCGGCTGCTTCATAAGGCCCAAGCATTCTTCGGTGCCGGGATGGCACCTCCAGACCAGCCTACGTCTGGATTGGCTGACTATAGGCTGGTGCGCATGACCGAGCCCAGGACTGTACTCATCACCGGCGGAAATCGTGGGATCGGCAGGGCGATCGCCGAGGAATTCATCGCCCTCGGCCACCGAGTGGCTGTCACTGCACGCTCGGGCGAAGGCCCGGACGGCAGCCTCACCGTCATCGCAGACGTCACGGATGCCGCGAGCATCGACGCCGCGTTCACCCAGGTCGAGGCCGCTCTCGGCCCCGTGGAAGTGGTGATCGCGAACGCCGGGATCACCCGCGACATGCTCCTCATGCGCATGAGTGACGAAGACTTCACCGAGGTCATCGACACGAACCTGAGTGGCGCATTCCGGGTGGTCAAGCGTGCTTCCAAGGGCATGCTCAAGGCACGGTTCGGGCGCATCATCCTGGTGTCGAGCGTCGTCGGGCTGCTCGGTTCGGCGGGCCAGGTGAACTACTCGGCGTCAAAGAGCGGCCTTGTCGGCTTAGCCCGTTCGGTCACGCGTGAGTTGGGCGGGCGCGGCATCACCGCGAATGTCGTTGCGCCCGGCTTCATCGAGACCGACATGACCGCCGAGCTGCCCGAGGAGCAGCAGACGGCCTATCTCAAGCAGATTCCCGCGGGACGCTACGCGAGCGCATCAGAGGTGGCGAAAGTCATCGCCTGGCTCGCGAGCGACGATGCCGGGTACATCTCCGGTGCGGTCATCCCGGTGGATGGTGGCCTCGGGATGGGGCACTAGCCCCGCAGCCCGAGTAACGCCAGCACGCTCGACAGGTCGCGCAGGTCGAGTAGCACGCCCGCCAGATCGCGGACCGGGGCTTTTGCATCGAACCCCACCGCGAGGCCCGCGATGGCCATCATCGGCAGGTCGTTGGCGCCGTCGCCGACGGCGACCGTGCGACTGAGAGGGACGTCGAAGTCCGCGGCCCATTCGCGCAATGTGGTTGCTTTCGCGGCCGCGTCGATGACCGGGCCGACCAGGCCTCCGGTGAGCAGCCCATCCACCACCTCAAGCCGGTTGGCGCGCCAGTAGTCGAGGCCGAGTTCTTTCGCCACCGGATCAACGACCTCGTGGAACCCGCCGGAAACTACGCCGACCCGTCCGCCCGCGGCTTTGACTCCCGCGATCATCTCGGGAACTCCCGGTGTCACTACCACCTGGGCGCCCACGGTGGAAAAGACCGATTCGGGCAGACCCTCGAGGGTGGCAACCCTCGCCCGCAGCGACGCCTCAAAATCGAGCTCGCCATTCATCGCCTGGCGGGTGATCTGCTCGACCTCGGCGCGAGATCCGGCCTCCTGGGCAAGCAGCTCGATCACTTCATTCTCGATGAGGGTCGAATCGACATCGAGGACTACGAGGAAGCGCGCCATGATGCCTTCCTCGTGCCGGGTAGTCAGGTTACGGTCACGCCCTTGCCGACTACCGTGATGCCGGTCTCGGTGACGGTGAAGCCGCGGGCGCGATCTGCCTCGTGGTCGACGCCGACACTCGCACTATCTGCGATGACGACATCCTTGTCGAGAATAGCGCGTCGCACCACGGCGTTCGGGCCGATGTTGACTCGTTCGAAGACGATGGCATCGATGACGGATGCCCCTGAGTCGATGGTCACCCACGGCCCGACCACGCTGCGCTCGATGTGCGCACCCGAGATAACGCAGCCCAGGGACACGATCGAGTCGATGGTGGTGCCGAAGTTACCTTTTGCATCTCGCACGAACTTGGCTGGCGGCGAGTTGAGTTGCTGGCTGAAGATCGGCCATTCACGGTTGTACAGGTTGAAGATCGGCAGTGCCGAGATCAGGTCCTGGTGGGCGTCGAAGAACGACTCGATGGTCCCGACATCCCGCCAATAGAAGCGGTCACGCTCGGTCGAACCGGGAACCTCATTGCGATTGAGGTCATAGACACCCGCAAGCCCGCGTGAGACGAAGTCGGGAACGATGTCGCCACCCATGTCGTGGTTGGAGTCACTGCGTTCGCCGTCGCGCTGCACGGCATCGATGAGCACGTCTGCGTCGAAGATGTAGTTGCCCATCGAAGCGAGCACTTCGCCGGGGGAGTCCGCAAGGCCCACGGCCTTCTGGGGCTTCTCATGGAAAGCGGCGATTCGGGTCGGATCCTTCGGGTCGACCTCGATGACGCCGAACTGGTCGGCGAGGGCGATCGGCTGCCGGATCGCCGCGACCGTGACCCCGAGGCCGGAAGCCACGTGCGCATCGATCATTTGGCTGAAGTCCATGCGGTAGACGTGGTCGGCACCAACGACGATGACGATGTCGGGCTTTTCGTCGCGCAGCAGGTTGAGGCTCTGCAGGATCGCATCGGCCGAACCCATGAACCAGCGCTTGCCGAGCCGCTGCTGGGCCGGAACCGAGGCGACGTAGGCGTTGAGCATGCCGGAGAGCCGCCAGGTCTGCGACACGTGCCGGTCGAGACTGTGGGACTTGTACTGGGTCAGAACGACGATCTGGCGCAGCCCGGAATTGATCAGGTTGCTGAGCGCGAAATCGATGAGCCGATAGCCGCCACCGAAGGGCACCGCGGGCTTCGCGCGGTCCGCAGTGAGCGGCATGAGCCGCTTGCCCTCTCCGCCGGCGAGGACAATTCCGAAGATCTTCGTTGACGCCATAACAGCAAGAGTAGGTGAGCGTATGGCCCCGCAGTTAGCGACTGGCTGTAACGTCTTGAGGATGCGAGTAGACCTAATAAGCCGCGAGTACCCGCCGGAGGTGTACGGCGGTGCCGGCGTGCACGTCGCCGAACTCGTGAGGGCGCTGCGAGTCGGCCTCGACGTGACCGTGCGCTGCTTCGGGATGCCGCGCGATGAGCTCGAGGTGTTCAACTACCTCGTGCCGCCCGAACTCACTCACGCCAATCCGACGCTTGCCACCCTCGGCGTTGACCTGCAAATCGCACAGGACGTCGGCGGGGCCGACCTCGTGCACTCACACACCTGGTACGCGAATGCTGCGGGGCACCTGGCATCGCTGCTGCACGGCATCCCGCACGTCGTCACTGCCCACAGCCTTGAGCCGCTGCGGCCTTGGAAGGCGGAGCAACTCGGTGGCGGCTACCGGGTGTCCAGCTGGATCGAGAAGACGGCGTTCGAAGGTGCCGCCGCAGTCATCGCGGTCAGTGAGGGGATGCGCCGCGACATCCTGCGCTCCTATCCCGCGCTGGATCCGCAGCGCGTCACTGTCGTGCACAACGGCATCGACCTCGGGCGCTGGATGCCGGTGGACGATCCCGACCTGGTGCGTGGCCTCGGAATCGACCCCGACCGCCCCTCGGTGGTGTTCGTGGGCCGCATCACGCGGCAGAAGGGCCTGCCCTACCTGCTGCGCGCCGCCGCCGAGCTCCCCCCAGAGGTGCAGCTCGTCCTGTGCGCAGGCGCGCCAGACACCCCGGAGATCCTGGCCGAAGTGCAGGCCGGGGTGAAGGCCCTGCAGGGACAGCGTTCCGGAGTCGTCTGGCTCGACAGGTTGCTGAGCCAGCACGAGCTTTCGGCCGTACTCACCCAAGCAACGACCTTCGTCTGCCCTTCAATCTACGAGCCTCTCGGCATCGTCAATCTCGAGGCAATGGCCTGCTCGGCGCCCGTCGTGGGAACCGCGACCGGCGGAATCCCCGAGGTCGTCGATGACGGTGTCACGGGCAGGCTGGTGCCGATCGAGCAGGCCCAGGACGGCACGGGGACGCCGCTCGACCCCGACCGCTTCGTGGCCGATCTGGCCAGGACGCTCGCCGAGGTCGTGAGCGACCCGGCCGCGGCCAAGCGGATGGGGGAGGCGGGCCGCGCGCGCGCCGAACGAGACTTCAGCTGGGGCAGCATCGCCCAGCGCACCACCGAGATCTACCAGGCTCTGCTCTAACCGCCATCCCGTCCACCGGGCCGGGCGGCGGCCGGGTCGGGAACGAATAGGCTGGGAGGATCATGGCAAAGGTTTTGCAGCTCACCGATGTGTCGGTCGTCAGGGATGGCAATCGGATCCTCAAGTCCGTGAACTGGACGGTGGATGATTCCGAGCGTTGGGTCATCCTTGGTCCGAACGGCGCGGGCAAGACGACGCTGCTGCAACTCGCCGCGGCTCAGATGCACCCCACCGAGGGTCGGGTTGAAGCCCTCGGTGATGTCGTAGGCAAGACCGATGTCTTCGAGCTTCGCCCGCGCATCGGATTTGCCTCGACGGCCCTCGCGCGGCGGGTCCCCGGCAGCGAACGGGTCATCGATGTCGTACTCACCGCAGCGTATTCGGTCACGGGGCGTTGGAACGAGAGTTACGACGATGTCGACCTACGCCGCGCGCAGCGGGTACTCGCGGAGTGGAAACTCAGCGCCCTCGAAGATCGTCGGTTCGGAGACCTGAGCGACGGCGAGCAGAAGCGGGTGCAGATAGCCAGGTCGGTCATGACCGACCCCGAACTGCTGCTGCTCGACGAGCCGGCAGCGAGCCTCGACCTCGGCGCGCGCGAAGAACTGCTGCAGCTGCTCGGCGGTTTCGCAAGCGCCCCCACCTCGCCGGCGATAGTCATGGTGACCCACCATGTCGAGGAGATCCCTCCAGGGTTCACGCACGGCCTTCTGCTCGCAAACGGCGCGATCCAGGCCGAGGGAAGGCTCAACGAAGTGATCACTGCCGAGAACCTCAGTGCCGCATTCGGCCTTCAACTCGACGTGACCTCGGTCAACGGTCGATTCGCCGCGCGCGCCGCCTGAGCCGCACTGGCATTCGCCCCGCGCTCTGGTAGTCTTGATAGTCGGCCAGTTCGCCTCAGTGCGCGGCCACACAGTCTTCTCCTTCTCTCAACACCCTGCAGCCAACATCGAGGATCAACCATGAAGTCCGACACTCACCCCACCTACGCACCGATCGTCTTCCGCGATCTCGCCTCGGGTGCCACGTTTCTCACCCGCTCCACTGTCACGAGCGACAAGACGATCGACTGGGAAGATGGCAACAGCTACCCGGTGATCGACGTCGAGATCTCGTCGGAGTCGCACCCGTTCTACACCGGTAAGCAGCGCATCATGGACTCCGCTGGCCGTGTCGAGAAGTTCAACTCGCGCTACGCGAGCTTCGGCACCAAGAAGGACGACTCGAAAAAGTAGACCCGGCTCTCACCACAACGGCGATCGGCCCCCTACGGGCCAGGTCGCCGTTGTTGCGTTGGGGAGCGGGTCGGCGGGACCCGGCGGGCGGAACTTAGAACAGCGACGAGCGCCGTTGCGCCCACAGCGGCAAGATCGTGTCTCTCGTCAGCGGGGCGAGTTCGATGCCCGACAAGTCGCCGGACTCAAGCCAGAGCAGCTCGGCGATCTCGCCGTTGGGCGCGAGCTCTACGGCAGTGACGAGAGCGAAGACTTCGGCGCGCACCACGGTGTCCGGTTCGTTGGCGGCGATCGCGCGGAAACTACCGAGGTACTCGGTGGTATCGAAGTCGAGTTCGAAGCCCAATTCTTCGCGGAGTTCGCGAGCCAGGGCATCCAGCGCGCTCTCGCCTTCCTCGATTTTTCCGCCAGCCTGCATGAACGCGGATGTGCCGTGCTTACGCACGACCAACGTGCGACCGGCAGGATCGGTGATGATGCCGGCGGCCACCCGCAGCACCGTGGGGCGCGTCACCCGCGGTGGCAGGCCGGCTCTCGATTGCAGGCTCGGCTGGAGCGACTCCGGATCGGACAGGGAGATCACTCCCGTGCCGTACAGGTCGGGCACCGGCACCCGCAGGCTGGGGCGCCGCTCTGGGGCCGGAATGGGCTGGGTGTCGAGCAGTGCCGAGGGGGCGGCCGGCGGCCGCAGCGGCCACGTCGAGTCGGAGACGTAGCTCTCGTCGCCCTTGACGCTGCGGATGTAATCCTGGAAGCTCGCGGCCTGTTCCGCATACCAGACCTCCTGGCGACCGTGCAGGTCGACCAGCGTGATGTCGAGCTCGTCGGGATAGGCGGCCCCGAGAGCCTGCGCAACCCGACCGGCGGCAACGGCATCGGAGCCGGCATCGTGGGCATCGTCGAGGGTGACTTTGTAGAGCTCCGCAGTCGCGACGAGGGTGCGCTTGCCCTTGCGATAGCGGTCGACGGCCTTGTCGATCACGAGCGGGTCGATCACGGGCGACATGTTCTCGAGCGGGTCGAGCTGGTGACGCCGACACTCCCGGTCGAGCAGGGTGAGATCGTAGGGCGCGTTGTAGACGACCAGCGGGATGCCCAACGCGAACAACACCTTCAGGCTTTGCGTGATCTCGGCCACCACCACATGCGCGGGGCGACCATCGGCCTTGGCGCGCTCGGTGGTGATGCCGTGGACGGCCGCAGCGCCCTCCGGGATCTCGATGCCGGGGTCGGCAAGCCAATCCCAGCGCTCGAGGACGGACCCGTCGGCGCTGAGCACGGCCACGCAGGCGGAAACAATACGGGCAGTCTCGACGTCAACCCCGGTCGTCTCCAGGTCGAAGACGGCGAGTTGACCCCAGTTCTTCATGCCTCCAGGGTAGGTCGCGACACCGACAGGGCTCCGCAGGCTCGCTCAGGACGGAGCATCGCCGAGGTGCAGCCAGTAGAAACTCTGGGTGCCGAGGGTGAGCGTGATTGTGCCGTCATCCCGTACAACCGGGAACTCCCCGCCACCGAAGAGATCGAAAGTGGTGGAGCCGGCATAGCCGTCGACCTCGATCTCAACCGAGACCGGGTTGTGCGCGAAGCTGAACACGCACAACACGTTCTCGGGGGAGTCCCCGAACCGGGAGTCGGCGCCGGCGTACTCACGCACGAAGGCGAGCACCGACTCGTGGCTCGTCTTGAGCACGCGCAGGGTGCCGAGCCCGAAAGTGGGATGCCCCTTCCGCACATGAATCACGTTGCGCACCCAGTGCAGCAGCGACCGTGACTGCGCGAGTTGGGATTCAACGTTGACCAAGTTGTAGTGGTAGACGAGCGACTGCACCACGGGCAGGAATAACTTGCCAGGGTCTGCCGTCGAGAACCCGGCGTTGCGGTCGGGCGTCCACTGCATGGGCGTGCGGGAGGAGTCGCGGTCGGGTAACCAGATGTTGTCACCCATGCCGATCTCGTCGCCGTAGTACAGGAACGGGCTGCCCTCCAGTGAGAAGAGCAGGGCGTGCGTGAGCTCGGTCTCGGCGCGGGAGTTGTCGAGTAGGGGAGCGAGGCGCCTGCGGATTCCGACGTTGGAGCGCATCCGGGGGTCGTAGGCATACCAGCCATACATCGCCTGCCGGTACTCCTCGCTGACCATCTCGAGGGTGAGCTCATCGTGGTTGCGCAGGAACACCCCCCAGGCGGCACCCTGGGGCACCTCCGTGGTCTCGGCGAGTACCCGGACCAATTCGCCGGCGTGCTGGGAGCGCAGCGAGTAGAAGATTCGGGGCATGACCGGGAAGTCGAAGGCCATATGGCACTCAGGCTCGTCATCGGTGCCGAAGAATGCCACGACCTCCTGCGGCCACTGGTTGGCTTCGGCGATGAGGATTCGACCCGGGTAGTCCCGGTCGACCATCGCGCGGATCTCCTTGATGAACTCGTGGGTCTTCGGCTCGCCCTCGCCGTTGCCCTCCTCGGATTCGAACAGGTAGGGGATCGCGTCGAGACGCACCCCGTCGACGCCGAGGTCCATCCAGTAGCGCACAGTCTCGAGCACCGCCTGGCGCACGGCGGGATTCTCGAAGTTGAGATCGGGCTGGTGCGAGAAGAAGCGATGGAAATAGAATTGCCGGCGCACCGGGTCGAAGGCCCAGTTCGACTCTTCGGTGTCGACGAAGATGATCCTGATGTTCGGGTACTTCTCGTCTGAATCGCTCCACACGTAGTAGTCCCCATACGGCCCCTCCGGGTCGCTGCGTGACTGCTGGAACCAGTCGTGCTGGTCCGAGGTGTGATTCAGCGGGTAGTCGATGACAACCCTCATGTTGCGCTCGTGCGCCCTCGTGACGAGGTCCTTGAACTCGTCGAGCGTGCCGAACTCGGGCAGCACCGTGGTGAAGTCAGACACGTCATAGCCGCCGTCGCGCAACGGGGAATTGTAGAACGGCGGAATCCACAGGGCATCGATGCCCAACCACTGCAAGTAATCAAGTTTCGACACGAGGCCCGCGATATCGCCCGACCCGTCGCCGTTGCTGTCGTAGAACGAGCGCACCATCACCTCGTAGAACACGGCGCGACGGTACCACTGCTGGTCGAGAGCGAGGCCGGGCAAGGTGATGGGCGCGGTGAAGGTCACATTCCGAGTCTAAGGCGGGGCTGCAAGCGCTTGTGCAACCCGCCCTGCCTAGAATTGGCCCGTGACCGTCGACTCCCCATACGCAGCGCTGCTCGCCGGAATCCCGACCCGCAATGACACCGTGCGGGTGATGGGTGGCGACACCCGCTACTGGATTTACGGCCGGGATGACGCATCCACCACGATCGTGGTCGTGCACGGTTATCGCGGCGAGCACCACGGCCTCGAACCGGTCATCGCGCAACTAGCGGATCTGCGCATCATCAGCCCCGACCTGCCTGGGTTCGGCGAATCCGGCCCGCTCGGATCTGCGACCCACGACATCGCCGGGTATTCGGCCTGGCTGGTGGCCTTCGTGAATGCCTTGGGGCTCGCGGGGTCTGCCGTGATTCTCGGACACTCGTTCGGCTCGATCGTCGCGGCATCCGCCGTCGCCGAGGGCCTCGCCACACCGAAGCTGATCCTCATCAACCCGATCGCGGCCCCGGCACTCACAGGCCCGAATCGGTTCGGTAGCCTGCTCACGCTGGGCTTCTACCGGCTCGCCCGCGCGTTACCTGAGCGACTCGGGTCGAGCCTGCTCTCCAGCTGGATCATCGTGCGCGGCATGAGCGTCTTCCTCGCCCAGTCGAAAGACCCTGCGCTGCGGCGCTTCGTGCATGACCAGCACCACACCTACTTCAGCCGCTATGCCAACCGCGACAGCGTGGTGCAGGGGTTCGAGGCATCCATCAGCTCAGACGTGAGCATGTTCGCGGCCAAGATCGCGGTGCCCACCCTGCTGATCGCCGCCGACCGTGATCCGATCAGCTCGGTTGCGGCCCAGCACACGCTGGCGGGGCTGTTCCCCGACGCGAAGCTCGTGATCCTCGAGGGTGTCGGTCACCTGGTGCACTACGAGAAGCCGCGTGAGGCCGCGGAGCAGATCGTGGCATTCCTGGGTGTTGGGCACCTGGCCACCGCGTGAAGATCATCTTCGACTGCCGCTACACGCGGCTCGGGCGCCACGACGGCATCAGCAGGTTTGGCGCGCGCCTTGTCGAGGAACTCGCGAAGTTGCATCCCGTCACGATGCTCATCTCCGACGAGCGCCAACTTCAGATGTTGCCCGACCTGCCCTGGGTGATCGGGCCAGACCCAACCTCAGCGCGAGAGCCCCTCGTGGCGCTTACCGTGAACAAATACCACCCGGATGTCGTCTTCACCCCCATGCAGACGATGGGCCCAGGATTTCGGAACTACGCCCTCGTCACCACGGTGCACGACCTCATTTACTACACGCACCGGACGCCGCCGCGCGACCTCAACCCCGCCCTCCGCCTGCTCTGGCGGGCCTATCACCTGTCGTGGGCGCCGCAACGCGCCCTGCTCAACCGGGCTGACGCGCACCTCGTCGACTCCGAGACGACCCGCGACCTCATGGCCGCCCACCGGATGACGAAAAACCCGATGAACGTCGTGCTGCTCGGCACGGAACAGCCCGAGGTCACGCCCTCGCGTGAGGCCGCCGAGCAGAAAACCCTCGTCTACATGGGGTCGTTCATGCCCTACAAGAACGTCGACCTGCTCGTGAAGGCGATGGCCGAACTGCCCGGCTACCGGTTGCAGCTCATGAGTCGCATTTCCGACGCCGAGAAGTCCAGGCTCGCCGCCCTCGCGCCCGAGGGCAGCATCGAATTCTTCGGGGGAGCGTCAGACGAGCAGTACGAAACCGCGCTGAAGCAGGCGACCGCGCTCGTTTCGGCATCCCGCGACGAAGGCTTCGGCCTGCCCGTGGTCGAGGCGCAAGCCCTCGGCACTCCCGTGCTGCTCAACGACATTCCGATCTTCCGCGAGATCGGTGGCGAGTCGGCGGGATACTTCGACGGCTCCAGCGTGGCGTCGTTCGTGAGTGCGGTGCGTGAGTTGGAGAACCCGGGGCAGTGGAGGCGGCGGTCGGCGGCATCCGTCGAGTGGGCCAGGCGCTACAACTGGCCGGATGCCGCGAAGCAGTTGCTGCGCGTGCTCGAGGATGCCCACGCAGCGCGCCAGACGCGGCTGAGTTCGCGGCTGAGTTCTAGGAGACGCGGGCGACCGTCGCCTTCGTGAGTTCGAGCATCGGCTCGTCGCTGTCGATGCGAAACAGCAGGCTCTTGACGATTGCGGCGACGGTCGTGCCGAGCGCCTGTGTCGCCTCGACCGCGGTGTGGGTGGTGTCATCCATCTCGCGAACCTCGACGCCGACCCCGAGCGCGGCTATCCGTTCCAGGAAGGTGGTGACCGCCATCAGGTGCGCTTGCCGGCGGACTCGCGCTGCTCGACGGCGTTCTGCGCTTCGAGGTCTTCAGTGGCACCCTCGAGCGATTCGGCCTCGATCGGGTCGTTGAACGCGATGAGCCGGAACGAGCCATCCTCGTAGCTGAAACTGTGCACGGAACCGTTCCGGATCATCCCGTGGGTGCCGTCTGGGTCGATCGCGTTGAGAACCGAACGGATCACCCCGCCGTGACTGACCACGATCACCGCCTGGTCGGGATGCGCCTCGGCGATCTCCATGAGGGCCGGCAGGACGCGCCCGACGACGTGCTCCCGGGTTTCACGATCGGGAACGGGAATCTCACCGGGGAACCGCGCCTCGATCTCCTCGCCGGTGAGGCCTTCCGCTGCACCGTAGTTGCGTTCGGCAAGCGCGTCGACGGTAGGCGGGTCGGCGAGTCCGACCGCCCCCGCGATGATCGACCCCGTCTCGAGCGCCCGGGAGAGGGGGCTGGAGATGACGGCATCCCAGCTCCGCCGGGCCAGGAGGGCACCGGTTGTCACGGCCTGAGCTCGCCCCGTGGCGTTCAGCGGGATGTCGGTGCTGCCCTGGATGCGATGCTCGAGATTCCAATCGGTTTCGCCGTGACGGACGAGGTAGAGCAGCACGTGGTTCCCTTCGGAACCTTTATGAGCCCAGTCGTTCCACGAGAGTGGTGAGGGTCTCGGTGGTTCCCGCGTCAATCTTAACCGTCGCCCGGTTGTCGCCCTTGGTGACCCCGCGATTGATGATCACGATCGGCAGGCGTCGGCGCGCCGCCTGCTCGAGCAGCCGGATTCCGGAGTTGACGGCCAGCGATGACCCGGCGATGAGCAGCGCGTCTGCTGAGAGGATGAGCGCGCTGGCTTCCGCAAACTTCTCTTTCGGCACGAATTCACCGAAGAAGACGACGTCGGGCTTCAGGATGCCGCCGCAGACGCTGCAGTCCGGGATCGTGAACGCACCCACGTCGTCGATCTGCACATCACCATCGGGCGAGAGCACCACCGCCTCAGGAGTCTCCAGCCACGGATTGTCCCCGGCGATCCGCTCGGCGATGCTTGCCCGCGCATAGGTCTGGCCGCAGTTCAGGCAGCGCACCCGATCGAGCGTGCCGTGCAGGTCGACGACGCGTTGCGATCCCGCCCGCATGTGCAGCCCGTCCACGTTCTGCGTGATGATCCCATCCACGTTGCCGGAGAGTTCGAGCTCGACGAGGGCTTCGTGCCCCGCGTTCGGTGCGGCGGCGTAGAAGCGCTTCCACCCGAGATGGCTGCCGGCCCAATACCGCTTTCGGTGGCTGGTGTCGGCGAGAAAGTTCTGGAAAGTCATCGGGGTGCGCACGGGCGCACCGGCACCCCGGTAGTCGGGGATACCGGAATCGGTGCTCATCCCGGCTCCGGTCAGGACGGCAATCCTGCGGCCGCGCAGCACGGCGATCGCTGCATCGAGGCTCGGCGAGGATACTGGCGCCGCAGTTGACTGAGCGTTGGGCATCCGGACCCCTTCCTGCTGCAAGACTAAACAACGCAGTTTTCGGTTATGTTTCCGATTCCTGTCGATCGGGAGGCCGCAATGCACGTGGTGCGCATCGACGATCTCTCCGACCCGAGACTCAGCGACTATGCGAACCTGACGGATGTCGCGTTGCGTCGCGTCTCAGAGCCGGCCGGCGGCCTCTACATCGCCGAGTCACCCAAGGTCATCTCCAGGGCGCTGGCGGCCGGGCACCAGCCGCGCTCGGTCCTGGTCATCGAGAAGTGGCTCGCCGACCTCGAACCCCTGCTCGCCGACTATGACGTGCCGGTCTTCGTGGGCGATCCAGACCTGCTCGAAGGGCTCACCGGCTTCGACCTGCACCGCGGAGCGCTCGCGTCCATGCACCGACCGCCGCTTGCGCGGGTCGCCGAGATATTGCGGGATGCCCGACGCGTGGTAGTCCTCGAAGACATCGTCGACCACACCAACGTCGGGGCGATCTTCCGCTCGGTGGCGGGACTCGGCGCGGACGCCGTGCTCGTGACCCCGCGCTGCGCAGACCCGCTCTACCGCAGGAGCGTGCGGGTGAGCATGGGAACCGTGCTGCAGGTGCCATGGACGCGACTGGCTGACTGGCCGGTGGGGGCATCCGAGCTTCGGCAGGCGGGTTTCCACATCGCGGCCCTGGCGCTCTCCGACGCCGCGGTCTCACTCGACGAATTCGCGGCTGACCCGCCGGAGCGCGTCGCCCTCGTGCTCGGCGCGGAGGGGGATGGGCTCAGCCGGGCGGCACTGCAGCTCGCAGACACGACCGTGACGATCCCGATGATGCACGGAGTGGATTCGTTGAATGTCGCCTCGGCGAGTGCAGTGGCCCTCTACGCGCTCAGAGTGCGGCGGACCATCTCCTGAGTGCTTTCACCTCAGCCTCGGCCGCCTTGGCCTCGCCGGCGGCGAGCAGCCAGCTCACGTTGATGCCGGTGCGGGCGAACGCCCAGTGTGCTGCCCGATCGGGGTCGACGGCGGACGCCGCTGCTGCCGTTGCGAGCTGGCTCTCGAACTGGACGCCGAGTTGGGTGGCGAGCGGCCAGAGGTCGAAGGCGGGGTCGCCGTGCATCGGTTTCAGGTCGACAGCCCTCCACGCCCGCTCGCCGTCGCCGTCGCCGTCGCCGTCGCGCAGGATGTTGCCCGGGTTGAAGTCGCCGTGCAGAAGCGCCGTGTCTGGGGCCGAGGTCGCGAGGGTGAAAAGCATGGCGATCGCGCGGTCGACGAGGGCACGCGCACCAAGCCCGTCCAGTGCGGCGCCCAGCCGATCCATCCTGTCGATTGCCTGGGTGACGTAGCCGACCATGGCGTCCTGCAGGCTCGGGATGCCCGCGGGAATCGGTCGCGCGTGCAACACCTTCAGCAGCTCCCCGCCGGCGACGAGAGCCTCCTCCACCGGCAGGCCAGCGCGGGCCAGCGGCGTGCCGGGCCGGACCTCCTCCAGCAGCAGGCTCCAGGTCCAGGCGTCTTGGCGGTAGACCTCGGGGGCGAGCACACCGGCCGCCTCGAGCCCCACCGCCTCCCACACAGCCTCCACGTGCGGGTAGCCCACCTTGAGCACGGCGGGGGAGCCGTCCGCGCAGAGCACCCTGAGCACGGACGCCGCAGCCCCGCCCACGAACGGCTCCACCACGGTCAGGTGCCAGCGCTCGAGCATCGTGGCCACCAGTTCGGCGGCGGTGGCATCCCACTGTTGGCGGCTCGGAAACACGCCGGGCATCGCCGTCTCGAACGGGCCGTACTCCATCGATCGACCATACCGGCGCGTCGCTTACGATGGGCGGATGCCGCTGAACCCCCGCCAGATCTATCGGCGTCGGCGTATCACGGTCTTCGGTGGCCTGGCTCTCGTCTTGGGCGCAGGGTTCTACCTGCCCTTCACCCTGCTCGCCCCGCTGGAGCCGGTCGCGGCTGCCGTGCTCCCGTGGCAGGCACCGGTCACGGCGGCCCCAACCTTGGGGTTCCCTGGCTATGGCGCCTCGGGGGTCGGGGCCGTCGGATACCCGGGCGTGCTCGCGAGCCACGGCACGAGCGACCCGTTGCCCATCGCCTCGATCACCAAGATCGTGACCGCCTTGACCGTACTCGAGGCAAAGCCGTTAGCCCTGGGCGAGACCGGTCCCAACATCACCTTCACCGATGCCGACGTGCAGTTCTACGACGACCAGGTCGCGCAAAATGGCGTCGTGGCACCCATCGTACCGGGGCAGGTGATCACTGAGCGCAACCTCCTCGACGTCATGCTCATGGCCTCTGCGAACAACTACGCCGAAACGGTTGCGGTCTGGGCCTTTGGCTCGCAGGCCGCGTTTCTCGACGCCGCGCGCGCGTGGCTGCTCGCGCACGGGCTGACCAGCACCACGATTACTGATCCCACCGGGATTCAGGCCAGCAACACGAGCAACGTCGCGAACCTCGTCGAACTCGCCAAGCTGGCAATCGCCAACCCCGTGGTGAAGCAGATCGTGGGTACGGGGACTCTCGAAGTGCCAGGGGTCGGCACCGTGGCCAATCGCAACGAACTGCTCGGGGTCGATGGGGTGGATGGCATCAAGACCGGAACGCTCGATGAATCGGGGGCGTGCCTGCTCTTTTCGGCCGAAGAGGCGGTGGGCTCACAGACCGTGACAGTGGTGGGTGTCGCCCTCGGCGGGCCTGATCATCCGACCGTCGCGGCCGATGTCAGAACCCTACTCGCCCAGGTCAAAGCGGGATTCCACGAAGTGCAGCTCGCCGCCGCCGGAACCGCCTATGCCGACTACACGACCGCATGGGGGGATGACGCGACAGCGGTCGCCGCCGAGACCCAGTCGACGGTGGTCTGGTCTGACACCCCGGTGACCCTCGCCGTGAAGGCGGACTCAGTGCGCCTCGCTCAGGCCGGCGCCTCCGTGGGCGAGCTCGACTTCACCATCGGCGACCGAACTGTCAGGGTGCCGCTCACGCTTGCCGCGGCCATCGCCGATCCGGGGCCGGGCTGGCGCCTGTCGCACCCGGCAGAGCTGTTCTAGTGGTTTTTTGCGGAGGATTGCCCGGCCCGGGTGTCAATGGGGGGCGGCTCCCAGTGATCACCGGTACGCTTGCCGTATCTTGAGCATCTGCTCACCTGCCGTGGCTGTGAAGTCATTGAAACCCTGAGGCCACGTGACTACTGCTGCTGCCGAACCTGCTCGCATCATCAAGACTGGCAATCGAGGTCTCGGCAGTCCGCTAACAGAGTTCTCCGCCCTGCTGCATACGGTGCGTGATGCGGGGCTCCTGCGTCGCAGCAAGCTGTTTTACGGCCTGACCTTCGCGGCCCTCACCCTCGCGATGGTGGGTGCGTGGTTCGGGTTCGCGTTGCTGCACGACAGCTGGTACCTCCTTCTCATCGCCGCCGTCTTGGGCGTCCTCTTCACGCAGTTCGCCTTCATCACCCACGAACTTTCGCATCGCCAGGTGTTTTCATCAGGCAAGCTCAACGACTTCTCCGGCCGCATCATGGCCGACCTCATCGTCGGCATCAGTTACTCCTGGTGGATGAGCAAGCACTCCCGCCACCACGCGAACTCGAACACCGTGGGCAAAGACCCCGATATCGAGACAGACTTCATCATCTTCCAGCCTGAAGAAGCCAAGGGCCTCACCGGCGTCAGCCGCTGGGCGGCAAAACGGCAGGGCTACCTCTTTTTCCCCGTGCTCATGTTCGAGGGCATCAACCTGCACCGCCACGCCTTCAAGACGGTGTTCTCGCGCGGTCGCGTCGACAAGCGTGCGCTAGAGATCGTGCTCCTCACGGTGCGCAACGTCGGCTACGTGGCTGTCATCTTCACCTTCATGCCACTCGGGATGGCCTTCGCCTTCCTCGGCGTCCAGCTGGCCATCTTCGGGCTCTACATGGGTGCATCCTTCGCCCCGAACCACATCGGGATGCCGCTCCTGCCCCATGGCTCCAAGGTCGACTTCCTGCGTCGCCAGGTGCTCACCAGCCGCAATATCCGCGGCGGACACTTCATGAATCACTTCATGGGCGGCCTCAACTACCAGATCGAGCACCACCTGTTCCCGAGCATGGCGCGGCCATACCTCAAGCGCGCCGGTGAGATCACCAGGGAGTACTGCGAGAGCCGCGGCATCCTCTACACCGAGGTCGGGCTTCCGAGTGCCTACGGCACGGTGGTGCGCTATCTCAACGAGGTGGGCCGAACCACGGATCCGTTCGACTGCCCCGCGGCCGGCCGCACCGGGTACACCGGCATCGCCTAGAGTCGCACCGCGCCGGCCGACATCGATCGGTCGCTCGTAGCTACCGTTCGCCCAGTCCCGGTCGCTCAGTGCCGGTTACTCAGTGCCCGTCGCTCAGTAGCCGGGTCTCTTGGCGGTGATGTTGTCGCCGGATGACTGGTGCCGCACCCGTCGCAGCACCCAGGGCACGAGGTACTCCCGCGCCCAGCCGATGTCTTCCGCACGTGCCTGGCGCCAGCGGATCGGACGCAATGGTTCCGGGGAGAATGGTTCGAGATCGTGCTCGACGGCCAGGGCATCCAGCACCATCCTCGCGATGGTGTGGTGGCCGAGCGGGGAGAAGTGCAGGCGGTCGGGTGCCCACATCCGCGGGTCGGTGAGCTCCCGAAGCGCCCACATGTCGGCGACTACCGCGTCATGCCGATGGGCGATGGCCCTGAGGTTCTCGTTGTAGATCGCGACCTTGCCACGCACCCGGCCGAGCACGGGTGTCATTCCGATGTCGGGACCATTGAATATCACCACCGTCGCTCCGTCACTGCGCAGCCTGGCGATCATCGCCTCGAACCGCTCCGAGATGTCGTCAGGGGCGGTTCCGGGGCGGATGAGGTCGTTGCCGCCAGCCGACACACTGATCAGGTCGGGCTTCAATCGGAGTGCGGCATCCACTTGTTCATCGGCGATCTGCTGCAGGAGTCGTCCGCGGATCGCGAGGTTCGCGTAGGCGAACTCCTCCGTGGATGTGCTCAACACTTCCGCCACGCGGTCGGCCCAGCCGCGGTGGCCACCGGGGCTCAGGGGCTCGGGATCGCCGATCCCCTCGGTGAAGGAGTCACCGATCGCCACATACCTGCTCCACGGGTGATGCTGCGTCATCTCCCCACGGTACAACTCCCCGCCGCGTTACCAGCTTCGAAGCCGCAGGGCAATCCCTTGTCGCTCCCTGTGAATAGGTGGTGGGCTGGAACATGGCCCCGAGAACCGGGGTGCTTGGCAAACGACTGGAGGTCGTCATGGGAATCATCGGCTGGATTGTTCTTGGACTCATTGCTGGTGCGATCGCGAAGGCCATTCTTCCCGGCACACAAGGGGGCGGCTGGATCGTCACGCTGATCCTCGGCGTCGTCGGTGCACTCCTGGGTGGCTTCATCGGCAGCGCGATCTTCGGGATCGGGCTTGAAGGGTTCTTCTCCATTCAGACCTGGCTCCTGGCTATCGGCGGGGCAATTCTTGTCCTGCTGATCTATGGCCTCGTGACGCGAGGTAGTCGTCGGGTCTAGCCTGCGATACGGCAGCTAGCGCGACACGGAGGGCACGGCGGGATGCCGTGCCCTCCTCTCGCATCTCGCCCTCGTGAATTCCGAGCGTCCGCATTCGTCGCCCAGTCGGATGTTGCTGCGAGAATCGCCCCATGGGCAAGCAGGATGGGCGCGATCGCCAGGTCACGATCGGCCCCATCGACGACAGCACGGCCACCATCCTGCACGTCGACATGGACGCGTTCTTCGCCTCGGTCGAACTGCTCGATCACCCCGAACTCGTCGGCAAGCCGGTCATCGTCGGTCACAACTCGGCTCGGTCGATCGTCACCGCCGCAACCTATGAGGCCCGAAAGTTCGGGGTGAACTCGGCCCTGCCGATGTCTATCGCGCTTCGGCGCTGTCCGCAGGCGATCATCCTCGAACCGCACTTCGAGCGCTACACGCATTTCTCCAAGCAGGTGATGTCGATCTTCGACGAGATCACGCCACTGGTCGAGCGCCTGGGCATCGACGAGGCCTTTCTCGACGTCGCCGGCGCGCGCACGGTATTCGGCTCGCCCGTGCAGGTCGCCGAGCTGATCCGCGCGCGGGTGCGGGCCGAGACCGGGCTGGTCTGCTCCGTGGGGGCCGCCTCCACCAAGCTCGTGGCGAAACTTGCGAGTGGATTGTCCAAGCCCGACGGGCTGCTCGTCGTGCCGCGCGACGAGACCATCGGCTTTCTGCATCCACTGCCCATCGGTCGGTTGTGGGGAGTCGGCGGCAAGACCGAGGAGGTCCTTCGGGCCCGCGGCTACAACACGATCGGCGATCTCGCGGCGACGACGGTCGACACCCTTCGCACTGCTCTGGGTGGTGCCGCGGCGCAGCGCCTGCACGACCTGTCCTGGGGCATCGATCCGCGGGTCGTCCACGAGGGGCCCGACGAGAAGAGCGTCGGGCACGAGATGACCTTCGAGACGGATATCACCGACCCCGAGGTCATCCGCCGTGAACTCCTGCGCATGTCGAACATGGTTGCCGTGCGACTTCGCACCGGCGGGTATGTCGGGCGCACGGTCGTGCTCAAACTCAGGTTCGCCGACTTCACCACGATCACCCGGTCACGCACGCTCAAAGAGCCCACCGACCTCGGCCGACGCATCTTCGAGGAGGTACGCGACATCTACGAGGCGCTGTGGACGAGCACGGCGGCATCCCAACGTGCCGAGCGCGGCCAGACCCAGAACGCCCCCGTACGCCTCGTCGGGGTGCGAGCCGAACAACTGCAAGACGCCGCCACTGCCCAGCTAGGGCTGTGGGACGAGTCGGAGGGGTGGCGGGAGGCCGAGGACGTGATGGATGCCGCATCCGCCCGTTTCGGCCGCGGCGCGGTCACGCCGGCTCGCCTCATCGGGCACTCGGCCACGCAGCGCCCACGCACCGGCCAGCGGGACTGAGCTCGCGCCTGCCTGTCAGCCCCACCGGGTATCGTCTCATCAAGTGGACATCGTTTCGGGCGGGGGACCCGCCACCCGCGGCTTCGCCCCCACGGTCGGCACCTTCGCTGCGGAGCACCTCTCACCGGCGTACCCCGAACGCGCCGCCCGGGGGACAGCGGACAAACTGCGCGCCTGGCAGGCCGAAGCCCTCGACGCCTACTTTGAGCGAGAGCCGCGCGACTTTCTCGCCGCGGCGACGCCGGGCGCCGGCAAGACCACCTTCGCCCTTCGGCTCGCGGTAGAGCTCATCGCTCGGCGGGTCGTCGACCGCGTCACGGTCGTCGCACCGACCGACCACCTCAAGCGGCAGTGGGCCGATGCGGCGCACAAGGTCGGGCTGCGGCTGAATCCCGGGTACGCCAACGGGGACGGCTACGGAGGGCGGCGATTCCACGGGATGGCTGTCACCTACGCGCAGGTGGCGGTGCGGGCATCCCTGCACCGTGAGATCACCGAGTCCGCACGCACCCTCGTGATCCTCGATGAGGTACACCACGGCGGCGACGCGCTCAGTTGGGGCGACGCGATCCGCGAGGCATTCGCGCCCGCGACGCGGCGGTTGTCACTGACGGGTACTCCGTTCCGCAGCGACACCGCGCCCATCCCGTTCGTGACCTACGCGCCCGATGATCACGGCATCCGCACCTCGGTCACCGACTACGCATACGGCTACGGTCGTGCCCTCTCAGACGGCGTGGTTCGCCCGGTGATCTTCATGGCCTATGCCGGAAAGATGCGCTGGCGCACCCGGATGGGCGACGAAATGGAGGCCCGCCTCGGCGAACCTGACACGCAGGATGTGACGGCGCAAGCCTGGCGCACTGCGCTCGACGCCACCGGCGACTGGATGCCGTCCGTGCTCAGGGCCGCTGACACCCGCCTCACCGAGGTGCGCCACTCGATCCCCGACGCGGGAGGGCTGGTCATCGCCACCGACCAGCAGGCCGCGCGCGACTATGCCGTGCTGCTCAAGGACATCACGGGGGAGACCCCGACAGTCGTGCTCTCGGACGAGAAGGCGTCATCCGGCCGCATCGAGACTTTCGCCGCGGGGGAGCGGCGCTGGATGGTTGCCGTGCGGATGGTGTCGGAGGGCGTGGATGTGCCGCGCCTCGCGGTCGGGGTCTACGCGACATCCGCGGCGACGCCGCTGTACTTCGCGCAGGCCGTCGGTCGTTTCGTGCGGGCCAGGCGGCGTGGAGAGACCGCGTCGATCTTCCTGCCGAGTGTGCCGTCGCTGCTGTCCCTCGCGACCCAGCTTGAGCTCGAGCGTGATCATGCGCTCGATCGCGAACAGTCTGACGACCTGCTGCTCGATGACGACCTGCTGGAGAAGGAGAACCGCGAGCAGGCGACCTCAGACGAACTCGCCGACGAGTTCACCTGGGAGGCCATCGAGTCAGACGCGAACTTCGACCGGGTGCTCTACGACGGCGACGAGTTCGGTTTTGCGGCACCGACGGGAAGCGACGAAGAGCTCGACTTCATCGGGCTGCCGGGCATCCTCGAGCCTGACCAGGTGCGGGAACTACTCACCCAGCGCCAGCGTCGCCAGGCCCGCAAGTCGTCGGCGCGGCCCGCGTCATCGCCCGCCGCGGCTGACCTGCCCGCCCCGCTGTACCGCAATCTCAAGGAGCAGCGTAGCCTGCTGAACTCGCTGGTCGGGATGCGCGCGAAGCTCTCGAACGAGCCGCACGGCCTCATCCACGCCGAGCTCCGTCGCGTCTGTGGTGGACCGTCCGTGGCCCAGGCCACCGTGACCCAGCTGCAGGCGCGCATCGACTACCTGCGCAGGGGTCTGCGCTCCTAGCGCTGCCGTCGTACATAGCGCTGCCGTCGTAATCTAGGGCGGTGAGCGATGTCGTCAACCTGCCCGAGTTCGGCTGGACAAACGGTGAAGGCCGGGCCGAATGGTCCGAAGATCACACTGCCTTGACCCTTATCGCCGCTCGCTGTGTCGATTGGAGCAACGACTCATCGGGCGGCGTCGGCCAGTGGGGAGCAACCGGTCTCACCTTCGAGGCACCGTCGGAGTTCGCGTTGTCGGCTCGGGTAAGTGTGAAGCATCCACGCACAACATTCGACGCAGGTGCTCTCTGCCTCTGGGCAGACCAGAACCACTGGGCGAAGCTGTGCTTCGAGTACTCGCCTCAGGGCGACTCGATGGTGGTATCGGTGGTGACCAACACGTTTTCAGACGATTGCAACAGCAGCCTCGTCGAGGGTTCGGTCTATCTGCGCGTGAGCCGCATCGGCCCAGCCTGGGTTTTCCATGCCTCGACGAATGGGGTCGACTGGAATTTCGTTCGGCTGTTCAGACTGGACACCGATGCGCCGGTCAGGGTCGGGTTCCTCTCGCAGGCTCCCATGGGCGAGTACTGCGAGGCGCATTTTGACGAGATCCTGCTGGCCTCGAACGCGCCGGCCAACCTGCGTGACGGCAGCTAAGTGCGTGCGCCTGGCGCGCTGGCCGCGGTGGCAACAAGAAAGCGCCCCGGCATAGGACCGGGGCGCTTCCGTTACTGAACTCTCAAGATCAGAGGGGGCGGATGTTCTCCGCCTGGGGACCCTTCGGTCCCTGGGTGATATCGAATTCAACCTTCTGGTTCTCGTCGAGTGACTTGTAGCCGCTCGAAGCGATAGCAGAGTAGTGGGCGAACACGTCAGGACTTCCGTCCTCAGGGGCGATGAAACCAAAGCCCTTTTCCGCGTTGAACCACTTGACGGTGCCTAATGCCATTTAAAACTCCTCCAGGAGCGTTCTTCTGGCCCCGACAGTCGAGGCCACACCGGCGCACTCCGAAGAGAACGCCGACGATATTCACAGGCTATAGCAGTAGTCGGCTGGGATCGCCATGTATTTCACAATTGGTGCGCGATGGTAATGAAGCACACTCACCGGAAATCCCGTGATTTTGTGCGCGGAGCCATCGCCAATTGCTCGAAACGGTCGGCGAGCAGATTGGTCACCCCCTCGGTCGAACGCTCCAGGATGCCGCGAACGATGAGCGCCGGCGCCTCGCGCACCACGCGACGGTAGCGATTCCACACGCCGACGCTGCAGATCACGTTCACCAGTCCGGTTTCATCCTCGATGTTGATGAAGGTGATACCGCTGGCCGTCGCCGGCCGCTGCCGATGGGTGACCACCCCGCCGATCTCGATGCGTCTGCCGGGCTCCGCGGTCGCGAGGTCGACCGCTGTCATGAGTCCGCGCTCCCGCAACTCGTCTCGCAGGTGAGCGACGGGATGACTGTCTGTCGAGACCCCCGTCGCCCACAGGTCGCTCATCAGCTCCTCGACCGGCGAGGGCATCCCGAACAGTGGCGGCTGGACGCTGACCACGCTGCCGGGCAGAAACTCGGCCCGGTCTTGTGCGGCGTTGCCCGAGTTCCACATTGCCTCCCGGCGGCTGAGCCCGAACCCGTCGAATGCGCCGGCGGCGGAGAGCACTTCGAGCTGGCTCGTGGTCAGCCCCACGCGGCGCACGAGGTCGTTCATGCTGCTGAAGTCGCCGGCCCGGTCACGTTCGGCCACGATCCGTTTCGCGACCGATTCACCGATGCCGCTGACCTCATCCAGCCCGAGCCGCACGGTGTACGCGCCGTCTCTGCGGTGCTCCGCGGCGTCGAAGTGCGCGTTCCTGTCGAACTTCTTCGACACCGCGGGTTGCTCGCGAGCGAGGCATCCGTCCATGCCACTAAGGGATATGCCGCTGGGCGGTGCCCCGGGAATCGCTTCGAGGGCCGCGTACACCCCCGACTTCAGGATGTCGGGCCGCAGCACCTCGACACCGTGCCGCCGGGCATCCGCGATCAAACTCTGCGGGGAGTAGAAACCCATCGGCTGCGCCCGCAGCAGGGCGGCGAGGAACGCGGCGGGGTAGTGCAGCCGCATCCAGGCGCTCGCGTAAACGAGCAGGCCGAAACTGAGCGCGTGGCTCTCGGCGAAACCGAACCCGGCGAAGGCCTGGATCGCGCCGTAGATCTTGTCCGCTTCATCGCCGTGGATGCCGTTGCCGGCCATCCCCGCATAGAGCGTGTCGCGCAGCTTCTCAATCTTCTCAATGCCGCGCTTGGAGCCCATGGCCCGGCGCAAATGGTCCGCGTCATCTGGAGTGCACCCGCCGACGGCCATCGCGATCTGCATGAGCTGCTCCTGGAAGATCGGCACACCGAGAGTGCGCTCAAGCGGTTCAACGAGGTTGGGGTGCAGGTAGGTGACGGGGTCGATCCCCAGCTTGCGCCGCACGTAGGGGTGCACGGCTCCGCCCTGGATCGGCCCAGGGCGCACGAGCGCGATCTCCACCACCAGGTGGTAGAACTCCCGCGGTTGCAGCCTGGGCAGCAGCCCCATCTGCGCCCTGGACTCCACCTGGAACACCCCGATGGCATCCGCCCGGCAGAGTTGGTCGTAGACGCCCTGCTCTTCGCGCGGGAGGGTGCCGAGCTCCCACTTCTCGCCGAGGGTCTGCTCCACCATCGTGAACATGTACTGCAGCGCCGAGAGCATGCCGAGCCCGAGCAGGTCGAATTTGACGAGGCCCATCCAGGCGCAGTCATCCTTGTCCCACTGCACGACGGTGCGATCGACCATGCGCGCGAACTCGATCGGCACGACCTCGCCGACCGGCCGCTTGGTGAGCACCATCCCACCGGAGTGGATGCCCAGATGCCGGGGAAACTTCATGACTTCGAAGGCCAGCTCGATCACATTCTGCGGGATGTCGTGGTCGGCGCTCGAGATAGTGGCACCCCAGCGCTCCACCTGCTTCGACCAGGCATCCTGCTGGCCGGGACTGTGCCCGAACGCCTTGGCCATGTCACGCACGGCGAACTTGGGGCGGTACTGGATGACGTTGGAGACCTGCGCCGCATTCTCCCGCCCGTACTTCGCGAAGACGTACTGGATCACCTCCTCACGGCGCTCAGAGTCGAAGTCGACATCGATATCCGGCTCCTCCTCGCGCATGGCCGAGATGAATCGCTCGAACGGCAGCTTGTAGTAGATCGGGTCGATCGCCGTGATCATTAGCAGGTAGCACACTGCAGAATTCGCTGCAGAACCACGACCCTGGCAGAGGATGCCGCGGCTCCTGGCGTACTTCACGATGTCCCACACGATCAGGAAGTACCCCGCGAAGTGTTTCTCCTCGATCACGTCGAGCTCACGCCGGATGCGCGCCTCGTTCGCGGCGGTGAGCTCGAGGCCACGGGTCGCGACCCCCTCCCAGACCAACTGCCGCAGGTAGCTCATTGGGGTGTGGCCTTCCGGCACCTCCTGGTCGGGTAGGTCGGGTTTGGCCGAGCGCAGTTCAAAGCTCAGCTCGTCGGCGATCGTCACGGTGTTCTCGATCGCGCCCGGATAGCGCGCGAAGCGGCGAGCCATCTCTGCCCCGGATCTCAGGTGAGCGGCCCCGGATGACGGCAGCCAGCCATCGAGTTCGTCGAGACTCCTGCGCGCCCGCACCGCGGCCAGCGCGGTGTGCAGGTGGTGTTGTGCGGGTGTGGCGTAGTGCACGTTTCCGGTGGCCACGACGCGCAGGCCGCGCTCGGCGGCGAGGGCCGCGAGCACGTCGTTGTGGTCGCTGTCGAGCGGGTCACCGTGGTCGAAGAGCTCAACCACGACGTTGTCGGCACCGAACAGCGAGACCAGCCGGTCGAGTTCGAGGCCCGCCTCGAAGCCCGCGGCACCCGCACCCGCGCCTCCGCCACCCGCGCCCGAGCCTCCACCTCCGTCACCCTCGCCCTTGAGCAGGGCCCGGCGCACAGCGCCTTTGCGGCATCCGGTGAGGATGAGCCAGTGGCCGCCCGCGCGCCTGGCGAGGTCGTCGAGGTCGTAGCGAGGTTTGCCCTTCTCTGCCCCATCGAGCTGGGCGCGGGTGATCGCCGCGGCAAGCCGGTGGTAGCCCTCCTGCCGCCGGGCGAGCACGAGCAGGTGGGTGCCCTCGGGGTCGGCGATGCCGTTCTGTGGGCTCGTGAGGCCGAGCGACAGTTCGGCCCCGAAGATCGTCGCCACGCTCGGGAGCTCAGCGGCCGCCTGCGCCATCCGGGCGATGCCGTAGAACCCGTCATGATCGGTCAGGGCGAGGGCGTGCAGGCCGAGCCGCGCGGCCTCTTCGACGAGTGACTCGGGCATACTGGCTCCGTCGAGGAAGCTGTAACTCGAGTGGGCGTGCAGCTCGGCGTAGGGCACGACTGCTGCGGGGTCGGGGGGTGCGGCATCCCGAGGCGGCTGGTAGGCGGCGCGCTTCTGCGACCAGCCGGGGCTGTCGCCACCGTCAGCGCCGACCGGTGGCGCCGTGCCAGGTCGGGATGCATCGGAGAGCCGTTTCTCGAACTCCGACCAGGGGATGGGGGGATTGTTCCAGCCCATCCTCAACCTGCCAACTCAGTCATAGCGGGCCTCGGCCCACCAGCCGGAGCCGTCGAGCACGAGCAGCCACGCGCATCCGGTCGAGTCGACGGCCTGGAAGCGCCAGGCGCGCCGGGCATCCGCCGACCACCAACGCTCGTCGAGCGGCCACGGCCCCGCCCAAGCGTCGATGCGCAGCACCGTGTGACCGGCGGAAAGTTCGGCGGGGGCCGCACTGAGGGTGCCACGATCATCCACCTCGACCACTGTGCCGCCGGGGCCGAAGACGTGCACGGCGTGCCGCGCTCCGAACACCGTGCCCGGCAGCGGCGCGGGCAGTCGGCCGGGCCACGGCTGCGCTGCAGAGCGCCCACCCACCGGGCGGTCGCCCCATGCCACTAGCTGCTGTCGGTCGCCCAGATTGCGGCCGCCGCCCACGCTCGGCATGAGTACCGCACCGTGGCCGAGCATGCTCTGCACTCGGGAGAGACCGTGGTGAATGCGCTCGTCTGGCCCAGTGCCCCACAGGCCGGCTTCGTGGTGGCCGATCGCGTCGACCGCCTCTGGAGCAATACGCACCCGGATGATGCCGGAGCTGACCTGCTCCAGCGCGCTGGCCTGCCACCGCACCCGATCGACCACGTCGGCGGGGGTGAACGAGCGCGGATGCAGCCACACCCGCTCGTTCGTCTCCGCCGAATCGGACAGCAACTCAACCCTGATCGCGGTGCAGACCAGGCGGGCGGCGGTGAGCCGGTCAATGAACTCATCGCTCGCCGCGCGCACGCCGAAGGCAACCTGGTCTACCCGGTCGAGCGCGGGCTCGAAGTCGACAACGACATCGAAGTCGTCAGGGGGAGTGCGCGGTGTCAGCGGCCACGAGTCCCTGCCCCTGGCGAGGGCGTGCAGCCGTCGCCCCGGTTCGCCGAACCTGATGCGCACGTCGTCGGCGGGAAGTGCCGCAAAACCGCCCAGGGTGCGGATGCCGAGCCTGCGCAGCAGCGTCACGATGCCCGCCCCCGTCGACCCTCCGTCATCGAGCAGCCCGACATCGAGCGGGGACAGGAACTCCGCCGAACCACCCGCCGCCACGATCTGCACCCGTTCGGTGGAACGCGCCGCCAGCTCCGCGGTGAAGATCCCGTCGGCGATGCCCGCCCGCGTGCCCGTGCCGGGCCCGACACCCGCACCTGGCCCCACACCCGCACCCGCACCGAGCTCATCCATCCGGCCAGCCAGCGCGAGCGCTGCCCCCTTCTCGCCGCCGAAGTACTGGGCGACGCCACGAACGCGCACCGCACAGACCCCAGGCCGCAGCACCTGCACGTGTGGCGTGAGTTGCTCGAGCCCCGCGATGATCGGCTCGAACACCCGATTGTCTACGGCGGGGTCGTAATCCAGCACGACGAGGGCGGGGCAGCGCGCCTGCGCCTCCCGCAGACGGATGCCCCGGGTGACCCCCTCGGCGCGGGCGGCGGCGGATGCCGCATACACGACCCCCTGCGCGATGAGCGCGAGCGCGGCACCACGAGCCAACCGTGTCTCATGCAGCGCCGCGGTGATCGGCCAGTCTGGACACCACAGCACGATCACCCGCGGGATCGCCGCGCCGACCGGCCCACCGCTGAGGCGTCTCATCCCGTGGCTCTGTGCACAATCTCCCTGTGCACGGCTTCGTCGGGAACGGAGCGCCGGATGGTTTCGCTCGCATCGGGCAGCCACAGCCGGGCGCTGCGCGGCCTGCCGGTCATTCGGCTGGTCACGGTGACGGTCACCTCGCGGGCGACGAGATGACCGTGGCCCTGGCCGATGCCGTGCCATTCGCTCTGCGACACGGAGAGCATCGCCTCGCTCTGCGGCCAGTTGCCGAGCACGAGCAGGGTGGCCCCCCGCTGGCGCAGCCGGGCTGAGAGCCTGGCGATGCTCGAATCGGTCGCGCGCTTCGGCGGGCGCGTGACCACCACGCCCATCACATCGGCGATCGCGGCGGTCACGCTGAGCCAGTCGTCGCCCGGATGCGGCACGAGCACCAGCCGATCGAGATCGATGCCGAAGCGCTGGGCCGCCTCAACCCCGAACTCAGGCACCCCGACGACAGCGCACCACGACCCCGCTGCCGACGGCGCCGCAAGCAGCGCCATGAGCAGCATCGCGGAGCGCTCCACCGAGTAGACGGCACCCTGTTTGAGCCCGCCGCCGGGCAACAGGCCGGCGATCGCGGGATGCGTGGGGATCAGTCGCGAATCGAGCTTGGTCGCCTGCATCGACCTGATGCGCGCCTGGAGCGATTCGACTTTGGCGGCGGTGGACACCCCCCCATACTCGAACATATGTTCGATTGTGTCAATTGCCGCCGACATCCACCGGTGTCCCGATACCGCATCCAGGGCCTGTGCACAATGGCCTGCAAGATGTGGTCGGATTTCATAGCCTGTTCTCTTAAGCACTGGTGGAGGAACAAGTGACGACGGAAGACAGCGCCGCCGGTACGACCCTGCTGAGAAGCCGATATCGGCTCGGCGACCTCATTGGCACAGGAGGGCTCGCCGGGGTTTACCGTGCCCACGACGAATTCCTCGGTCGCGACGTCGCGATCAAGATCTTTCGCGCCAGCGCGAGTGCCGAGAGCGAGTTCCGTCGGCAAGAAGATGAGGTCAACCTGCTCGCGCGGTTGAATCATCCCAATCTCGTCACGTTGCTGGATGCCGCAGTCGACCGCACCGATCCCGACAATCCCCGGATCTACTACGTCATGGAACTCGTTGACGGCACCGACTTGCAGCAGCGCCTGGGGGAGGGCCTCCTCACTCCGCGCCAGATCGCCCAACTCGGCTACTGCGTGGCCGCCGGCCTCGAGCAGGTGCACCACATCGGAATCGTGCATCGGGATGTGAAGCCGTCGAACATCCTGTTGGCCAACTACCTCGATGACCACGCGCGCATCACCGCCAAACTGACCGACTTCGGCATTGCCTCGATCGGTTCGGTACCGCTCGAGGAGAACGCGATAGTCACGGGTACCGTCGCCTACCTGAGCCCAGAGCAGGCCGCGGGGCGGGCGGTGACGACCGCGAGCGACACCTACTCACTCGGCCTCGTCTTGCTGCAGTGCTTCACGGGAGAGCTCGCTTTCTCCGGCCCGCCACAGCACGCAACGCTTGCGCGATTGATCGCCGACCCCGAGATCCCCGATTCGGTGCCCATCGAGTGGGTGCCGCTACTGCGCGGGATGACCGAGCGCGACCCAGCCGATCGCCCCGATATCCACGAGGTCGCCCTCGCCCTGCGCGAAATGTTCTCCGCAGAGGTGGGCCGACACCGCTTGGTCGATCCGGCACCGAGACCCGCGGGCGGAGCCACGACGGAGGCCGCGCTGGGAGCAACTCAGGAAGCAACGCAGGGGGCCGCGCCCGGCGCCGCGCTGGGTGCCGCGCTGGGCGCCGCGCTGGGTGCGAACGACGAGACCTTCGACCGCATCACCGCACTCACGGCGCGAGTGCTCGGAGTGCCATTCGCGGTGCTCAGCGTCGCGGGCCATGACCGAGTCTGGTTCGCCTCTCACAGCGGCGATACCACGCCCGATCCGCGCGCGCTGGTCGACCCGCTCACCGCTGCCGACCTGGGCCTCAAGTTCTACGTCGGCGTGCCACTGCGTGACGCGAGTGGCGACGAACTCGCCAAGCTCTGCGTGCTCGACTTCGACGCGCGCAGCCTCACCGATGATGAGCAGGCAACCCTTGACGATCTCGCGGCCATGGTGGCACGCGAACTCGACACCGGGGATGCCAGCCAACGGGAGCAAGAACTGCTCGAGGGGCTCGAGGAGCAGGAAGCCGTCTAACGCTTTCCGCGGGTCGGCTTGGCCTTCGCTGTCTTCGGCTGCTGCCTTCCCCCCGAAGGCTGCCCTCCCGAAGGCTGCCCTCCCGAAGGCCGCGCTCCCGAGGGCTGCCTTCCCCGTGAACTGTTCGCCGTGCGTCCGCGCACGATGCCGATGAGTTCGTCCACCTCTGGGGTCGTGCGGGCGGTCGGCCAGGCGAGGGCGACGCGGGTCTCCGGTGCGTCGGTCACCGGGCGAGCCGTGACATCCCTCCGGCTGTAGGCGCGAGCCACCGATTGCGGCATCAGGGCGACTCCCACGTTGGCCGCGGCCAGTTCGACTGTGGCCGCCCACTCGCCCTCGAGCACTCCGAACTCCTGCAGTTCGGCGGTCGTGACGGCGTCCACCGCCTCCAGGGCGTGCCCCTTGGCAGCGACGACGACGGCAAGCTCGGCATAGAGCGGGATCGTGGAGAGGGCCGGGTCGTCAACGGGGAGCCTGAGCAGGGCGGCATCCGCGGTGCCGTCTCCGAGGGCGGCGAGGGCTGCTGACTGGCTGAGCTGCAGCAGAGTGAGGGGATGCCGTGGCATCCGTTCACCCCACACCCGAGCCCACTTGCCGGGAGTCACCCCCACCACGTAGGCGAGCACGAAAGGCTGGGGCACGAGTTCAGGCTAGCGCGGAGGGCCATAGCTGATTGGAGCACTCGGGGTTAGAGTTGAGACTGGCCGACACGGTTCACGCAGGGTCGGCCAGCGCGGGGGCAACATGTTTGACCAGGTATTGCGCACGGTGACCGCACCGTTGGGGGAGATACTCAGCAGGGCGCTTGCTCGGAAGTGGGCCGACCTGCCTTCGCCGCGGGACGAGACGCATGTCTTTGCCATGGGGCCCGACCCCGATCGCGTGCTGCTGATCGGGGGCGGCGCGGTGGTCGGCTATGGGGTTGCCTCGCACGAGCTTGCTCTCGGCGGTCAGCTTGCGCGACGCCTCTCTGCGCTCACCGGTCGGGGAGTCGAGGTGGAAATCATCGCGGATGTCAACCTCAGCGTTGCACAATGCGCGACGATGCTCGAGAGCTATGACCTGTGGCGCTTTGACGCTGTGGTCGTCATGGCGGGCATGCGGGAGACCCTCGCTCTCACGTCGCGGGCGACTTGGCGCGCTGCGCTAGCGTCCCTTATCAACTCGATCGAGCGGGTCGGTTCGGTAGAGCTCACGACGGTCATTGTGGGCTTGCCACCACTGCCGCAGAGCAAGAACATTCCACGCGCGGTAGGCGTGTTCCGGAATGCTGCCGCTCGGCTCAATGCCGTCACCGCCGAGCTGGCTGCCACGAGAAATGTCTCGTTCGTTCCGATCAACGTCGATGGTGGTGAGAAGGAGCGGGGTGGCACCACATACGGAATGTGGGCCGACCGGATTGCCCCGGTGCTGCAGGTGGCGTTGGATCGGGCGAGCGCCGTCCCGCGCTATCCAGGCCCGGTCGATGAGGCGCAGCGTCAACTTGCCCTCGACCAGCTGCAGATAGTGGGCACCCCGGTCGATCCACGTTTCGACGAGATCACGACGCTGGCTCGCGATCTGCTTGGTGTCGGCGCCGCCGCGGTGAACTTCATCGATCACGATCGCCAATGGGTGAAGTCCTGGTCTGGCTGGCCACGCGTGGAGACGTCGCGCGACCTGGCGTTCTGCACCGTCACGATCGCCGACGATCGACTTTTCGTCGTGGAGGATACGACCCGTTCCAGTCGGTTCGCGGCAAATCCCCTAGTGACCGGGCCCCTGCACATCCGCTTCTACGCCGGCTACCCGTTGGAAAGCCCTGACGGTGCGCGGGTCGGCACCCTCTGCCTGATAGACACCGAGCCACGCACTTTCACCGGAGAGGATGCCTCGCTGCTCAGGGAACTCGCCCTGAGAGTGCAATCCTTGCTGTGGGCCGCGCCACGCGGGTTGATGGAGCACCCCCTGCTCAAGAGGAGTCGTTAGTAGTGCCAGACCAGACCATGAAGCCAGCCACGGCCGCCAAGAAGCTCGGGATCTACCTCCCGGCAACGCCTGAGGCCTTCCAGGAGAGCGAGATCTCCCGGGCGGAGTTGGAGCAGCTGCAGTCGAGCCCGCCCGATTGGCTGCAACTGTTGCGCAAGGATGGCCCGCACCCGCGCCAGGTGGTCGCCCAGAAGCTCGGAATCTCAACATCCGGCCTCGCGAGGGCGGGCGCAGCCGATGTCATGACATCGGCGCAGATCAAAGCACTCCTGGAGCAGAAGCCCGACTGGCTCGTCGCGGAACGCGCGACCCACGCTCACGTGCAGGATGAGAACGCCCGCATCAAGTCAGAACGCGCTGCGAAGGCCGCGCAGCGTGGCGAACCTGCATCGCCGTCACGAGCAGCGTCAGCCCCACCGCGATAGCGGCAAGAGCCCAGCCCGACTGAGGCTCCCTCAGATCGTGGATATACTTGGCCGAAGTTGAGGCATGGGGGGAAGATGCGGGAGCCGCTGAGACGCGCATTGGTGCGCCCCGCCGTGCAGGCCTGGCTCGCGTCATCCACCGCGTCGTGGCGAAGGCTACCTACGCCCACCGGCAAGCCCACGGTCAGCGTCGCCGGTCCAGACCCAGACCGGCTTTTGCTCGTCGGCTCAGGAATCGCTGTGGGCTACGGCGCCAAATCGCACGACCTGGCCCTCGCGGGGCAGCTCGCTCGACTGGTATCTGAGCGCACCGGGCGCGGAGTGACGGTCGATGCGGTCGTCACCGAGGAGATGACCGGACATGACGTGCGCGATCTGCTCAGCCGCAAGTGGCTGAGTTCAGTCGACGCCGTGATCGCGACGCCCGGCGGCCTGGAGACCCTACTGCTGCATCCGGCGCGGGCCTGGCGTCGGCAGATCGAGTCGCTGCTTGACCATATCCGCGACCACGCTCCGGCAAGCCTGCACATCTTCATCATCGGCGTCCCGCTCCTACCCACGATCGTGCCGATGCCGCCGGTGCTGGGCTTCCTTTCACACTATTCGGCTCGGCGGATCAACCGTGAACTCAGCAAAGTCTGCGCATCGCGACAACATACGACTTTCGTGCCGTTTGTTCCGACCGAGGTGGCCGGCCGCACCGGCACCGGCCGCACCTACCGCCTGTGGGCCGAACTCATCGCGCCGGCGGTGAGCGCTCGACTCGAACCGCATGTGCCGCCCGTCCTGCTCTGAACCGACCTCCAGCTATTTGCCACCCATTTGCCACCTGCCACCCATTCGGTAACCCTCTTCGGTCACCCACTTTGGCCACCTACTTCGGCCACCCACTTCGGTCACCCACTTCGGCCACCTAATCGGCCACGAAATCGGCCGCCTGGCAGCGGGCACCCCGATCACCACGTAGCGTGGGCACGTGACGGAATGCATTCACGGCCTCGAGATTCCGCTGTGCGATATCTGCTATCCGAAGGCCGCGCCCGAACGACCGCGAGTTTCGCGCCCCGCAGCGGCGCACACCCCACGGGCGGGCAGCGCAACGACCACACGCACCTCGGTCAAGGCGGGGGAGCATCGGGCCTATCACGTCACCCACATTCGCAACCTGGCGGGCATCGTCTCGCGCGGGGCGCTGGGCGTCGACGCGAGCCCCGCGGTCGACGTGAGTTCAGAACTCACGCGCGAACTGCGGATGTCGGCCGCTGTGCCGCCCTCCGAAGCCAGCGTGGCTGAGCACGTGCCTTTCTACCTCGCGCCTGACGCCCAGCTCTGGGATGACCTGCGTGCTGGCGCCCACGACGAGACCCGCTGGTCGGATGCCGCCCGCAAGACCACCCCGCACGACTTCGTGTTCCTCGTGACCACGCTCGCCCAGCTCGGGCCCGACGTCGTGATCGCGGACGGCGACGCCGCCGCGACCTACACCCGCTTCGCCTCGGGTGACGGCATCCAGCGGATGATCGAACGGCTGCACGGCGACGAGGCATCCCGACGCAATGGTGAGGCCCTCGTCCCCGGCACCGTGCCTCTCTCGGCCATCCAGTTGATCGGGGTGGCCAACGACCCGGTGCGCGACGCCGTCCGCGAACTAGTCGGCGGGCTCGCGCCGACACCCAAGGTCGCGGTCTATCCGCCCTGGTTCCAGCTGAGTTAACGGGCTAGGCGCGAGGGCTCCACCATCCGGTCGGGGTTTCGCCCGCCGCCCACAGGTCAAGCGTCCTGCGCCAGCCGCGCTCCTGGTTAAACAGCACGGCGTAGGGCAGCAACGGATCGGTGAGCTCTGCGGTCTCGGTCTTGCCCCGCGATGCCGAACCGTCCGCGACCGAGCCAACCGGACCCTGCAGAAACCGGATGCGCTGCTGCTCCGCCACGCTGATGTACTCACGCACCCCCAGCAAATGTTCCCGCGCGAGCGCACCCTTCTCTGTGAGCGGGTAACTCGTCACGGCGACAAGCAGTGCCGCGGCACAAATCACAGCGCTACCGATGGATACCGCGAACAGAACCCAGCCCTGCGACGCCGTGGCGTGGAATGCCAGCTGGTGGGTGGCGCCCAGTTGTAGCGCAGTCGCGGCGACCGCACCCCAGGCGAGCACATCACGTAGCAGGCCGGCCGGTGCGCGCCGGAAGCCTTCACGAACCGAGCGGAAGAATGCCCCCACGCTGAGTTGACGCAGCCCCGGGCTCACCAGCCCGCCGGTCACCCTGACCGGTCTGCCGGTCACCTTCACCAGCCCGCCGGTCACCTTCACCGGGCGCGGTTGTGCTCCGCCGTCGAACAGCACCTCGAAGAGATGCGCCTCGTCGTCGCTCAGCCCCTCGCGGCTCACGGGCTCGACGGCGTAGTAGCCCTTCACGCCGGCACTGTCGGCCGCCCCGGCCCCGCCGGCCGCCCCAGGTGTGCCGGCCGCGGCATCCACCCGCAGCAGCCGCAGATTGCCCCGCACCGCGAGGTCGATCAGGGCCGCGGGGATGCCGCGCGATGCACGCCCGAGAATCCGCGAAGCCAGCAGCACGTCGACACCCGGCTCGGGTGCACTCTCGGCGACGATGATCCCGCGGCCTGGCGCGTTGCGCCAGAGGGTCACCCGGGCGAGGAGTGCCAGCACGAGCAGCAAGATTCCAACCCCGAGCAGAACGAACGGTGCCGCGATCCCGACCCACTCGAGCGTCGTGCGCGGGGATGGGACGAAGGTGCCCGGCTCAAACGCGAACGTCACGTACAACATGGCGAACGACGGGAAGACGACGTCGACCCCTGCCGCGAAGTCCGGGTTGCCGTCCACTCCCGTGCCGCGAGTGAGTGTGCCGCCGGGCGGGATCGTCGCGGACGGAATTTCGAAGGTCGGGTCGCCCACGAGGCGCTCGGCGAGTGCGGGGGAGAGGTGGACTGTGACATCCACCCCTTCGGCGGGCTGGATCGACTTCTGGCCCGTGACGTTCCACGACAGCACGTCGAGATAGCTTTCGCGATCAGCACCGAGTACAGGAGCCGTCACCTGGGTCATCGAATAGCTGATCACGTAGGCGTGGGTGTCGGTGAGCGGTTTCGACGATGTGGTGGCGATGTGCCAGAGATCGCCTTCCTTGGTCACGGTGAAGGGCACGACGTCGCCGTCCAGGGTGACTCCGCGCACTTCGAGTTGGGCGGGATGCCCACCCTGGTCGACGGGCAGGTAGCGGTCGATGCCCGTCGCCTTGGAGCCTTGCAGGAAGATCGTGTTGATGGTCTCGATGGCGTCGAGTTGTGAGTAGCCGTGCGAATCCTGGCCGAGGGTGTAGTCGTAGCTGCCGTTGATCGCCACCCAGTTGAGGTTGGCCGCCGCGCTAGGGTCGAGAGTGCTGTAGATGACGGGCGGCCTGAGGTCGCCCGCGACATAAAGGCCGATGCCGATCACCGTGAGTGCCACAGAGAGAAGTCGAAGCACAGTCTTGGCGAGTTCGCGCTGGGGCACTCCCGCGGTCGCTGTCTTCGCGGTCGCTGTCTTCGCCGTCATGGCGCCCAGCGTATTGGCTGCGCCGGTTCGCCAGACGGATGTCGCGCCCTTTCTCCCGCGCGGGTCGCGGCACCCCTAGACTTCGACAAACAACGACGTTTGGAGTAATTCATGGCTGTGTCCAATTCTCGCCGCTCTACCGCAGGTATCGTGTTCATAGTCGCGGGAGCACTCTTCGTGCTCGGCGTGGTTCTTCCTCTTCTCGGGCTGTCAGCTCCCTGGCTCATTCTGATCGCGGATGTCGCGATGGCAGTGGCCCTCGTCATCCTTGCGCTCGGCGCGGTGAACAACACCGTGGTGAAGATCGCGCTGTTCGCGGCGGCGGTGGGCTGGCTCATCCTCGCGCTCGCTGGAATCGGTCTCGCCCTCCCGGCGATCCTCGTCACCATTGCTGCGGTCGTGGCCGCCGTTGGCGGCGTGATCGGCGCGATCGTGCTCTACGTGGGCAAGGAAATCACGAACACCGCAGCGATCGTCTTCATCATCGCGATGATCCTCGGGGCGCTTTACCTGCTCGGGCCGACCTTGACGCTGACGGGTTCTATCCTCACAGTCATCGTTGTGCTCTTTGGCATCGCGTTGATCATCGCTGGCGTCTACTTCCGTCGCACTGAGCGCGGTCGCCGCTAGCCGCACTCCTCGCTTCACCCGGGCCCGCATGGTCATCCATGCGGGCCCTACCCATGCCCGCCGTAGGGTCGCGGGTGACCGGCGCGGATCGACGCCGAGTTGCTTGGGCTGGTTGCGCCGAGCAGCCGACGCAGGGTAAGGCCCTCCGGGGCCCGCGAGCGCGCCTCCCGGCGCAGCTAGCGCGTCGCAGCCAACGCAGCTTCCGCGGGCAGCCAGGCAACGCAGCCAACGCAGCTTCCGCGGGCAGCCAGCGCAGCGAACGCCCGTCCCGGCGGCAACTAGTGCGATACGAGCTGCCGCACGGCCCGCGTGTTGCTGGCGAGCGCGATGGGAGCCTGCGTGGGGTCGACCGTGACGGGCGGAACCAGCCTGTAGGCGGCATCCTCGCGTTTGATCTCCCACTCATTGTCGTGAACGAGCAGGTGATGGAAGCGGCAGAGTAAGACGCCGTCATCCACGTCTGTGCGCCCGGCGTCGCGATGCCACTGCTTGATGTGATGCGCTTCACAATGGGAGGGCGGTCGGCTGCAGCCGGGGAAGAGGCATCCACCGTCGCGCACCGCGAGTGCGATGCGCTGGCGTTCGCTGAAGAGCCGCTGGCTGCGGCCCAGGTTGAGGACTCGGCCGCCGTTGTCAAAGCGGATGCCGAGCACTCCCGTGTCACAGAGGTGCCGTTCAACGGTGCCGAAGGCGATCGGGTCGGGCATCCCCTCGATGGTGCCGCTGCCCCGCCGCCGGATGCTGTCTTCAGTGACGATGACTCGCACAGCCGGTCGACGGAGACCGAACACGGTGCCCGGGTCGGCGTCGATCGCGAGCCGGAGCATATCCATCAGGGTGTCGGCCGCGAGTTGGTCGTTGGTGCGGGGGTCGGCCAGGAGCTCGGTCGCGAGGGATGCGGCCGCGGCATCCACGAATCTGGGCCCGCCGCGACGAGGGCTGAGTGCGGCGTCGAGCGCGGAAGTGAGGAGAGCACCATCTTCTTGGTCGAGGAGGAACGATCCGCCGACCATTCCGTCAGGGCGCCGGGAGACGCGGAGGTAACGCAGGTCGTGCCGCAGCTTCTCGCGGTTGGCAACACCTTCCTGGTCGAGCTGGTCGCGGAGTTCGCGCGCATGACGGTAGAGCTGGTCGGCGCTAAGGGTGCGGGCGGCGGCCAGCAGCTGGTCTGCGGCGGCGCTGAGTTGCAGGGGAGTGATCGCGGCATCCGGACCCCCTAAGCCCCGAAGGATGGCCTCGGCCGCATCGGCCGAAATGGAGCCCGCCAAGATCGCCGCTGCAATGGCGTGGCTCCAGGTGGGTGCGTCCGCCGCCGACTCGGCCAGCAGCACCGAGCCCAGGTGCACGAGCTTGCCGGCCTCGGCGCGAGTGGTACCCGAGACCGACTGGATGAATTCTTCGGCCGAGCGGAATCCGTTGGACTGGGCCAGGCCGGTGTAGCCGAGCTCGCGGCGCGATCGATGGGCGATCTCGCCAGCTGCAAGAGTCGCGAGGGCATCGAGCGCGCGGCGGTGGGCATCCAGCGCGGCCTGCAGAGCCAGTAGGCCAGCCTCATCCAGGCCCGAAATCACCGCGTGCGATGCCGCCGCACCGGCGAGCACGCCGGTGGCCGCGAGGACCGCGTCCGCTGGATTTGCCATGGGTACATTCTCCCACATTCGAACATGTGTTCGATCAAAATGTGGAGAACTTCTCTCCACAGATTTCCAGCGGAGAGGACGCGAACCCCCGCGCACCGCAAAGCGGAGAGGACGCGACCCGAGACCCTGGCAGCGAGAGGGCGCACCGCCCAAAAAAAGCCCAAAAAGAAGCCCAAAAAGAAGCCCAAGCCCAAGCCCAGCGAAGAGGACGCACCTCCAAACGCGCCACAATTAACCCATGCCCCACCACCCCATCGACCCCACCTCCGCAACCCTCCTCCTACAACAAGGCCTGGAACTCAAGCTCATCGACACCGCCGACGCCAAGGCCTTCGAAGCCTGGATCCGTGCCGACAACCGCGGCTTCCATGGCGGCGAGCTGACCGCCGAGCGGGTCGACCAGTACCGCGCCGGCGTCGGTTACCGCCGCACTACCGGCGTGTTCGACGGCCGGGATGTCGTCGCGACGGCTAATTCATGGGTGGCCCAGCTCAGCATCCCCCTAAACAAGAGCGTGGATGCCTGGGCGATCAGCTCGGTGACGGTCGCGCCCACCCATCGCCGGCAGGGAATCGCGCGAGCCCTCCTCGAAGCCGAGCTGAGAACGGCCAAAGCACAGGGCATCCCGCTGGCCATCCTCACGGTGTCGGAGAGCACGATCTACGGGCGGTTCGGGTTCGCGGCCGGGGCGTTCGCGACATCCCTCACCATCGACACCCGCCGAGCCCGCTGGACCGGGCCGACCGCACCGGGAAACGTGCGCTTCATCGAAATCACAGATTTTCGGCAGGATGTCGCGGCCATGCACGAACGCTTGCGCCTCAGCAGCCCCGGCGAGATCGAAGTCTGGGGGATGCGCTGGGACGAGCTCACCGGACCGGCCAGCGACGACGCCGCCCGCACCAAGGCCCTACGTGCGGTGCGCTATACCGGCCCCGGCGGGCAGACCGAGGGCATCGCCCTCTACCGCCTGACCGGCGGCGACGACGACTTCACCAAGCACACCGTGGTCGTCGAATACCTCGCCACCGAGACCGATGATGCCTATGCCGCGCTCTGGCGCTTCCTGCTCGAGATCGACCTGGTGATCGAGGTCAAGGCCGACCTGCGCTCGGCCGACGAGCCGCTGCGGTGGCAGTTGAGCGACCAGCGGGCCATCGCCAATGACACGCGCGATCACCTGTGGCTGCGCATCCTCGACGTGAAGGCGGCGCTTGAAGCGCGCAGCTACGCGGCGCCGGTCCGTCTCGTGTTGGAGGTGGCCGACGAGCTCGGCTTCGCGGGCGGGCGGTTCGCGGTCGACATCGCCGAGAGCAGCGTCGACGACGCCGAGAGCGTCGCCGAGTGCAGCGCTACCGTGACGGAATCGGATGCCGCGGCATCCCTCGCCCTCACAGTGAACGAGCTCTCCGCGCTCTACCTCGGCGGGGTGTCGGCCACCACACTCGTCGCCGCCGGACGCATCACCGAACTGCTCCCCGGTGCCGCGGCGGCCCTCGACACGGCGTTCCGCAGCCCGCGGGTGCCCTGGCTGAGCGTCTGGTTCTAGGAATTCTCGCCGCTGCAAGGCCGTTGCCACCAACATGAAAGCAATCGTCTACTCCCGCCCCGGCGACTCCTCAGTGCTCGAACTAGTGGAGCGCGACATCCCGCAACCTGGCCCCGGCGAGGTTCGCGTGCGGATGAAGGTCTCCGGCGTGAACCCGACCGATTGGAAGTCGCGAAAGACCACGGCCATCGAGACCGTACCGAACCAAGACGGCTCAGGAGTCGTGGATGCCGTCGGCCCGAATGTCGAATACAAGGTCGGCGACCGGGTGTGGCTCGGCATCTCCGGGTGGCAGCGGCCGCTCGGAGGCACCGCGCAGGAGTTCACGATCGCGCTGGCCGAGCGCGTGTTTCCACTACCCGACGAGGCCGATTTCGACCTCGGCGCGAGCCTGGGCGTGCCCGCCGTCACGGCGCACCGCGCGCTGACCGTGGGGGAGATCATCCCGACCCGGCTCTCGAAGGGCTCCCTCGACGGCACCGTGGTGCTCGTGGCTGGTGGCGCAGGGGCGGTCGGCCATGCGGCGATCCAGTTGGCTCGCTGGGCGGGCGCGACGGTCATCACGACAGTGAGCGGCACCGAGAAGGCGGCCCTCGCGACCAAAGCCGGTGCGCACCATGTCATCAACTACAAGACCGAGGATGCCGTCGACCAGATCAAGCGCATCGCACCCGACGGCGTCGACCACATCGTCGAGGTCGCCGCGGGAGTCAACGCCGCGCTGAACCTCGCCGTCATCAAGCCGCGCGGCACGATCGCGAGCTATGCCAACGACGGTGGCATCCCGCTCACGATCGATGTCAGGGCCAACATGACCCTCAACGCACGCCACCAGTTCGTGCTGATCTACACTATGGGCGCGCAGGCTTGGGCCGCGGCCGGCGAGGACATCACCGCTGCGCTGCGGGATGTCGCGCTCCCGATCGGCGCAGACGCCGGCTTGCCGATACACCGGTTTCCCCTCGAGCAGACGGCGGCCGCACACGACGCCGTCGAAGCGAACACCGTCGGCAAGGTGCTTATCGACGTGTGAGGGCTCCGCGTCACCGATCGTAGATATCGCGGCGGTGTCCGACGGTGACGATCACAATCAGGAGCACGCCGTCATCCACCGTGTACAGGATTCTGTAGTTGCCGACCCGGACGCGAAATCCAGGGCGGCTTTGCAGCGCCCTAGCACCAGGTGGGCGAGGGTCAGCGGCCAAGAGGCTGATGGCGCCCTGGATCCTCTTCTGATCTTGCGGGTCGATCTTGCGGAGCGCCTTTATTGCAGCAGGACGCAGCTCAATGCGGTACTTGCTCATTCCCAGCCGAGGTCGGCCTTCGCCTGCGCCCAGGGGATGTTCTCGCCCTCGTCGGCCATCGCCTCGTCGAAGGCACGGACGTCTTCGGCTTCTTCGAGGGCGTCCATCATTCGCTCGTACTGCTCGGGGCTCACCAGCACTGCCTCGGTCTTGCCGTGGCGCTCGACGAAGATCGCCTCGGTTCGGGCGCGGGTGATGAATTCCGGGAGCTTCGCTCGAGCGTCGCTGACACTGATAGAGACCATGGAATGAGCGTACAGTTTCGTGCGTGTTTTGTACACTATCGGGGCGGCTGATGTGAATGCTGGGACGGGCGCGAGCAACATGCGTATAGTCAGACTATACGCTTTGACGAGGGAGGGATCTCATGAGCGCAATGCACAACCCCCCACACCCCGGGCTCCTCCTCAACGACTACCTCGGCGACATCAGCCTGGCCGAGGCCGCTCGCCGACTTGGCGTGACTCGGGCGACGCTTTCGCGGATCCGCAACGGGCACGCCGGAATCACCGCCGACATGGCACTTCGCCTGGGTCTCCTGCTCGGAACTAGCGCGGAACTGTGGCTGGGGATGCAGGGGAGTTATGACCTGTGGGTCGCGCGGCAGAACAGATTCCGCCAGATCCGTCTCGCCAGGGACGGAATGACTGCCGAAGAGCGCATCTCGTACGACGAGGAGACCGCGTTATGGGACAGGGTCTCCGACGAGGATCTTGCCGCCGCCGACTAGGGAAAGCGCTGACTCAGCTAGCGCCGCTTTCTCCGCCCCAAACACCCGCCGCGACAGGGCCTAGATGCATCGCTCGAGCAGATCAAACCTGGCATTCATGGTCTCGAACCCTGCGTTCATGGCATCACGCAATCCCGAGATCTCCGTCCGCACAGCCCCAATCGCGGCATTGAGGGTACGCGTGAAACTCACCGTGATGATGGTGATCATGCCGAACGTGGATACCGCGAATACCCCGATGAGCACCCACACTTGCGGTTCGGTCAGCTTGATCACCCGTCTATTGTCTCGTTGTGCGTGCCACAAATCTAGGTACCCCCCGCGCAACCCACGCACGTCGTGGCCTCCGGCCGCGCGCGCAGCCGATCCCGCGGGATGTCCCTCCCGCACACCGCGCAATGACCGTAGTCACCGGCGGCGAGACGCGCCAGGGCGGCATCGATCGCGGAGAGTTGCGCCGCGGCATCCACCCGCAGTCCGGTCAGCCGCGACCAGTCGTCGGCCAGCGTCGAGCCCTCCGGGTCGTGCTCATCGTCAGCGTTCGATTCAGCACGAGCCGAGCGGATGCCCGCCAACTCGCCCGCGGACGCCTCCACCCGCGCCGCCACCCCGGCCCGCCGCGCGAGAAGCAGCCCCTCGAAGTCGGTCACGTGGTCGACCCTACGCGCGGGAGCTTAGTTGTTCGACGAGCCTCCTTCAGCCGCAGAATTTTTCCACTTCTCGACAATGTCGGCACTTCTCCGACGCATCGTGGCGGCTTCGGCGATCTCAAGAGATGCCGTTGCGGACGTCGCGACCACGTCCGTTGGCACTCTCAACTCGAGAAGAACTGCGGAGTCGAATCGAGGGTGATGGCCACCCTCCTGGCTGGCAGCGAGAATGCGTTGAGGCGTCTCCGATAGCAACCAGGGCGCAAGGTAGGCAATTGACTGTCCGTCAATGGGTCTGAGCACATAGAACTCGGTACTCACGAGGAAGAGCTCGATATTGCCCACAGCTCTAGGTTCCAAATAGCCAACTTGCCGTAGGTAAGGGCGTAGTCGACTGATGAGAAGATCTCCCGGTCTCGCAACCTTCTTCGCGCTCTTGGGGGCTCCGCGGTGTAAACCCTCGTACGCAAGATGTCCCTCACCCACGTCCCCAGTGTCGAGCACTACGTAGTTCTCCATGGCTTCAAATATCGCCGGACGGAGCATTGCGGTCGCGAGCTGGACTAGCGAACTGAGTGGGATGCCTGGAGCATCGGCTCCGAGCACGCGGCGCGGGTCATACCGAATAGGACTTAGGTTTGATCCATCTTGGATGTCACGAAGCTTGACGAGTGAATATTGCATCAAGCGGCCCATCCCACACCAGAATCGGACAGTTCGTCGAACTTCGCCACCGCATCTTCGAGGTCGTCATCGGCAGCACGCCATGGCACTGAACTGCTGTCTGCCCCATTGGTAAGCCAACGGCCTTGCTTATCCTTACCGCTCTTTTCACTCACCATGAAGAGAATTTCGCGATCTCGATTTGGTTTCTCGCCTAGCAAGAACTTCTGCGCGAAAAGGACATCTGCTTTCTGGCCGGTATGAGGCTGGAAAGTCTCTCGCTCAAGGCTAAGGACCGCGACGATTCGCACTTTGTCAAATAGCCAGCGCCGGATGTACTCGAAGCTTGCCGCACTCAACTTGTTGTGAGGCAGAACGATTGCTAGGCGCCCGCCAGGTTTCAACAGCTCGATCGATCTCTCGATAAACAACACGTCTCGCTCGACCCTGGCTCGGCCGCGACCTAGTTCGTACTCCTCCAACAACCCACGCTCAAGCACTTCGCCCGCGAATGGCGGATTTGTGAGGATCGCGTCGAACCCGAAAAATGAAGGCCCCATGAGACCCTCAATTGTCGTGTCTAACCGTTCGCGATCATCCATAAGTTGGCTGTCCAACTGTCTGCTCAAACTGTTTGCGACAGCCATTTGCCTGGGATCGCCTCCGGAGACGGCCTGGAGGATTCGGGAAACACGGATTGCTCGGGGGTCCAGATCAAAGCCCCATGCCCCAATCGCGCCGCCTTCGTCACGCACGTGACTCTGGGCATGGAGCAGGAAGGCCCCTGAGCCACAAGCTATATCTGCCACGGACCAACCGTCCTTGGGATTGAGGATCCGAACCGCCGCATCGACTACGTTCCTCGGGGTGAAGAATTGACCTTTCGACCCCTTTTGGGTTCTGCTAACCAAAGACTCAAAGAGTGCGTCCAGGGCGTCCAAGCTGCCGGCGGTCAAGTCGATTTCCTCGAGCATTCCAAGACAGACCTGAAGATGCCCCGGCTCCAAACGCACCCCGTCATCGAACTCCACCGCCCAATCGCTGCGAACCTCCTTCAGAACGGCGTCGACGTTGGCTCTCGTCTCCTCACCTGACTCGCCGAGCAATCGCCGCCGGTTCTGGGACACTCCGACGTGCACTTTCGCTGCGGTCAACTTGAGTGCTTCCTCAAACGCGTCTTCGCCAGAATTGGCGAGGATTAGTTCTTCCAGCCGACGGAAGACGGAAACCCAGTTGAGTTGATCAAATCTGTGCCTATTGGCCATCCCGAAATCTTTCCCATGCTCGCAGTCTCGCGGACAGTCTATGCATTTTTTGCATATCGAGTTGCATCCACCACTATGACGTTAGCCGCGCATGAGGACATTGAGAGGCGAAATTGGGTTCGCGAGATCAACGTCAGGTAGAACTAGCCACGGAACTCCGTCGACTTCGGGCGGACATGGGGATGTCTCAAGCGCAGCTCGCACGAAAGCTCAACAAGCGCCAGTCGCTCGTGTCGCGTGTTGAGACCGGCGAGAGAAGTCTCAGTATTTATGAGTTGTCGGATTGGTGCATTGCCCTAGAGATCCCCCTCGATCGAATCACCTCCCAGTTCTTGCGTGTCGACCGTGGCTGACCGGATCAGCCTCGATCAGATTGCCCAAGTCAGGGCCGCGCTCGAGCCGTTGGTTGGTGTTCAGCTTGAGCTATTGCGGATTCCAAGGGACGTTCTCGCTGGCTTCGAGCCTTCTCAAATCGGGACAATCGTCGGAACTCTCATGGACGCTTCTCTGCCTCAGCTCGAACTCCTGCTTCCCAACAGCGAGGTGCTACGGGCCGTTGGCCTCACGAAATCGGCTGGCGTGTTCAAGGACAGAGAGACCTATCCGGACTACGAGCACGTGAGCGGTACTCGTCTGGAGTTGAAGCTGCTTTACGTCGAGCCGGGGGATGGCCTGCTCAAAGTTGCTGCGACTAGGAGAGAACCTTCGGCGCGCATAACCCAGAAGGTCACCCTGAAGAACGTCCATCCGGACCGCGACATACTTATGGTTTTGGCCTACCAGCTTCGACCGTCCGTCGACAATCCGGATGTGTACTGCCCGGAAATTCTCGACGTCGGATTGTTCTCGATGATCGAGTGCGTTCTTGCCCGCGATCACCGCCTCATCAGTGGTGGAGGCAGATGGTTTGGGGAATACGAAACTCCCGCAATCCTCAGTCAAGTCGGCCGCTACAAGCTCGAGGCAGGACTAGATCTCGACGCGTCGCTCTATGGCAGAAAGAAGTCGGAGGAGCGAGACTTCAACGAGGACACCAACTTTGGCAAGCTCAAGCGAATTCCGTATAGACCACTGCAGGAATACTTGAAACGTATGGGCGCTTCGTATTCGGCAACGGGAACATACCCCGAACCATGGGCAATAGGCCTGAAGGGACTCCTAACGCCCCTCGACGGCGACTTCGACTAATCCGGCTCCGGGCGCTGAAGCCTCAAACTCCAGCCCGCTCCGCCAGCGCCACGCGCACTGGGGCGAACGCCTCGAGGTCGAGCAGCAGCTCGATTGAGGTGATGCGTGCATCCGTCACCGTGAGGTTCTCGACGCAGAGGATCGCACCGGCGGGAGTGTCGGTCACGAAGTCGTAGAGCACGCACGCTCGGTCGGCCGTCACCACGATGTCGCGGATGTCGTTGCGCACGAGTGCCGGCAGCAGGCGATCCAGGGCGGCGATCCACTCGGGCTTGGTCGACGTGTTGCCGTTGAAGGTTGCGGCCAGCGAGTCGTCGAGCAGGGCATCCAGAGCGGAAAGATTGTGGCTGCCCACGGCCTCGATGTAGGCGCGGGCGATATCTGCGGTAGTCATGTCGGAACCATAACCGCGTCCACTGATATGTACTCTGCTTATGCTGGCCCCATGAGGATCACGTCCAAGGGGCAGGTGACGATACCCCAGCACGTCCGGGAGAAGTACGGGCTCATGCCCGAGACCGAGGTGGCGTTTGTGGAACGCGACGGCGTTGTGGTGCTGCGCCCGGCGTCCGGTAGCAAACCCGATGGGGCAGCGCGATTCGTGGCGAACCTGCGAGGCGCAGGGCGCGGCACGCTGAGCACCGACGAGATTCTGGCTTTGACACGCGACTAATAGGCAGCCGTTGGCCTGAGGTTGCGGGGGCAACTGCGACGGCCGTTGGAGGGCGTCTCCTCCCCAGGTCTTGGGCACCTTAGACAGCCTTCCGAGATTCGCCGTTTCTGCATTTGGGGCATGGGCAACGCCTAGGTTTCGAATGTGTTTGCCTCTTCTGGATTTCCGTCTAGCTTTAGTAGACTGTTTTGGTAAGCGAACAGCCGACTCGGAAGGTCGTGAAGATGCTCAGGGACGCGGGGTGGCATCCGGTTCGATCGGTGGGCAGTCACACCGTCTGGCGGTCGAGCGACGGGCAATCGTCTATGTCAATCCCTGACGGCCACCGCGTGCTGTCACCCGGAGTCGTCAGGCAAGTGTTGCGAGCACTCGGAAGGGATTCGATGTGACCGAGTACGACGCGTCGGTGCGCCGCGAGGGCAAGTGGTGGATGGTTCGGGTTCCGGCTATTGACGGGCTCACCCAAGCTCGACGGTTGTCTGAGGCCGAATTGATGGCGAGAGAGTTGATCGCCGTCACGTTGGACGTGCCGATTGACGAGGTCTCGGTGGTCGTGACTCTGGAGCCGATTGGCGAGTTGAGCGACATCCCGGATCGAATCGCTCGGATCGGCTCCGGGCGCGAACAGGCTCTCGAACTTGAACGGCAGGCGACGCGCGAAGCCGCCGAACTCGCGAAGGCTCTTGCCGCCCTGGATGTTCCGCTGCGCGATGTGGGCACCGTGCTCGGGGTTTCGCACCAACGGGTTCACCAGCTCGTGCGGGGTTAGCCGGCCTGTCGCTCGTGCGCTCATGATGCCAGACTGCGTGTATGCGCGGTCGGCGAACGACCTCCGTGATTGTCATGGTGCAGGACGACGGAAACCTGGTGCTTTTTGGATGCCTCGATCCCGTCGATTGGGCGTCGAATACTAGTGCGTAGGTAGCGGGGTGGGGGAGTCGCCGTGGGGCTTGCTCCGCAGCGATAAGTCGCGGCAGGGGCATCCCACGTCTCATTCATGCTGTCGGCGACCAGTGGGTGCCGTTGGGGTTGCGCGGGGCCTAGCCGACCAGCCGCCGCACCTTCAGCGCGGGAAACAGGCTGAAGTCGCGATCGAGCGTGACTATCTCGTTGACCCGTGGTCGAGGCAAATAGCCGCGATCTTCGCGTCGTGCACACGCGGGCCCACAATGCCCTCTAGCAGACCGCTGAGGGTGCGCCAGTGCGCTCGGGATTCTGAAATGAGTGCCACACCGGGCGAGCTGAGCCACTCGGTGATCTGGTCCGTCGCGGCCTTAGCCAGCCCCGGCTGACGAAACAGCTTCGGGTTCGTCACGACAGCGTAGAACTCGTGGATGCACGCCCACGGTAACGCCCAAGCCACTGAGCCCTCGGCCAGAGTCGACAGTGTTGACCTCGCGGGCTCGTGGAAGTCCGAGTCTGCGAAAAACGCATAGACGAGAATATTCGTGTCGACAGCAAGCATCAGGTCAGTCGCCGTCTTCGTGGTGACTTGCCAGAATCATGTCGTTCACCGACATCGTGCGGGCGAGTTCGGTCCGGGAACTCCAGCCCTGCACGCTCAGGTCGTTGAGGGTGAATTGCTCGATGGCCTCGTTCTCCTCAACAACTCGCACCAGCGCCTGCTGCACGATCTCGCGCGCCGTGGTGCCCCGCTCACGAGCTAGGCGCTTCACGTCGCGCACGAGCCCCTCGGGCAGGTCGAACGTCGTCTTCATGGTCATGATTGTAGCTTGAATACTGCTAGCAGTATTTGGCGGCAGTTTGTTGGATATGTGAGTTGCGGTGGCGCGCTTGCGGCTGTGCGTGTGGGGGATCGGCGCTTGCATTGGCGTCTCTCCGGGTTGGCCCGGTCTCCTCCTCCACAAGCACCGGTTGCGGCCAAACTGCCCGGAATCTGGGGAAAGTTGCTCGAATGTATCTTCGAATCTCTGCTAAAATGAATGCATGGCAAGTTCGACCGCGGCAGGCGTGCTCGAGGCGCTCACGCTGCCCTCGACGCACGATCTTTCCACCTGCTCTAGTGCCGACTTGCAGCGGCGCCAACAGCAGTTCGCGGTCGTCCGTCGTCGTGTCGATGTCGGGTCATCGCGGGTTGCCGCCGAGCTCGCTCGGCGATCGTCCCGCGAGTTCGGCTACGCGGGCCTGGCCCAGAGCGAGGGCCTGCGCGCCGCCGAACAACTCGTCGAGAAACTCGCCGGTGTCACCCCCGGCGAGGCCCGCGCGTTAGTTCGTGTGGGTGAGCTGCTGGTGTCATCCGACCTCCCAGCGGTCAGCAGCGCCGTCGAGTCGGGTGCGCTCTCGGTGCTCGCGGCCGACGCGATCCGCAGCGGTCTCGGCGAGCCGACCGACGACATCCCCGCCGAAACCCTCGCGGATGCCGCGGCCCTCCTCGTCGACGCGGCCGCGCACCTGCCACTGCGTCGCGTCGCCGCCCACGCACGCGCCCTCCGCGACTCCCTCGACGAGCTCGGGGTGACCGAGCGCGAAGATCACCTGCGTTCGCGCCGCTACCTCCGCCTCATTCCCCAAGACGACGGGATGACGCGGCTCACCGGCCTCCTCGACCCCGAATCCGCCGCCATCGTCAGCGGAGCCTTCGACCAGGTCACGGCTCCCCGCCGCGGCGGCCCGCGCTTCGTCGACCCCGCGGAGTCCGCCCGCGCCAAACTCATCAGCGACGACCCGCGCAGCACCGAGCAACTGCTCGCGGATGCGTTCGTCGAGATGGTCCGCATCGCTGGTGCCGCAGACCAGGGCACTGTCTTCGGGCAGCGCCGCCCCGCGGTCAGCATCCACGTCGATCGAGCTGATCTCGAATCGGGCCACGGGTCAGCGCGCATCGAGGGCCAAACCGCAGCCATCTCGATCGATTCCGCTCGCCGACTGGCTTGCGCGGCGGGTGCGATCCCCATTCTCTTTGATGGCGCAGACGCGATCGACGTCGGCCGCACCCAACGCCTGTTCACCGAGCGCCAGCGGGTCGCCCTCGCCGCCCGCGACGGTGGTTGCCGCTTCCCCGACTGCGATCGCCCGCCTTCCTGGTGCGAAGCCCATCACATCGACGAGTGGGTGCGTGATCACGGGCGCACGGATGTCGCGGCCGGCGTCCTCCTCTGCCGCTTCCACCATCTGCTCGTGCACAACGCCGGGTGGCGCATCCGACGACGAGGCGGCGGATTCGCGGCGCAACCCCCACCGGGTGACAGCCGCCCCGCCCTCGACATGCCGAGCCACCACCCGCGACTTCGGCGAGCCGCGAGCTAACCCGCGCGAGTACAGGGTGGGGTGACCGTGCGCGAGTACAGGCGGGTTGACCCGCGCCCGCTGCCGACGGGTACTGCCGACCGCGGGCTAACCCGGCGTCGCCGCGAAGAACGCCCAAATGGTTGACGTCGCATCCAACGCAGTACTCGGCGGATCCCCACCGTCACGCACCGGCTTCGACCCCGGCCACTGGTGGCCGGCGCCCTCAATGGTCACCAGCGAGACGGTGTGACCGTCCGCGCACGCGGCCGTCGAGGTCGTGACCGGCCCCGACGTGGTGACCTGCGGGTCAGCACAGGAGTCCGTGGTGCGCCAGAGGGCGTTGACGTCGGCCACGGGCATCCCGTCGACCGAAGCCACGCCGGCGCCGGGGGAGCCGTCCATGCGCACATTCTGGTCGGCCACGCCGTGGATCTCCAGCACCGACGTGGGGCGCGGGCTCGGGCAATCGCCCACGATAGTTCCCGCCACCGGGGCGATCGCGGCAAACAGGTCGGTGTCACAGGCCAGGCGATAACTCATCAGGGCACCGTTCGACATTCCCGTGGCGTAGACGCGACCGGGGTCGATACTGTGGCTAGCCGAAATGTCGGCGACGACCGACGTGATGAAGGCCACATCGTCGGTTCCGTCGCGGGCGGGAGCGCCGCAGCATCCACCGGCATTCCAGGCACGACCCAGCCCGTCCGGGTAGGCGACGATGAACCCCGCGGATGCCGCGAGCTCATCCCACCCGTACGACTTCTCGGCCTGGCTACCGCTGCCGAAGCCGCCGTGCAGCATCACGACGAGCGGGGCGTTCTGCGGCACCCCGACCGGCACTGTGAGGAGGTAGCTCCTCCCGTCGATCATGTGCCGCACCCCGGTCTCGGGGGCGGACGGCACCGGGCGTGCGGCGCATCCGGTGAGCAGCAGGGCGATGGCGGCAACGGCAACGGCAACGGGTCGTTTCATGCCTCAACCATGCCGAAATACAGCCCCGCGTGGGTTCGAGGAATGTAAGCCGCGGATATGGGCACCTGGGCGCCGCCGCCGCGCAGCCCTGGAGTGACGCGAGCGATGGTTGCGCGGAGTCGGGTTCACAGCGGATTGCCAGCACCCCGATCTGCCCCCGAGATTGCGCGAAAGTCCCGGTTTTTTCACGCTTACCGAAACCGGATCCTCAGCGCAAGGGGTGGCGCGGAAGGCAACCCTGATGGCAGCGTGGAAGCAAGCCCGCCACCCGGACCTGTGGCGCGGCACCCCCGAGACAACGGCGACTCTTCCCTCCCAAGCGACACCTGACTGGTGCGCCCCGGAACGAGCGAAAGAGAGAAATCGTGGGTTCACGCCACCCGGAAAAGTTGTATGTCGGCGATCGGCGATCGGAGTTCACCCCGCTACCGCGCAAGGCGGAGAACTCGGCAGTGCAGTCCCCGACACTCTTGCTGTTCGTGCTCATCGCCGTAGTTGGAGTGATCGCCTACACGATCTTCCTCTTCGATCCCGCGAACCGCGGCGACCCGCTGCCCTACACCCTGGTTGTCGTCGCCGAAGTGATCCTCATCACCCAAGCGCTGGTTTCGATGTGGACGGTGCTTTCCGGCGGGATCGACCCTCGGGATTTCGCCTTCCACAATTCCCAAGAGCGGTTGTACGACACCGAGATCATTCGAACGAGATCTCTAGAGCTCCAGCCGCAACGCTGGCCGATGCTGCTGGCCGAGAAGCCGGTCAGCGTGGATGTGTTCATCACCGTCTACGGCGAAGACACCGCCATTGTGGAACGCACGGTTCGGGCGGCCCTGGCCATGCGTGGCATGCACTCGACGTGGATCCTGGATGACGGGCAATCAGACGAGATTCGCGAGCTCGCGGCATCCCTCGGCGCGAAGTATGTGCGGCGGTTGAGCAGCAATGGTGCGAAGGCCGGCAACGTGAACCACGCTTTAAGCCTCTCGAAGGCGCAGTACTTCGCGATCTTCGACGCCGACTTCGTGCCCAAGGATGACTTCCTGTTCGAGACCGTCCCGTTCTTCATCGACGACAACGTCGCATTCGTGCAGACTCCGCAGGCCTACGGCAACATGCACAACATGATTTCCCGCGGCGCGGGCTACATGCAGGCGTTGTTTTACCGTTTCGTTCAGCCGGGCCGCAACAGCTTCAATGCGGCGTTCTGCGTGGGCACCAACGTCGTGTTTCGCCGCAGCGCCATCGACGACGTCGGCGGTATGTACACCGATTCGAAGTCAGAGGATGTCTGGACTTCGTTGATGCTTCACGAGCGCGGCTGGAAGTCGGTGTACATCCCGGTGACGCTCGCGATCGGCAACGCGCCCGAGACCATCGAGGACTACACGAAGCAGCAGATGCGCTGGGCTACAGGCGGGTTCGAGATCCTGCTGACCCACAATCCGCTCAACCCGCGACGCAACCTCACGGCCGACCAGCGCATCCAGTACCTCGTGACGGCGACCCACTACCTGGTGGGTATCGTGCCACTGCTGCTCATCCTGGTGCCGCCCCTCGAGATCTTCTTCGACCTGCGACCGGTCAACCTCACCGTCACCTGGGCGACCTGGCTGATGTTCTACTTCGGGTTCTATGGCCTTCAGGTCATGCTCGCGTTCAACACGATGGGCTCGTTTCGCCCAGAGACGCTCATGCTCGCGACCGTGTCGTTTCCCATCTACCTACGCGCGCTCATCAACGTGATGATCGGGCGCCAGCAGGAATGGCATGTGACGGGCAAATCGCGAAAGCGGTCGTCGCCGTTCAACTTCATGATTCCGCAGACCCTACTGTTCTTCTTCCTGCTGCTGACCTCCGTGGTCGCCATCTACAAGGACATCAGCAACGGGATGCTCACCCTCGCCACAGCGTGGAACCTGACGAACACGTTCGTGCTCGCGGCGTTCATGATCGCCGGACACCGCGAAGTGGTTGTCGCCCGTGCGGTGCGACGCAGCGAACGTCGAGAGCTGCGCGCCCGGCGCGCCGCGGCCCGGCGCCCGGCCCCGCCCGTGGTGCATCCCGACCTGATCGGGCATCCCGACCTAATCGTGCATCCCGACCTAATCGTGCATCCCGACCTGACTGCGGGCGGTTTCGGTGCGCCCACCGCTGCCATGAACGAACGGAGCTTCACCTCATGACCTGGAAAAACCGCTTCAAGATGTTGTTCGGTGTCGTGCTCATCGTGGCGCTGGTCGGCGTGCTCACGATCATGTTTTCGATCCGCAAGGGTGAAACGACGAGCCTCTCGGCATCAGTGCAGGCAGTCAATTACCCGGTCGGCACCGACTATGCGGGAACCGTAGTCGCACAATCAGCCATCGTCGGCGACCAGGTAGCGGTCGGCGACCCGATTGTGACGGTACAGAGCAACGCACTGCTGCAGGACCTCGAAAACGGCGCCACGATCCCTGACAGCGACGTGTACACCATCCACTCGGACGGCACGATCACGGTGAAGTCGACCGTCAACGGAGTGATCGAAAAGATGAATGTGCAACAGGGCGCGTTCGCGGCCAGCGGCAGCACGATCGCGACGATTGCCGCCACGGACAAGCTCTACGTCGAGGCCAAGTTCACCCTCGACCCGAAAGACTTCGGGCGGGTACAAAAGGGCGCACAAGTGCAACTCAAACTGCCCAACGACGATGTGGTGGCCGGCACCGTCGCCCAGGTGGATGTGACGACTGTCGACGGCCAGGCCGTGTCGATCGTCAAGGTGCAGAGCGACAAACTCATCTTCGGCGGGCACGGGGGGCTAGTAGCTCCGGGCACCCCGGTCGTTGCCACCATGAAGCTGCGCAACGATGATCTGCTTGCCCGCCTCGTCGATTCAACGACGAGCGCGATCGGCGACGTCGTGAAGTTGATTCTGCGGTGATCCGCGTCCGCACTGCCCTGGTTGCTACAGCGGTGACGGTGCTTCTCGTCGGCTGCGCCGGGGTTCCGGCGACGCCGAGCGACGACGTGCTGCCCGAGCGAGTCGTCGCGCCGCTGGCCGCGAAACTGCCCCAGCGTTCGGCCGGCACGCCTGCGCTCAACCGGCTGGGAGACGGCCTCATTCCGCCTACCAACCGCTGGTTCAGCGGCCTGGTCTTTGGCGAGCAACCGCAGCCAGTCTTCCCGCTGCCGCTGTCGTTCGGGCTCACCAGCACCGGCTTCCAGTTCGGGGTGCCTACCGTCACGACCACCCCTGGCGCCATCACGGCCCCGTTCGCGCCCCAGGTCACCGTCGATTCCGGCACCGACTCGAGCGTGGTCACCGCCTACGACGAGGTCGCGGTGACCATGACGCTCGCCAAGTCGGGGGTCGACGTCGCCCGCGTAACTGTGGCGAGGGGCTCACCTATCGTCAGTTATGTCGCGGATGCCGCACACGACATCCGCTCGTCCGTCGCCGTGAAGAAGAGCGACGGCTTCTACACCGCAACGGTGGATGGCCGGCAGTTCGGCCTGGTGGCACCGGCCGCCACGCTCGCGGCGGACGGGGTGACCTTATCGCTGCCCAAGGGCGCCGTGGCCAACTGGTTCGCGGTGCCTGCAGACGGCTCGGCCAGCACGCTGGCGAAACTCGCGGCCGACCAGCTCACCGGTGTCGCCGTATCGTACTCGGGCTCGGGGTCGGGGTCGACGACCACGCTCGACTACACCACCGCGGGCGGGGGAGACACGCTGTTCGGGGCGCTGCCACAGCAGTCTCCAGAACAGCCCCCGGCCGGATGTCACCTCGGCACGTTCGACACGATCGACGGAACCATGAGCCTGTGCTCGGGGTCGCGACTGGCCTGGACGGTGCCGAAGGTTGAGCCGGCGGCATCCCTCGATGTATCGACGTTGAGCCAGGCACAGCGAAGCGAGCTGGTGACCCAGCTGGGCAAAGACATCGCGGGCACACCCCCGATTCCCGCCGACAGCTATTTCGGCGGCAAGGCCCTCGCGCGGCTGGCGAACCTGCTACAGCTCGCGCGCGAGTTAGGTGCCGACGATGACGCGAAGACGATCAAGGACAAGCTCGTCACCGAACTGAAACTGTGGACCGACCCTCAGGGCTGCACGCAGCGACAGGAGCGCTGTTTCGTCTACGACCCCGCGCTGCATGGCATCGTGGGGCTCGCCGCGTCGTTCGGCTCGGAGCAGTTCAACGATCACCACTTCCACTATGGCTACTTTCTCTATGCTGCGGCGATCGCGGCCGAGGGTGACCCTGCCCTGGTGAAGCAGTTCACCCCGGTGATGACCCTGCTCGCCGCCGACCTCGCGAGCGGTCGGACGACGAAGACTTTTCCGGCACTGCGCGGCTTCGACCCGTATTCCGGCCACTCCTGGGCGAGCGGTTTCGCGCCGTTCGCCGACGGCAACAACCAGGAGTCGAGTTCAGAAGCGGTCGCGGCGTGGAATGGCCTGGCCCTGTGGGCGAAAGTGGCGGGGGATGCCCCGCTTCAGCAAGAAGCCAGCTGGCTGCTGTCGAGTGAGGCGGCCTCCGCCCTGTCCCAGTGGGTGGACTTCGACACGACGGCGAAGCCGTATGCGGGCTACGACCGCGGTGTCGTGGGCATCGTCTGGGACGGCAAGCTCGACTACGGTACCTGGTTCAGTGCCGAGCCGGCCGCGGTTCTCGGCATCCAACTCATACCGATGAGCCCGGTTTCCGACTACCTTGCCGCCGACCCGCAACGCATCCGCTCGAACGTGGCCGAAGCCCTCGCCCACGGCCCGGCCCCGCAGTTCGCCGACCTGCTGCTGATGTACTCGGCACTGGCCGGGCCGGATGACGCGGCATCCGCCCTGCAGCAAGCGCGCAAGCTGCCCGATTCCGCGATCGACGACGGCAACTCGCGCAGCTACCTTCTCGCCTGGATCATGGTGCATGGCGGGTAGCGGCAGTTCGGCTGCGGGGGACCCGCCGCTCACCCCGCGAGACTGGGCTGAAGCAGCCCTTCCAGGCGCTGGTAGCTCGTCTCCATGCCACCGGTCATGCCCGATGCGAGAATCGCGTCACGCTGCTCGGCGTTCGCGTAGGTGATGACGAGCGAGAGGAGCGTTCCGCCTTCGACCGACGTGAGGGTCAGCTCGTTGAGCGTCGCGGGGAAGTCCATTCCGATCATGGCCTCGGTCGTCACCGCGCGGTAGGGCTCCTCCGCTTCGAGCAATTCGCCCACGAAGCCGAATCGCTCCTCGCCGCCGTCTCGTTGCCACTCGTAGCGATAGCTGTCGCCGACGGCGGTCGCGACCTCGCAGACGGGCATCGACCAGCCATCCGGTCCCAACAGCCATTTCTTCATGAGCTCGGAGTCGTTGTGGGCACGCCACACCTGCTCGACGGTGCCGCGGATGACGCGTGCCACCCGCACCTGGGTGTCGCTGAGTAGCTGCGCCTCCACTGCACGCTCGCTCGCGAATGACGCCAGATCGGCCAGGACGGTGTCGATCTGCCCCATCGCTTCACGAGTGCCCTCGAGCACGCCCATATCGATGAGCTCCTGCATCTGCTCGAGTGAGTCGAAGTGCGAGGTCGTGGTCAGGCGGCTTCCGCTGTCAGTCTCCTCGAATGCGAAGTCCATACGGGTGGTGGGGAGGTCGGGATTGGGCACTCCGGCCGCATCCGCGAACCTGTCGAGCACCTCAAAGGCGTGGGGGGCATCGGCTGACGTCCAGTCCCAGCAGCCGTAGTGCACATCGCCCTCCGGACCGGTCATCGAGTACACGCTGCGTCCACCGGCCACGGCATCGTGACGGAGGAACGTAGCGGGATAGGTCGGGGGACCCCAGAATCGCTCGATCTTGCGCGGGTCGGTGTAGGCATCCCAGAGGCGGCGAAGTGGCGCCGCGAAGTCGGCGACGATCGTAATGGTGAGCTGGTCGAGGTTCTTGTCGACGGAGGTGACGGGCATGAGGTGCCTTTCGGTTAGGTTTCTGCTTGAGCGGGGTCGTCTTCGGCGAGCAGGATGTCGAGGCGGTCGATGCGCGAACGCCAGATGACCTCGAAGTGGTCGAGCAGGCGCTGCGCCTCGCGGATGCGGTCGAGGTTGCCCCGCACCATCCGCTCGCGGCCGCGCGGTTCTTTGCTCACGAGCCTCGCCTCCTCCAAAACTGCAACGTGCTTCTGCACGGCCGCGAAAGACATCTCGTACGCGTTCGCCAGCTGGGACACCGAAATATCGGCGACCAGGGTGCGGCGAACTATGTCGCGTCGCGTCGCATCCGCGAGGGCATGAAAGATGCGGTCCACGTCCGCGTCGGAGAGTTCTAATACAACCATTTGGTTGTACGTTACCCCCGGCGACCGGCGCGCGCAAGGGTTTCTTTCAGAAGAAACCCCGAGCCCGCGCCACCGCAGGCGGTGGTTAGAACAGCGTGTCAGCTGCTCCCGAACCCTCGGCTTCGCGCGTGATCGCCGGCGCGGCCCCCGGGTACCCCGGCCCGGCATTGGGGAGTGCGCCACGGGCGTAGGCCTCAGCGGCACCGCGAGCACGGTCATCCGCCGCCTCATTGAGGCCGTGCCCGATGTGGCCCTTCACCCAGGTGAAGAGGTAATGGCGACCGGTGAGTTCGGCGTCGATCTCCTTGAGTAGCTCCAGGTTCAACACCGGTTTGCCGTCGCCCTTGCGCCAGTTCTTGGCCTTCCAGCTGGGCATCCACTTGGTCACCGAGTTGATGACGTACTGGCTATCGCACAGGATGTGCAGGTCGTCATCGACATGCGCCGTCGCCCGAAACAGCTCGAGCACGGCCTTCAGCTCACCCTGGTTGTTGGTGGCATGTTTCCAGCCGCCGGCCGCCCAGGTGTTCTCGTCGATGTACCAGGCCCACCCCGCCGGGCCCGGGTTGCCGAGCGCCGAACCGTCTGCCGCTGCTGTAATCGTCACCCAGCCAAGCGTAGTGACGAGCAGGTGGTTTAGTCGCGGTCGGTCGCCGTTGTGAGTGGGCCGACCATCTCGCGCAATTGGCGGCGGGTGAGGCCGACCGGGTCGGGAGCAGCAGGATGCTCGTCCTCGGGCGCCTCGTCGACACCACGCCACACCGGGGGCAGGGCAACCGGGCCCCGCTCCTCACTGTCGGGGAAGTCACTGTCGGGGAAGTCGCCGTCGGAGAAGTCACTGTCGGGGAAGTCACTGTCGGGGAATTCCTCATCGAGAAGGCCGGCGAGGTCGGAGTACGGGCGGGTCTTGGTGAGCATCTCGATGGTGCTCTCGATGGTGTCCCCGAACACCGACTCGTCCGCATCCCCGAAGAACTCCGTCTGTTCGGTCAGGTAAGGCGGCCCGGAGTCGGCGAGCCTGGGCACGAACTGCACGGGCTTCTGCGCCTGCTCGAACCAGGTCTGCGTCGCGTCATCCCGCGTCGACATTCCCCACTGCCGGGGCAACTCATTCACCGAGGTCGGCAACTGATTGCGTTCGCGCGCGGAGGGCGGCGGCCAGGTGCGAAGTTGCTCGGGCGTGGCCTGGCCGAACCCGGGGGCGGGCTGGGGGGCGGCGTGAAGAGAGCGACGAGCCTCGAGCTGTGCGGCAGACGGGGTCTGTGCTGCGGTCGGCGAGACTGCAGCCGGCGCGGCCTCTGGCACGATCGCGATCGCTGGACGCACCTCACCCGTCCAGCCGTGCCCGTCCCACCACCGCAACTGCCGCGGATCGCTCTGATCTGGATACCATGCGGCTGGTACGTTCTGGTGTCCTGCTGTCGACATTCGGTTCCCCCACCGGTTCATGCAATGACATTGACTGTAGGGAAGGGCGTGCGACCCCAGAACTCCCCAGTACTGGGGGAAGCCGGGGCAGCGCACATCATCGGGTGAGCAATCCGGCCCGCGCCGGATGCTTGTCGAACCATTCGGCGACGTACCAACACATCGGCACGACTTTGCGATCGGAGCCCGCCTCCACGTCATCCATCGCGAACTCGAGGAGGTCAGCCGCATAACCGTGCCCGCGCTGAACGGGTTGGGTGTAAGTGTGGTTGAACGAGATCGAGCGGTCGTTGATGACGTAGTCGGCGAGCGCGACGAGAGCGCCATCGACGTGCAGCGTGTAGCGGCTGGCATCGGGTTCATGGGCGAGGGTCACGGCCATACCTCCAGCGTACGTCTGCGTACCCGGGAATGCTGGATGCACGCAATACGCTAGACCGGGTATGAAGCGCATCGGGTTCCTGTCTTTCGGTCACTACCAGGCCGTTCCCGGTTCGGTGGTGCGCACGGCAGCAGACTCCCTACAGCAGACGATCGAGCTCGCCGTTGCCGCAGAAGAGGTCGGCATCGACGGCGCCTACGTGCGCGTGCACCATTTCGCCCGACAGCTCGCGAGCCCCTTCCCGTTGCTGGCCGCCATGGGCGCCCGTACCTCGACGATCGAACTCGGCACCGCCGTGATCGATATGCGCTACGAGAACCCGCTGTATATGGCGGAGGATGCCGCGGCAGCAGACCTGATCAGCGCACACTCCGGCAACGGCGGTCGATTGCAGTTGGGCCTCAGCCGCGGCTCACCCGAGACCGCGTTGAACGGGTACGAACGCTTCGGGTATGTGCCTAGCGAGGGCTCCACCGATGCGGATGTTGCCCGCACCAAGACCGAGATCTTCCGCGCGGCGATCAACGGAGGGGCCGTCGCCCAGGCCAGCCGCGGGCCAGGGCTGCTCGCGATCGAGCCGCAGTCACCGGGGCTACCAGATCGCATCTGGTGGGGATCGGGCACCCGTGCCACCGCGAAATGGACCGGCGAACAGGGCATGAACCTGATGAGCTCAACGCTCCTGACCGAAGACACCGGGGTTCCGTTCGATGAACTGCAGGCCGAGCAGATCGCGATCTACCGGGAGGCGTATGCGGCGGCGGGTCATACCCGAGAGCCGCGCGTGTCGGTGAGCCGCAGCATCCTGCCGATCACGACAGATGAGGATCGTCGCTACTTCGGCAGCGAGCGGGGCAGCGAAGACCAGGTCGGCTACCTCGACGGTGGCATGGCGCGCTTCGGCAAGAGCTACGTGGGCGAGCCCGACCAGATCGCGGCCGACCTCGCGCAGGATGCGGCGGTGCAAGCGGCCGACACCGTGCTGGTCACCGTGCCGAACCAGCTCGGGGTGGAGTACAACGCGCGGCTGCTGGGAACCATCGCACAGCACATCTTCAAGCCCCTGGGCTGGAAGTAGCCACGCGCAAAGTGGTACGCTTTTCTGTACCACTTTGAAGGGAGCGATCAAATGCCCGCAATCACGGCGACCGATGCTCGACGCAATCTGTTCGGCCTGATCCAGCAAGTCAATGACGACCACGCTGTGGTGGAGGTCGTGTCGAAGCACGGCAACGCCGTCCTGATCTCTAAGGACGACTATGACGCGATCACCGAGACCGCTTACCTGTTGCGAAACGTGAAGGGGGCCGAGCGGCTGCTCGCGGCACTCGAGCGGGCCCGGCGCGGCGAATTCGAAACCCACGAGCTACACGAGGCGTGAGTCGACAACTGGCCTTCGACCGCGACGGGTGGGAGGACTACACCCACTGGCAGGGGCAGGATCGAAAAACGCTGAAGCGAGTCAATGCGTTGATCCAGGAGATCCTGCGAGACCCGTTCTCTGGCACGGGCAAGCCCGAGGCGCTCAAACACATCCTCTCCGGTGCCTGGTCGAGGCGCATCGATGAGGGCAACCGCCTCGTCTACCTGGTGACGGATACCCACATCGTCATCTTGCAGGCTCGTAACCATTACTAGGCTCGTCTCGATGCGACGTCTACTCGGAACCTCAGCCCTTCTCGCCATAGCCGCCGCGATCCTGCTGCCAGCGACCGTGCTTGCGGTGCCAGGGGCGAGCGCCGACACGAGCGATTTCACCTTCGATTCGTTCGACGGCGACTACACACTCAGCCGCGGGGAGGACGGCACCTCCCACCTCGACGTGGTCGAGACCATCGTCGCGCGCTTCCCGAGCTTCGACCAGAACCGGGGCATCATCCGGGCGATCCCCGCTGACTACGACGGGGTCGACCTCGGCACGGTGGTGAACTCGGTGAAAGACGACAAGGGCAACGACGTGCCCTACGAGACGAGCTACGAGAATGGCTTCGTCGACCTGGCGCTGGGCACCGACGAATTCGTGCACGGCGTCGTCACCTACGTGATCTCCTACACCCAACAGAACGTGGTGCGCTCGTTCGAAGACACTCATTCCAACGAGCTGTATTGGGATGTCAACGGCACCGGCTGGGGGCAACCCTTCGGCGAGGTGTCCGCCAGCGTGCACGTGGACGCCGCGCTCGTCGGCGCGCTCACCGGCAACGCGGCCTGCTATGTCGGCCCTCAGGGCTCGACGAACCAGTGCCCGATCAGTGGACCACCCGCGCCCGCTACCGACCCGGCGACGGCGGCCCCGACACTGTCTGGCCCAGCCGCCGCTGGCCCCGTCAAATACACCGCGAGCGCCGAGACCCTGGCCCCCGGCGAGACGCTTACCGTCGCCATTGGCTTTCAGCCGGGAACCTTCGTGACCCCGACCCCGACGACAACGCCCGATCCCGTTCCCGTTCCCGTGCCGGTGGGGGTGGATGTGCTCTCCGCCGCCCTCGGAGTGCTGGGCCTCGGCACGCTCGGTGCCGCGATCGCAGCGCGCATTCGGGCGGGGCGAGGTTCCCGTGGCAGCGGCATCATCATCCCGCAGTACAGCGAACCGGAGGGCATCACGATCCTGCAGTCGGCGAACCTGGTGAGCCGGCCCTGGACGGCGATCCCCGCCGCGATCGTGCGGCTCGCGGTGCGCAAGAACCTGCGCATTCTCGCCTACCCGATAGCCGAGGGCGGTGAGCCCTATTCGCTGCAGTACCTGGGCAACGCTGGCGCGAGCGCCGAAGACCAGTCACTGCTCGACCTCATCTTTGAGGCAGACCCTGCCGACGGGGCCGTCGTCGAGTTCGGGCAGTCCAACCAAATAGTCATGCGCGGCCTCGACGAACTCAACACAGCGGCGCGCACCTCGCTCGTGCCCAGCGGCTTCCTGCGGCAACCAGGTGGCCGCGGGTTGGCCGCGCTGCTGGTTGTCGTGCAGGTGATCCTCGGCGTGGTCACGATCGGCCTGCTCTTCGTCTCGGCCGGCACCTACTACTCCGTCAGTGCGTTTCTCTGGCCCACGATCCTCGTCGGAACTGCTGCATTTATCGCGACCGCGATCCTCGCGCGGCGCCCCCTGCAGCCCACCGACGCGGGGGCCGAAGCCAAAGAGTTCCTGCTCGGGATGCAGATGTACCTGACCCTCGCCGAGAAAGACAGGATGCGCGCCCTGCAGAGCCCGGGCGGCGCCGAACGCATCGATGTCGGCGACAACCTGCAGATGATCAAGCTCTACGAGAAACTATTGCCCTGGGCAGTGCTCTGGGGCGTCGAAGACCAGTGGATGAAAGAGCTCGCCGTGCGCGTCGAGTCGCTGCCCGAGCAACCCGACTGGTTCATCGGTGCCAACGGATTCAACGCCGCCCTGTTCTCCGGCACGATGCGAGGATTCTCCACGGCGATGTCTCCGCCGGTCTCCGCGTCGAGCTGGAGTGGAAGCGGGGGAGGATCATCCTTCGGCGGCGGATCGTTCGGCGGCGGGTTCTCCGGGGGCGGTGGCGGTGGAGGCGGGGGCGGCGGCCGCTAGTGGGGCTCGGGCAGCTCAGGCAGGCAGTGACTGCGTGATGAGGTCGACGATGGCCGGGTCATCCGGCTCCGTCTTCGGGCGGAAGCGGTGCACCGAGCCATCGGGGGTAACCACGAACTTCTCGAAGTTCCACTGCACCTTGCCCGCTTTGCCCGCTGCGTCCGGAGTCTGCTTGAGCTCTTTGTAGAGCGGGTGGGCGTTCCTGCCGTTCACCTTCACCTTGTCGAACATCGGGAAGGTCACGCCCCAGGTCAGTGAGCAGTACTCCTTGATGTCGTCGGTGTCACTGAGCTCCTGCAGAAACTGGTTGCTCGGAAAGCCCAGCACGGTGAAACCGCGATCGCCATAGGTCTTCTGCAACTCCTCGAGCTTCTCGTATTGCGGTGATAGTCCACAACGGGATGCCACGTTCACGATGAGCAACACTTTGTCCCGGTACTCCGACAGCGAGGTCGCCGCGCCGTCGATCGTGGTGAGGGGGATGTCAACGAGGGTGGTCATGTTCCAGAATCTACGCGGGGAACACTGGGAGAACCTCGACAGCAGCGGCGGGGCGATGATCCACTTCGCAGTACCTTCGCGGCAAGTGGTCGGCGACGCGCGGGTATTCTTTAGCGATGCCCGAGAGCCCGATGTCGGCGAGCCCGTATGAGGTGCTGGGGGTGGCGGCATCCGTGTCCGATGACGAGTTGCGCAGGGCCTTTCGACGGGCGCTGCGCGAATCGCACCCAGACACCGGGGGAGACCCCAAGCGATTTGTCGCGGTGCAGCTGGCCTGGGAGCGCATCGGCAGTCGCGAGAAGCGCGCCTCCTACGACTCCGGGCACCGACCGGCCGAGACTCACCAGACGTTTACCGCCCAACCCGCTCGGCCGCGCCAAGACAGCCGGCCCCGTGCGCGTTCCTACGGCCACCCCGGCGGCTGGCGGCGCGAGAAATACCTCGAGCAACTGCGCGAATGGGTGGGCCGCGGCGCCCCGATCGCCGACCCCTACGACCCCGTGCTGGTTCGGGATGCCCCGCGCGAGATCCGCCACACCCTCGCGGATGCCCTGGCCGAGGAGGCCACCGCACGCAGCCTGAGCGCGCTCGGCATCGGATACACCGTCTGGCACGACGTCTCCACGGGAGGCCCCGACGAAAAGATCGACCACATCGTGCTCGGCCCGACCGGGCTGTTCGCGATGCTCTCCGAAGACTTCGGCGGCCCGGTGCGCACACGCAAGAGCGAGCTCATCGGCGAGGCACTCCATGAGGAGAGACCCATGCACGAACTCGCCACCCGCGCAAAGGTGCTCTCACGGGGGCTGCGCGTGCGGTTCACCGCACTGGTCATAGTGCTTCCGGATGCCGCTCTCGACGAGCCCCTCGCGCAGCTGGGAAGCATTCGCGGGGCTGCCGCCGTCGCGGTGCGGCAGGAGCACCTGCCAGCCCTACTCCGCAACGGGATACCTGGGGTACCGCCAATCGGAGGCAACGAGTTGTTCGAGGTGCGCACCCGGCTTGCCAGCGGCGTGCGGTTCGTATAGCGCCGCGGCGTTGTCCGCCTCGGCTAGCCCTTGGTCTCCGTGTCGGGATTCTCACCGAACTCCTCGAATTCGACCACTGCCTCAGTCGCGGCGGGGCCGGGTGGCGCATAGAGCCCCAGGTCAGGGGCACCGTCGAGCGGAACTCCCTCGCGCCTGTGCTTGGGGTCGTGGTGATGCGGGTTTTCGGCTGCAGGCCCACCCGGCACGGCAGTGTCACTCATGACGACAAAACTACCCCCTCCGGCGAACTATCCTCACCTCGAAATCGGCACTCCTGGGCGACCGGATCGACAACGAATACCTCGTGTGGCACATAGGCTGGAGTCTTCGGTCGGGAGAGGTGTGCAGGTCAGTGATCAGAGTAATCAGCTACAACCTTCGCAAGAACCGGGCCATCACCGAGCTCGTTCAACTGGCGAAGACTCCTGATTTGGATGCTCTCTGCCTGCAGGAGTGCATTGCCTCTGAGCTCCCCGCGGAGATTGGCGACCTGCATCTCGCCGACTCGACGAAGCGCAATCGACTCGGACTCGCGGTCTACTACCGCAAAGATCGCTACGAGCAAGTGGCGAGCCAGTCGTTCGAACTTAAGAAGTCATTGCACGACTTGATCTTCTCGCCGACCCCCGAGAGGCTGGTCGGAGCGAAACTCATCGACCGCGACTCGAAGCACGAGCTCGTACTCGCCTCATTTCACGCGGCACCCCTGACTGCGCTCAACTCGCTGCGGCGCAAGCAGATCTCGGCCGCCCACGAACTGCTGCAGGATCTCGGTTCGGGTGTCCCCATCCTCATGGTGGGGGACTACAACTACCCGCTGTTCCAGGAGAGCCTGTCGGAGAAGGTCGCAAAGAGCGGCTACGACCTCACCCTGAGCGACCGTCGCACCTACACCGCATACAAGTTCTTCCGCGGCCACTTCGACTTCGTCACCTCCCAGGGCTTCATCATCGAGGATGTCGAGACCCTTCCGCGCGGATCCTCCGACCACATCCCCATCCTGGTCACCGCCGCCTACGGCGTCCCGGCCGAGGTCGCGAAGGCGGAGTCTGTCGCGTAGTTTCCGGACGGGCGTCCCGGCCTTTCTACGGCAGGGCAGGTCCGGCAACTTCCGAAACCTTCCGAACCCTCCGAAACCTTCCGACCTTCCCGAACCCTCCGACCTTCCGACCTTCCGACCTTCCGAAACCTTCCGAAACCTTCCGAAATGACGGAGATTGACGGTGGATGCCCGCAAAAGTGCTGGTCAGCAGATCTCCGTTGGCACGAAGTCCGTTATTTCGGAACGGAGGCCTGTGCGCGAAGGGGGACTTGACGCCCCTACTGGGCCGCCGGTCCATTGCGGTCACTTGTGCGAGGGCTGCCCACGTAGCGCAATGGTCCGGACTGCCCAGCGGGGGCCCCGGGCGTTCGCATCGACTCTTCGCGCACAAACCCTGAAGGCGCGAGTTAAACGACTGAAGGCGCCCATTGCTGAGCGCCTTCAGGGTTGTGCGCGAAGGGGGACTTGAACCCCCACGCCCTATACGGGCACTAGCACCTCAAGCTAGCGCGTCTGCCATTTCCGCCATCCGCGCGCGTGGGCAACCCCATTGCTGGGACCACCGAGGTACGAGAATAGCACGCTGGTAGCGTGGGGGGATGACGCAGCCGGATGAGCCAGAAGCAACCGCCCGGATTGCGCAAGAGCTCATTCGATTCGACACGACCAACTTCGGCGAGGGTCGCTCGAACGGCGAAACGGATGCAGCGGAGTACCTCGGCGAACACCTCACCGCCATGGGGTTAGCGCCCCGGTTCTTCGATGCGGCGACCGGTCGCACCAGCGTTATTGCGCGGGTGAAGGGCCGAGACCCGTCGAAACCCGCCCTCGTCGTTCACGGCCACACCGACGTGGTGCCGGCCGACCCGACCAACTGGAGCGTCGATCCCTTCGGCGGCATAATCCGCGACGGGATGCTCTGGGGCCGCGGCGCCGTCGACATGAAGAACATGGACGCCATGATGCTCACGGCGTTGCGTTCCGTTGTTGAGTCGGGCGGCCCGAACCGCGACCTCGTCGTGGCGTTCTTCTCCGATGAGGAGAACGGGGGAGTGTTCGGTTCGCACCACGTCGTGAGCGAGCATCCGCAGCTCTTCGCCGGCGCGACGGAAGCAATCAGCGAGGTCGGCGGGTATTCAGTCGAGCTTGCCGGGCGGCGGGCCTACCTACTACAGACAGGCGAGAAGGCCCTGGTCTGGATCAAGCTCGTCGCGCGCGGTACCGCGG
>JAYUVE010000003.1:0-20326 GCA_043754275.1 Microbacteriaceae bacterium | reverse complement strand
CGCAGCTCAAGCGGCGAGAACTTCACCTGGGCGGGGCCGCGCCGTCCGAACACGTGAACATCGGTGACGGGTGACTGCTTGAGGCCTGCGTAGACATTGTCGGGGATCTCGGTGGGCAGCAGGTCGTCTGCGTGCTTGGCCAGCATGCGCGCGACATCCAGTGCCACGTTGCCGTTGCCGATGACGGCGACCTCGCGGGCATCCAGCGGCCACTCCCGCGGGAAATCCGGATGTCCGTCGTACCAACTGACGAAGTCGGCCGCACCGTAGCTGCCGGGCAGGTCGATTCCGGGGACCGTGAGGGCGGCATCCCGGATCGCACCGGTAGAGAAGATGACCGCGTTGTAGTGCTGTTTGAGATCGTCGAGGGTGATGTCGCGACCGTAGAGTACATTGCCGAACAGCCGGATGTCGCCCGAGTCGAGCACGTCTCGCAGCGCGGTGACAATGCCCTTGATGCGCGGGTGGTCTGGCGCGACTCCGTATCGCACGAGGCCATAGGGCGCGGGGAGTTGCTCGAACAGGTCGATCGAGACGTTGAAAGTCTTCTCCGCCTTGAGAAGGATGTCTGCGGCATAGATGCCGGCGGGGCCGGCTCCGACGATGGCCAGGCGCAGCTTCACTGTGTTTCCTTCCTGGTCGCGCCGCCGCTTCTGCGGCGCGACGCGCGGAAACGGCGCGCAGGTCGCCGATTCCGCTTCCTGCGGGCTTTGGGTATCTATTGTGTCAGTTCGAGCGCTCGACGATGGTCTCCGCGAAGCGGGTGAGGGCCTTCTTCACGGGACCCTCCGGCAGCGGAGCAAGTGCTTCGACGGCTTCTCGCGACCAGCGGTGCGCCTCTGCGAGCGTCCGGACGGTTACGGGGTGCGCGCGCAGTTCGGCGATCGCAGCCGTGAACTCGGCGCTGTCGGCTTCGTCGTCGAAGTCGGATGCCGCGTCCCGTTCGATCCGTCGCAGCAGGTCGTCCGCCTCCGCGTCGCTCTTGGCCAGGTCACGCAGGTAGAGGAGGGGAAGAGTCGCGACGCCAGCCCGGAGGTCGGTGCCGGGGGTCTTGCCGGTCTCGTCGGCTTCACCGGCCAAATCGATGACGTCGTCGATGAGTTGGAATGCGATCCCGATCTTCTCGCCGAAGACTCGAGCCGGCTCGCGGTATTCCTGAGGGGCACCCGAGAGGATGACGCCGACCTGGGCCGCGGCAGCGATGAGCGACCCGGTCTTGTCGCCCAGCACCTGAATGTAGTGCTCGATCGGGTCTTCGTCGGGCCGCGGGCCGAGGGTCTCGTGCAGCTGGCCCAAGCACAGCCGCTCAAAGGTATCGGCCTGCAGGATCAGCACGTCGTCGCCGAGCGGAGCACCAATTTTCGCCGCGCGAGCGAAAAGGAGGTCGCCGGTGAGAATCGCGACGGAGTTGCCCCAGACGGCCTGTGCGCTGGGAACACCGCGGCGCATCTGCGCCTCGTCCATCACGTCGTCGTGGTACAGGGATGCCACGTGGGTGATCTCGATGGCCTGGGCCGCCGCGATCACGTTGTCGTTGTTTCCGTTGCCGAGCTGTGCGGTGAGGAGGGTGAGCACCGGCCGCACGCGTTTGCCGCCGGCGGCGAGGAGGTAGCGGCTGGTGACATCCGCGATCTCGTCGGCGAAATGCATTTGGTTGAGCAGGCCGGCCTCGACGATCTCGAGACCCTGCTCGATGGCATCCACGAACCTGCGCTCATCGCTCGACGCGAAGAGCTTCTCGCCCAGACCGAGCGACGAACTCAGCGTGTTGCTCCGACGAGCGAGTGGAACAGGGCTCATGCCCCAGGCACCACCTTGATCGGGCGAGTCGCGTTGCTCTTGCGCTTGGCGACGGAGGCCAGCACCGAGGCATCCAACGGTTTCGTGCCGCGGTGAAGGGCAACGATGCCGCCGGTGAGGTTGCGGTAGGCCACCCGGGTGAAGCCCGCTCCGCGAAGCCACTGGCTCAGCTCGCCCTGGTCTGGCCAGGCCTTGATCGACTCGACGAGGTAGCTGTAGGCGTCAGGGTTTGAGCTGACGCGGTCGGCGATTGTCGGCATGACGTATTGCAGGTAGGTGTAGTAGCCGGCCCTGAAGATCGCCACGGGGGGCTTGGAGAACTCGCACACGACAACCCGACCGCCGGGCTTGAGCACCCGGTACATTTCGCTGAGCGCTGCCTTCGGCTTGCTCACGTTGCGCAGCCCGAAGCTGATCGTTGCGGCGTCGAATTCGTTGTCACCGAACGGGAGCTTCTCGGCATCGCCCTCGATGAATTCGACCTTCGGGTGCTTGCGCCGCCCTTCGGCCACCATGCCCGCGGAGAAGTCGAGAGCGACGACCGTGGCGCCGTTCTTCTGCAGCGCGGCGGAACTCGTGCCCGTTCCCGCAGCCACATCGAGGATGCGCTCGCCGGCAACCGGCGCGACCGCGCGCACCATGGCGGCACGCCAGAGGATCGCGTTGCCGCCCGAGAGCACCGAGTTCGTGCGGTCATAGTTCTTCGCGACGGCATCGAACATGCTGGCGACCTCATCAGGTCGCTTGTTCATGTCGGCCTTGCTCATGCCTCAAGTCTATGGTTCTGGCCCGCGGGTGTGCTTCGAGGCCGAGGGTAGGCTGGACGGGTGACTCGCGCGGTGGGCCCCCGGCTCCTGCACGTCACCTCCACCGTCACGACCGACCCGGGCTCACTCATCGCCCTGCTGTCACCCGACAACCCACTCGCCTTCCTGCGCGACGGCGATGGCTTGATCGGCATCGGCGAGGCCTTGCGCCTCGAGTTCACAGGGCCGACAAGGATCGTGGATGCCGCTGCCGCCTGGCGTGCGCTCGTGGCAACCTCGACTGTGGATGACGCCGTCCGCCTCCCTGGCTCCGGGCTCGTCGCGTTCGGCAGCTTCGCGTTCGCTGCCTCGTCAGCGGCCACAAGCCTGCTCATCGTCCCGGCAGTGATCATCGGGCGGCGGAATGGCGTCTCGTGGGTCACGCGCGTTACCAGCGCTGGCGGGTCTTCTTCTGAAGAAGGTATGGCGTCACGCCATACGTTGCTCGAAGGGGAGGTGACCCTCGTCGGCTCACCCTTCACGGTCTCCCTCACCCCGGGTCGTATGTCGCCCCAGGCATATGCCGCGGCCGTGTCTTCGGTGGTGGCGCACATAGCTGCGGGTGACGCGAGCAAAGTGGTCGTCGCCCGCGACCTCGCCGGCCCGATTCCCGCCAAGGCCGACTTGCGGCTACCCATCGCCCGGCTGGCCGATGCCTACCCCGACACCTTCACCTTCGCGGTCGAGGGCCTCATCGGCTCGAGCCCCGAGACTCTCGTAGGCGTCGAAGGCAGCACGGTGAGCTCACGGGTGCTCGCCGGCACGGCGGCGCGGGAGGTCCCCCGTGAGGTCTTCGCCGCCTCGTCCAAGGATCTGGCCGAGCACGAGTTCGCCCGCGCCTCGGTGCTGGATGCGCTGGCCTCGCATGCGACGGACCTCGCCGCCACGCCACCGTACCCGCTCGCCCTGCCCAACCTCTGGCACCTCGCGAGCGACGTGACCGGCATCCTCACCGACGGATCGAGCGCACTCGACCTCGTGGCCGCACTGCATCCCACGGCGGCCGTGGCGGGCGCACCCACGGATGCCGCGCTCCGGCTCATCGCCGAACTCGAGCCCTTCGACCGTGGGCGCTACGCCGGGCCCGTGGGCTGGGTGGGAGCCGACGGCGACGGCGAGTGGGCGGTGGCGCTGCGCTGCGCCCAGGTCGACGGCACGACGGTCACCGCGTATGCCGGGGCAGGCATCGTCGCGGACTCCGACCCCGCGCGCGAGCTCGCGGAGACGACGCTGAAGTTTCGGCCGATCGCGGAAGCGTTCGAAAAGAGGACGCAATGAACCTGCCGGTGGTCTTCGTCCCCGGTCTGTTGTGTTCCGCCGAAGTGTGGGGTCCGCAGGTGTCGGCGATGTGGGGCGATCGCTCCATCCACATCGCTTCCACCCTGTCGGCCGACACTATCGAGGAGGTCGCGGGTTCGATTCTCGACGCTTCGCCAGCGCTCTTCGCGTTGGCGGGCATCTCGATGGGCGGCTATCTGTGCCTGGAGATGATGCGTCAAGCTCCTGAGCGGATCGAGCGGCTTGCCCTTCTCGACACCAGCGCGCGCCCCGACACACAAGAGCAGTCCGCCGCGCGCTGGGCGCTACTCGACCAGCTCACAGCAGGAGACTTCACCTCGCTTGCAACTGATGTTCTTACTTCGATCCTCCACCCCGCCCACCAGGACGACCCCCTCATCAAGGCCGCGAACCGGACCATGGCGATGCGTGTTGGACCCGATGGGCTCGCCCGTCACACCCGCATCGCCATCAGCCGCCCAGACTCCCGGCCATCCCTCGCGAATATCTCGGTGCCCACGCTCGTCATGGTTGGTGCCGAAGACCCTCTCACTCCGCCCGAGCTTTCGATGGAAATCGCGGACGCAATCGAGGGAGCGAGTCTCCGGGTTATCCCAGAGTGCGGGCACGGCTCCACCCTTGAGCAACCCGATCTCGTCACCGAGCACCTCCGCGCCTGGCTCGAGGACTAAGTAGCCGCCAACCGCGCCTTCTCCACCGCCACGTCGTAGTCCGCCGCCGGCCACTGCGGGTTGATGCCCTGCAGTGCGCCGATGAGCAGGTGCTGCACGGCCCAGCGGGCGTACCACTTGTGATCGGCGGGGATGCAGTACCAGGGGGCATCCGGAGTCGAGGTCCGGGTGAGGGCGAGCTGGTACGCCTCCATGTAGGCGGGCCAGAACACGCGTTCGGTCACGTCGCCGGGGTTGTACTTCCAGTTCTTCTCCGGCAGATCGAGGCGGGCCTGGAGCCTGGCTTTCTGTTCTGCGTAACCGATGTGCAGCATGACCTTGATGATCGTGGTGCCCGAGGCGGCCACGGCCTTCTCGAATTCGGTGATGATGCCGTAGCGCTCTTCGATGGCCTCCGGGGTGGAGTAGCCGTGCACGCGGTGAATGAGCACGTCTTCGTAGTGGGAGCGATCGAAGACCCCGATCTTGCCCGCGACGGGCAGTTGGGGGCGAACCCGCCGGAGGAAGTCGTGCCGCTTCTCCTCGTCGTTGGGCGCCTTGAACGCGTGCAGTTGCACTCCCTGCGGATCGACCTGCCCCATGACGTGGCGGATGATGCCGCCCTTGCCCGCGGTGTCCATGGCCTGCAGCACGAGGAGCACGCTGCGGGAGCCGCCCACCGTCGAATCCGCGTAGAGGCGCTCCTGCAGCATCCCGAGCTCGCCCACGTTCTTCTCGAGCTGCTGGTCCGCTTCCTTGCGGTCCGCGACGCCGGGAGTGGATGAGGTGTCGACCTTCGAGAGGTCGAAGCCCGCCGTGACGGGGCTGAGTTGGGTCATGCGCCCACGCTACTCGCGGCGCAGCGGCACTTCCACGACAACAGGACCGGTGGATGCCGTGAGCGCCTGGTCGAGTTGGCCGCGAGTATCTACGCGCAGGTAGTCCCAGCCATACGCCCTCGCGACCTGTTCCACTGACGCAACCTGTGGCGTCAAGAGCACCCGGTCGAATGCCGCGCCCCCCTGCCTGCCGACCTCTAGGCCGTCGAAAATCGTTCCGCCGTTGTCGTTGCCGACAATCACCTGGATCCGCGGCCGCTGCTCGCCCACGCCAAACAGCAGCGCGCCCACGTCGTGCAGGAACGCGAGGTCGCCCAGCAGCACGCGGGTAGTTCCTTTGGCACCGTCTGCCTGCGATGCCAGGGCGATGCCGAGCCCCGTCGCGATTGTGCCGTCGATGCCGGCCAGGCCCCGGTTGGCGTGCACGACGATCTTCTTGCCCGTGACGAACTTGTCCGCCTCGCGGATGAGCCTGGATGCCCCGAGCACGAGCCGATCGTGCGGCCAGGTGGCGCGCCAGACGGCCTCCACGAGGGCACGTCGGGTGACGGGAGCGCGAACCGCGGCAAGCTCGGCCTTGGCATGCGCGCCAGCGGGAGCCGCGACATCCGGTGCCGTCTCCGCCGGCTCAATGAGCGCGCGGGATGCCACGACCCAACGCCCCACCCAGGCCCGGTCTGTGCCGTCCGAAGGCACCACCCGCACGTCATCCGCGAACACCGCCACCCGGTGCCCAGGGTTGTAGTCGTCAGCGGAGCGCCCACGCACCACGATCGTCTCGACGCCCTGGCGCTCGATGAGTGCTGGCACCTCGCGGCTGAGGGTGGGGTGCCCGAAGACGACCACGCGGGCGACTCGGTCACCGAAGTTCGCGGTGTTCAGGAGTTCGCGGTAGGCGACGACGAGGTTCGGGCCGAAGTGCGCCCCGCTCGAGACCTCGGCCAAGAGCGGCGCGCCGAGTTCGCGGGCGACCTCCTCGGCACGCTCGCCTGATCCCGTGCCCGCGACGACGACAGTGCCGGGCTCGGCCTGCAGCTCGAGCGCGACCGGTTCGGCCTCCTCGGGCTGTGTCGGGGCGTCGCGAGTCGAGGGCTCATAGCTGAACCGAGACGAGAGCGGTTCGGCGAACGAGAGATTGACGTGCACCGGCCCGGATGCCACAGCGAAGGCATCCCTGGCGAGCTGCACCGCGGCCTCCGTCTCCCCCGGCTCGCCGCTGGGTGCGCCCACGTCCCAGGTGCGCTGCACGGCGGAGCCGAAGATCCCCGGCTGGTCGGTGGTCTGGTTCGACCCCACCCCGCGCAGCGCTTCGGGGCGATCGGCGGTCACCACGATGATGGGCACTCCGGTGTGGTGAGCCTCGAGCACTGCGGGGTGCAGGTTGGCGACGGCGGTGCCTGAGGTGGTGATCACCAGCACGGGGGCACCGGTTTCGGCGGCCAGGCCGAGCGCGAGGAATCCCCCCACCCGTTCGTCGATACGCACCCGCAACCGGACGAGGCTTAGGCGATCGAACTCCGCGGCGACCAGGGCGAGGGCCTGCGAGCGCGACCCGGGGCTGAGCACGACGTCGCGCACGCCGAGGCGCACGAACTCGTCGAGCAAGGCTACGGAGAAGGCCGTCGCCGGCGACTCAGCGCTCGGTGGGCGGGTCATCGTCGAGATCGGCGAGTTCCTGTTCCAGGCGGCGGATGCGCTCGTCCTGTTCCTCATCACGGCGGAGGTTCTTGAGGAAGGCGGGGTCGTCATCCGGCGCGACCGTGCGGCGTTCGTTTTCGCCGTCGAGGCGTTGCCGACCGACCCCGAACCACAGGATCGCACCGATCACCGGCAGGGCGAGGATGACCAGCACCCAGAGCGGTCGGTTTAGGGCCCGGATGCGCCGGCCATCGATAAGCAGTACATCCACGATCGCGAACACGTCGAACGCCACCACCAGAACGGCAGAAACGACGTAGAACCTGGCCATGGCACAATTCTAGGCTCGCATCCTGACTGCACCTACCGAAGCAAGGCGGCCGCCTGCATACACTGGCAGGGTGAAGCCTTGGGTGCAGTACAGCCTCCTGCGGATCGCGATATTCGCGATAGCGCTCGCCGTTCTCTTGCTGGTGGGGGTGCACCCCGTGCTTTCCGCGGTCATCGCGGCGGTTATCGGGCTGTGTGTGTCTTACATCTTCTTCGGAAAGTTGCGCCACGCGGTTGCTGCCGACCTGGCCGCCCGGCGCGCCAACCCGACGCCACCCAAGGATGTCGACGCCGAGGCCGAGGACGGCGTGAGCTAGCTAGAACGCGATCGCCCAGCCGAGCCCCAGCCCGAAGGCCAGCGCTGTCAGCGCGGTGAGGCGCAGCGCCACGATGAGCTCGGGGGCGGTCTTCGCCGTCAGCGTGATGAGCGCCGCCGGAATCGCGGCGAGCAGGGCGAAGTACACCAGGTACGCGTTGTCGTAGAAGAGCACGAAGAACGCGAGAATGCCGAATGGCGCCAGGACGAGCACGGCGAAGACGATGCGGGATGCCCGGTCGCCCAGCCGCACGGCGAGCGTCTTCTTGCCCGCCAGCTTGTCCTGCGCGATGTCGCGGATGTTGTTGACCATGAGCACCGCGCAGGCGAACAGGCCCGCCGCCGCGCCGCCCAGCCAGCTCTCCAGCGTGACGGTTCCGGTGATGACAAACGTCGTTCCGGCGGTGGCCACGATTCCGAAGAACACGAAGACGAAGATCTCGCCGAGCCCCGCGTAACCGTAGGGGCGCTTGCCACCCGTGTAGAACCAAGCGGCGAGGATCGCGGCCGCACCGACGGCGATGAGCCACCAGACCTGGGTTCGGTAGACGATCACGAGCCCGGCGAGCGCGGAGAGCGCGAAGAACGCGAGGGCGACCAGCAGCACGGTGCGCGGCTTCGCCGCTCCCGAGGAGGTGAGTCGTCGCGGGCCGACCCGGTATTTGTCGGTGCCCCGAACGCCATCCGAGTAGTCGTTGGCGAAGTTCACGCCGACCTGCAGGAACAGCGCAACCGCCAGGCAGGCCAGGGCGCGCAACCAGTGCCAGCCGGGCCCGGCGCTGTCGTGCCCGAGCACGTAGGCCGCGGCCGTTCCAAGCGCAACCGGGGCAATCGCCAGTGGCAGGGTCTGCAGGCGGGCGCCGCCAATCCAGTCACCCAGGGTGGCCTTGCGCACGGGGGCGACGCCGGGTGGGCGACCTCCAGGCCTGCCGCTCTTCGCCTTACCATTCTTTGCGGCAGCCGTGCCCTGCGCCTTCTTCGGTGCGGGAACGGTTGCCGGGTTGATGCGTTGCTGCCTCGGATTCGCCACGGAAGGAGTCTACTTACCGGCGAGCTTGGTGTTGTTGGCCAACGCTGTCGCGGCGACCCGGTCGACCTTGCCCGAGTCCAGCAGCGGGATGGCGTCCACAACCAGGATGCGGTCCGGCGCGGCGGCGCGACCCAACACCGCACTCACCGCCGTTCGAACCTCGTGCAGCGCAACCTCGACCGTGCTCACCACCACCGGCACCTGGCCCCACTCGGGGCTCGGCGCGGGCACGACGACGGCGTCGTGTAATCCGGGCAACGAGCGAACCACGAGCTCGACCTCGGCGAGCGAGACCTTGATTCCGCCCGAAATGATCAGGTCGTCGATGCGCCCGGTGATGCTCAGTACGCCGTCGAGCAGGGTGCCGGTGTCGTCGGTTCGGTACCACCGGCGTCCGTCGTGCTCGGTGAACGCGGCATCCGTGCGGTCTGGGTCGCCCAGGTAGCCCTCGGCCAGCACCCGTCCGGAGATCTCGACCCGCCCGCCATTGATTTCCACGCGAACATCGCCAATCGGCACCCCGTCGTAGACGCAGCCGCCCGCGGTCTCGCTCGATCCATAGGTTCTGGTGATGTTCAGGCCGAGTTCGAGGGCGCGTGACAGCAGAGCGGTCGGTGCCGCCTGCCCGCCCAGCAGGATGCGGTCGAAGCGCCGCAGCACATCCAGTGCCGCCTCCTCGTCTAGCAGCCTGGCCAGTTGGACCGGAACCAGCGCGGTGTAGCGCACCGGGTGTTGCATGACCCCGGCCGCGGTGATGAAGTGACCCGTCTCGAATCCCCCGTCGAAGCCGTTCATGACGACGGGCTCGGTGCCAGCGGACAGCGAGCGCACGAGCACGTTGAGGCCGGCGATGTAGCTCAGTGGCAGCGCGAGCAGCCACTGCCCGCTACCGCCGAGAGCAGACTCGGATGCCGCTGCGCTGCCCAACAGCGCGTCGGCGGTGAGTTCCACGCGCTTGGGCCGCCCGGTCGAGCCACTCGTCTCTACCACCACGGCAACGCGTTGGGCGACAGCGGAGGGTAGCCCGACCGGCGCCCCAGCCGTCGCCGCGGAGTGCGCGAGTATCGCGGGCCCGTCTCCGGCCAGGGCATCCCGCAGGCTCCGGAGCACCGCGTGGTGGTCCGTCGCGGGAACAACCGCGAGCGCCCTGGTCATCAGCCCTGAAAACCGCTGAAGAACCGCAGAATCACGAGCAACACGAGTGGATTGGCGAGCACGCCGAGCAGCACGGCGAGCACGCCCCAGCGTCGCCCGAAACCGAGCACCACTGAGACCACGCCCGCCAGCACGGCGAGCACCGACAACGCGATCGCGCCGTAGGCCGTGATCGTGCCGAGGCCGTAATCTCCGCTGCTGGCGATAACGATGGCGGCCACCGTGGCAGCGACAGTCAAGACTCCGAAGGCCAGGCCAAGGATGCCCAGGCCCGGGCCACGTGGGGCACGTTCAGCGGGCGGTTCGACCTCGCCTTCGCGGGGCTGCTCTTCGCCCTCGAGGTACATCGGTACGACCTTGATCCCCGCTTCGGGATCGTGCCGTTCGATTGTCACGAAATTCACCCTAGCCGACCGCCCAGTGGCCAGACTTGACCCATGCTCCCTCCTCTCGAAGACTTGCTCGCGACGGCGCGGGTCGTCTTGCTTCCCCTGGCCACACGGTTCAGGGGCGTCAACGTGCGAGAGGCTCTGGTCGCCGAGGGGCCGAACGGCTGGACCGAGTTCTCGCCGTTCGCCGAGTATTCGGACGCCGAGGCCGCCGCCTGGCTCGCCGCGGCAATCGACTTCGGCTGGGGGCCAACCCCCACACTGCTGCGCGATGCGATCCGGGTGAACGCGACGCTTCCCGCCGTGCCAGCCGGCGAAGTCGCGGCCGTGCTCGCCCGCTTCCCCGGATGCCGCACCGTGAAGGTCAAGGTGGCCGAACCCGGGCAGTCCCTCGCGGATGACGCGGCGAGGGTCGCGGCGACTCGCGCGGTGATCGGTGCCGAGGGTCGCATCCGGCTCGACGCCAACGGTGCCTGGAACGTGGATGAAGCCGAGCACGCCATCCACACCCTCGCGGAGTTCGACCTCGAGTACGTCGAACAACCCTGCGCGACCGTGGATGAGCTCGCCCAGGTCCGTCGACGCGTGAAATACATGGGCATCCCGATCGCAGCCGACGAGAGCGTGCGCAAGGCGGAGGATCCGCTCGCCGTCGCTCGGGCGGGCGCTGCCGACATCCTCGTCATCAAGGCGCAGCCGCTGGGCGGCATCACCGCTGCCCTGCACATCGTGGCGGATGCCGCGCTTCCCGTCGTCATCTCGAGCGCGCTTGACACCTCGGTCGGCATCTCGATGGGGCTGCACCTCGCCGCTGCGATCCCGTCCCAGGAATACGACTGCGGGTTGGGGACTGCCGCGCTGCTCGCGGCCGACGTGACCGACGAGCCGCTCATCCCCGTCGACGGGATGCTGCCGGTGCGCCGGGTCATCCCGTCGCCGACCCTGCTCGACGCTCACGCCGCCGGCGCCGAACGCACCGCGTGGTGGCTGGAGCGACTGCGTCGCTGCTACGCCTTGCTGTCGTGACGGTCTACAGTCCGCTGTACGCGTGCAGTCCCTTGAAGAACAGGTTGACGATGGTGAAGTTGAAGACGACGGCGCCGAAGCCGATGATCGCGAGAGTTGCCGAGCGCGAGCCGCGCCATCCCCGGGTCGCCCTGGCGTGGATGTAACCGGCAAAGATGGTCCAGATGATGAAGGTCCAGACCTCCTTCGTGTCCCAGCCCCAATAACGACCCCAAGCGTGCTCGGCCCAGATGGCACCCGCGATGAGGGTGAAGGTCCAGAACACGAAGCCGACGACAATCACCCGGTAGGCGAGGTTCTCGAGCTTGGCCGCGGTGGGCAGGGTGTCGAGAAAGCGCAGGCCGACCGCCTTGCCCGCTGCACGACGGGCCTGCAGCAGTTGCACGACCGACAGGGCGGCCCCGAGGGCAAAGAAGCCCGTGCCGAGCGACGCGACGAAGACGTGGATGACCAGCCAGTACGACTGCAGCGCCGGCGGCAGCGGCACCACGTCGACGTAGAAGTTGGTTGAGGCGATACCCAGCGCGATGAGCACGAAGCCCGTGACGAACGCGCCGAGAAAGCGCAGGTCTTGCCAGAACTGAACCGCGAGGAAGACGCCGATGATGATCGCGGTGGCGGTGAGGGTGAACTCGAACATGTTGGCCCAGGGCACCCGGCCCGCAGCCACTCCACGCAGCACTGCGCCAGACACCTGCAGCAGCCAGGCGAGAACCGTGAGCGCCATGGCCACGCGCAGGTAGCGGGGGCCTTTCGGCTGGCTTTCGACCGGGGCATCCGTGGCCAGACGCTCGAGCAACCTTGTCGACCCACCCTTGGCCGAAGCGGTGCCGATCGCTGCCTCGAGGCGCACCGGGGCCGGCGCCGAACGGCGAGCGAGGTCGAGCGTGAACATGATGAACGCGATCGTGTAGATAGCCATCGCCGAATAGACGGCCAGGAGGGAGTACTGCGCGAGGGTCTCAGTCACGATCCCACCCTAAGCCAGCAGATGCTGGGAGTGCCGTTCGGCAAGTTCCTCGACCGCGGCAGTCAGCCCCGGGTCATCCCCGCGTGCCAGCCCGGCGTATTCGAGGGTGAGCTTGCCGCCCTTGCCCTTCACGGCCTTGACCCAAACCCGGCGCCGCGGGATGAACAGGCTCGTCACGAGCCCGGCCACCACGAGCACCGCGAACACGAAGACCCAATTCTGGGATGGATCGTGATGCACGTCGAGGGAGGCGAACCGGGGCACGGCGGTGAGTTCGATGCTGCCCAGGCCATTGGGGAGGTCGGCCTTGTCGCCGATCGAGAGCTTGATCGCGGGCGTGGCGGAGTCGCGCCCGGCGACTTGGGTGAGGGCGTCGGTGTTGAGCGCGTAGGCGTTGGTTCCCCGACCGTTGTCGAGGCCGAGGTCGCCGGTGTAGATGTTGAGGCTGAGGATCGGGTTGAGCAGGTCGGGATAGGTCGAGGCGAGCGTTCCCGTCGACGTGGTGATGCTCGTGGGGTAGAAGAAGCCGAGCATGCCGACCTGCTGGCTGAGGCCATCCGGAATCTTGATAACGCAAATGCTGGTCAAATTGGCATCCTGGGGCAGGCACGCGGTGGGCTGCGAGAACACGACATTGCCATCGGCGTCGCGCACGGTGACTTGCGGAGCGTAGCCATTGCCGAGCAGGTAGACCTGCGTACCCCCAATCTCCAGGGGAGAGTTGACCTTGATCTCCTGCTTTTGCGGTGCATGGCCGCGCAGGGTGGTGGTCACGACCGCCGTGTAGTCGATGGGTTGGCCGAGCGCGTTCAGGTTCTTCTGTTCATAGACGGGGGTGAAGCTGTCCAACGCAATCGAGTACGGCTCTAACGCCGCGTCGGTGAAGAATCGTCCGGGGTTGAACGAGTCATAGCTCGCGAGCGAATTATTGAAGGCGAAGCCCTCGACCACGACCCGCTGCCCGGTGTAGCCGAAACCGCCGCCGATGCCCACAGTGATGAGCACGCCGATCAGGGCGATGTGGAAGACGAGGTTTCCGGTCTCCCGCAGGTACCCCCGCTCGGCGCTGACCGAATCGCCAAACACCTCGGTGCGATAGCCGAGCCGTTTGAGGAGAGCCTGGGCGGATGACACTGCGGTCGCGTTCCCCACCACACGGACCGCCGATGCTGAAGCATCGTCGGTGACCGGCGGCGTGGGCCCAAAGTCAATTGAACGAGTCGTGAAACCCTCGAGACGCTCCAGTCGGGCGGGCGTTTTGGGCGGGCGAGCGCGCAGCGCGTCAAAGTGATGCTTGGTGCGCGGGATGACGCAGCCGATGAGTGACACGAACAGCAGCAGGTAAATCGCCGAGAACCACACCGAGGAGTAGGTCGTGAAAACCCCGAGCGAATCCAGGATCGGTGCCAGAGTCGGGTTGGCAGCCTTGTACTGGATGACGCCATTCGGGTCGGAGCTGACCTGGGGCACGAGAGATCCGGGGATCGCCGCCAGCGCGAGCAGCAGAAGCAGGAACAGCGCGGTGCGCATGCTGGTCAGCTGCCGCCAAAAGAAGCGGAGGTAGCCGACAGGCCCGAGCTTCGGCTGAACGATCGCGTCGGGCGCGTCGAAATGACCCTGCGGGCGGGTGCTGTCGGGCGCCTCGGCGCCGTCTTCAGAGGGGCCCTTTTCAGAGGGGCGTGACGAAGCCACCGATCACCGCCCCGAGGTTGGAGATGAACAGCCGCCACAGCCCGGAAACCATGAGCACGCCGATCGCGATGAGTAGCGCCCCGCCGATGATGTTGATCAGCCGGATGTGGCGCTTGAGCCAGGCGACCGAACCGGTCACCCAGCCGAGGCCCAGCGCGACCAGCAGGAACGGGATGCCCAACCCCAGGCAATACGCCAGACCGAGCACCGCGCCACGAAGTGGATCGCTCCCGTCGAGGGCAATGGCGTAGACCGCGGTGAGGGTCGGGCCAATGCAGGGAGCCCAGCCGAGCCCGAACACGATGCCGAGCAGGGGGGCACCGGCGAGGCCGGTCGCGACCTTCCAGCGAGGGCGGATCGTGCCTTGCAGGAACGTTACCTGCCCGATGAAGACCAATCCCATCACGATCACGATCACGCCGGCGATGCGCAGGATCAGGTCCATCCAGGGCTTCAGGAGCAGCCCGGCGGTGCCGAACAGGATGCCTAAGGTGACGAAGACGAGGCTGAACCCGAGGATGAAGAGCAGCACCCCCAGCAGGAGCCGACTGCGGCCCTTCTGTTCGGGGGTGCCGGTGAAGCCCCCCACATAGGCGAGGTAGCTCGGCACGAGCGGCAGCACGCAGGGCGACGCGAATGACACGAGGCCGGCCAGCAGAGCGATCGGAATCGCGATCGCGAGGCTGCCACTGAGCACGAGCTCGCCGATCGGGTCGTCCACTAGCGGCCCTCGGCGACGACCCTGTCGATCATCCCGGAGAGGATGATCGGGTCCCTGATCAGGCCGCTGATCCGCGCCGCCACCCGGCCCTCGCGGTCGATTACGAGCGTCGTCGGCACGGCGTTCGGGGCCACGACACCGGCGAAGGCGAGCTGCACGGCCGCGGTCTGCGCGTCGATGATCGAGGGATAGGCGAGGCCGTACTTCGCTTCGAACACCTTGGCGACATCGGCGGAGTCGCTGATGTTGACCCCGAGGAATGGCACGTCTGTGTACTTCTCGCTCAGCGTCTTGAGGTCGGATGCCTCGCTGCGGCACGGTGGGCACGCCGCGTACCAGAAGTTGACGACATAGACCTTGCCCGCATAGTCGGCGCTGCCGATCTTCGCCCCGGACTCGTCAGTGCCCTCAAACGTGATGGGCTTGTCTCGGGCCGAGACGGCAATCTCGGTGTTCGCCCCGTCGCCCGAGACGTAGCCCTGGCCGGAGCCCGAGGCGTATTGGTCGGCGAGCTTGTCTGGGGTGCAGCCGGTGAGGGTGAGGACCGCGACCACGCCGATAACGGCGAGGGCTCTCATACCGCTCCGAGGTCGGCGGCGTGCTTGAGCAGCGCGGCTGCCGGCTCGGCGTATCCCACTTCGACGAAGTGGTCGCCTTCACGCCGGATGGTCGTGATGCTGGAGAGGGTGCAGCGGCGCTTTCGGGGGTCGTGCGGCAGGCGCATCCCCTTCACCGAGCGGGCGACCATCACGATCGGCATCTGGTGGCTGACCATGACGACCTCGCCGCCAGGCGCCGTGTTCCAGGCATCAGTGACAGCCGCAAGCATGCGCGCCTCTACCTCTGTGAAGGGCTCGCCCCAGCTCGGCTTCAGCGGATTGCGGAACTGCAGCCACGCCATGGGCTTGCGGATCTCGCGGCGCAGAACCTTTCCCTCGAACCAGTTGTGCGGCTCGATGATGCGGTCTTCGGTGACGATGGGCAGTTCGAAGCGCTCCGACCAGGGCTGCGCCGACTCTTGCGCGCGCTGGAGTGGGGAGGCGTAGAGCGCGGTGACCGGATGCCCGGCGAGGCTTGCGGCTGCGGCATCCGCCATCTGGTGCCCGAGTTCACTCAGGTGGTAGCCCGGGATGCGCCCGTAGAGAACGCCGCCGGGGTTGTGCACCTCACCGTGGCGGACGAGGTGGATGAGGTCTGCGGGCACCGGGTAAGTCTACTTTCGCCGATGCTGTGACCGAGCCGGGGCATCTGCTACTCGACGACCGACCCCAGATTGCCGTCGAGGTAGACCGGCCCCTCGGCACCGACAGTTGTCAGGATGAAGGGCAGCCCATAGCCTTCGACGTCAGCGTCAGCCAGCGCAGGGTCGAGAAGGCGCGCGTCGATCGCGGCGGCTTCTTCGGCTGAGAGCTTCGCGATGTAGAGCGTTGGCCACTGCGGGCCAGCTGTTGCCGACTCAAGCAGCACCTCAGCGCCGGGATAGTCGACGGCAATAGAGACGATCTCATCGATCGCATGCAGGCTCGTCCGCGCGGGAACCCACACGATGCGCAGGTGACCTTCGTCGGGCAACGACACGGTGCCGCCGCCGGCGAACATCGGAGTTGAGGTGAGGGTGCGGAAGGTCGCAGCAAAGGTGTCGATCGAGGCGAGCGTCACGTAAGGCCAGCCATCCACTATCGCGACGTTGACGACGCCATCGAGCTTTTCGAGCGCAAGGATGCCCAGCAGCCGGTTCCGCAGCGAATCACTGATCCCAGTCGGGTACACCTCCACAGACCAGGGCGTTCGCGGGGTCACATCAAGTGCGGGATCGACCGGCTCGGCATTGGCGCGTGCGAGCGTGATGCTGCCCTTCCACTGATACTTGGTGCCGATCGCCGCGAGCTCTTCGACGGCAGCGAGCACCACGTCGTCAGGCGCCTCGGCGGCGGCGTGGGCGATCGCTGACTGCCCGAGCATCTCGACATCGGCTATGCCGGGCACGGCCTCCATGAGGACGAGCACCTCGGCGGGCAGCGCGGTCTCAGAAGGGGTAGGCGATCCCGTGCATCCCGCGAGAAGAAGGCCGGCTGCAACGACCATGGATAGCGCGCGCCATGGGGACATGCCAGCAGCCTACGTGAGGCGGGGTCAGGAATCCCCCGCGACTAAACTCGACGGGTGACCCAACGCACCCTGATCAAGAACCTTGCCGCCGCGACCGACGGGCCGGTCTCAGTGTCTGGCTGGGTCGAGACGGTGCGCGACCAGAAGAAGGTGCAGTTCGTCGTGCTCCGCGACGAGTCCGGTGCAGTCCAGCTCGTCAACCCCCGCGCCTCCGATGACGAGGGCAACAGCATCGCCGACGCGTTGAGCGACACGATTTCCGCCCTGGCACAGGGCACCTTCCTCACCGCCGCCGGCGAACTCAAGCACGACGAGCGGGTCAAGCTCGGCGGCGTCGAGATCAAGCTGGCCGGCCTGGATGTCGCGGCCGCCGCCATCCCCGAAACCCCGATTGCCGACGACTCGGGCATCGACAAGCGCATGGACTGGCGCTTTCTCGACCTCAGGCAGCCGAAGAACGCGCTCATCTTCCGCATCCAGACCACCCTCGAGCACGCCTGGCGCAGCTATTGGGTCGAGCACGACTTCGTCGAGCTACACACCCCCAAGCTCATGGCGAGCGCGAGCGAGTCGAAGGCCGAGCTGTTTGAGGTCGACTACTTCGAGGGCAAGGCCTACCTCTCGCAGAGCCCGCAGTTCTTCAAGCAAATGGCCCAGCCGGCCGGCTTCGGCAAGATCTTCGAGATCGGCCCGGCCTTCAGGGCCGACCCGAGCTTCACGAGTCGGCACGCCACCGAGTTCACCAGCGTCGACAGCGAGATCAGTTGGATCGACAGTCACGAAGATGTCATGACGCTTCACGAGGAGCTGCTCGTCGCCGGGTTCGCGGCGGTCAAAGCCAAGCACGGCGACGAGATCAAGGCCCTGTTCGATGTCGAGGTGACCGTTCCCACCACGCCGTTCCCTCGTATCCCGCTGGCCGAGGCGAAGAAGATCGTCGCCGAGCGCGGGTATGAGGTGCCACGCCACGATGACGACATGGACCCTGAGGGTGAGCGCCAGATCGCCGCCTACGTGGCAGAGAAGTTCGGCCACGAATTCGTCTTCCTGACCGACTACTCCTCGAGCATCCGGCCGTTTTATCACATGCGGCACGCGGATGACGCGGCCCTCACGAACAGCTACGACCTCATCTTCAACGGTGTCGAGATCTCCACCGGAGCACAGCGTGAGCACCGAATCGACGTACTGACGGCCCAGGCCGTGGACAAAGGACTCGACCCGGAGGAGCTCGACTTCTACCTCGACTTCTTCAGGTATGGGGTGCCCCCGCACGGCGGCTTCGGCATGGGGCTGAGCCGGGTGCTCATGCTCATGCTCCATTTGCCGAACCTGCGCGAAGCGACCTACCTGTTCCGCGGGCCCACCAGGCTGACGCCCTAAGAACGCCGCCGACGCCGAAGTCTCAAACGAGTCATAGTATCGGCGCGGCCGACCGTGGGCTACCCACTGGTGGTCGTTCAGATTCATGCGGCAAGATGTGCCCATGTCCAAGAAAATCGATGCTGCGCTGAAGGACCTGAAGAAGGCGCTCAACAAGCACGCCGATGTAGTGGGCGGCGGTGCCGTGTCGCTCAAGAAAGCCCAGCGCGCGAGCGCGAAAGTGGCGGCAGCGGCTTCGGCCTATGCCGAAGCCGTGCACACCAAGAGCGGGTTGGGCAATCCGTTCAACGACGTGCTGCAGCCTGGGCTCGAAGCGTCAACCCTCGCGTCGCTGCACGCCGAGCGCGATGAGATCGCCAAGAACCTGACCGGGCCGATCCCGGTGCAGAAGAAGGTGTCATAGCCCACTACGACCAGGCCAGCTACGGCTAGCCCTCGTAGTCGATCGCGGCCCGTCCGACGGTGTTCGCACGCACGATCACTACCGCGGCCTGGTGGGCGGGGTGCTCGATGTAGGTGCGCAGGTCAGCCTCGGTGTCGAAGTGCGAGATGAGCGCGGCGTCCGAGTTGCCATCGATGTCGACCACGTTGGTGTACACCTTGAGATCTTTCAACTCTGGGATGACGTCGACGAGCGGCTCAAGCGCGCCCGCGATTGCCGCGATTGCCGTCGCCTTGCCCTCGGAGCCTTCGGCCGCGACCTTCCAAGCGACGATGTGGGTGATCACGCGGTTGCCTCCAGGAGTGATTGGGTCAGTCGTTTGGCGTCGATCTTCCAGATGTTGTGCACGTTGCCGTCGAGCAGGAGCACGGGAATCTCGTCCCAATACTTCTCGGTGAGCTCCGGGTCATCCAGAATCGACAACTCTTCGAGGGTCACGGATGCTGCGGTGGGAAGGCCTTCGAGCACACCGGCCACGACATCGCGCGCCGTATCGCACAGGTGACACCCCGGTTTGGTGAGCAGAGTCAGGCGGGCTGGGGGCACAACCCTAGACTAATCTCCGATGTCTGAAGCAGCGCCGCGTGAGCCCAGCGATCGACCGATCGTGGCTTTCTTCGACGTCGACAACACCCTGATGCGCGGCGCGAGCGTCTACTACGTGGGGCGCGAGGCCTTCCGCCGCCGCCTCATCTCGTGGCGGGACATCGCGCTCTTCGCCTGGCACCAGTTCCGCTTCCTCGCCGTGGGCGAGAACCGCGAGCACCTCGCCACCGCCAAAGACCGGGCGCTTGGGCTCGTCGGCGGGCACACCGAAGACGCTCTCGTGCAGCTAGCCGAAGACATCTACGACAAGTACTTCGCCCCCAAGCTCTGGCCGGAGACCGTCGACCTGACCAAGGAGCACCTGCACAAGGGGCACCAGGTGTGGCTGATCACCGCGACTCCGCAACTGGTCGCCCAGGTCATCGCCGACCGGCTCGGGCTCACCGGAGCGATCGGCACGCGGGTGCAAGCGCTGGATGGGGTGTTTACCGGCGCGCTTGACGGCCATGTCATCCACGGTGACGAAAAGGCCGCGGTTGCGCAGGAGTTCGCGAGCGAACTGGGTGCCGACCTGGGGGACTGTTGGGCCTATTCGGACTCGAGCAACGACATCCCGCTGCTGAGTCTGGTCGGCAATCGCGTGGTGGTGAACCCAGACGCCAAGCTGGCCGCGCACGCACAGCGCAAGGGCTGGACGGTGCTGCCCCTCAAGCGATCGAGCATTCGGGATGCCCGCAAGAAGGTCAAACGCGAGGCGCGCGCCGTCAAGCGCTCGCGCTAGGGATTACTTCTTGTTGCGACGCTGGTGACGCGTCTTGCGCAGCAGCTTGCGGTGCTTCTTCTTGGCCATGCGCTTGCGGCGCTTCTTGATGACTGAACCCATGGGTACCTCACTGGTTTCTGAACTAGACCGACCGGTCCGATTCGGAACCGCGGAAAAATGTACTCGCCGAGTCTAGCGCAGCGCGCTATGAGCGCAGAACGGATGAGCACCGAACGGATGAGCGCAGAACGAATAAGCGCAGAACGGGGATCTAGCCGACCTCGGCGATGGGAGTCTGGATCGCCGCGACGACGGCGGACTCCGGAATGCGGAAGGAGCGCCCAAAACGAACCGCGGGCAACTCGCCCGAATGCACAAGACGGTACACGGTCATGTTCGAGACGCGCATCATCTCGGCCACC
>JAYUVE010000002.1:0-30941 GCA_043754275.1 Microbacteriaceae bacterium | reverse complement strand
CGTTCCATAGAGGTCACTCAGCGTCTCGGAAGTGAGAACCTCGCCGGGAGTTCCCGCCCTGAAGGCCCCACGAGCGAGATAGAGCACGCGATCGACCATGCCCAAGATCGGGTTCACGTCATGCGTGACGAAGATCACCGCAGCGTTCGAGCGGCGACGCTGTTCGTCGATGAGCTCGCTCACTGCGCGTTGGTGTGCGAGATCGAGGGAGAGCAGGGGCTCGTCGCAGAGCAGCAGCGCGGGGTCCGCCGCAATGGACTGGCCAACCCGCACCCGCTGCTGCTCACCACCCGAGAGCGTCGCGACCGGCGCGTTGGCGTAGCTCGTGGCACCCACGGCTGCGAGCAGCTCGTCCACGCGTGCGCGTTCGGCCCGCGAAGAGATGGGCAACCCCCAACGCTGGCCGTTGAGGCCGAGCGCAATGAGGTCGCGCGCGCGCAGCGGAGTGCCGCCCTCGATGCGCTTCTGTTGCGGGATGTACCCGATCCGACGGTCGCCATGTCGCACGGGCTCGCCGAGGAAGTCGATCTCGCCCGAGGTCAGACGCTGCTCGCCCAGGATGCTCTTGAGCAGGCTGGTCTTGCCCGTGCCGTTCGGCCCGAGCACGGCAAGAAATTCGCCTGGTTGAACCTCGAGATCAAGCCCGTGCCACAGTTCGCGCGCGCCGAACGACAGCCCAACTCCTCGCAGTGACAGCACGGCCGTCATGTCAGCGCTCGCTCCAGCGCCTTGAGGTTGGCCGTCATCCAATCCAGGTAGTTATCGCCGGCGGGCAGCGTCTCGGTGACCGGCACGACGGGGGTTCCGGCATCCACGGCCGCGGTGAGCACGGCCTGGGTCTGGGGGCCAGCGGTCTGCTCGTTGTAAACCAGCACTGCGGCCTTTCGGTCGGGGAACAGGGCGAGGGTCTGCTGCAAGACCTGCGGCGCAACATCCGTGCCCTCTTCGATCGCCTTGCTGAACGCCTCGGGCGTCACGACAGTGAGCCCGGATGCCTCCAGCATGTAGTTCGGCACCGGTTCGGTGATCGCCACTCCCGTGCCCCCAAACTGCTGTTTCAGCATCGCTTCGCGCTGCTCGAGCCCTGCGAGCCGTTCCACGAAGATCTCCGCGTTGTTCTCGAAGATAGACGCACTGGTCGGCGCCTTCGCGGAGAACTCAGTGACCAACCGCCCGACGAGCGTCTCGATGGTGGGGAAGTCGTACCAGAGGTGCTCGTTGAGGTCAGCCGTGACTTTTTTCCCAGAGATCGTCGTGACGTTGAGCACCGTCAACTTCGACTTGTCGTTGCTCGCGAGCATGGTGTCGACGAAGTCGTCGTATCCGCCGCCGTTCTCGATGACGATGTCAGCCTTGGAGAGTTCGAGTTGAACTCTCGCATTGGCCTCGAATGAGTGCGGATCCTGGGCCGGGTCGTCGATCAGGGAGGTCACGTCGACGAGGTTGCCCCCGACGGCGAGCGCGATGCTGCCGTAGACATCGGTGGATGCCACGATCGAAAGCCTGCCGTCGGCGACGGGTGGCGACGAGCACCCTGCCAACAGCAGGGTGGACACGGCGGCAAGGGCGAGGATCTTCATGATGGGTTCTTTCTACGCCGCGAGCGGCTGATAACAGTAATGAGATTCGTTATCAATAGTGTGGCATGCCGGCAGGCCGCGGCAAAATCCACGAGCGTCAGTCCAGCAGCAGAGCGGGCTCTTCGAGCACGCTCGCGAGGTCCGCGACGAAGCGACTCGCGACGTCGCCGTCCACGATGCGGTGGTCGAAGCTTGCGGCAACCGTCGTGACGAAACGTGCCCGCACCTCACCGTCGACGACCCAGGGCTTCTGCCTGATCGATCCGAGTGCGACGATCGCCGCTTCACCCGGGTTGATGATCGGGGTGCCGGTGTCCATTCCGTACGATCCGATGTTGGTGATGGTGATGGTGCCACCAGACATCTGGGCTGGCTGGGTCTTGCCGTCGCGTGCGGTGATCGTCAACTGCTCGAGGGCCATGGCGAGGTCGATGAGTGAGAGCTCCTGGGCATCCTTGACGTTAGGCACGATGAGCCCGCGCGGCGTCGCCGCCGCGATCCCGAGGTTCACGTAGTGCCTGACGATGATTTCTTTATCAGTCCAGCTGGAGTTCACCGTGGGGTTGCGGCGAACGGCCCAGATGACGGCCTTGGCCATGATCAGCAGCGGGCTCACTCGCACACCCGCGAAGTCCGGCGAGTTCTTGAGGCGCTTGACGAACTCCATGGTGCGGCTCGCGTCGATATCCACGAAAACACTGACGTGGGGAGCGGTGAATGCGCTCTGCACCATGGCGGAGGCGATGGCCTTCCGCACACCCTTGACCGGGATGCGCTCCTCACGTTGGTCGCCCCACTCGGGGGTCTGGATGTTGCGGAATACGCTCGCCTGCGACGCTTCGCGAATCACGTCATCCCTGGTGATCTCGCCCACCAGCCCGGTAGCGGTCACGGTCGCCAGGTCGACGCCGAGGTCTTTCGCCAGCTTGCGAATCGGCGGCTTTGCAATGATGGCGGATGCCGCGGCAGCGGGCACACTCGCCGGCCGAGCGGTCGGCGCTGCAGCGGGTGCGACAGCCGAGGCCGCCGCCCCCGAAGCCGCTGAGCCCGAGCCCGCAGAGCCCGAGCCCGAGCGCCGGCGGGAGCCGGCGTGGCCGCTGCTGCCGTATCCGACGAGCACCGCCCCCGGCTTCTCCTCCGCGGCGGCAGTCGTCGCGGCGGTCTCTGCGACCTCGGTCGCCTCGACCAGGTGGGGTGCTTCAACCCCGCCCGCTGTTGACACCGTGATGATCGGGGTGCCGACCTCGACCGTTTGGCCCTCCTCGACGAGGAGGGCTGCGACGGTGCCTTCAAACGGCGACGGCAGTTCGACGAGCGACTTGGCCGTCTCGATTTCGACGAGCACCTGGTTGATCGTGACCGCGTCGCCTGGCTTGACCTTCCAGGAGACGATCTCGGCCTCGGTGAGACCTTCCCCCACGTCGGGGAGCGTGAAATCCGAATCAGCCATGAGCAGATCTCCTAATAGGCCATTGCACGGTCGACGGCCTCGAGCACGCGGTCGGCGTCGGGAAGGTAGGCGGTCTCGAGCTTCGCGGGAGGGAACGGGGTGTCGAAGCCAGCGACCCGTAGTACCGGTGACTCCAGCGAGTAGAAGGCGCGTTCGGCAACTGTCGCGGCGATCTCCGAGCCGACCGAGACAAATCCGGGGGCTTCCTGGGCGATCACGAGCCGGCCGGTCTTCTGCACTGAGGCGACGATCGGCGCGTAGTCGATCGGCGAGATCGACCGAAGGTCGACCACCTCGCACGACGTGCCCTCGCCCGCAGCAATCTCGGCGGCGGCAAGCAGCACGTTGACCATCGGCCCATATCCCAGAAGCGTCACCTCGGTGCCCGCGCGCACGACGCGGCTGGAGTGCAGCGGGATGCCGCTGGCCTCCGTTTCCACGTCGCCCTTGGGCCAATAGCGGCTCTTCGGTTCGAAGAACATCACCGGGTCGTTGCCCTCGATCGCCTCCTGGATCATCCAGTAGGCGTCGTGCGGGGTGGATGGGGTGACGACCCGGAGGCCCGGCGTGTGCGCGAAGTAGGCTTCGGGGCTCTCCTGATGGTGCTCGACGGCGCCGATGTGCCCGCCGTAGGGAACCCGGATCACGACGGGCAGGCTGAGCGTGCCTTCGTGCCGGTTGGTGAGCTTGGCTAGCTGAGAGGTGATCTGGTCGAAGCCGGGGAAGATGAATCCGTCGAACTGGATCTCGCACACCGGGCGGTAGCCGCGCATGGCCAGCCCGATCGCCGTGCCCACGATGCCGGACTCGGCGAGCGGGGTGTCCAACACCCGGCCCGGCCCAAACCTGGCCTGCAGCCCTTCCGTCACCCTGAAGACACCGCCGAGCGGGCCGATGTCCTCGCCCATCAGGATGACCTTCGCGTCATCCTCCATCGCTTGGGCGAGCCCGAGGTTGAGGGCTTTGGCCATGCTGAGGGACTGCACGCTCACTGTCCCTCCTCGAATGCTGCCTCGTAGGCGGCCAGCCACGCCTGCTGCTGCGCCATGAGCGGATGCGGGTCAGAGTAGACGTGCTCGAACATCTTTGCGGGCAGCGGGTTCTCGATCGCGAAGGTGCGCTTGCGCACGTCTGCGGCCAGGTCTTCGCCCTCGGCCGCGACCTCGGCGAAGAAGGCATCGCCCTCGCCGCGGGATCGCAGGTACTTCTCGAACCGGGTGATCGGGTCGGCCTTCACCCAGAAGTCGAGCTCGTCTTCGTCGCGATACTTCGTCGGGTCATCGCTCGTGGTGTGGGCGCCCATGCGATAGGTGAGCGCTTCGATGAAGCTTGGCCCTTCGCCGCCGCGCGCGGCATCCAGGCTGGCAGTCGTCACCGCGTAGCTGGCGAGCACGTCATTGCCGTCGATCTGCACTCCGGGTATCCCGAAGCCGCTCGATCGAAGATAGAGGGGCGTGCGCGACTGCCTGGTCACCGGCACCGAGATCGCCCAGTGGTTGTTCTGCAGGAAGAAGACCTGCGGTGTCTGATAGCTGGCGGCGAAGACGAGGGCCTCGCTGACATCCCCTTGGCTGGTGGCTCCATCGCCGAAGTAGACGATGACCGCCTCGTCGCGATCTGGGTCGCCCGTTGCGCTGAGCCCGTCGAGCTGGATGCCCATGGCATACCCGGTGGCGTGCAGCGTTTGCGAGCCGATGACCAGGGTGTACAGGTGGAAGTTGTTGTTCTCCTTCGGGTCCCACCCGCCGTGGCTGATGCCCCGCAGCAGCTCGATGATCTTTATCGGATCGACGCCGCGAATGCGGCCGACAACGTGCTCGCGGTAGGCCGGAAAAATGTGGTCCTGCGGTTTGGCCGCGAATCCCGACCCGACCTGCGCGGCCTCCTGGCCGAGGCTCGGGATCCACAGGCCGAGCTGCCCCTGTCGCTGCAGGTTAGCTGCCTCGACGTCGAAGCGGCGGATGACGACCATCTGGCGATGGAACTCGCGCAGCTGCTCATCACTGAGCTTGTCGATGTAAGGCAGGTACTGCGCGGCGGCGTCGCTTTCGACAAGTTTGCCCGTTTCAGAGAGCAACTGGACAGTCGCGTCGGTGTAAGGCACTGGACTAATCTAACGTGGCCGCCGAGAGGCCAGTTCGTCGCTTCGCGACAACCTCCGCCGAAGCCCTTAGGAGTTTCTCAACAGACGCGGCCTCGCCGACACTGATCCGGATGCCATCGACAAGCGCCCGCACGACGATGCCGTGGGACTCGAAGATCTCTGACGCCAGGTCGGTATCGTCACCAGTGGGAAGCCAGACGAAATTGCCGTGCGGGTGCGGGACTTGCCACCCCTGCTCGACGAGGCCGGCGGAGATCTCCTCGCGGAGTGCGACGAGGTGCTCAACCCGCTCGAGGAGTTCCTCCTCGTGGTCGAGCGACGCGATGGCGGCCCGCTGGGCGAGCTCGGTGACCGCGAGGGGGATGGCGACGGTGCGAGCGGCATCCATCACGTACTCGGCACCCACCGCGTAGCCCACGCGCAGGCCCGCGAGCCCATAGGCCTTTGAGAAGGTGCGCAGCACGATGAGGTTCGGATAGGTTTCGAGAAGCTCTGCGCCGTTGACCGCAGTGGGGTCGATCACGAATTCGAAGTACGCCTCATCGAGAAGCACCAGCACGTCGACAGGAATCTTGGCCATGAAGGCGGTGAACTCGGTGCGAGTCACGATCGTCGAGGTGGGATTGTTGGGGCTGCACACGATGACCAGGCGGGTGTGCTCGTTGACGGCGGCGGCAATTCCGTCGAGGTCGTGGCGCTCGTCGGGGAGGTTCGGCACCTGCACGCTCGTCGCACCCGAGATACCCACGAGAAGCGGATACGCCTCGAAACTGCGCCACGCGTAGACGACCTCATCGCCGGGCGCGGCCGCGGCGAGAATGAATTGGGTGAGCAGCGACGACGACCCCGCGCCGACTTGGATGCGCTCGGGCGACACCCCAAAGCGCGCGCCGAGTCGCTCCCGCAGCCCGGCCGCCGACCCTTCGGGGTAGCGGTTCACGCTGCTCGCGGCAATTGCCTCGAGCACCGACGGCAGGGGCGGATACGGGTTCTCGTTCGACGACAGCTTGAAGGCGTCCTCGGCGGCCGTGCGGCCCTGCCGGTAGGGGACCATTGACGCGATTTCGGGACGAAGGCGAACTTTCGGAGCGGTCACACAGACCAGCCTAGGTCGCGGGAGAGTGGCCGGCTCGTCATTCGAGTGGTCATTGCCAGTGGTCACAGGCCCGGTGCATAGTTAGGGCATGAGACTCCTGCTGCGCCTGATCATCAATGCCGTCGCCCTCTGGCTCACCACACTCGTCGTCGCCGGCGTGCATGTAGTGCCGTTCGCGCCCGGAGGCACCCTCGAGACCGTGCTGACCTTCCTGCTGGTCGCCGCGATCTTCGGCATCGTGAACGGGATCATCGGCAACCTGATCCGCATCGTGGCGTTCCCGCTCTACATCCTCACCCTCGGGCTGATTGCCCTCATCGTCAACGGGCTGCTCCTGCTGCTGGTGAGCTGGATCTCCAGCCTCATCGGCTTCGGGCTCGTCGTCGACGGGTTCTGGTGGGGCGTGCTCGGCGCGCTCGTACTCGGCCTCATCAGCTGGCTCATCGGCATCCTGCTGCGACCCATAGTCGGAAGCCCGAAGTCGTCGCGCTGAGTTCGCTCAGCCCTCCACCCGCTCGAAGGTGTAGGCCATGCTCGTGACGGTCGTGGCACCTGCGCCGAACGCGGCGAGCCGCGCGGCGGCCTCGGTCACCTGGTCGCTGGCCGCGGCATCCATGAGCCTGGCCGTCGCCTCGTAGTACTCGATGTGGTGCGCCGGCACCGCGTAGTCGGTCGGGATGTCGCGGCCGGCGAACACGTCACGCTCAACGATGAGCGCCTGCTGGTTCATCTGCAGCCCGCCAAAGGCCGGCACGATGTCGTCAGTGTGCTCGACAATGACCGTCGGGATATCCGCCGGGATGGGAATCTGGCCCGTAGGTGCCCCGAACGTCGCCAGCCCCACCACGTGGAAATCTCCGGATGCCGCGAGCCGAGCGGCGGTGCCGCCGCCCTGCGAGTAGCCCGTCAGCTGCACGGGGCTCGAGTCATCCACTCCAGCCAACCGCATTGCTTCGATGACCGAGTCATACGACCCCCCGCCGGGACCGGCGGCGTTCGCGAGGTTGCTCGTCATGTCCCACGGCTCTGTCGTCGCTTGCGGGGAGAAGTTGGCCGTCCCCCCGATGTAGACCTCGAACCGGTCGGGCTCGCCGGGGGTGCTGTACTTCTCGACCACCACCTGGGCAGGATGGCTCGAATCGGGGTACGGCACCCTGTCGAGGCGGTCTTCGAACCCGCTCGGGGGGCCGCTGACCTGCCGCGGCTGCTCGTCGATCGCTCGCACCGGAGTCTCGGTGAACAGCCCCACGGCGGAGCCGCGGCCCATGAGCACACTCGACGCGAAGGCGAGGCCCGCTAGCCCCAACCCCCCGTCGCCGAGCAGCTTGGCCACGGGATAGGGCACTCCTGCAGCGGCCATCGTCGCGTCGTCAAGGCCCATGCTGGCGCCGCGCACGATCGAGGCGGCGGCGGGATTGGTGATCAGTTCGTTGTGCTCGGCCGGGCCACCGAAGATCTTTGCCGGGTCGGCGGCCAGGGCACCAGTGGCGACAACTCCGCGCAACGCAGCGACGCCCACGCCGACAGCGAGCGGCGATGCGATCGCCGCGGCACCGACCACGGAACCGGCGAGCGCCGACACGTCTCCGAAGAGTTCAGTGCCCATCCTGCTGATGAACCTCTCGACGAAACCGTAGGCCTCGGCAGCCGATGACAGCGCCCAACCGACCGCTCGGGATTCGGCCTCGATCTCCGCGAGCACGATTTTTGCCTGGTCGATGTCAAATTCCGCTCGCGCGGCGTCGGCGGGGGCGAGCGTAGCCTGCAGGTAGTTCATCGACATGAGTCGGTCGATCGAACCCAGCTCGAGACGAAGGGCGGCCGCCTCGAGTGCCAGTCGATGCAGCTGCTGCGCGCTGGCGAACAACTCGTCGGTGGCTACGGCGGTCGACCCGTCGCCCGAGATTGTCAGGTGGTCGCTCATCGGTTGACCACCACCGCGACCGCCGACCCGGTGCGATCTCGCGCCGAGCGCAGGGCGGCGACGCCAGCATCCACCGTCGTTCCGATCGTCTCGATCGCCGTGTCGTAGGCGTGCCTGGCCGAGCCCCGCCAGAAGTCCGCCGGCCCGGGCACGAGATCGCGTCGTGCCGCCTCGAGCCGTTGCAGCACCGTAGCGAGGTCGCGTAGCTGTGTTTCGAGTGCTGCAAGCAGCGGGGCGTCCTGCGGCTGGGTCATGGCTGTCCTCTCCCTGGAGTCAGGGATGAGCCTGCCGAAACCCCCGGCGGCGGGAGCAGCCCCGGCGGAATCGGTCGCATCTCGTCGCCGATCGGACCTGTGGGGGAGCTGAATCTGCGGGACAATGAAGCCATGAGCTTCGACCGAATCTTCGACGAGTCGGCGCTCTTTCGCATCTGTTTCGTGTGTACCGGCAACATTTGCCGCTCCCCGATGGCCGAAACTGTCTTCAAACACCTCGTGAAGAAGGCCGGGCTCGAGAAGTCGGTTGCCATCATCTCGGCGGGCACTGGTGACTGGCACGTGGGTGAGCCGTCCGATGATCGCACCCTGGCATCCCTCGCCTCACACGGATATGACGGCACGGGGCATCGCGCGCGCCAGTTCGACCCGGGCTGGTTTGCCAACCTCGACCTGGTGGTGGTGTTCGACCGCAGCCAGGAGCGCATCCTGAAGAGTTGGGCGGGCAGCGACCAAGACCGCTCGAAGGTACAACTCATCCTGAGTTTCGACAGTGAGCAAACCGCCCTCATCGACGTGCCGGACCCGTACTATTCGGATGCCGCACTCTTCGACCAGGTGCTCGCCATGATCGAGAAGGCCTGTGCGGCGCTCTTCCGCCAGATTTTGCCCGGAATCCGACAGGGAGTCGCATGAGTCAGTTGCCCGAACAACCACTGAGTCCCCTCGACGGGCGGTACCGTGCCGCGGTTGCCGACCTCGGGGAGCACCTCTCCGAGGCGGGGCTCAATCGGGCACGAGTTCATGTTGAGGTTGAGTGGTTGCTCTACCTGACCGAACACGAACTTTTCGGTTCGAGCAAACTGGGCGACACCCAGGCCCGGGCCCTGCGGCAGTTCACCGCCGATTTCGGCCAGCCCGAGATCGACGAACTCGCCCGGCTTGAGGCCACCACCCGCCACGACGTGAAGGCCGTCGAATACCTCGTGCGCGCGAAGCTGTCTGAGCTGGGGCTTGACGACGTCGCCGAGCTCACCCATTTTGCCTGCACGAGCGAAGACATCAACAACCTCTCCTACGCGATCACCATCGGCGCCGCCGTGCGGGAGGTCTGGCTGCCCCGACTTCGCTCGGTGATCGACGCCCTGCATGACCGAGCCGTTGAAACTCGCGACGACGTCATGCTCGCGCACACCCACGGGCAGCCCGCGACGCCGACCACCGTCGGCAAAGAGTTCGCGGTCTTCGTCCACCGCCTCGAGCGCATTGCCGAGCAAGTGGAGGCGACTGAGTACCTCGGCAAGTTCTCGGGCGCGACGGGAACCTTCGCGGCGCATTTGGCGGCGGATGCCACGCAGGACTGGCCCGCGATTTCACGTGAGTTCGTGGCATCCCTCGGGCTCACCTGGAATCCGCTCACCACCCAGATCGAGTCACACGATTGGCAGGCCGAGCTCTACACCCGGATGAGCCACGCCAACCGCGTGCTGCACAACCTGTGCACCGATGTCTGGACCTACATCTCGATGGGCTACTTCAGGCAGATTCCACAGGCAGGGGCGACCGGGTCATCCACGATGCCGCACAAGATCAACCCGATCCGGTTCGAGAATGCCGAGGCGAATCTCGAACTCTCCAGCGCGTTGCTCGATTCGCTCGCAGCCACCCTCGTCACCTCGCGCCTGCAGCGCGACCTGACCGACTCTTCGACACAGCGCAACGTCGGCGTCGCCTTCGGCCACTCACTTGTCGCCCTCGACAACATCCTGCGCGGTCTTGGTGAGATCGACATCGACCGGGACAGGCTCGCCGGTGACCTCGACGCCAACTGGGAGATTCTCGGTGAGGCGATCCAGACCGTGGTCAGGGCCGAAATCACCGCGGGGCGCAGCTCGATCTCAGATCCGTACGCCTTGCTCAAGGAGCTCACGCGCGGCAAGAAGATCGGCAAGGTCGACCTTGTCGCATTCATCGACGGGCTCGACATCGGCCAGGAGGCCAAAGACCGGCTGCGCACGCTCACGCCTGCGACCTATGCGGGGCTTGCGAGCAACCTGGTCGACTACCTCGAGCCCTAGGCCCTAGTGCCCGCGGTTGCGCTTGTCGTCGCCGCGGTCGAGCACTGAGCGTTGATCTTGCTCGGCCAGGTCGCTTTGCTCGGCAAGGTCGGGCGCGACCGCGAGCGCGAGCATGGCCAGCACGACGAGCGAGACGATGAAGGCGATGCCGAGGAAGACTGCGGCAAGCACGATCTCGCGCGTTGCCATCAAGACCACGAGACCCGCGAACACACCCAGCACCGCCGAGATGCCCAGCAGTTCGAGCGGACGAAGACGCTCGCGAAGCGGCGGCTTGGGCGCCGGCTTGTCAGTCACTTAGGCCTCGCTTCCGGTTGCGGTGGATGCCCGCGGGTCGGTGCTCCACTTGAGCGAAAGGCCCGCGATCACGAGATAGATGCCGATGATCGCCCAGTAGGCGCCGAGCAGGCCGACGACAACGACGGATGCCGTGAGGTCACGCACGATCCCATCCTGCATGGTGAATGACTGGTGCAGCCCTGGCGGCACGAGCAGCACGGCGGTGGCGAGCAGCACAGTCAGCGCCCCGAGGAAGATGTGGTCGCGCGCGAGGCTCGCCCCCACCGGGTCGGTCGCGCGCCGAAGGCCGCGCACGCCGCGCACCCCGAGGTAAAGCTCAAGGAAGCCCGTCAAGATCGCGAATGCCGTGAGCGTGAACACGAGGTAGGCAAGGCCCGCCCCCAGGACGACGAGGGATGCCACACCCGCCACGATCGCGATGCCGCCCTGCACCACGAGCACACCGCGCTCCACTCCCGCTCCCGACCACCGCAGCGCGGCCACGGCGACCACGGTGCCGGAGAGCACCGCGAACACGCCGAACGTGACGAGGCCGAGGCCCGCCGAGTGATCCGCGCTGAAAGTAATGACCCCGGTGAGGACGAGGGCCGGCACGGCACGCGCGAGGGCGACGTACCAGGGAGGCGCGGCATCCGTTGCCTGGGCCGAACCGGACACTGGAGAGCCCACTTTCTGAAAAGCGCGACGCCTGGATCGGCGGCGGTTCAAGTGTAATCGCGTCCGGTCGGTGCAACGCCGCGCATGCGGCACTGGGGTCATAGCGCGAGGCGTGCGGCTTGGGTGCATCCTCGTCGCGGGCAATTGGTGGAGACGCGGGCGACCCGTAGATTCACTACATGACTAGTAGCATCTTCGACAAGATTGCCCGGGTAGACCAATTCAGGACGGGACACAAGGCGTGAGCTTTTCGACAGACCCAGCGGAAGAATCGCGGCTGAGTGCAGCGCGAGGGTTGTTGGGAACGCTACTGTCTCCGACAACTCAACGGGCACGAATCATTTGGACCGCAGCAGTCGGCATGGTGGTCGTCCTGGTCGTTGGTTTGGTCGTCCGAACCGGCAACTTCGACTTCGCGATCGTGCAATTCCTCAACGGGTACCACCAAGGGGTGGTCGGTTCATTGACAAACGCCGTCTACAAGATCTTCGCGCCTGCACCGGCCATCATCGGAACAGTAGTTCTCACCGGAATCATCGTCGCGCTGACGCGAAATATTCGGGTGGCATCCACCTTCGCAGCCACTATCGCCGCAACCTGGCTTTCCTTGGCGGTCGTGAAGCTGATCGCGCACCGGATTCGTCCGGATAGTTCCCTCCTACCGTTTCCGTTCAATCCCGCGCAGGTCGACGCGTCCTACCCGAGCGGCCACGCTGCCTTTGTTACTGCTCTCGTGGTCACCATCGTGCTGGGGCTCGCACCGGGTCGCAGTCGCTGGTTGGCTGGGATCATCGGTGGGCTTCTCATCCTCTGCGTTGGTACAGCGCTCGTTATCGACGGTGTCCACTTTCCCAGCGACGTCATCGCCTCCGTCATCTGGGGGATCGTGGTCGCCCCGCTCGCCCGAATGATCTGGGTGTCAGTTGTGCTCCGCGGAATCGACCGCGCCAGGTCGCGACGCGGCCGGGAGGCTCGACACGCTCACAGCGGCCGTCGCTAGCTGCAGGCTAAGACCCCGGCGGCAGATCCACGAAGCGGGAGAAGTGACCGTGGAAGCCCACCGTGATCGTGCGGGTCGGGCCGTTGCGGTGCTTGGCAATGATCAGGTCCGCCTCGCCAGCACGCGGGTTCTCGGCCTCGTACGCACTTTCGCGGTGCAGCAGGATCACCATGTCGGCATCCTGCTCGAGGGATCCGGATTCGCGCAGGTCGGAGAGTGCCGGCTTCTTGTCTGCCCGCTGCTCTGGGCCACGGTTGAGCTGGGAGATCGCGATCACCGGCACCTCGAGCTCTTTCGCGAGCAGCTTGAGGGCACGCGAGAACTCGCTGACCTCCTGCTGGCGCGACTCGACCTTCTTGCCGCTGGTCATGAGCTGCAGGTAGTCGATGATCACCATCTTCAAGCCGACTCGCTGCTTGAGCCGACGGCACTTGGCTCGAATCTCGACGAGGGTCATGTTCGGGCTGTCGTCGATGTAGAGGGGTGCGTCGTTGATGCGGCCGCGAGTCTGGGCGATGGTGGTCCAGTCGTTGGCGTGCACGGTTCCCTTGCGCATGTGCTGCAGGGGCACGGCTGCCTCGGCCGAAAGCAGGCGCATAGCGATCTCGCTGCGACCCATTTCGAGCGAGAAGATGATCGTGGGCATGTCGTGCTTGATTGCCGCCGAGCGCGCGAAGTCGAGACCCAGCGTGGACTTACCCAGTGCGGGTCGTGCGGCGAGGATGATCAGCTGGCCCGGGTGCAATCCGTTAGTCAATTCATCGAGTTCGCTGAACCCGGTCGGGACACCAACCATTTGGCCGTCGCGCCCGCGGGCGGCCTCGATCTCGTCGATTGCCGTTGTGACAGCGTCGGTCAGCGGCACGAAGTCTTCGCTTTCGACACCGCCCGTCACCGCATAGATCTCGGCCTGCGCGTTGTTGACGAGGTCGACGACTTCGCCCTCGCTCGCGTAGCCCATCTGCACGATGCGGGTGCCTGCCTCAACCAACCGTCGCAACACCGCCTTTTCGGCGACGATCGAGGCGTAGAAGCCCGCGTTGGCCGCGGTGGGCACGAGGGCCGTGAGAGTGTGCAGGTACTCGGCGCCGCCCGCGCGGGTGAGTTCGCCGGTCTTGGTCAGCTCGTCGGTAACGGCGATGACATCCGTCGGCTCACCGTGCGAGTACAGCGACATGACGGCGTCGAAAATCGTCTCGTGCTTCGGGATGTAGAAGTCGACACCACGGACGGTTTCGATGACGTCGGCCACCGCGTCTTTGCTGAGGAGCATGCCGCCGATCGCGCTCTGCTCCGCGAGCAGGTCGTGCGGGGGAACTCGATCGCCGCGGTTCTGGCCGGAGCCCTGGTCACCGGATTGTCGCTGGTCACCAGCGAGTCCCAGGTGAGCAATAGACATTCCGACCCCTCCCAATGGATGACGCTACGCCTCAGTTGTAGCCGCGCCCGCCGACACTCCGACCTCTCGTCGGTCCCGCCAACGGTCGCGCTGAACGGGGTTGCCTCACAGTAGGGACGAGGCCTTCGCCGCCACAACCGTGCCTGTGGATGAACCTGTGCGGAATCTGCGCGAAACGCCGGAAGTCGTGTGAGCAACCTGTTCAGTCAATTGTGGATAGTTGCTCGATCTGGGCGGTTGACTGCCCTTTGACCAGCACTTTCTGCTCTCGCTCTATGTGTGTAGAAACGTGCCTAGACCCCGGGTTGAGGGTTGGTAGAGAAACCCCCGACCTGTGCACAAATGTTCTTGACTTGCCCCCCTTAAAGGGGGATAGCGGTGGGCCTGCGCCCACCGCTATCGAGACAGAACTGTTTACTTGCCTGGCAGCACCTGAAGGGTGATCGTGGCAACCAGGTCGTCGCGCAGGCGCACTGTGGCCTCGTGCTCGCCGATCGCCTTGATCGGGCTGGTGATCTCAATCTTGCGCTTGTCAATGGCACCGAGCCCGGCCGCGGCCACGGCGTCAGCGACATCCGAGGTCTTCACAGAACCGAACAGGCGCCCGCCCTCGCCCGCCTTAACCGTGAGCTTGACGGTCGAGGCCTGCAGGCGCGCCTTCAGGTCCTGGGCCTCTTCGAGGGTGGCGTGCTCGCGCGAAGCACGGGCGGCCTTGATGGATTCGATCTGCTTCTCGCCACCACGAGTCCACGCCACGGCGAAGCCCTGGGGGATGAGGTAGTTGCGAGCGAAACCGTTCTTGACGTCGACGACGTCGCCGGGTGCACCGAGGCCGGTGACCTCGTGCGTGAGGATCAGCTTTGACATTGTCGATACTCCTTAACGGCCAGAGCCGGCGTAGGGCAGCAGAGCCATCTCACGGGCGTTCTTGACGGCCGTGGCGATGAGGCGCTGCTCCTGGACGGAGACACCGGTGATGCGGCGAGCGCGGATCTTTCCACGCTCTGAGATGAACTTGCGAAGCGTCGCGACATCCTTGTAGTCGATGACGCCGACGCGGATCGCCTTGGCCGGGGCGGCGTTCTTGCCGTCCTTGCCCTTGCGGATGGGCTTGCGGCGGTCGCCGCTGCTCTTTCCTGCCATGAGTTGTTATTCCTTAAGATTCGAAGTAATCGGGCCCCTGCTCGCCGGTTCCGACGAATCGCGAAGCGATTTGGCGGCCGTGCGAGTAGGGACTAGAAGGGCGTCTCGTCCGTGTAGTTGCCGGGCGTGTTCCAGACATCGCCGCCCGAAGCGTCGGGGGCGGATGCCGCCCACGGCTCTTCGGCGGGCTGCCCGCCGCCACGAGGGGCACCGCCGCCGACGCTGCCGCCGTCACGGGATGACGCTGCGCGCGTCACCTGTGCCGTCGCGTAGCGCAGCGATGGGCCGATCTCGTCGACCTCGAGCTCGATGCTGGTGCGCTTCTCGCCCTCTTTTGTCTCGTAGGAGCGCTGCTTGAGCCGACCGGTCGCGATGACTCGCGAACCCTTCGTGAGCGAACCGGCGACGTGCTCGGCAAACTCGCGCCATACGCTCGCGCGCAGGAAGAGTGCCTCGCCGTCTTTCCAGTCGTTGCTCGCGCGGTCGAAGTTGCGCGGCGTCGAGGCGATGGTGAAGTTGGCTACCGCGAGCCCGTTCTGCGTGTAGCGCAGCTCGGGGTCACTCGTGAGGTTTCCCACGACGGTGATGACGGTCTCGCCGGCCATGGCCTACTCCGCGTCCTCAGCCGCTGCAGCAGCGGGCTTCTTGACGGCGGGCTTGGCGGGAGCGGCATCCTCGGCCGGAGCGGCCTTCGGCGCAACCTTCTCCGCAACCTTTTCGGCGACGGGCGCTGCGGTCGCGGGGGCCTTGGCCGGGGCGGCGGCCTTGCGGGCTGCCTTCTCGTCCGCGACCTTCTTGGCGGCGGCGACCTGGGCGAAGCCCTCCTCGGCGCGAAGCACCTTGGTGCGCATAACCGCTTCTGAGAGCTTCAGTTGCCGGTCGAGCTCGACGGTGGCCGAAGAGTTCGCGGTGAAGTTGACGATGGCGTAGATGCCTTCGTTCTTCTTGTTGATCTCGTAAGCCAGGCGACGACGTCCCCAGATGTCCACGTTGTCGATGGTTCCCCCATCGATACGAATGACATTGAGGAACTTGTCCAGGCTGGGTGCCACGGTGCGCTCATCGATCTCTGGATCGAGGATCACCATGAGTTCGTACTGGTGCGTCACAAACCCACCTCCTTCGGACTAGAACGGTTGCAGGCGATCTGCAACAGGAGGGTGTTGACGGCTGTCCCGTCCCATGAGGGTTCGAGACAACCTGCCTAGTGTAGTCATATCTGCCGAGCAGCACCAAGGGCGGCGTCAGGATCATCGCGCTGCCCACCACGCCTTGAGGCGCTTCTCGGCTTCCTCATCGCCGACCGGACCTTCGTCGAGGCGCAGCTCGAGCAGGAAGCGGTATGCCTCGCCCACCTCACGGCCCGGCGCGAGGCCGAGGATCGCCATGATCTGCTCGCCGTCGAGATCGGGGCGCAGCGCAGCTATTCCTTCAGCCTCAGCGATGTGCGCTATGCGGTCTTCGAGGTCGTCATACGCGAAGGAGAGCCGATCGGCCTTCTTGCGATTGCGGGTCGTCACGTCAGCACGGGTCAGGATGTGCAGGCGCTCGAGTAGCGGCCCCGCGTCGCGCACATACCTGCGCACCGCCGAATCGGTCCAGGCGCCATCGGTGTAGCCGAAGAACCGCAGATGCAACTCGACGAGCCTACTCACGGCAGCAACCGTGTCGTTGTCGAAGTGCAAGGCCCTGAGCCGCTTGGCGGCCAGCTTCGAGCCGGTGACGTCATGGTGATGGAACGTGACGACGCCCCCGGCCTCGATTCTCCGTGTCGCGGGCTTACCGATGTCGTGCAGCAGCGCGGCAAGGCGAAGCACCAGGTCGGGTGGGTGTCCCCGCGACTTCTCGAGGTCGATCGCCTGTTCGAGCACCGTCAGGCTGTGCTCGTAGACATCCTTGTGGTGGGCGTGCTCGTCGACTTCAAGCCTGAGTGCCGGGATCTCGGGAAGCACCAGTTGTGCGATGCCCGTGTCGACCAGCAGCCGGATGCCGGGCACCGGGTCATCAGTAAGCAGGAGCTTGCGCAACTCCTCTGCGATGCGCTCCACGCTCACGATCTCGAGCCGAGGGGCGAGGTCTCGCATGGCCTGGATGGTTGGCTCTGAGACGATGAAACCCAGCTGGGACGTGAACCGGGCAGCCCGCAGCATCCGGAGCGGATCGTCGCCGAACGACACTTCCGGAGGTCCCGGAGTCGTTATCGTTCTCGCCAACAGGTCGTCGAGGCCGCCCCAGGGGTCGACAAGCACCCGTTCGGGCAGGCGGAGGGCCATGGCGTTGATGGTGAAATCCCTGCGCACCAGGTCGTCTTCCAATGTGTCGCCGAATGCCACGATCGGCTTGCGGGATGCCGCGTCATACGAGTCCGCGCGATAGCTCGTGATCTCGACCTGGAGCCCTTCGACCCTTGCCCCGATGGTGCCAAACTCACGGCCGACATCCCAGTGGGCCTGGGAGACGGGAGTGACTATCGCGAGGATCTGGTCGGGTGAGGCGTTGGTCGTGAAGTCAAGATCACTCACCGGGCGGTCGAGGAATGCGTCGCGCACCGGCCCGCCGACTAGCGCAAACTCATGTCCAGCCGCCGAAAAAGCCGTGGAGAGAACCGAGACGGCACGCGACTCAGCGAGCTCACCGAGCCTCACGATTGCCGCGGCGACGCTCATGCGAACAGCTTGCCACAGGCAGCTACCCACAGCGCTCTCGCATCGGCCTCACTGGCGCGAGTGAATAGACTCGTCAGCATGCTGGCCCTGGGAGATCATCGGGTCGGCCCATGTCGCTGACACCCGTACGCGCCGCACTGGCGCTCCTGCTCGGGCTGGCTGGCGCGGCGGCCGGCGCGGCACCCGCGCTCGCTGCGCCAGAACCGCCCGTCCGTGTCGCTGTGGTGGTTCCCCTCGTGCTCCCCACGGACACCACGGGCCTTGCCACCGCCGACGATCTCGCTCGTTACACCGCGCCGCTCGGGTTCCTTACTCGCGAACTGGATGCCGCGATCGACCGCCCCGTCGCGCTCGCGATCGATCCCATGATTATTGCCTCCATCCGGGTACTCGGGGTTTCGGCGCCGGCCTCGGCAACGCAGTGGCTAGAACGACTGGCGGCAGCATCCAATCAGACCTTTGCTCTGGCCTATCACGATGCCGACCTGACCATCGCCACCCAAGCCGGCAGCGCGACAGTTCCCGAACCACAATCGTTTGCGTTTGCAATGGACCCAGCCAATTTCGCTCCGGCGACGGAATCGACGAACACGCCGACCCCGGCCCAGACCGTTGACCCCAACCAGCCGGTGCTTCCCGCCATGCCCAGCACCCGTGAGGTGTTGGACTGGCCGTACTCGCTCGAAGGCATTGCCTGGCCCCGTGACGACTCCGTGGTCTCTACCGATCTGCCGGCGATCCAGGCCAGCGGCTATGAGACAACCATCGTCTCGTCGAGCAATCTTTCTCGTGAAGCTTCGGCAGGCAGCATCGTCGAGGTCGCCGGGCAGAAGGTTGTGGTCTCCGACAGCGCGGTGTCCGCAGCGCTCGATGCCGCAGTCAACGCACCCAGCGACGACGACTGGGTTCGCGCCATGGCCACACTGAACGATGCCGTCGCCGCCGCCGGGCGGGCACAGTCGGGCGCATCGCCCACGGTGCTGGCGAGCCTCAACCGCTTCATTCCCTTTGCCGGCGGGCGTCTCGCCGATACCCTCTCGGCACTGGCCTCGAGCCCGGCAGTCGAGGCCATCTCGCTGTCCCGGGCGATGTCGACCACCTCGAGCCCGGCCACGATCGTCGACAAGGCACAGCCTGCCGACCGGGTCTCGCTCGTCAGCCACGTGCTCAGTGCCGAACGGGACGAGCAGCAATTTGCCTCGGTGGCCAAAGACCCGCTCGCCATCACCGCACCGCGCCGACTCGAACTGCTCGCGCTGCTGTCGAACCAGTGGACGCCCAACCCCGCAGGATGGCCTTCGCTCGCGGACAACTACCTCACGGCATCCTCTGTCATAGTCAACTCGGTCGAGGTGGTCGCGGCCAGCAGAATCAACTGGCTGGCCGACCGGGCCACGCTTCCAGTATCTGTGACCAACAAGCTCGACCAGGCGGTGACGGTTTTCATCTCGGTGCGGCCCGACACTGCCCTGCTCGCGGTGGGCAGCAGCCGGGTGAAGCTCGTGATCGAACCAAATTCCCAAGGCAAAGGCCAGATCCCCGTGCAGGCGATCTCGAACGGGACGGTGGAGATCACCGTGTCGCTGACCAGCTCATCCGGTGTTGCCGTCGGGACTCCCACTAGAACCCAGATCAACGTCCAGGCTGGGTGGGAGACCCCGGTGGTGATCGTCATCGCCGTTCTCGTGGTCGCAATGTTCACGTTCGGGATCATCAGGAGCATCCTGCGCCGCCGGAGACGCGCGTGACCGACCTGTCCGGCGAGATTCCCGCCGAGACGACCGGTGGTGCGACGATCGGCCGCGCGAGTGCCCTGCTCGCCTCGGGCACCCTCGTCTCGCGCATCCTGGGCTTCGTCAGCGCACTCGTGTTGGCCCAGACGATCGGGATAGTGGGGGCCGGTGCCGACACGTTCACGCTGGCCAACCAGCTGCCCAACAACATCTACGCGATCATTGCGGGCGGGCTGCTGAGCGCTGTGCTCGTTCCGCAGATCGTGCGTGCCGGGCTGCACGCCGATGGCGGGCAACGGTTCATCAATCGCCTGGTGACGCTCGGGATCGTGGTGTTCCTGGCCGCCGCCGTAGTCGCGACACTGTGCGCGCCCTTGCTAGTGCGCCTCTACGCCCAGTCGGGAGAGAACGGCTTCAGTGGCACCGAAATCGGTCTCGCCACCGCCTTTGCTTACTGGTGCTTGCCCCAGGTGCTCTTCTACGCGCTGTACAGCCTCCTCGGTGAGGTGCTCAATGCCCGCGGGATGTTCGGGCCATTCACCTGGGCGCCAGCGATCAACAACGTCATTGCCATCGCTGGGCTACTCGCCTTCATCGTGATGTTCGGCGGCGACGGGGCTGGTGCTCGGGATGCCGCGAGCTGGACGCCCTCCATGATCACGCTGCTCGCTGGCAGCGCGACGCTGGGTATCGCGGCGCAGGCCTTCGTGCTCTTTCTCTTCTGGAAGCGCGCGGGTCTCAGCTATCGACCGGAGTTCCGCTGGCGGGGGGTCGGGCTGGGGCGCGCCGGCAAGGCCGCCGCCTGGACCTTCGGCATGATTTTGCTCACCCAGATCGCCGGCATCGTCGAGACCAACGTCTCGACCATCGCCTCAGGCAGCGCGTCGGTCGCTGTCTTGAGGTACGGGTGGCTCATCTTCATGCTGCCGCACTCCATCGTGACGGTGTCCATCGCAACGGCGTACTTCACTCGGATGAGCGGGCACGCGAGGGACGGCGATCTCGCTGCGGTCAGGAATGACTTGGCGTCGTCCCTGCGCAGCATCCTCCTGCTAGTGGTCTTCTCGGCTGCCGGGCTCATGGTGCTCGCCTTCCCGTTCGCCGCCCTCTTCGGCAGCGACTACCCGCAAGTACAGGCCCTGGCGACCGTGCTCCTCGCGTTTCTCCCCGGGCTGATTCCGTTCAGCATCCTGTTCGTGTTGCAGCGGGTGTTCTACTCGCTCGAAGACACCCGCACGCCCTTCTTTGTCCAACTCGTGCAGGTAGTGCTCTTCATTGCGGGAGCACTCGTCGTGGCGACCCTGCCGCACGACATCATCGCGGTGGGGCTGGCCGCCACTCTCACCGTGGCGGGCACTGTGCAGGCCATCGTTGCGGCGATCCTGCTGCGGCGGCGGATCGGTGGGCTGGATGCCGCGCCGGTGGCGCGCCAGGCGCTGTGGTTCGTGGTCGCCGCCGTTCCTGCGGCGGCTGCCGGTCTCGGCATCCTCTCTGCCCTCGGCTGGCTCGCCCGCGGCGCATTCCCGGTCTCGAGTTTCGTCGGCGGGGTGGTTTCGATGGCAGCCGCTGGCACAGTGATGGCCGTCGTGTACTTCGGGGTTCTTGCCGCCCTACGCAATGAGGAAGTGCAAGCTGCGGCGGCCCCTCTGCTGCGCCGGGTACGCCGCCCACGCTAGTTTCGGCCTGTGCCGGGAACCTTCCGCACGGCCTCGTATCGCCGGAATAGTCGTTCAATACGATGTGTTATACCGGGCAGTGACAACTGAGGGAGAAGTTCACATTGCGCCAAGTCATCATCATCGGCTCTGGGCCGGCCGGCTACACGGCGGCAATCTACGCCGCGCGGGCAAGCCTCGCGCCGCTTCTGATTGCCAGTTCGGTCGAGGCTGGCGGCGAACTCATGAAGACCACTGAGGTGGAAAACTACCCAGGTTTCGCCGAGGGCATCCAGGGCCCCGAGCTCATGATCGCCATGCAGGCTCAGGCCGAGCGGTTCGGCACGGAGATCATTCTCGACGACGTCGCGAAGCTCGAACTCGACGGTGAAGTAAAACGGGTCACCCTCGGCAACGGTGACGTGCATGAGGCCCTCACCGTGATTTTCGCCACCGGATCCGCCTACCGCAAGCTCGGCCTCGACGATGAAACTCGCCTGAGCGGCCACGGGGTGTCGTGGTGCGCCACCTGCGACGGCTTCTTCTTCCGGCAGAAGACGATCGCAGTCGTCGGCGGCGGGGACTCGGCGATGGAAGAGGCCACCTTCCTCACCAGGTTCGCCGACAAGGTCTACGTCATCCACCGCAAGGACTCACTGCGCGCCTCCAAGGCAATGCAAGAGCGCGCCTTCGCTGACCCGAAGATCGAGTTCCTCTTCAATAAAGAGGTCGCACACATCTACGGCGACGAACTCGTCACGGGCGTTGGCATTGTCGACACGGTGGATGCCACGGAAACCACGCTCGACCTGAGTGGCCTGTTCGTCGCGATCGGTGCCGACCCCCGCACGCATCTCGTGCACGGCCAGCTCGACCTCAATCCCGACGGCACCATCGCGGTCGAGGGCCGCTCGTCCCGCACCAACATCCCCGGTGTATTTGCTGCCGGTGACGTGATCGACCCGACGTACCGCCAGGCCGTCACGGCCGCCGGTTCCGGCACCGTCGCCGCCCTCGACGCTGAGCACTATCTCGCAGCCCTTCCCAAAGAGATCCTGGCCCTGGCTGATGCACAGCCCGCGGTCGTCTGACCCACATCCAAGTAAGGAACCAGCACATGTCAGCAGCACATGAAGTAACCGACGCCACGTTCGCCGACGAGGTCCTCAATTCGAGCGACACCATCATGGTGGACTTCTGGGCCGAGTGGTGCGGCCCGTGTCGCGCGGTCTCACCCATCCTCGACGCGATCGCGGCGGAGAACTCGGACAAGATCAAGATCGTCAAGCTCAACGTCGATGACAACCCGCAGATGGCGATGAAGTACCAGATCACCTCGATCCCCGCGATGAAGGTGTTCCGTGGCGGCGAGGTCGTCAAGACCGTCATCGGTGCCAAGCCGAAGCCGGCCCTCGAGGCCGACCTGGCGGAGTTCCTGCGCTAGTTGGCGCGCCGCCGCTTCTGCGGCGCGTGCGCTGGATGCGACGTACACGCCGCCGCACCCAGCGGGCCAATACGACTCACGTGGCACGCAACTGGCCCCGCCCCCATCGAGGGGCGGGGCTTTTTGCGCGCGAGACTCTATCCTTGAAGCTTCGCGACTGAAAAGGGCAGCGCATGACGGCAGAAAAAAGCCCGGCGGGCAACAACCTCGACCAGTGGTACGGCCACTACGCCGACCGCACGGCAGGGCTTGCCGCCTCTGAGGTCCGCGCGCTGTTCGCCGTGGCATCCCGGCCCGAAGTTGTTTCGCTTGCTGGCGGCATGCCGTTTGTCTCCGCTTTGCCAAAAGAGCTGGTCACAGGGGCAATGGAGCGCGTAATGCGCACTCAGGGCCCTGTTGCACTGCAGTACGGTTCGGGGCAGGGGATGCCCGCCCTGCGCGAGCACATCCTCGAGGTAATGGCCCTCGAAGGCATCCGCGCTGGGGTCGACGACATCGTCGTTACGACGGGCTCGCAGCATGCTCTCGAGCTCGTGGCCAAGCTTTTCGTCAACCCAGGCGACGTTGTCCTCGCCGAGGCGCCGAGCTATGTGACGGCCCTCACCGTGTTCAAGTCGTTCCAGGCCGAAGTCAGTCACGTCGCGATGGATAAGTTCGGTCTCATCCCTGAGGCACTGCGCGAGACTATCGCGCGGGTTCGGGGGGCTGGCAAGACGATCAAGTTCCTCTACACCGTGCCGACCTTCAGCAACCCCGCAGGCGTGACGCTCACCTGGGAGCGGAGACTGGAGATCATCGAGATTTGCCGCAGCAGCGGGATCCTCGTGCTCGAGGACAACCCCTATGGCCTGCTCTACTTCGACGGACCACCGCCGCACGCCATGCGCTCGGTGGAGGAGGACGGCGTGATCTACCTGGGGACCTTCTCGAAGACCCTCGCTCCCGGCTTCCGTCTCGGCTGGGCTCTCGCCCCCCACGCCATCAGGGAGAAACTCATTTTGGCCAACGAGGCGGCTGTGCTCTCGCCGAGCTCGTTCACCCAGCACATCGTTGCCGAGTACCTCAGCAGCACCGACTGGAAAGCCCAGATCGACACCTTCCGCGGGGTCTACCGCGAACGACGCGACGCCATGCTCGCGGCCCTGGGCGACTACCTGCCCGACCTGAGCTGGACCGTCCCCAACGGCGGCTTCTACGTCTGGGTCACCCTCCCCGAGAATTTGGACTCGAAGTCGATGCTCCCGAGGGCCGTCAAGGAGCTTGTCGCCTACACCCCCGGCACCGCCTTCTACGCGGACGGCAACGGCAGGAACAAGATGCGGCTGTCGTTCTGCTACCCCACGCCAGACTTCATTCGCGAGGGCATCCGTCGGCTCTCGACCGTCATCAACGGCGAACTCGAGTTGCTCACCACGTTCTCGCAGACCGCACCGCTGCCGGTACAGCGCCCACAGTCGTCGATCAGTAGCCCTCCGGCTAACCTCGGCTGATGGCGACCCCACGCGTGCTCGTCCTTGCTGGCGGGATCTCTCACGAACGTGACGTGTCCCTCCGGTCTGGTCGACGGGTGGCCGACAGTCTGCTCGAGCACGGGATCGATGTCGAGCTGCGGGATCCGGATGCCTCGCTGCTCGGCTATCTGCGATCGACGCGGCCCGACGTGGTGTGGCCCGCCCTCCACGGCGCCAGCGGCGAAGACGGAGCGCTTCGCGGCCTCCTCGAGTTCATCGGGGTTCCGTACGTCGGCTCGCGCGCAGACGCGTCGCGTCTGGCCTGGGACAAGCCGACGGCAAAGACCATCGTGAGTCGCGTGGGCGTGCGCACTCCGCTATCCATCACGCTGCCCAGGGACGCCTTCCGCGAACTTGGCGCGAACAGCATCCTCGAAGAGATCGCCGACGAGTTCTCGGGCCCACTCGTGGTCAAGCCCGCGCAGGGCGGCTCCGCCCAGGGAGTGACGATGGTCGACGACCGTTCGCTGCTGCCTAGGGCCATGGTCGACGCATACACCTATTGGGATGTCGCCCTCATCGAACAGCGCATCACCGGCACCGAGATTGCGATCGGGATCATCGACAGTGGGGATGGGCCAGTCGCGCTCCCGGCGGTGGAGATCGAACCCCTGTCGGGCGTATACAGCTTCGAGGCGCGGTACAACGCCGGCGAGACCAGGTTCTACGTTCCCGCTCGCGTCTCCGACGAGGATGCCGCGGCTGCCGCCGAAGCGGCGCTCGCGGCGCATCGCGCCCTCGGCCTGAGGCACCTTTCACGCGTGGACCTGATCGTGGATGGTGCGGGCACCCCCTGGTTTCTCGAGGCCAACGTGCTCCCCGGGCTGACTGAGACGTCGATCCTGCCCCAGGCCCTGGAAGCGGCGGGCCACGACCTCGGTTGGGTCTACTCCGCCCTCGCAGAAGCGGCGATCGCCGAAACTCGCGGATAGGCGCGACGGCAGGCGCCGCTCCTGGCGACTCTACGGGCGCCGCTCGATACGACGTCGCGGGCGCGGTGTCATCCCGACTCGGGTGCAGTCGCTCGGCGGCTCCGGTTACTTCGAAAAGCCCGGCTGGCCCAGCTCGCCCAGGATGCGGTTGAGGTCTCCCACCGTCGCGAAGTCGATGACGATCTGGCCCTTGCTCGCCCCGAGGGTCACCTTGACTCGCGTATTGAGCCGATCACCGAGCCGCTCGGCGACCTCATCCAGTTGACCCTGGCGTTTGCCGGGGGCCGGCTTGGCCTTCGGGGTCTTCGTTTGGGCTTGACCGGCGGCGGCTTCGGCGGCACGCACCGACAGGTCCTCGTTGACGATCTTGTCTGCCAGGCGTTCCATTGCCGCGGTATCGCCCGCGGCGAGAATCGCCCTGGCGTGGCCGGCACTCAGGACGCCGGCGGCGACCTTCTTCTGCACGCTCGCGGGCAGCTTGAGGAGGCGAATCGTGTTGGTGATCTGTGGGCGGGATCGGCCGATCCTGGTGGCCAGCTGGTCCTGTGTGATTCCGAAGTCGGAGAGCAGTTGCTGGTAGGCAGATGCCTCTTCCAGGGCGTTGAGATTTGCGCGGTGCAGGTTCTCGAGCAGGGCATCCCTGAGCATGTCTTCGTCGGCGGTGTTCTTGACCACCGCCGGAATGGACGCCAGCCCGAGAAGTTTTGTCGCGCGCAGCCGGCGCTCGCCCATGATCAGTTCGTAGCGCGGTGCCTCCTTCGCGCCGGCAATCGGCCTGACCACGATGGGCTGGAGAAGGCCGACCTCACGGATCGAGGTGACGAGCTCGTCCAGCTCTTCCTGTCTGAAATCGGTGCGCGGCTGCTGGGCGTTGGGTGCAATGTCATCCGGCGAGAGGTTGGCCAGTCGCGCACCCGGCACGGCGAGGAGGCCTTGGCGTTCCCCTCCGGCCGCGGGAAAGAACACGTCCACCGGGCGCTGGGTGGCGTCCTCGGCATCCGTTCCAGGAATGAGGGCACCGATTCCGCGTCCCAGGCCCGTGCGCTTCGGGGCTGCCATTACTTCGGGGCTCCGCGATGAGCGATCTCGGCAGCAGCCTCGAGATAGGAAAGAGACCCAGGAGAGGCGCCGTCAAAACTGATCACGCTTTGTCCATAGCTGGGTGCCTCCGAGATTCGAACCGAACGGGGGATGACCGTCTGCAGCGCCTGGTCGGGGAAATGGGCACGCACATCCTGCACCACCTGGTTTGCCAAGTTGGTGCGTGAGTCGTACATCGTCAGCAGGATCGTCGAGACCGACAGCCGTGGGTTGAGGTGTCGCTCGATGAGCTGAATGTTGCTGAGCAGCTGGCTCAGCCCCTCAAGCGCGTAGTACTCGCACTGGATCGGGATCAGGACTTCTCGAGCGGCGACAAACGCGTTGATGGTGAGTAGGCCGAGCGACGGTGGGCAGTCAATGAACACGTAGTGGAAGAGTTCCGGGGCCTCGTCCAGAAAGGTGTCGAGAGCCGTTCGCAGGCGCTGCTCGCGCGCCACGAGTGACACGAGCTCGATCTCGGCACCAGCGAGATGGATGGTGGCCGGCACACAGTAGAGCGCGTCGAACTCAGGACTCTTCTGTACCACCCCAGACATGGGCTCGTCATTGATGATCACGTCGTAGACGCTCACGGTCTCAGACCGGTGCTCAACCCCGAGAGCGGTGGAGGCGTTGCCCTGCGGGTCGAGATCGATCACCAGCACCCGTGCGCCGGAACGGGCGAGGGCGGCCGCGAGGTTGACCGTGGTGGTGGTCTTGCCGACGCCACCCTTCTGGTTCGCGACCGTGAAGACGCGGGTGCGGTGGGGAAGTGGGAGCCGGTCGGCGGCCAGCGCTTGGCGTCGCCTCGTGATCTCGGCGAGTTCGCGCGCGAGTGGCGTTGAATCGTCGAAGCTCGTGCGCGATTCGGCGATGTTGCCGTCGGGATGTTTCACGTGAAACCTTCTGGATGGCTCGGGCGTGCGCCCGCGGAAGATCGATCGGATGGTCAGTCCACTGTAGCCCGAAACACCCTGGTCACCTCCGGAGTTATACCCTCCCCGAGAGTAACGACCTCAACGGCGCTCAGTCTCGCTCTCCGGATCGACTTTGCAGCGGCTTCGACCTCATCGGCGACCCGCGAGCCCTTCATGAAGAGCATTTCGCCACCGTGTCGTACCAGGTGTGCCGTGGCCGGGATGAGCTTGGTCAACGCGGTCACGGCGCGGGCGGTGACCTGGTCGAGGGGCTGCTCGAGACGGGCTTCCTCCGCCCGGCTGCGGAGCACCGTGACGTTGTCCAGTCCAAGCTCTCGCGACTCGTGTTCCAGCCAATCGACCCGGCGCTCCATGGGCTCGATCAAGACAAGGTGCACGTCGGGCCTCGCGATGGCGAGCACCAATCCCGGCAGGCCCGCGCCGCTGCCCACATCGCCGGTGCGACCCGCCCTGAGCAGAGGCGCAAGCAGCGCGCAGTTGAGCACGTGGCGCGACCAGAGCCGTGGGAGCTCGAGGGGGCCAATGAGCCCCAGCTCCTCGCCGCGACGCGCGAGGTCGGCCGTGTACGCCCTGGCGACTGGCATCCGCGCTTCGCTGAAGAGTTTGCTCGCATAGGGCGGCTCGGGCTCAAGCTCTGCCGATGTCATCGCTTCACCCCAGGCAATTGCGCACGATGTTTCACGTGAAACTACGCGCGGGCGATGACCGTGTGGCGGTCGCGCCCTTCACCCTCGGACTCCGAGGAGAACCCGCGGTCGGCCACGATGTCGTGCACGAGCTTGCGCTCATAGGACGACATGGGCGGCAGCGCGGCCGACGCCGCCCCGCCCTCGATGCGCTCCACTGCCTTGTCGACCAGGATTGCCAGCTCGGCAACGCGCGCCTCGCGCGAACCGCCGATGTCCAGGATGAGCCTCGAGAATGATCCGGTCTTGGTCTGCACCGCAATGCGCGTCAGTTCCTGCAGCGCATTGACCGTGTCAGGACGCGAGAGCAGGCGGAGGTTCGTCTCCTCACTCGACGTGACCGACAGGTAGGCGCGCCCACCGCGCGCATCGATCTCGATGTCGCCGTCCAGGTCGGTGATGTCGAGCAGCTCTTCGATGTAGTCGGCGGCGATGTCACCCTCCTCCTCGAGCTGGCTCGGGGTTGGGGCATCCACATCGTCGGTCTCGACGAGCACGGCATCGTTGTCGACGGGGGTCTGGGTGTCGGTCGCGTCATTCATCGTTTGTTGCTTCCACTCTTCTTCTTGGCTCGGCTCTTGCTGACCGGCTGCTGCCGCTGCGGCTTCACGGGCTCATCCACGATGAGCATGCCGCCCTCCGGGGTCGGCTCCTCGGTCGCCGGACGGCGCTGCTGGCGCTTAGCGAGACGAGCCTCGCGGGCGAGGGCGGCTTCGCTGCCCGGGGTCGGCATGTTTCGGATCACCAGGAACTGCTGGCCCATCGTCCAGAAGTTCGATACCAGCCAGTAGAACATCACGCCTAGCGGGAATGTGAATCCAGAGAAGGCGAACACCAGGGGCAGCAAGTACAGCAGGATGCGCTGCTGGCGGTACATCGGGCTGGCCTTCATCTCGGCCGACTGGTTCTTCGACATGATCTGCAGCTGCGTGATGAACTGCGAACCGGTCATGAGGATCACCATGACGACGGCGATGATGATGACCGCAACATTTCCGCCAGCGGTGCTGATCGCGAGGTGGAGCGGGGCGATACCGAACAGCGATGACGTGCCGAACGACTCCGACAGTTGCGCGTTGAGCAACCCAACCCCGGGGTTTCGGCTGCCGTCAGCATTGACATGCTGCGCGTTGCTGAGCACCGAGAACAGGCTGAAGAAGATCGGCATCTGCAAGAGCAGCGGCAGGCATGAGCTGAGCGGGTTGGTCCCGGTCTTCTTGTACATCGCCATCGTCTCGCGCGACAACGCTTCGCGCGAGAACTGGTCTTTCTTGCCCTTGTACTTGTCCTGGATCTTCTTGAGCTGCGGCGCCACTTCGAGCATCCGGCGCTGGCTCTTGATCTGGCGGACGAAGATCGGGATGAGGGCCGCGCGAATGACGAGGACGAGGCCTACGATCGAGAGCACCCAGGTTAGGCCCGCGTGCCCGTCCAGCCCGATGGACTCCCACAGCGTGTGGAAGGCGACGAGGATCGCCTCAACCACCCACTTGATGGGCCAGAGAATCGTGCCGAGTAGATCCATGGTTGTGGTCAGCCCTTTCCGTGGCTATTGGCAAACTGCGAATTCGACACGACGAACCCGAACCGGGTCACCGCATACCGGTCGTGCCGGTCTGCCGGGATGTCGTCGATCCCGCCCTCGGCCCAGGGGTGGCACCGGGCAATCCGGCGCGTGCCCAACCACGTCCCGCGAAGCACACCGTGGTGTTGGATCGCCTGCAGCGTGTAGTGAGAGCATGACGGGTAGTAGCGGCACACATCACCGTAGAGCGGTGAGATCACGGCACGATACGCCGTGAGAATGGCAACGCAGGCGTTGCGCGGCGCCAGCACAACAAATGAGGCGGCGCGATTCATTGCTCTGCCAATCCTTTGCCTAATCCTTGGGCGATCTCGTCGTGAAGGCTAGCCCAGCTGGCATGGGCAGAAACTGGAAGGGCCCTCACCACGATGTCAACGCTGGCGGTCAGTGACGGCAGCGCCTCCCGGCAAGCGGCCCGCAGCCTGCGGCGCACAAGGTTTCGAGTAGTGGCGCCGCCGACGGCCCTGGTCACGATGAATCCAAACCGCGCTGGCCCGACATCGGAGCGCAACGCGATGTGCATCACCGTATTCAACCCGCCAACCCTGCGTCCGTGACGCAACGTCGTGCGAAAATCTGCCGGTCGCGTCACGCGGTTCGCCCTCGGGAGCACCTGGAGGCCGCTGGTCTCGGGGTGTTACGCGGACAGCTCGGTGCGACCCTTGCGGCGACGCGCAGCCAGGATCGCGCGCCCCGCACGGGTGCGCATGCGAAGACGGAAGCCGTGCACCTTGGACCGGCGGCGGTTGTTCGGCTGGAAAGTTCTCTTGCTCATAGCGATAGCTCCAAAGCCCAGCTTTGAAGGCCGGAAGAAGTGAAAGGCCCGAAGGCCGGAAGTCAACTGATTAAAAATACGGCCTTAATCGGGTGCGGTCAAACTTTAGCGGGCCAGAACGCAGTTTCCACATCCTGGCAACTGGGGTTGGTGACGACAGGCTGTGGACAACTAAGGTAAAAGCCAGCCGTTTCCCGGGGCTGACGCGGCGAGGGGGGCGGGCCGTAGGGTCTTTCCAACCCGTGGATAACCCTGTGAATAAGGCAGTAAAGAGGATGTGGGGCGCATGGCAGAATCACCAGACTCAACCCGGGAGATCTGGGAATCGGTGCTGTCCCGGCTGACCTCAGATGACCGGATCACCCCGCAACTCCTCGGCTTCATCAGTCTCGTCGAGCCAAAGGGCGTAATGGCGGGAACGTTGTACCTCGAGGTTCCGAACGAACTCACTCGGGGGATGCTGGAACAACGCATCCGTCTTCCTCTCCTCAATGCCATCTCTGGGCTGAGCGAAGAGCAGGAGGTCAGCAACTTCGCCATCGTGGTCAATCCCGAGATTCAGCAGGACTCCCTCGAGCAACCGATCGAGGTCGGCGATCAGTCCTACATTGAACCCATCGTCTCCGCCCAGGTCGAACAATCCCCGGCACGGCGATCGGATTCTCGCCTCAATCCGAAGTACAGCTTCGACAACTTTGTCATCGGGGGGTCAAATCGGTTCGCACACGCGGCCGCAGTCGCCGTGGCAGAAGCTCCAGCCAAGGCCTACAACCCGCTGTTCATCTACGGCGAATCAGGTCTCGGCAAGACGCACCTTCTGCACGCCATCGGTCACTATGCGGAGAGCCTCTATCCGGGCATCCGAGTCCGCTATGTGAGCTCCGAGGAGTTCACCAACGACTTCATCAACTCGATCGCTAACAACAGGGCGTCGGTCTTCCAGTCGCGTTACCGCGAGATCGACATCCTGTTGATCGACGACATTCAGTT
>JAYUVE010000001.1:0-43433 GCA_043754275.1 Microbacteriaceae bacterium | reverse complement strand
AGCGACGACCGGAAGTGAGTCCGTCGGGATGTCGATCCCTTGGTCTCCTCCCGAGATGTTCGAGGACGACCCCAAGCCCGATGTCCGCTCCGACGTGTTCTCCCTCGCGGCGACCATCTACACACTCCTCGCGGGTCGGACACCTTTCGAGGTCGGTGGTCGTTCAAACCAGTCCCTTGACCTCATTGGCCGGATAGAGCGTGGTGCCATCACGCCGATGGAACGACAGGATGTCCCTCCGTCCCTCCTGGCGGTACTCCGTAAGGGAATGTCGACAAATCGTGAGCAGAGGTTCGCGACCGCCGTGGACTTCGCGAGGGCTCTTCAGCGAGTAGAGCTCGAACTCTCCTATGCGCCAACCCAGATCGATGTGCCCAACCTTGTAGTCCCGCAGCCCGAAGCACGAGTCGATGACAACCACGCCGACGCGACAAGGGCACGGTCGGTGACCTCGATCGTTGCTCAGGCGCCACAGGTCGTCAGCGCGCCACCGAGGGAAGTGGTCCCCCCGCCCCTCCCAGGTATTTCCACCAGTCCGGTCGCAGAAGAGACAGTATTGCGCGGTAAACCCTCCGTGCCAGCCGAGGCAACCCAGTTGCGGGCGAGGCCGGGGGCATTGGATGTACCCGATGCTCCAGAACGCAAGAATCCGCGGCGCGGACTGGCGATCGGCATTGCGAGCGGAGTAGTCCTGCTTGTAGTTGCAGGAGTTGTCACACTATCGTCGCTGCCGAAATCGACCGACAAGGCTGCGAACGCCAGTTCTGAAGCGCCAGTCGATCCCGGAGATGAGGGGCCGATTGTTTCCGATGTCATCCCGACGCCGACGCTGGTTTCGGCTACCGAGGGTGCTGACGGCAGTTCGGTGGTCTTTGTGTGGTCGAACCCCGACGGTGCCCCCAGCGACACATACGTGTGGCAACGCACCGATGGAGCCGGAGAGCCTGAGAAGATCCCGACCGATCAGACGACTACGCAGATTGCCGGAGTCTCGCCTGGCACAAAGGTGTGCATCAGCGTGTACGTGCGTCGCGACGGCCAGCTCTCTGCCGATCCTCTCGCGGCCTGCTTCCCGTGAAGCCCCTTCGCCTGGAGTTTTGCGGGGAGTGGTACGACATCACCGAACCGGATGGTTTCTCCATCGGTCGCGAGTCCGACTTGGTGATCGACGACAATCCCTACCTGCATCGCCGGTTCCTGCAGATCTATCCGGACTTCGGGATGTGGTGGCTCGGCAACGTGGGCAACCTCCTCTCCGCTACAGTCACCGATGCAACGGGCCATGTGCAAGCTTGGTTGTCGCCCGGCGCAAGACTGCCCATCGTGTTCGAGCGCCTGCATGTCCTGTTCAGCGCGGGGGCGACGACCTACGACTTCACCATCTACTCCGACGACGACTTCTACAGCTCGTCATCGGCGCTCGCGGGCATCAGCGGGGCCACGACCATTGATCCGATCCACCTCACGCTGAGCCAGCGGCAGTTGATTGTTGCGTTGTCCGAGGACATCTTGCGCCAACGGGTGCCTGGTCGAGGCGAGGTCCCTACCTCTGCGCGGGCCGCCGCCCGACTGGGATGGAACCTCACCACCTTCAATCGCAAACTCGACAATGTGTGCGACAAGCTCGACAAGGTAGGCGTCGCAGGCCTTCGAGGAGGGCGGGGACATCTGGCAACAAGTCGGCGGGCGCGACTGGTCGAGTATGCAGTGTCAACGCGGCTGGTGAGTGTGGAGGACCTTCCTCTTCTCGATGTGACGAAGGAGATCTAGGGGATGGGGAGTGCTCCCCATCGCATTCCTGAGCGCGCCTCGACAAGATAACAACACCAGGGACGACCACTGGCACCGAGGCAGCGCCTCCCTACTTTTGGGGTGCGTCTGGGGCCGAAATTCTTGAGTCACGATATCTGTGGGAAATATTCAACTGCTAAGTTCATGCCGAGCGCGTCAGCCCGAGACGTGGTTGTAGGAAGAGGAACGGTGACAATGCTGACCCGGCTCCGCGGACGCAAGACCGTGTCCGCGACCGCGCTTGCTGTGCTCATCGCAGCGCCCGTGACCGTGGCGGTACTTCACCAGGGCTTTCCCATTTCGGATGTTGATCTCACCGCTAGGGATGTCTGGGTCACCAACGGACACGACAATCTCACCGGTCGGCTGAACATGCAGATTGGTGAGCTGAACGCGAGCGCGTACCAAAAGCTCGCCAGCAAGTCATTTAACGTTATGCAAGACGGCACCGACGTGTTCGTCTACAGCGAAGACCAGGGTGCCGACGGCAGCGGCTCGATCGAGCGAGTCGATCCCGCAAACGTCACGCTTGGCGAGAAGATCACAGTTCCCCAAGGGTCTGCCGTGAACTACGGCGGAAAAGTGATCACGATCGTCCGTCCATCAGACGGAGCCCTCTGGGTTGTCCCGGCGACCGGCAAGCTCGAGTTCGACACGAGCACGGCCAAGCCACTCATGAAATTGGGTGCAAATTCGCAGGCCGTTGTGACGCTTGATGGCGTTGTGTTCGCGGTGTCAGCGAAAAAGGGCGAGCTCTACCGCATCGATGGCGTGGGAGGCATCGCCGCCCACAAGGCCACGGTGGCCGTGAAGGACTACACCCTCAGCGCCGTGGGCGAACGTGCGGTAATCCTCGACTCGACGAACAACCAGCTCATCAGGGATGACGGTGGCATTGTCGCCCTGCCGTCCAAGGTGCTCCAAATCCAGAAGGTGGGGCCCGACAAGGATTTTGTCGCGGTGGCCACGGGTGACTCGCTGCTCAAGGTGCCCTTCAACGGTTCGGTCGTTCCGCTCTCCGCCCACCTCGAGACCCCAGCAAAGCAAGCGCTCGAAGTTGCCGCTCCGGTGGTCGTCGGGGACTGCATCCATGGTGCATGGGCGGCCGAGAAAAGCCGGTATCTAGGAGTCTGCGAAGGCAAGGATCCGTCTGAGCAGGACATCAACCAGGGCACCAAGGATTCGCGCCTGGAGTTCAGGGTCAACCGCACAGTGGTTGCGCTCAACGATGTCGTGAGTGGAAACGTCTGGCTCGTCACCCAGAACATGACGCTGGTCAACAACTGGAAAGAGGTTGCTCCGCCGAAACCTGACGAGGGCCAGGAGACCGACCAGACGGTGGTCAAGCAAACCTTCGAGGACACCCTTGCTCAGCGGACCGAGGAGAACCACCCGCCGGTCGCGAGGGACGACAGTCTTGGCGTGCGTCCCGGAAAGACGACGATTCTCGCGGTGCTCGATAATGACACCGATCCCGACGGGGACGTGCTTACTATCTCGAGCACGACCGACACCACAGGCGCGGTCCAGCTCATCGACGGTGGCCGAGCGCTGCAGTTCACTTCCGAGCCAGGAGCGTCGGGCACCGCGTCCTTCGGATATACCGTCTCAGACGGCCGCCCCGGCGGAGTGGCCGAAGCCCAGGTCAATGTCGCGATCAAGCAAGCGACCGAAAACCTCGGGCCCGCGTCAGTAAGGCCCAGCGGCGTCGAGATCGAAGCCGGCCAAACCATCACCTACAACGTCCTGACCGATTGGATCGACCCGGACGGCGATGATCTTCAGGTGACCGCCGCCAGCCCGGCAACGGCGGACGTAGTCCGTTTCCGCCCCGACGGTCAGATCACCTTCACGAACACCAGCACAGACCTGGGGCAGAAGGTGGTCAACATCACCGTGTCCGACGGCACGAAGTCCACAGATGGCCAGCTGATTGTCGATGTCAAAGCGACAGGGGAACTGAGCCCGGTCGGCATCCCGGACTTCGCATCGACCTTTGTGGGGAAGCCAGTCGATGTGTCGGCGCTCGACAACGATCGCTCTCCCTCGGGCGCACCCCTGACCATGGTCTCGATCAAGGCGCTGAACGAAGGTCTGACCACTTCGCTCGACCTCGACCACGGTGTTGTTACGGCGACGGCCGGTGCTGCGGGTAGCTACTACGTCGAGTACACGCTGCAGGCAGGGGCGAAGACAAGCATCGGGGTCATCAGGGTGGATGTCCTTGAGGAGCCATCCAAACCGCTCCCACCGACGGCGGTGAAGGATACGGCCTACGTGCGCCCGAACGAACCCACGACTTTAGCCGCCTTGGCCAACGACCAGTCGCCGAGTGGTCGCGTCATCGGTATCCAGAGCGTCTCGTTGCCACCGGAAGCGGAACAGCTCTCCGTCGAGGTGCTGAACAGCGCTGTCCTGCGGATTACCGCGCCATCAGGCATGACCGCCGCCATCACTTTCACCTACACGATTTCTGACGGATTGAACTCTTCAACGGCGGGCGTCACGGTCGTGCCAGTTCCTGAACTTACCAAGCACCAGGCACCGATCGCCAAGGACGACACGATCAAGGTTCGGGCAGGCGACATTGCCTCGGTCGCTGTTCTCGACAATGACTATCATCCGGACGGCGCGCGAATGCTGCTCGATCCTACGCTCGTGCAGACGAACGTGGGAGACGACGGTCTTGCCTTCGTGACGGGCGACAGCGTCCGCATTCAGGCACCGACAGTTCCAGGCCAGTATTCGGTCACCTACCGTATCTACGACGCGTTCAACGAGTCGGCGGTAGCCAACGTCATCTTCACGGTGCTCGCCGAGGATGCCGCCAACAACGCTGCACCAATTCCGCGCCCGCTCACCGCTCGCGTGTTCCAGGGCGGGTCGGTCACGATCGAGGTGCCACTCAGTGGCATCGATCCTGACGGCGACTCCGCAGTTCTCGTCAGCGCCAGCGGCGCCGCGCACGGCGAGGTAATCGGCCAGTCAAGCACAGCTTTCACCTATCAGGCCTATAACGACGCGGCCGCGCTTGGCACCGACTCGTTCACCTACGAGGTTCGGGATGCCTTCGGCAAGACCGCGACCGGCCAGATCCAGATCGGCGTGATCAAGCATCCCGACACTATCCCGCCGCCGACCGCGGTCGACGATGCCGTCAGCATCCGGCCGGGTCGCACCGCGTCGATTCCAGTGATGGTCAACGACTCAGACCCCAGCGGCTATCCGATCTCGATCGAGCCGAAGCTTCTCGAGGTGCAGGACGGCATCACCGCCAAGGTCGTCGACAAGGCCGTGGTCGTCAAGGCGGGCGAGGTCGAGGGCACCTACGCCTTCCGATATGCCATCACGAACGGCAAGGGCGGGAAGGACGATGCCTTTGTCACGGTGAAGGTCTCCAAAGACGCCCCCCTTCAACCACCGACTGCAATAGATCATGTGGTCGAAGTGAAGGACATCGTCGGCAAGAAGACAGTGGACGTCAAGGTGCTCGATGGTGCCCAAAACCCCGGCGGACTCATCAGCGATCTCGTTGTGACGGTCGAAGGGCCGAACGCGGGCTCCGCTGAGGTCTTGGCCAATGGGGTGGTGCGCATCACGCTGGGAGACGCTCGCCAAGCGATTGCCTTCCGGCTTACCAACAAGATTGACGATCTCAGCGCGATGGCCTTCGTGGTTGTACCCAAATACACGAGCAACTTGCCTCCCGTACTGAAGCCGGCCCTTGTGAAGGATCCTCCCGTGGTGGGGCAGAACCAAACCAAGCAGTGGAAACTCAGCGACCTACTCGACGTACCGTCGGGTCGCGAGGTTCGTGTCATCAACGCGTCCTCGGCAACCGCGGGCCGAAGCAACGGCGACCCGATCAGCCCCGACCAGTTCACCATCCAGTACACGCCCGAGATGGACTATCGAGGGCAGGCGCTCATCACCTTCCAGGTGACCGACGGTGACTCGGCATCTGACACGAGTGGAAACCAGGCCACGATCCAGCTACGCGTGGTTGTCGGTGACCCCAACTTCGAGGATGTGCCGCCTACCTTCTCGAACAGCACCATCTTGATCCAGGCTGGCGAGGCTGCCACCTCGGTCGACCTGCGCGCCGCGAGTTCGCACCCGAACCCTGACATCTTGGCGGCGCTGACCTACTCGAACCTCGAAGGGCAGACCTCCGACATCAGCGCGGATATCAGTGGCTCAACACTTTCCGTTTCGGCTCCTTTCGGTGTTCAGCCTGGTGCCACTACCACCATAAAGTTCAACGTCATCTACAAGAACTTCACCGTGCCTGCCCAGATTCAGGTTCGCGTAGTTGACTCCACGCGGCCGCTTGCCCAAGCAGTCGACGATGTCGAGCCCGAAGGTCGCGCCAGCTCGACCTACGTGATTTCGCCACTCAACAACGACTTCAACCCCTTCGCCGCAGAGGGCAAGAATCTCAAGATCGTGCGCGTGGAGTTCGAAGGGAGTAACCTCGGCGCCACGCTCGGACCACTCGACCCTTCCACGGTGACCGTCCACACGGGAACGACAAAGTCCGGAACTATTAGCGTGATCTACACGATCCGGGATGCGACCAACACTGCAGCTCGTGAGGTGCAGGGACGTATCACGGTTGTTGTGGCTAGCGCCCCGGAACCGGTCACATCGTTTGTACTCAGCAACCCGGGAACCCAGACAGTAACGGTCGTGTTCGATCCGCCGAGCTCCAGCAATGGTGCCGTGATAACGGGCTACGCCGTGCAAATCACCGGTTCCCCGGGGACCGCGTCACGTACGGACTGCGCGCCTGGCGCCGCCTGCACGTTCACCGGCCGGACAAATGGCGTATCGCAGACGGTCACCGTCGCGGCGACCAACAAGGTCGGCACGACCCAGTCGAGTGGGCAGTCGATCACGCCATACGGCACGCCCTCTGTGCCCACGGGTCAGGTGCTCAACACCAACAGCTCGACCGCGACCGCGGTAATCACGCCGCAGTGGTCGTCACCCGCGGACGACGGTGGGGGAGCGATCACCTACGAGTGGAACTTCACGCAGGGGATTGGCGCTTCGGGTTCGACCTCCGGCACGAGCGGCAACGGCCAGTCCGTTGGTCAAGGCGACTACACCTTCCAGGTCCGAGCATGTAACCCAGGTGGATGCTCTGGCTACGTAGCGGCGTCGCGGCACATCGACCCGCCCCCGCCCACTGGAAACGTTGCTAACGGTGGCTATGTCGGATATGCGCAGAACGGAACCAGCGGGCCGTACTACTACTGGCACTATCTCAATATTTGCGTCAGCAACCTTGCGGCAGGCTCTTACACGCTCAAGTTCTACAACGACACGCAGGGCTACTACAAGCAGATCATCATGAGTCTTCCGGCGAACGGCTGTGTGAACACGAACCAACAGGGTGGCACGCCCACCCCCGGTGGTCAGAGCACCGACTGGATTCAAATCGAGGTCGTCGGTCAATTCTTTACTCCGCACTACCAACCATGGTCCTGATAGAAAGCGAATCCTCATGTCTGTAACTCAAGAACAAGCAACATGGTTCGCCGACGCGTTCGGCAAGCTGGTCGACAACGTCGACGTGGCGATCATGGGGAAGAAGCACGTGGTCCGGCTCGTCGTTGCCGCGATGCTCTCCGATGGCCACGTGTTGCTGGAGGACTTTCCTGGCACCGGGAAGACCGTGCTGGCCAAGGCGCTCGCCAACACGCTGGACGGCACGCATTCGCGGATCCAGTTCACCCCCGACCTGCTCCCTTCTGATGTGACGGGTGTCACGATCTACGACCAGGGCAAAGGCAAGTTCGAGTTCCACAAGGGACCGATCTTCGCCTCCGTGGTCCTGGCCGACGAGATCAACCGCGCTTCGCCAAAGACCCAGAGTGCACTGCTCGAGGTAATGGAGGAGGGCATCGTCACGATCGATGGGGTGGGTCACTCCGTGGGCGCCCCGTTCATGGTCATCGCGACCCAGAATCCGGTCGAGCAGGCCGGCACCTACAAGCTGCCCGAGGCACAGCTCGACCGGTTCCTCATCAAGACGTCGCTCGGGTATCCGGACCACCAAACGTCTGTGACCCTGCTGCTCGACGCGGCGAACCGAGCACGGGCATCCAAGGTCCTACCGATCATCAAGTCGGACGCAATCGTCTCGATGGCCGCGCTCGCGTCCGAGGTGTTCGTGGATGCCTCGATCATGGAGTACATCAGCGAGATCGTCACCTCGACGCGATCCAACAAGGACGTAGCGCTCGGCGTCAGCATGCGTGGCGCACTCGCGCTCGCTCGCGCGGTAAAGACCTGGGCGATCGCATCCGGTCGCACTTACGTCACTCCGGACGACGTCCGGGATCTCGCAGTCGCGGTTCTTGCGCACCGCATCATCGTCGACCCCGAGTCTGACTTCGCGGGAGTAAAAGCCGAGGACATCGTGGAGCGTATTCTGGTCGACATCGCACCACCGGCATATCGCGCAGCATGACCGCGACGACCGAGGCGCAGGCACGACCGCGGGGCTCCGGCCGTGCGGGGGTGTCGCCTGCGCTCGCGTTCGCTAATCGGGCGCGTCGAGGGGTGCACCGCACTTGGGGTTCCCTCAAGCGCGGTGCTGCATCGGTCGATGTGGTCACCCGACCTCTTGCCCTTCTCGGTTGGCGCCGCCTTCAGCCATCGCTGGGTGTGATCTCGCCGGCCGGATGGATTGCACTGGCGCTCGGAGCGACATCGCTTATCGCCGGTCTCGTGCTCGGCTGGCAGGAGTTGACCTATGTGGGAATCACAATTCTCGCCGCTCTCGCGGTGTGCACCGTGTTTCTCTTCGGGCGGTCAACCTATGCGGTGCTGATCGAGCTGAACCCGAGCCGGGTCGTCGTAGGTCAGCGGGCCCTCGGTCGTCTCCTCGTGGCAAACAGCGGGCCGAAAGGGCTACTTCCCTCCCGACTTGAGCTCCCTGTTGGCGACGGGCTTGCCGAGTTCAGCGTGCCATCTCTCAAATCCGCCGAGGAGCACGAGGAACTATTCGCCGTGCCGACAAACCGTCGGGCGGTCATCGTCGCGGGCCCAGCCGTATCGGTGCGGGGCGACCAATTGGGATTGCTACGACGGACAGTTCGCTGGGCCGACCCCGTCGACCTCTTCGTCCACCCCGTGACTGTGCCACTGGCGCCGTCCGCAGCTGGCCTGGTGCGCGACCTCGAAGGATTGGTGACCAAGAAGATCACCAACAACGACATTTCCTTCCACGCTTTGCGGCCATACCAGCCCGGCGACGACCGCCGCTACGTGCACTGGCGCACGTCCGCCCGCACGGGCCAGCTCATGGTGCGTCAGTTCGAGGAGACCCGCCGATCGCAGCTGACGATCATCCACAGCGAATACAGCGGCTACTACGCCTCGGAGAGCGAATTCGAGTTGGCGGTGTCGGTCATGGCCTCGATGGCGGCGCAGGTCATCCGTGACGGCACGCAGATGAGCGTGGTCACGGAGACTCGTCGACTTCGCACCCACAGTCCCAGTGCTTTGTTGGATGACTCCTGCCGCCTTGGTCTCGTCGGCAAGCGGCACTCCGGCGCGCGGGAGTTCGCGCGCGCCGTCACGCGCCGCCTCCCGCCGCCCAGCGTGTTGATTGTCGTTGCCGGATCGCTCATGACCACATCCGACTACCGAGCGATCGAGCTGTTGTTTCCGAGCGACGCGAGCATGATCGCCTTCCACATCCAAGAAGGCGGCCTGCCTGCCCTCAAGCCCGTCTCCGGGATGCAGGTCGCGACTATTGGGCAACTCTCCGATCTCCCTAAGGTGCTTCGTCGGGCAGGGGTGTGATGGCTGAACGGTCGGCAACCATTCGCCCGCGCTTGTCAGTGCGGGTCTGGGTAGACATCGCCGTATTGACGATCTTGTCGTCGATCGGTCTTCTGGGCTTCGCAACCTCATTCGGAGATCTCAGCTACCTCGTTGCAGGTTTCGGCGGCCTCCTGGTCGGCACCGGTTCCGCGCTCGTCGCTGCATACTTCAAGTTTGATGCACTGCTCACCACGCTCGTCGTCGTGGTCGCCTACTTCCTGTTCGGCAGCCTGTTCGCCATGCCGGCGCAGGCGATACTGGGGTTCCTCCCCAGCCTCGAGACGCTCTCCGGCTTGGGGGTCGGCGCGGTCTTTGGCTGGGCGGACATCGTTACCCTCACTACACCCGTGGCAGCCCCTGACTACATCGGTGTGCTGCCCTACATCGCGACCTGGCTGGTCGGCATCGTCTCTGCGACGCTTGCAGCGCGCTGGTTCGTCTCGCGAGGCAGAACGGCGCCCCGGTCGCTCGTGGCGCTGCTAGGCCCGATTGCGATCTACGTGACTAGCGTGCTCACCGGCACAGAGGTCCCGTACTTCGCGGCATTGCGCGGCATTGGATTCGCGATGATCGCGCTGGTCTGGATGTCGTGGCGCGTCGCCTCGAGTCAGGGCCTCAACGCGACCGCCTCGCGGGCGATCCTCCGACGCAGGATCCTCGGAGTGGCCGGAGTTGCCCTCGCGGCCATCGTGATCGGCGGCACACTCGGATTCGCAGCAGCGCCGCCTCAGAGCAGCCGGTTCGTGCTGCGCGATAACATCCAGCCCCCATTCGACCCGCTGCAGTATCCAAGCCCCCTTTCCGGATTCCGCAAGTACACCAAAGACTCCTTCAAGAACCCGGATGCCGTGCTCTTCACCATCACTGGACTTCCCGCCGGGCAGCGCGTGCGCATCGCAACGATGGATGCCTACGACGGCAGGCTGTGGAACGTCACGGGGCCAGAAACATACGCGGATTCATCCGGCGCTTTCGCCCTCATCGGGCACCGCACTCAACCCGCCTCGCTCCTGACGAAGGGAGGGCGAACGACAATCGACGTGAAGGTCGGGGACTACACGGGCGTCTGGCTACCGACGGTGGGCTACGCGCGAGACATTGCCTTCGATCCGTCGGTGGGACTCAGCTCAACATCCTTGCGCTACAACTCGGATACTGGCATTGCCGTAGTGATTGGTGGGTTGAAGAAGGGCATGCACTACGAGGTGCAGGCCGACACCCAGAAGGTGCCCACTGACGACGAGCTGAAGACCGTTCCCGTGGCCAACGTCGAGTTGCCGGCCGTTTCGAAGGTTCCCGACGTTGTTGCTTCCAAGGCCACGCAACTCGCGGGGGATGCTGCAACTCCCATCCAGCAGCTGCGAGCGATCGAGCAGGCGCTGAGCACCGAGGGATATCTCAGCCACGGGACGGCCTCCAACCAGCCGCCCTCCAGCGCTGGGCACGGTGCCGACCGCATGAGGTCGCTACTCACCGCTAATCAGTGGATCGGTGACGACGAGCAGTTCGCCTCCGCCTTCACCTTGATGGCCAGGAGTCTGGGTTATCCCGCCCGAGTGGTCATGGGGTTTGCGCCGAAGGAGAACTCGGGTAGCGGGGCGATCGAGGTCAAGGGTTCCGACGTGAAAGCCTGGGTCGAGGTTGCCTTTGACGGGGTTGGTTGGATCCCCTTCGACCCGACCCCGCCCGAGTTCAAAGACATCCCGCCTGACACGACGACCAAGCCCAAGACGGAGCCTCAGCCCCAGGTGCGGCAACCGCCGCGCACCGACGCGAAGCAGGATGACCTGCTGTCTCCCGTTGACCTCAAGAAGGCCGATGACAAGGCCGCTGGTTTCGTGATTCCCGGGTGGGTCTGGAACGTGGTCGCCGGGATCGGGATTCCCGCCGCGATCTACTTCGTGCCGCTCCTTTTGATCGGCTACCTCAAGCGACGACGGCGGGCGCGGCGTAAGCGCGCGGAAACTTCGGATCGCCGCGCTGCGGGGGCATGGGACGAGCTCGTTGACACCTACGCCGAGCTGGGTTACGCGGCTCCGCGCAAGGCGACGCGGTTGCAGCTCGCGCTCGGCTTCGAGTCGCAGTTCCGCGACGAGGTCGCCGCCCGCGAGCTCGAACGCGCGTCGGCAGACGATCGTGCCGCAGCAAAGGCCGCGCGCGACGCAGCGAAAGCGACTGCCAACTCGTCATTGACCCGCACCGATGACCGATTGACTTCAGCTCTAGAAGCGACAGTCATGCGCGCCCGGGGCGTCGCCGCCTGGCGCCCCGGAGTCAACGACGACCGCGCGCCCCTGCCCGCGATCCCGGGTCTACGCGATTTCGCGGTCTCAGCCGATAGGGCGGTGTTCTCGGGTGCTGACCTAGATGACGGTCAGGTGGACGACTTATGGACGGGCGCTCTCGAGGCTGAGCAAGCAGCACAGCGTTCCGTGAGCTGGTTCCGTCGTCAGCTCAGCAAGTTTCGGATTCGAGCTGGCCGTGACGTTACTGACGACCTTTCGGCTCGTCTCACCGCGGCAGTTCCCACATCGATGCGAGGAGCCTTCACCCGATGAAGATCAAACTGACCCTGGTGAGGCCCGGCAACGATGCTGTGGATCTCTCCATCACGGCGGAGCCAACGAGCTCGGTCGCGGATATCGCGCGTGAACTCCACAACGCCGATCCGAAGCGCAAGAGTGAAGTGCAAGCCAACTCCAGCGCATTGACCCTTCGCCTGCATAGGGCGGGCGACCTCGTGGGTACTACGGGCACTCGGGCCCTCGAGCCGACGCTCACCCTCGCCGACTCGTCCCTTGCCAGTGGGGCAGTAGTTTCACTCGCTCCCATCGCAGAGCTTTCGCGCAACGCGAAGGGCGCCGACAGTGCTGCGGTGATCAAGGTGCAGTCGGGTATGGACGCGGGCAAGCAGTTCCCGTTGCCGCCCGGCTCGACGACCCTCGGCCGCGACTCGAGCAATCGGGTCGTACTATCCGACCCTCTGGTCTCCAAGGTTCACCTCCGAATAAATATCACGGATGCCGCGGAGATCATCGACCTCGGTTCCGCCAACGGCACACTGGTCAATGGAGAGCAGGTGGATCGGGCGACCCTCGCGCCCACTGACCTGGTGTCGCTGGGCGATACGGCGTTGACCGTTTCAGTCAGCGCCCAAGGGGCAGCGGACGAAGTCTCGGGGACCGTCTACTTCAACCGCTCGCCGCGGCTAGACCCGCAATACCCGGGCAGAAAATTCAAGGCTCCAGAGCCGCCCGAGCGTCAGAAGCCCCAGAAACTCCCTTGGTTGGCGATGCTCGCCCCGCTTGTCATGGGGGTGGTTCTCTACCTGCTCACGAAGAATATCCTGTCGGTGGTCTTCGTGGCCCTGTCCCCGCTGCTGCTGCTCGGCACATTCATCGACAGTCGCGTCCAGACCCGGCGACAGTGGAAGCAGGCGAAGAAGGACTTCGAGGAGACGATCAAGTCGATAGCCGACGAGGTCGACGCCGAGCACGGAAGGGAGCAGGTAGGGCGGTTGCGTGAAGCGCCGTCTGTGGGGGAGGTCATAACCGACAGCCTCGAACGAGGGCCGTTACTGTGGACGCGTCGCCCGGAGCACGACTCGTTCCTCTTGGTGCGGCTCGGTCTCGGGCTGATGCCGAGCCGGGTGCAAGTTGAGACCCCCGGCGAGAGACGGGGCGTCGCCGAGCACTGGCAACTCATCCAGTCGCTTGCCGCACAGACCTCGGTTGTTGACGGGGTGCCGGTGAGCGAGAACCTGCGTCGCAGCGGAAATCTCGGGGTCGCAGGAACCCGCGCGCTAGCATCCGGTGTCGCAAGGAACATTGTGATCCAGCTGGTCGGATTGCACTCTCCGGCTGAGCTTGTCATCGCCTCCGTGGCGTCGAAGACCAGCGCGGAAACCTGGGACTGGCTGAAGTGGCTTCCGCATGTCGGATCTGCCCACAGCCCGCTAGTGGCTTCGCCGCTCGCGATCGGCGGCCAGGGCACGGCCGCTCTGGTCTCCGAGATTGATGAGTTGATCCAGACCCGGCTGGCCCCGAATGCCGCACCGGAGTCGGCGCAGTTGCCGATCGTGCTCCTCGTCGTCGAGGACGACGCGCCGATCGAACGCGCCCGGTTGGTGAAGCTCGCGGAGCTCGGCCCCCAGGCCGGCGTCCACCTGCTCTGGGTTGCGCCTTCGCTCGCGCGGCTGCCCGCTGCCTGCCGCACGTTCCTGGAACTCACCCCCGCCTCCGGCGCCGCGATCGCCGGGTTCGTGCACATCGGACATTCCGTCCAGCCCGTCGAGTGCGAGGCGGTCAATGGCGAGACGGCGTTAGCATTCGCTCGCAGCGTCGCGGCTCTCGTCGATGCTGGTGCGCGCACCGACGACTCCAGTGACCTCCCGCGATCAGTGTCCCTGTTGCATCTCATCGGCACCGACGTCGGCCGCGATGCCAATTCCGTGCTCGATCGCTGGCAGGAGACGAACTCAGTACTCACAGGGCCTCGTGCGTCGGCATCTATCGGCAAGTCCCGTCCCAACCTTAGGGCGGTGTTCGGGCAAGGGGGCTCGGAGCCGTTCGCACTAGACCTCAGGGCCGATGGGCCTCACGCACTTGTCGGAGGCACGACGGGCTCAGGCAAGAGCGAGTTCCTTCAGGCGTGGGTGCTCGGTCTCGCCACGGCACATTCGCCGCAGCGGGTGTCCTTCCTGTTCGTCGACTACAAGGGCGGGTCCGCGTTCGCCGACTGCGTGCAGCTACCCCACACGGTCGGACTCGTGACGGACTTGAGCCAGCACCTCGTTCGCCGCGCCCTGACCTCACTCCGTGCCGAGCTGCAGTACCGCGAGCATCTGCTCAACCGGAAGGGCTACAAGGACCTCATCGAACTCGAGCGCAGCGGCGACCCTGAGGTACCGCCGAGCCTCCTCATCATTGTCGACGAGTTCGCGGCTCTCGTGAACGAGGTACCCGAGTTTGTGGACGGAGTGGTGGATGTCGCGCAGCGCGGCCGTTCGCTGGGACTGCACCTTGTGCTCGCGACTCAGCGCCCCGCCGGCGTCATCCGAGACAATCTTCGCGCGAACACGAACCTCAGGGTCGCCCTCCGGATGGCGGACGAAGACGACAGTACCGATGTGCTTGGCACTCCGATGGCTGCCAACTTCGACGCCGCGATCCCCGGGCGGGCGGCCGCGAAGACCGGGCCTGGCCGCATCCGGTCGTTTCAGTCCGGGTATGCAAGCGGTTGGACGACCGACGTGCCAGAGCCCAGCGCCGTGATCATCGAGGAGCTGAGCTTCGGGCTCCCCGTGTCATGGGATCCGCCGAAGGATTTCGCTGCGGAAGCGGCAAAGGAGGCGACTGCGCAGGGCCCGACCGACATCAAGCGCATCGTGGCGACGGTTAAGAAGGCCGCAAAGGAGGCAGGTATTCCAGAGCTCCGGAAGCCTTGGCTACCCGTGCTCGCCTCGTCTTACGACTACTCCAAATTGCCCACGCGACGCACCGACGACGAGCTCGTGATCGGCGTGGTCGATGACGCGCAGCGGCAGTCGCAGCCCACTGTGTCCTATTTCCCCGACCGCGACGGCAACGTGGCAGTGATTGGCACCGGCGGTTCTGGCAAAAGCACAGTGCTGCGGACTCTCGCGGTAGCATCTGCGGTCACAGTTCGAGGCGGCCCGGTGCAGGTGTACGGTCTCGATTTCGCCGGCGGTGGCCTGCAAATGCTCGAGTCACTTCCGCACGTGGGCTCCGTCATCAACGGGGATGACGAGGAGCGCGTCGCGCGGCTGCTGCGCTGGCTCCGCGACCTTGTAGACCAGCGTGCGGTGAAGTATTCGGAGGCGCGCGCGGGAAATATCGTCGAATACCGACGTCTTGCCAGCGCTCCCGAGGAACCTCGGATCATTCTCTTGCTTGACGGGATGGGCGCATTCCGCGAGGCCTATGAGGCCAGCGCCAGTTCCGCGTGGTTCTCCGTCTTTTCGCAGATCGCCACTGATGGCCGGCAAGTCGGTGTACATGTCATCGTCACCGGTGACAGATCGGGGGCGATCCCGACGTCTCTATCATCTTCGATCCAACGCAGGCTCGTGCTTCGAATGGCGAGCTCGGATGACTACGGCATGTTGAACGTCGCGGGCGACATCCTCAACCCGCTCTCGCCGCCCGGTCGGGGCATCCTCGACGAACTGGAGACCCAGATTGCGGTGCTCGGGGGCGACCCGAACGTCGCCGTTCAGGCGAGGGAGATCGAGAAGCTCGCGGCGGCCATGGTCAAAGCCGGCGTCGCGTCGGCACCCACTATCGAGCGCCTGACGGACTTCGTCTCGCTCTCCGCTCTGCCCTCCACCGTTGACGGCCGGTCGACCATCGGACTCGCAGACGACACTCTCGCCCCGATCGGCATCGACACCGCTGGTTCCTTTCTCATTGCCGGCCCTCCTGGCAGCGGTCGCACGACTGCTCTCGCGACGATCGCGAGTGCGCTTTCCAAGTCGAAGCCCGAGCTGGAGCGCATTCTGATCAGTCCGCGAAAGTCCACGCTCGCAGGACTGGGGTTGTGGGGCAGAGCTGCCGACGATCCGGATGCCGTACGCGCCCTGGTAGGCGGGCTGCTCGAGCAGGTGACCGCGGCCAAGGCGAAGACCGGAACTTTCGCATTGTTCATTGAGAACTTGACCGACTTCGTGGATTCTGAGTTCGAGTCTGATCTGGAGACGATCATCAAGACTGCGACGAAGCTCGACGATTTCGTGGTCGCAGAGTCGGAGACCTCGACGTGGAGTGGCGCCTACAGCTTCGGCAAACCAATGAAATCGGGCCGTCGCGGCATCATCCTGCAACCCGATGACGGCGACGAGGACATGTTGAAGGCATCGTTCGGACGCATCCGTCGGGGCACCTACCCACCGGGCAGAGGCTTCCTCGTGTCAGGCGGCCGCTCCCGCAAGATTCAACTCGCGACAACCGAAGAAGAAGGCGGCGGAGTGTGATGAGCATGGGTACTCGTACCCATTTCGTCAGCTGAGCACGTCTCATAAGGTCTTGGTAGTCGCCAAGGCGGATTCAACCAAATAGAAGGAGAAGATCATGGCTCGATTGGGAATGGATGTCGACGCTGTTCGCGGAGTCTCCAAGCAGCTTCACACGCAGGCGGCAAGCATCGACGCGCTGATTGGCAAGATCCAGTCGATCGTCGGAAGCCTCCCGGGTGTCTGGGATGGGCCCGATGCCCAGCAGTTTGTGAACGATTGGTGGCCCGAGCACAAGAAGACGCTTCAGGCTGCCAGCAGCCACATCGAAGGTCTCGCCAAGGCTGCAAGCGCCAACGCTGACGAGCAGGCGCGGGTCTCCGGCCGCTACTAGTCGCCCGGGTCGCCCGCTCCCCGGTCGACCAATCGCTCACTGAAGAGAAGGGATTGAAACATGGCTCGTTTGGGCATGGATGTTGATCAGGTAGCTGCCGCAGGTAAGGCGCTCAAAGAGCGCGCCGCAGAGATCGATGCTCTCGTCGGCAAGCTCGACGGGATCGTGCGTTCTATCCATGGCGTTTGGGAGGGGCCCGACTCTGACCAGTTTGTGAACGACTGGTGGCCGGAGCACAAGAAGACTCTTGTCGCTGCGAGCTCACATGTCGCGGGGCTCGGGCAATCCGCGCTGAACAACGCATCGGAGCAGCGGGATGCGAGTCATGGGAATGGGGGTGCCAACCCAGGCCACACCATCGATCCAGGCAGTTCACCTGCCGCGCAGCCGCCGGGCGGTGCGCCTGAAGGCCGAGATCAGAACACTGCGATGACACCACCTCCATCGCAGGAAGCTTTCAACGCTCGTCATGGCAACTACGGGGATCTGAATCCGGGTGGGGCGAATGACGGCCAATGCACTTCCTGGGTCGCGTTCCGTCGTGATCAGCTGGGGCTAGGTCCCGCACCTCATGGACGAGGCCTAGACGGCGAGGCCTGGGCGGCGCACATGCCGACACAATTGGATACCCCGGTCCCGGGTGCCGTCGGATCTTCGCCGAATCACACGTTCATTGTCGAGTCGGTGAACGCTGGCCCGCCGACGTCCATCCAGATCAGCGAGATGAACAATTCCTACCTAGGAGGCAAGGGCAAAGTCGACCTCGACACCTACACCTACAATCCTGCCACTGGCCTTTGGAAGTCGCCGAATCAGCGATCTGCTCACGCGATGAACTTCGGCACCTGAGTGCAAGGGACCTGCCGGAGGTGCCGCCCTTTGGGCCGTGGAACGGCCAAAGTGGGCTGATATGGCAAAGAAGCCCCACAAATACGTCAACAACGGTGTCGCACTCAACACCGCGCTCTCGATCGCCGACCTGAAGGCTATTTGCGCCCAGGCGGCGGTCGAGAGCACCGGCGATCTTTGGAATGGCACCAACAAGGTCATCGAGTCTGAGTCGGGGGAGACCTGGATCCTGTACGTCGTGCAGGGCCTGCTCCGAAGTTGGTCGAGGTTCATGACGTTCACGGTTTCGATGTCGAGTGAGGGCGGTCGCTCGACGCTAAAGACAGACATCGTCACTTACTCCACGACGCAGACGACTGTCATGTTCATCCCTGTCACCCCGAAAAAGATGGTCGTTAGACACGTCTATCTGCAATTCATCAATAAGGTCGCCAACACCGTGCGGCAAGCCGACCCCTCCGCGCGCATTGCCCTCAACGAAGGCGAGTGGATGCCCGACCCTGTGGTGCCCGTTGCGGCATCCGGCATCGCGACTACACCGCCCGCGCCGTCCATCCCCGAGGCAACGCCTGTCGACTCGCCCGCAGCGCCACCCCCTCCGCCGCCTCCGCCGGGGCCCTTTGCGTCCACTGAACCGAGCATGGTCGCTCCCGACGCAGCGGACGAACGCACGCAGAAGGTCCAGCGCAGAGCGCGCTCGCAGCGCTGGCTCGTCTCGCCGCAAGGCATGACCTCTGTGCCTCTGGTCTCGCTGATCGTGATCGGCCGCGCTCCAAGCGACCCAGATGGAAGCGGCGCCTACCTCCTCACTGTGCCAAGGAGTGAGGACACGGTGTCGAAGAGCCACGCGCGCCTCGAAGTCGTTGACGGCTCGATCGTCGTCACAGACCTCGGTTCGATCAACGGCACAATCCTCGTAGGGCCCGACGAAATCCTCATCGACTGCGAGCCCCACGTCGCCACTCCGCTGCCCGCGGGCTACACGATTGAACTTGGGGACTTTCTCGTGTCGGTGGAGCTTGAAGGGAGTGCGCGATGAGCAAGTCGGGCGGCAAGGCAATGTTTATCGTCGGGCTTGTGCTTGCCGTGATCGTCCTCTTCTGGGGCCGTGTGGGTTTCTACGCAAGCTCAATTCCCGTGATGCTCCTACTGGCCCTCGGTGGCGTCGTGCTCATGGCGGTGGGCGCCAGAATCAACAAAGGTTCGGAGCCAAACAAGGCGGTCGCGTGGGCCCCAACCAGTGCTCCCGAGAACGTCGCGAATCTGCCTGTCCAAGCTTCTCTCGTGGAGGCACCGCCCACGGCTCCCTGGGCACTCCTTGCCGCGGATGGGAGTCGGTACCCACTCCTCGGCCCCACGACAGTCATCGGCCGGAATCCCGGGCCCGACGACAATGGGCACGCAATCGCGCTGCCGAGCGCCGGTGCCAGTGTCTCTAAGGCACACGCCCGGTTGACGATCCATGGAGACGAGGTGCGGGTGCGCGACCTCGGTTCGACCAATGGCACCTTTGTTGTGGACAGCCGGGGCGTGGAGCACGAATGCCGCCAGGATGACGACACGGTCATCTCGGCGGGCAGCTCTCTCGAGCTCGGTGAGTACTCGCTCGCTCTCGTGGCAAGTGACTCATGACCTGCCCCGTCTGCGGCAAACCGACGCGAGCGGGCGCAGCTCACTGCGGCGAGTGCGGCGCGGCGCTGCCGATGGCTGCTACTGCTGTCGTGCCTCCACCTCCACCTCCACCGCCACCCCCGATGGTCACCGCCTCCGCCGCGGTGCAGCACGACGAGGCACCGAGCGCCGCGACGATCAACCCCTTCCTTATCGGCGTTCCTCCGGGGACTCTCGCGCCGAGCCCCGCCCCAGTCGCTGCCGAACCGGTCGCCTTCGAGCGCGCAGTTTCGGGGTTGGTTGCGGCCCCCGCACAATCCTCGGAGGCGGACAGCGACATCGAGGCGACGCGCGTTTCGACCCGCCGCAAGCGGGCGGGCTGGAACATCGAACTGTCCGACGGGCAGCGGCTCACCGTCGCAACGGCTGCGCTGATCGGGAGAGGCCCCTCTGCCGATGCGCGCTGGCCGGGCGCCAGTCTCGTGTCTGTCGTCGACTCGACTAAGACCGTCTCGAAGACTCACGCCGTCTTCGAAGTGGTTGCCGACTCGTTCTGGGTGACCGACCTCAACTCGAGCAACGGGGTATTGGTCGAGGGGCCGGATGGCACGGAGTACGACATGGAACCCGGAGTGCGAATTGCCGCGCCATCCGGCTCATCGGTGCTTCTCGGGGACTTCCTCGTGAAAGTGGGCAAGTCGTGACGACCCAGCTGCTCTGCCGCCAATGCGGGGCGCCCAACCTCGGAACGAAGTTCTGCGAAGACTGCGGGGTGCCTGCGGAAGTTGTGGATGCTCCGGCAGCCCCTCCCATCACGAGCGTTGCTCCACCGCCTCCTCCACCCCCACGGCCCTCCTTGCCAGCGGCAACAGCGGTTGCAGCCGCCGTCGGAGCCACCCCCGCGCGCGCATTCGCTCTCGCCTTCTTTGTCCTGGCAGGGATCGTGCCCGCGATCCTCGACTACTACGTCTCCTCCTCTGGCGCCTATGTTCCGGAGTTAGCGCATGTGACCGGCGACATTCTCGTGAGTCTGGCGGGGCTGTTCTCCTTCATCGCCGCCCTTGCCGGGCGCGCGGGAGCCGGGGGCAAGGCATTCGGCGCGCTGTTCGCGCTGGTGTACGTGGGTGTGGCGATCTACCTCATTTACGGGGGCGTCCACGATTTCGATGGCTACTCGAATGATCTCCTGTTGGGGATCACGTACTTCGCACTCTTCCTGAGCTGGGCGCTGGGCAGACCCTTCCGCGGCCCGGGCTACTTCGGACTGCTGCTCCTGCTCTTCATCGGGGTGCTCGGTGCCCTCATCGCCTTCATCCCCGGCATTGTGAGCAATTACGCCGCGTACCTCGCAATCGAGGATGTGGTATTCGGGCTCTCGGTTTGGCTTGTGGTTGGGCTCTCCGTGGCGTTCGAGGGCAAGCCGCGCGGTGGACCGAACCCTTCTGCCCAAGCCCGTCCGCTCCCGACCGCGCCTTTCAATCAACGTGCAAAGTTCGCATTTGCCTTCGCTATGAGCCTCATCGGCGTCGAGGTGCTGTCGACCCTCAGCGCGCTGACATCGCTCTACTTTCTCGGATACCTGGCTCTCACCGCTCCCGTCCTTGTCATACTCGGCCTGGTCTTCGGGCACCTCGCGCTCGCTCAGTTGCAGCAAACCGGGCAGCAGGGCAGGCCGCACGCGATCGTTTCGCTCGTCATCTGCTACGGGGCGATCGTGCTGTCGCTCGTGCTAGTCCTGGTTCAGGTCATCGCACTCGCGGCCATCTCCACGAGTTACGGGGACTGATGGAGATCACTGCGGCACGGAAGAAAGTCGAGGACCGCGCCGCGTCGTCGGCGGAACTCGCCGAGCTTGCGGCCGGGCATCCCGAGCTCGTGGCTGAGATCTACCGCCACCCCAATGCCTACGACGACCTCAAGGTCTGGATCGAGACGCACTACCCCGAGGCACTGAGGGCCACCGTGGCACCGAGTAACCCGGAGTCAGTCGTCGCGGTTGCACCGAATACTACGGAGGCACCGGCCGCGGCGAAGCGCGCGATTGCACCCGGTGCGGTGAACCCCACTGTTTCGTGGTGGGATCGACCGCGGGCAGCCCTGCTGACATCTGCGGTGATCGCAGCCGCGGCGCTCATCATCATCGCGATTATCGCGGGCTCGACAGTCGGCAGGATCACCGCGCTGGACGCCGAAACTGCCGACGCGATCTCGATGCCGATCGATTCCGGCGCGCCCGCACCTACGCCAGAACCGTCGGCGAGCGTCGTAGTTTCACGCATCCCGAAGACCTGCACAACGCTCTTCAGCGCCGCGACAACAGCCGCGATCCAGGGTGCAGGATACCAACTGGGAACCTCGGCCCGTTTGAACAACCCGGCAGGGACCAGCGACGGAACGCTCGCGAGCCTCATGGCCGGAGCACCACGACTGGAGTGTACTTGGCACCCCTCGAACACGAATACCGCCGGCATCGAGACGTCCATCCTCGAGGTTGATGCTGCGACGGCGGCATCCGTCGCCGCTCGGCTTCAAGCCCTCGGATATGCCTCCCTCACCGAACTCGGAGGAGTCAGGTACTTCTTCGAGAAGACTGGTTCGGATGGAGTCGCCTATGGCGAGTCCGACATGCTGCGCGATGGCGTGTGGTTCGCCACCCGCTGGGTGCAATACGGTCCCGACGGATACACGGCAGACATGGTGGGGCAGGTGTTCGGATGACCGCCGACCCGACAGACCGGACGCGGGCCGCCGATCCGGAGACCCCGCTCGCCGACCTCGCAAAGCTCGCGTATGACCACCCCGAGCTCCGAGCGGTCGTCGCGGCAAACCCTTCGACGTACGAAGATCTGCTGGCATGGCTCCGCGACCTCCACGATCCGGAGGTCGACGGTGCACTCCGGGCGCGGCCCGAAACTTCCGCTGCTACCGCAGCTCCGGGGCCTGTGGAGGCCACCGTACTGGCCGACATGCCATCGACACCCGTGGTCGCGGGCACGACTGATCCAATGCCGGTCGTTGTGGCCTGGCGACGGGTGCCACGCCTCGTCAAAGTTGTGGCGGGAGCCTCGATCGCGGCCGTGGTGATCACCGCGATCGTGGCGAGTTCCGTGACCGCCGCTGCCCAACAACGGCTTGAGCAGGCCGTCAGCGACCACGACGAACGACAAGCCGAAGCCGATGCCAACGCCGCAGCATTAGCCGAACCCACTGCAGCGCCCGAACCAACCGCAAACTCGGCGAGCTGGAGCTTCGCGAACAAGGCGGGATACTCCTTCACTGAAGAGATGACCGTGGGTACGCCGGTCCGGTACGACCCCGCGAACCCGCCGACCCACCAGTTCGCTGACGACACAGTCTCTGGGACCGCGTGCTCGCTATCAACGACCGACTTGGTGATTCCCATCAAATGGCTTGCCACGGCGACGACACAGACCTTTGACACGAGCATCCAAATGAACATGAGCGTGTCGCCCGTCCGTTCGGCCGACTACAGCGTGATGGTCGAGCAGTTCTTCAGCGACGGCACCCAGTGCAAGACCGACAATGATCTGTCACTCCTGACTGTGCGTTTCACCAAGCCGCTGACCACCGGGGTGGGCACTTGGCAACCGCTCTTCGTAATCGTCAAGGACTATTTCACCCCTAACCGCCCGGACGGTGATGCCAACATTCTCGCGCAGGTCGCATTGCGTCCCATGTCCTCGATCTATGACAACTCTCAGTCGTCGGATTGGACGTTCGCCGACCAGGCTTCCTCGAACAAGAAGTCTCTCGCGCTCACGCTGGCGGGGGCCACCGTTCCCTAATCCGACTCAGACGGGTGCTACCCTCAACTCATGCACTTCGATCGACTCCTTCTTCGTCGCCGCGACGAGGCCTAGTCACCCTGGCCTCCCTCGTCGCGGAGTTTGCCATTGGCAAAAGCGACCGGCCGGGCCCCTCGATCGAAGAAAGACAGCATGATGACTGAGCACTCACGCCCGCGAACCCTGGCCGAAAAGGTCTGGGATGCCCATCTCGTCGCCAAGGGCGATGACGGTAACCCCGACCTCATCTACATAGACCTGCACCTGGTCCACGAGGTGACGAGCCCGCAGGCCTTCGATGGGTTGCGCAAGGAAGGGCGGAAGGTTCGCCGCCCCGACCTGACCATCGCCACCGAAGACCACAACACCCCGACCCTGGCGATCGACAAGCCGATCGCCGACCTCACCAGCCGCCTGCAGATCCAGACGCTGCGCGACAATGCGGCCGAGTTCGGCATCCGGCTGCATTCACTGGGCGATATCGAGCAGGGCATCGTGCACGTCGTCGGCCCGCAGCTGGGCCTCACCCAGCCCGGCGTCACGGTGGTCTGCGGCGACAGCCACACCAGCACCCATGGCGCGTTCGGGGCGATGGCGTTCGGCATCGGCACGAGCGAGGTCGAGCACGTCTTGGCGACGCAAACCCTGCCGCTCACGCCGTTCAAGACCATGGCGATCACGGTCGAGGGCGAGCTGCGGCCGGGCGTCACGGCCAAAGACATCATCCTCGCCGTCATCGCGCAGATCGGCACCAACGGCGGCCAGGGCTACGTGCTCGAGTACCGCGGCAGCGCCATCCGCGCGCTCTCCATGGACGGCAGGATGACCATCTGCAACATGTCCATCGAGGCGGGCGCCCGCGCTGGCATGGTCGCGCCTGACCAGACGACCTACGACTACCTCAAGGGTCGGGCGCACGCTCCCGAGGGCAAGGACTGGGATGACGCGGTCGCCTACTGGGAGACCCTGGGGACTGACGACGACGCGGTTTTCGACGCAGAGGTGTACCTCGACGCGAACACTCTCGAGCCCTTCGTCACGTGGGGAACGAACCCGGGCCAGGGGGTGTCGCTGAGCGAGTCGGTGCCGAACCCGGCATCCTTCACCGACCCCAACGACCGCGCGGCGGCCGAGCGGGCACTCGAGTACATGGACCTGTACGCGGGCACCCCGATGAAGGAGATCGCGGTCGACGCGGTCTTCATGGGTTCATGCACCAACAGCCGGATCGAAGACTTGCGCGCCTTTGCGAGCATCATCAAGGGGCAGAAGAAGGCCGACAACGTGCGGGTCATGGTCGTGCCGGGCTCTGCCCGGGTGCGCATCGAGGCCGAAGCAGAGGGCATCGACAAGATCGTCGAGGAGTTCGGCGGCGAGTGGCGCTTCGCCGGCTGCTCGATGTGCCTGGGCATGAACCCCGACCAGCTCGCTCCCGGAGAGCGTTGCGCGTCGACATCCAACCGCAACTTCGAGGGGCGCCAGGGCAAGGGCGGGCGCACGCATCTCGTGTCACCGCTCGTGGCGGCGGCCACGGCCATCCGCGGCACCTTGTCGAGCCCCTGGGACCTGGAGAACACCGCCCCGCCCTTCCGAAATGACGGAGATTTGGCGAGTTCTTCGCAAAAACCCCTGGTCGGGGGTGCTTGATGGACAAGATCTCCGTCATTTCGGGGGTGGCAGTGCCGCTGGAGCGCTCCGCGGTCGACACCGACCAGATCATCCCGGCCGAGTTTCTCAAGCGGGTCACGAAGACCGGCTTCGACGACGCCCTGTTCTACCGCTGGCGGCAAGACCCGGAGTTCGTGCTCAACCGCGAGCCCTACAACGCGTTGGGTGCCGCTGACAGCCCGATCCTCGTCGCCGGCCCCGATTTTGGGACGGGATCGAGCCGCGAGCATGCGGTCTGGGCGCTGCGCGACTACGGTTTCCGGGCTGTGCTGAGCCACCGCTTTGGCGACATCTTCCGCGGAAACGCAGGCAAGCAGGGGCTGCTCGCTGCACAGCTTTCCGAGGCCGACATCGAGACGATGTGGCTGATCATCGACGAGCACCCCGGCATCGAGGCATCCATCGACCTGACCGCGAAGACTGTGGTGCTGGGCCGGTCGGTGTTCCCCTTCGAGATTGACGACTACACGCGGTGGCGTCTGCTGGAGGGCCTTGACGACATCGGGCTCACCCTGCGTGACGAACCGGCGATCACGGAATACGAGTCGCACCGCGAGAGTTGGAAACCGAGGACTCTACCCGCTCGGTAGTCGTTGCGCCATCCGGTGGCAGTACACGTCCAGACCCGTAGACTGTCGAGGCGGTGTCACAGTGGGGGTAGAACCCCGGGTGGCCCGCGCTTCGCAAGTGAAGAGGTGAGCAGATGAATTCCCTTGTCAAAGACGCCCAGAAGGCTGCTGCGAGGGTAGGCCTGTCTTCCGACAAGATCGTCATCTATGGTGGCAAGCCGTTGAAGGGACGCATCGAGGTGCGCGGGGCGAAAAACCTCGCCACCAAGGCGATGGTTGCGGCCCTGCTCGCCGATAGCCCGAGCCTGCTCAAGGACGTTCCCGACATCAGCGATGTCGGCGTGGTCACCGGAATGCTCGGTGCCTACGGAGTCTCGGTCACCAAGGTGGGCGAGGGTGAGCTGTTGCTCGACCCGACGAACGTGCTCAAGGCCCAGTTCCACGAGATCGACGCGCTCGCGGGCTCCAGCCGCATCCCGATCCTGTTTTGTGGGCCGCTCCTGCACCGCCTCGGTGAGGCGCTCATTCCTGACCTCGGTGGATGCCGCATCGGCGACCGCCCCATCGACTTCCACATGGATGCCCTGCGCGCGTTCGGCGCGATAGTCGACAAGAGCTACGAGGGCATCCGTCTCACCGCCCCGAACGGCCTGCACGGAGCCGACATCGAGCTGCCGTACCCGAGCGTCGGCGCGACCGAGCAGGTGCTGCTGACCGCGGTGCTCGCCGAGGGCACGACAGAGCTGCGCAATGCCGCGATCGAGCCCGAGATCATGGATCTCATTGCGATCCTGCAGAAGATGGGTGCGATCATCACGGTCGAGCCCAACCGCGTGATCTTCATCGAGGGTGTCGAAAGACTGCACGGCTACGAGCACCGCGCACTTTTCGACCGCAACGAGGCCGCGAGCTGGGCGTCCGCGGCGCTGGCCACCGAGGGCGACATCTTCGTCGGCGGCGCGAAGCAGCAAGAGCTCATGACCTTCCTCAACATCTTCCGCAAGGTCGGTGGCGCCTTCGACATTCACGAAGACGGCATCCGGTTCTACCACCCGGGCACGCCCCTCAAGCCGGTCGTCGTCGAGACCGACGTGCATCCAGGGTTCATGACCGACTGGCAGCAGCCGCTCATCGTGGCGCTCACCAAAGCCGAGGGCCGCTCGGTGGTGCACGAGACGGTGTACGAGAACCGCTTCGGATTCACGGATGCCCTGATCGAGATGGGCGCCAACATCGTCGTGCACAAGGACGGCCTCGAATCCGTCACCCGTCGCGTGCCCCGCCGCCCGCTCGAGCAGGCCGCGGTCATCATCGGCCCGACGCCGCTACACGGTGCCGACATCGAGATCCCAGACCTGCGCGGTGGATTCAGCCACCTCATCGCCGCCCTGACGGCCGAAGGCGAGTCGACGGTGAGCAACGTGGGCATCATCAGCCGCGGCTACGAGCACTTCATCGACAAGCTGCGCATTCTCGGCGCCGACTTCGTCTACGAGGGCTAGTACAGAAACACTGGTTGGCGGGTAGTGTTTTGGCCGTGAGCGACGCAGACGAGAACTCAGGGCCGACTGCGAGGTTGGTGCTAATAGATGGCGTGCTCGTGGCGACCGGTGGCGGCATGATCGACGATGACGTAGTGAGGGTCCTGATCGACGCCGAACGCCTTCGCGAATTCGAATGAGCGCTGCCAAACCCCGAAGCGAGAAGAAGGCGATCTTCCGCACTTTCGCGTTCCTGCTCATCCCGTTCATGGAACTCGTCGGCCGCTACCGGCTGCACGGCACCGAGAACCTGCCGGCGTCCGGCGCGGTCGTGGTCGCGCCCAACCACTACAGCGACATCGACCCCATCGTGATCGGCTACGCGATGTACAAACTGGGGCGGATGCCGCGCTTCCTGGCTAAGGCGTCGCTGTTCAAGGTCCCGGTGCTCGGCTGGATGCTCACCAAAGCCGAGCAGGTGCCCGTCGAGCGCAGCGGCTCCTCGGGAGCCGACCCGCTGGCTGCCGCCCGCCGGATCGCGAAAGCCGGGCACGCCGTCGTCATCTATCCAGAGGGCACCCTGACGCGTGACCCCGACCTGTGGCCCATGCGCGGCAAGCTCGGAGCAGTGCGGACTGCCCTCGATGCGGGCATCCCGCTCATCCCCGCCGTGAGTTGGGGGGCGCAGAAGATCCTGCCTCGCTACGGCAAGATCAGCCTGTTTCCGCGCAAGCCGACCGACGTCGTGTTCGGGCCGCCCCTGGACCTCTCGGAGTTCGCGGGCAAGTCGGGCGATGCGAAAGCGCTCGCGGAGGCCACCACGAAGCTCATGAACACCCTCGCGACGATGGTCGGCGAGCTTCGCAGCGAGACGCCGCCGGCCCAACGCTGGAACCCGGCTGAGCACGGGCAGAGCGAGATCGGGCGCTTCGAGAGTAGTTAGGGGGTGCGACAATGGGCAGCGTGACTGCCGCCGCTGATCCCGCCCGCAGAGTCGCCGTTCTGGGTGCAGGATCCTGGGGCACGACGTTTGCCAAGATCCTCGCCGACGGGGGCAGCGATGTCGCGATGTGGGCCAGGCGCCCGGAGCTGGCCCGCGAGATCTCCCAGTCCAAGCGCAACAGCGACTACCTGCCGGGCATCAACCTGCCGCGCAGTCTCTGGGCGTCATCCCGGCTGCCGGAAGTGCTCGAAGGGGCTGAGCAGGTGTTCCTCTCCGTGCCCTCGCAGTCGTTGCGCGAAAACCTGCGGATCGTGCGGGAGCTAGTACCCTCCACCGCCCTCATCGTGTCGCTCATGAAGGGCGTGGAGAAGGGCACGGGCGCGCGGATGAGCGAGGTGATCCGCCAGGAACTGCGCATCGACGGTGAACGCGTCGCCGTGGTATCCGGCCCCAATCTCGCCCTGGAGATCGCCAAGGAGCAGCCGACCGCAGCGGTGGTCTCCTCTGAGAGCCTCGAGACGGCGACAGCGGTCGCGATGACGGCGACCAACCCCTACTTCCGCTCCTTCGTGAACACCGACGTGATCGGCACCGAGTTCGGCGGCATTCTCAAGAACCTCATCGCGGTGGCGATCGGCATTGTCGACGGCGTGGGCTACGGCGAGAACACCAAGGCGTCGATCATCACTCGCGGGCTGGCGGAGATGACCGACTTCGCCGTCGCCTATGGGGGCAGAGCCGAGACGCTCGCCGGGCTGGCGGGCCTGGGCGACCTGATCGCGACCTGCGAATCCTCGCTCTCGCGCAACAACACCGCGGGCCGCCTGCTCGGTCAGGGCTACAGCTACTCCGAGGTCATCAAGCAGATGAACCAGACGGCGGAGGGGCTTTCCTCGGTTGCCCCCGTGCTCGAACTCGCGCTCGCCAAGGGCGTGGAGATGCCGATCGTGAGCCAGGTGGCCGAAGTGCTTGCCGGTACGCTGAATCCGCGCGACATTGCGCCCCATCTCACCACCGACGAGCTGCCCCAGGGAGAGTAATGCCGAAGCTGACCGTTGCCCTCTTGTTCGGCGGCCGGTCTTCGGAGCACACCATCAGCTGCGCGACGGCCGGGGGAGTGCTCTCGGCCATCGACCGCTCGAAGTACGACGTCATCCCGATCGGCATCACCCGCGATGGGGCCTTCACCCTGCAACCCGACGATGCTTCCCACTTCGCGTTGAACCCCGCGGCGATGCCGTCGGTCGAAGACAACGGCACGCGGGTCTTCTGGCCAGACTCGGCGCTTTCCCGTGAGTTGACCTACCGGGATGCCGCCGGCGCCACCTACTCGCTGGGCGACATCGACGTGGTCTTCCCCATCCTGCACGGGCCCTTCGGCGAAGACGGCACCGTGCAGGGGCTGCTCGAGCTGATCGGACTGCCCTACGTGGGCAACGGCGTGCTCGCCTCCGCCCTCGGCATGGACAAGCACTACACGAAGAGCGTGCTCGAGGCCGCAGGGGTGCTGGTCGCGCCGTGGGTGACAGTGACGCCGCAGCAGTGGAGCGAAGACGACGACCTCTGGCGCGGCCGCGCTCGCGGGCTCGGTCTGCCGCTGTTCGTGAAGCCCGCGCGGGCCGGATCATCAGTGGGGGTCACCAAGGTCCACACCTTCGATGAACTCGATGCCGCCCTCGAGGCCGCCTTCGCCGAAGACAGCAAGGCCCTCATCGAGTCTGCCGTCGTGGGGCGCGAGGTCGAGTGCGGCGTGCTCTCGGGCCGCGCTGGCACTCCCACCCGGGTGAGCGTCGCCGGCGAGATCATCATGACCACGCGCGAGTTCTACGACTTCGAGGCGAAGTACATCGACCCCTCTGCGGCGCTGTTGGTGTGCCCAGCAGACTTGCAGGAGGGCGAGCTCGCCGAGATGCAGCGCGTCGCGGCGCTGGCCTTCGATGCGATCGGCGGCTCGGGCCTGGCCCGGGTCGACTTCTTCTTCACCGGCACGGAGTTCATCGTCAACGAACTCAACACCATGCCAGGTTTCACCCCCATCTCGATGTACCCGAAATGCTGGGAAGCCAGCGGGATGCCCTACCCCGAGCTCATCGACGAGCTCATCCAGCTCGGGCTCGAAGCCACCCGCTAGGGCTACTGCGTCGTGTCTTCCGGCGCGATGCAGGCGTGCGTCGCCGGGATGTTCGTCACGGCAAAGGCCAGGTCGGTGAGCGTGGCCAGCCCTGAGGCCTTGTTGCCGTCGATCACGACCTCGATGGCGGGGTTGCGGCCGTAAGTCGTGAAAATCGAGTTCGAGATGTCTTTGTCGTCGCGCAGCCAGTCCACGCCGCTGACCGTGATGCACGGCAGCGTCGCGGTCGGCGCGGGGACGGGCACCCCACAGTGCAGGATTACTGCGACTGGGGTGCCCCAGGCCGCGGTGCCCTGCGCGTCGGTCTCGCGCGAGGGCAGGTCGGCCACGGTCTCCGGAAGGCCAACGATGACCTTCGCGCAGGCCTTGTTCGCGGCATCCGGCGCCGGGTCGAGCGCGACGATGGGGGAGCAGCCCACGAGGGTCAGGGGCACGGCCAGCAGCAGGAGGGGTGCCAGCAGCACTGTCCGGGTCGTCGATCGCATCGGGTTCAGGGTATCGCGTGCGCCTGACCCGGTACCGTGAGTGCATGGCGGCACACGATACCCTCGGCACGGTCGGCGAGCGGGGCGTGCTGGCGCGGATCTTCCCGCGGCTGCCTGCCGCGGCATCCACAGTCCTCGGCCCTGGCGACGATGCCGCCGTGATTGCGGCCCCCGACGGGCGGGTGGTCATCACGACCGACATGATGGTTCACGGGCCCGACTTCAGGCTCGCCTGGTCGTCGGCGAGTGACCTCGGCTGGAAAGCCGCGGCGTCAAACCTCGCGGATGTCGCGGCCATGGGCGCCGTGCCGACCGCCCTGGTCGTGGCGCTCGCCGCGCCCGCCGACACGCTGGTCGGCTTTCTCGAGGAGTTCGCGGACGGCCTGCGCGAAGGCTGCGAGGCCATGGCTCCCGGGTGTGGTGTGGTGGGCGGCGACCTCTCGGTCTCCGACACGCTCACGATCGCGGTCACGGCGTTCGGCGATCTCGAAGGGCGCTCGCCCGTGACCCGCTCCGGCGCGCGAGCGGGCGACATCGTCGCGGTCTCCGGCGTGCTGGGTGCGGCCGCCGAAGGCCTGCGCCTGCTGTTCGCCCTCGGGGATCCGAATGCCGCGACCGCCGCCGCGCTCAAGAAGACGCACCCCGCCCAGGTCGCCGCCCAACTCAGGCCACGCCCGCCCATCGCGGACGGCACAGCCGCCGCCCTGGCCGGTGCCACCGCGATGATCGACCTCAGCGACGGGCTCGCGATCGACGCCCGGCGTCTCGCGGCGGCGAGCGGCGTCGCGCTCGCCCTGACCGGGGTCACCCCGCTCGAACTCGCGGGCGGGGAGGATCATTCGTTGCTCGCCACGTTCCCGGCCGGTGCGGAGTTACCCGGGGGGTTCCGGGCGATCGGCGCGGTGGTTGCGGGCGAGGGTGTGCTGCTGGACGGGCATCCCGTGCCGGAGAGTGGTTGGGACCCGTACGTCGCCTGGGATGGCGCGGGCGGCTAGGGGCCTCGCTGCTGGGGCCGGGGCCCTCGTCTTTTCGGCAACGTATGGCGCGGTGCCATACGTTGCTCGACGAGACACCCCGAGTGGCAACATCGTGGAGCGGCAACGAGCCGCAACGAGCTGCAGGGACCGGCGGCGATCCGCAGCGAGCCGCAGCGAGCCGCAGCGAGCCGTCAGCCCGCGGTCAGCCAATACAGGGTGGTGTCCCCGTAGTCCTTGCGGCGCTCCAGCGAAATGCCTGCCGGCCATTCTGGGGCGGGCGTGCGCGAGCTGCGCTCGAGCACGACAATCGCGCCGGGCGACAGCCGATGAGCGAGTGCTTCGAGGTTGTGCACGATTTCGGGCAGTCCGAAGTCGTAGGGCGGATCCATGAAGACCAGGTCCCAGGTGTCGAGCGCGGAGTTGAGGAAGGCCTGCACGGGCTGCCCGGTGGCCACGACGATCGGCGGAGCATCCTTTGGGGCCTGCTTGAGCACGCGGGCGGCGTTGTCGCGGGATGTCGCGGCGATCCGATCCACGAGGGTGACGTGGGCAGCACCTCGCGATGCCGCCTCAAGCCCCAGGGCGCCCGAGCCCGAGTAGAGGTCGAGCACGCGCATCCCGTGGATCGCCCCCCTGGCCTCAAGCGCGGAGAAGATTGCCTCGCGCACCCGGTCGCTCGTGGGGCGCGTGCCGTAACCGGGAACCGCGAGGGTGATGGAGCCCGCGAAGCCGGCGATGATTCTCGTCACGGCTTCGAGGCTACCGTCGTTGGCTCAGCGCCAGAACTGGAACAGGTCGTAGCCACGAGCGACAAGTATCGGTGGCACACCGAGGAACTGGACCAGACCGAAGATGCCGTTGAAGAATGCCGCGTTCACGGTGGGGATCCAGAGCAGCACGAACAGTCCGATGATCGCGAATGGGGCGACCCGCGCCGCGCCAGCAAGCCAGGTGCGTGGCAGGTAGGGCTCGATTACGCCGAAGCCGTCAAGACCGGGAACCGGCAGGAGGTTGAGGATGGCGGCGGTCACCTGCAGGAACAACAGGAAGGCCAGCGCCGTCCAGAATGAGCGCTCGTCGGAGCGAGACCCGATGACGACGGCCAGCAGCACAGCAATGACGATGTTCGTGAGCGGTCCCGCTGCGGAGACGCCGGAGCGGGCAAAACGGGTGCGCAAGGCATTCCGGTCGATGAACACCGCCCCGCCCGGAAGCCCAATGCCGCCCAGCAGCAGAAAGACCAACGGCATGACGATGCTGAACAGCACGTGGGTGTAGCGCAGCGGGTCGAGAGTCAGGTACCCGCGGTAGACGACCGACTCGTCGCCGTTGCGGTAGGCCACGAAGGCGTGCGCGAATTCGTGAAGACACAGGGTGACAACCCAGAATGCCGCAATGAAGATGAAAGCCACGAGGCCCGCAGAGCCGATGCCAGACCACAGCGCCCAGCCGGAGAGCGCGGTGAGGGCGAGCAGTCCGAGAAATATCGGGCTCGGCCCGCGCCGGGCGTGCGCCCGCGGGGTCGGCGACTGGGGCGGCACGGCCGGGGATGACGCGGCGGGCCGGGGCACTCGTTGGCCGAAACGCGGCTCGTCACTCATGCGGCAATCCTGTCATGCGCAGTGCGTGGGTGCTCGCGGGTAGCGTGGGTGCGTGGCATTCCCTGCAGTTCCTAGCCCGCTCGACGTCAAGCTGAGCGTTCCGCTGGGCGGGCGCACGGCCGCGGCCTTCGCGAAGGGGCTCGGTCTCGAGACCGTCGGCGACCTGCTCAGCCACTACCCGCGCCGCTATGCCCGCCGCGGTGAGCTGACCGCCCTCACCCAGCTGCCGGTCGATGAGAACGTGACGATCGTCGCCGAAGTGCTCGAGGTGCGCAATCGCCCGATGCGAGCCAAGCGCGGGTCGATCCTCGAGGTCACGATCAGCGACGGCAAGGGAATCCTGACCCTTACCTTCTTCAACCAGGCCTGGCGCGCCAACGAGCTCAAGACCGGCGTCCGTGGCATCTTCGCGGGCAAGGTCGGCGTGTACAACAACCATCTGCAGTTGGCCCACCCCGACTACGAACTATTCGAAACCGACACCGATCCGGGCGGTGCTGATCCAGAGCGGGCCAAGGCCTGGGCCGAGCTGCCCATCCCGATCTACCCGGCGACCTCGACGGTCGCGAGCTGGCAGCTGCAGAAGGCGATCGGCGTCGTGCTCGACACCCTGCCCCCGATCGACGATCCGGTTCCGGATGCCGTGCGCTCAGGCCGCGCGCTGATGCCGTTTCGTCGCGCCCTCGAACTGGTGCACCGCCCCGCGGTGGATGCGGACTGGGGTGCCGCGCGCAAGGCCCTCCGCTTCCAGGAGGCCTTCGTGCTGCAGGCCGCACTCCTGCAACAGCGCCAGCGCCTCCGCGAGACTGCCGCGACCGCGCGCGTGGCGGGCAAGCTGCTCGATGGGTTCGACGCGACCCTCCCCTTCACCCTCACCGGCGACCAGAGGAACGTCGGGGAGGAGATCTCCGACGACCTCGCGGCAGCCGTCCCGATGAACCGGCTGATCCAGGGGGAGGTCGGCTCTGGGAAGACTCTCGTTGCGCTGCGCGCGATGCTCGCGGTCGCGGAATCCGGTGGGCAGTCAGCTCTGCTCGCGCCGACCGAGGTCCTCGCACATCAGCACCTGCGCAGCATCGCCAAGACACTCGGCCCCGACCTCTCGGCGCGACTTCGGCCGACCCTGCTCACCGGGCAACTTCCGGTCGCCGAGCGCCGCAAGGCGCTGCTGGCCGCGGTATCCGGTTCGGCGAGCATCGTCGTCGGCACGCATGCACTGCTGGGTGACAGGGTCGAGTTCTACGACCTCGGGCTTGTCGTTGTCGACGAGCAGCACCGCTTCGGCGTCGAGCAGCGCGAGGCGTTGCGCCTCAAGGGCGCCCAACCGCCGCACGTGCTCGTGCTCACGGCCACGCCGATCCCGCGCACAGTCGCCATGACGGTCTTCGGTGACCTCGATATCTCGTCGATCGCGGAGTTGCCGGCCGGGCGGTCACCGATCGAGAGTTTCGTGGTGCCGCTCGCCGAGCATCCCGGCTGGGTGGGCAGGGTCTGGCAGCGCGTCTCCGAAGAGCTCGCCAAGGGACACCAGGCGTTCGTGGTGTGCCCCGCGATCGACCCAACGCAGGTGGAGGTCGGCGCTGAAGCCACTACCGGGGCGAACGTGACCGAGGTGCTCGCGTCGTTGCAGAACAACGCCGTGCTCGCCGGGCGTCGCCTTGCCGCGCTCCACGGCCGACTGCCGAGCGAGGAGAAAGACGCGGTCATGCAGCGCTTCGCCCGTGGCGAGATCGACGTGCTCGTCGCCACGACTGTGATCGAGGTCGGGGTGGATGTGCCCAACGCCTCAACCATGGTCGTGCTCGACGCGGATCGGTTCGGAGTATCCCAGCTGCACCAGTTGCGAGGGCGCGTCGGGCGAGGGGGCGTGCCGGGCCTGTGCCTCTTCGTCACGGCGGCGGAGGTGGAGACGCTGGCCCGCGAGCGAGTGGAGGCCGTGGCATCCACGCTCGATGGCTTCGAGCTGGCGAACAAAGACCTCGAGCTGCGCCAGGAAGGGGATGTGCTGGGCAGCACCCAGTCGGGCGGCCGGTCGAGCCTGCGCCTGGTTCGGGTGGCCAAGGACGGCGACCTCATCGCCGAGGCGCGCGAACTTGCTGCGGGAGTGCTGGCGGATGACCCAAGGCTGGAGTCACACCCCGCGCTGCGGGAAGCGCTCTCGCGGCGCCTCGACGAGGAGTCGGAAGCCTTCCTCGCGAAGAACTAAGGGATTCTGCTTGAGCTGGCGCGCGTGATGTCGGTGGGACCGTCTGGCAGCAGCTCTCTGACCTCAACGTTGAGGGCGGCCGCCACCGCCGAGAGGGTGAGCAGCGATGGATTCGCGGCGACCTCCGGGCGCGAGCGGCCCTTCTCAAGCTGCTGGTAGTGCGAGCGGGTCAAGCCCGCAGCGTATGCAACGTCCTCCTGCGAGAGCACGAGAGCGAGCCTGCGCCGCTGGAGGTTGAGACCGAGTTCCCTCACGTAGTCGTCCCAGTCGGTCGGGTGCGACTTTCGGGACATGCCTCAACGTTGCCGCCCAGGAATCTCACGGTATGCCTGATATATCAGGCATAATTTGTCGAGCATGATTCATCAGGATCGCGCCTCAACTGACCGATTGGACCCACCCATGACAGACACCTCGACGCCTGCGCCCGCAGCCCCTAGCCCTGCGGTTCCACAACCGCCGACCAAACAAAGAATGGGTCTTGTGGCTTTGATCCTCGCCGGCGTCGGCCTCCTGCTGGCTGTCAGCCCAATCGGGGCTGGGATCGCCTGGCTCGTCCTGATTCCGGCAATTGTGCTGGCGATTATCGCTTTGGTGAAGGGAAAGCAGCCGAAGTGGATGCCGCTGACTGCGGTGATAGTGGCGCCGATTGCGTGGATCATCGCGATCGCTGTTGCCGCAACCGCTTTCTCCGCGGGCCTCTCCAGCGCGATCAACGACATGCCGGATACCTCGACGCAAGCCCCGGCGGCGGGAACGACGGAGTCCGCCGCTCCGACGGTTGCGGACGGGACCAAGGAGGGCGACGCGACAATCGGCCAAACGGTGACCAACAACAAGGGCGTTGCGGTAACTTTCACCGCTGTAACCTGCGGTCTTGCGCAGGCGGGACCGGAATTCCTGGTTGAAACCGCGAAGGGACAGTTCTGCGAGGTGAAGTACTCCGTCAACAACGGCAGCAAGGACAAGATCAGCCTCTTCTCGAGCGATGTGACCGGACTAATCGGCGATCTCACCTACGACGCGGACGGCACAGTGAGCACGTTCGGTGGCGACTACTTCACCACCGACCTGAACCCCGGGCTCGCGACTGACGCTGTTGTGTACATCGACATTCCGGCGGACAAGGCACTGAACTACGTTGTGTTCCACCCGCAGTTCGGAATCTTCACCGACGAGATCCGTGTGAAGGTCGCCTAGTGTTCTGGTGGTCGGTCCCGTCCGGATCGACCACCATCAAGGCTCCGCGTCGAGCAGTTGGAGCACCTCGGCGGTGTTGTCGATGGCGATTCGAAAAGTAGACGAGTGGGTTCGTTGGACGAAGCGCGCGGTGACTTCGGCTACTTCGTGCAGAGACAATCCTCGCCTAGCCAACAGATTGAGGGCTTCGCTCTTACCCAGCCCAGCAGTGCGCTGCAACCCCTCCACCGCTGCGGCGACGTCGCTCTCGAGGTTCACGGTCATTCGCATGCGTCAATCTTGCGCTCTGATGCAGGCCCGCATGCAAGCACATCATTATGCGACGGGTTCGAAACCGTAACGACCCGGTAACGTTCGCCAGCTAGGGTGAACCCATGAGCAGGATCGCTGTCGTTCCTGGGTCGTTCGACCCCGTGACCCTGGGTCACCTCGATGTGATTGAGCGGGCGGCCGGCCTTTTCGACGAACTCCACGTGTTGGTCGTGCACAATCCCGGCAAGACCGCCCTCCTGCCGCTCGCCCAGCGTGTCTCGCTGCTCGAACAGTCGGTCAAGGATGCCCGTCTGCCCGACAACATTCGGGTGACGAGCTGGAGTGTTGGGCTGCTCGTCGATTACTGCACAGAGGTCGGAGCGAGCGTGCTGGTCAAAGGAATCCGATCGCAGATTGATGTCGCCTACGAGACGCCGATGGCCATCGTCAACCGCGATCTCGGCGGGGTGGAGACCATCTTCATGCTGCCGAACCCTGCGCACGCCCATGTCTCCAGTTCGCTCGTGCGCCAGGTTGCCGCCCTCGGCGGCGACGTCGGCCCCTACGTTCCGCCCGCCGTCGCGAACTACCTTCAGGCACGCGTCGAATAGTTCTCCCTGGCCAACACACTTCGACAAGCGTTCCTGGCGAACGGCGCACTCGTGATGCCCTACAGTGGGCAGCAGTTAGAGCGGAGCCGCGGACTGGTTCCGAGTCCGTGTTTGCGGACTCCACCAGCCCGGAGGTGTAACCCATGACCGTTGTCAGTCCGTCGCCGCCGCCTTTCGCCAGCGGTTGGTCGGGTGCCGCAACGGCGGTGCATGCGATCAGACAGATCCCCCGGCCGATCCTGGTCTCCCTGATTCCCACCGGCCATGGGCCTATGGTGATCGACTTCCGTGACCACACCTATCTCTGGAACACCCCGATCGAGCAGTTCCCGGTCGAGCCTGAGCGCGTGGACATGGTCACGCAGGCGCTCGACGACGAAGCTCCGCCACTGGCTCGCCATGCGGTCGCGGTAGACCCACTGCTCTGGATGATCGGCCTCCACTCGTTCGACGGGGGGCGGGCATCCTGGCTGAGGGCTGGCGAGAAGTACCGTCTCAAGCGGTGGCCGGATTTCAACACCCTGCCGCACACGCCCGAGCACGCAACCTTGATCAAGACTCTGGCGAGGGGACTGATGACCGTCGAGAAACTCGCCAAGCTCGCCGGCGCCGAACTAGTAGCGGCGCAGCAGGTGGTCAATGCGCTCAGCCTCATGCTGGCACTGCGCCGCATCGAGGCGCCCAGTGGTGCGCCGATGCAGCCGCCGGTGCCGCCGGACTTTGAGCCGCCCGACGGGCGCGGCCGACACCGCGCTCGACGGGGGGGCTGACTAGGCAGCACCTAGCTGTTCACCCCCGGGTCACCTTCCCGTCGTGTGAGGCACGTAGCTTCCGAAGGATGACAGCACTCCCGGATGAACCCCAGCAGGGGTCTTCCGTGGTCGCGGTCATTCCGGCCCGCGGTGGCTCGAAAAGCGTGCCGGGCAAGAACCTTCGACGCGTGGGCGGCGTGCCCCTCATCGCGCGAGCGGTCGCCGCCGCGCGCGCGGCGGCCCTGATCGATGCGGTGTATGTGAGCACCGATGATGCCGCGATCGCCGCAGCTGCCCGCTCCGCCGGGGCCGCGGTCATCGACCGCCCGGGCGACATCGCCGGCGACACCGCCAGCTCTGAGGCGGCGCTGCTGCACGCGCTCGATTCGGTCGAGGGCGAGCCCGACATCCTCGTTTTCATCCAGGCCACCTCGCCCTTCATCGACCCCGAAGACCTGGATGCCGCGATCGCTCGCGTGCGCGCCCGCGAGTGCGACGTGGTCTTCGCCGCCCGGCGAACCCACGCCTTCCTCTGGCGGGATACCCCGGCCGGCGCCACCGGCATCAACCACGACACCTCGTTCCGCCTGCGGCGGCAAGACAGCGAACCGCAGTTCCAGGAGTCCGGGGCGTTCTACGTCATGCGGGCCGCGGGATTCCGTGAGGCGAGTTTCCGGTTCTTCGGCACAGTCGGCATCGGCCTCGTACCCGAGCTGACCGCGATGGAGATCGACTCTGAAGACGACCTGGCACTCGCCCAGGCGATCGCTACAATCTCCGAGTTCGGCGAACCGATTCCCGTCGAGGCCGTAGTTACCGACTTCGATGGCGTGCACACCGACAATCGGGTTCTCGTAGGGGCCGACGGCACCGAATTCGTGACGGCGAGCCGGTCAGACGGGTTCGGAATCGAACTGCTACGCAAGGCCGCCATACCGCTTCTCATCCTGTCGAAGGAGCGAAACCCGGTCGTGGCGTCCCGTGCCGCGAAACTCGGCGTCGAGGTGCTGCAGGCCATCGACGACAAGCGCACGGCGCTCACCCAGTGGGCCGATGCCGGGGGTGTCGACCTGGCATCAGTCGCCTATCTCGGCAACGACGTCAACGACCTGCCCGCCATGGAACTGGTCGGCTGGCCGATCGCGGTGGCCGACGCGCACCCGTCAGTGCTGCGCGCATCCCGTGTGGTGCTCACCAGCAAGGGCGGGCACGGCGCGGTCAGGGAGCTCGCAGACCGGGTGCTCGCAGCACGAACAACACTCATTGCACAACTGGAGGAATCATGATCAGCATCGGATCCAACCCGATCGGCCCCGGTCAACCGGTCTATGTGATCGCCGAGATCGGACTCAATCACAATGGCGACGTCGAAATCGCCAAGCAGCTGATCGACGTCGCGGCGCTCGCCGGGGCACAGGCGGTGAAGTTTCAGAAGCGCACGCCCGAGATTTCCACGCCCGAGCACATGAAGAGCACCCCGCGCGAAACCCCGTGGGGCACGATGACCTACCTCGACTACCGGTACCGGGTCGAGTTCAGTCGCGAACAGTACGTGGAGATCGGCGACTACGCCACCCTGCAGGGCCTCGACTGGTTCGCGTCGCCCTGGGATGTGCCCTCCGTGGCGTTCCTCGAAGACCTCAACGTCGTCGCCCACAAGGTGGCCTCGGCCTCGGTGACCGACATCGAGCTGCTAGCCGCGCTGGCCGCGACCGGCAAGCCGATCATCCTGTCGACCGGCATGTCCACGATCGAACAGGTGGATGCCGCCATCGACGTCCTCGGCACAGACAACCTCATCGTGCTGCACGCGACCTCGACCTACCCGCTCCCGCCGGAGGAGGCAAACCTCCGCATGATCCCCTCCCTCGCGGACCGTTACCCGGGCATCCCGATCGGCTACTCGGGTCATGAGCGCGGCCTGCAGATCTCGCTCGCAGCGGTCGCCCTCGGCGCGCAGGTGGTCGAGCGCCACATCACCCTCGACCGCACCATGTGGGGGTCCGACCACGCTGCGTCGCTCGAGCCGGGCGGTCTCGAGCACCTGGTTCGCGACATCCGGATCATCTCCGAGGCGATGGGCGACGGCGTCAAGCGTGTGTTCCCGGGCGAGCTCGCACCGCTGGCAAAGCTTCGCCGAGTCAACGCGTGAAGGTTATCGGGGTCACCGACTCGGATTCCTACGTCAAGTGGGGCGCGACGATGCTCGACCGGATGCCGGCCGACTGGGAGCGACACCTGGTCGTCATCCGCACCCCGGCTTTGCCCAGCCCCCGCCAGCTCGCCCATGCGCTGACCGGCACGCGTTTCCTGGGCCACGACACGGACGTTGTCGACCTCGCCGACCTGGCTGCCCTCGTGGCGCGCGAGCGACCCGATGTCGTGCTGCTGTCGGTTCGTGGGCCGGTCGTGCGGGTGCTCGTGCGGATGATCGTCGCCTCCACTCAAAACAGGCCGGTCATTGTCGGCGGGCTGCCCGGGATCTCCATCCCCGAAACCCTCAACGCGCTCTACTACCGCTCGCAGGTCGATCTCATCGTGCTGCACAGCAAGCGGGAGATTCGTGCCTTTGGCGACCTTGCCGAGCATCTGGGCATCCACCAGGAGTTTGGGCTGGCACGGCTGCCGTTCCTCTCCGCTCGACAGCCGGGCGGTCGGCACGGGACTGACATCCTCTTTGCGCCCCAAGCCAAGGTGCCCAAGGCGCTAGAGAATCGCCAAGTCCTGCTCGGCTGGCTCGTCGAGACGGCGCGCCAGCATCCCGATCGGCGTGTCGTGATCAAGCTTCGGGGCACCGTGGGTGAAGCGCAGACGCATGCGGAGCGCTACCCCTACGACGTGCTCCTGGCCGAGCTTGACGAGGTGCCCGAGAACATCCTGGTCTCGACCGGGTCGATGTCGGAGCACCTCGCCGAGGCGAACGCCCTCGTGACGGTGAGCTCGACTGCCGCCCTGGAGGCCATCGCCGCCGGAATACCCGTGCTTGCCCTCGACGATTTCGGAGTGAGCGCCCAGCTCATCAACCTGGTCTTCGAAGACAGCGGACTGCTGGCTGGATCAGACGCGCTCGTGTCGGGTGACTTCCGCGAGCCCAACGAGCATTGGCTCGACGACAACTACTTTCACGCCCCCTCCGACGAGACTTGGATCGCGGCCATCGAGGCGGCGGTTGCCCGCCGTGAATTGGGCGAACTGCCGCTGCGTCGGCAGTTCCGTGGCAGCCTGGGTGGAAATTTGCGCAGGATCTGGGACCGCAAACGCGCACTCGGGCAGTACGACAGGTCGGTCGGCGGCTACCTGGCGCTTGCCATCGGGCTGCCGCTGCGGGGCTTGGTGCGCAGGTATCGCAAGGCAAGGGCGCGACTGCGACGGCAGGAAGTCGGGCAACCGGAGCAGCTCGCGAGCGTTCGCTGAGCACGCCGCGACTTAGTCAACCCCCACCGTTGTCCACGCGTGGGGCATAAAATCAGCCCGGAACGGGTCGGTAGATCCGAAAGAGTTTGGAGAGTCCGTGGCGTCGAAGAAGGACAAGAAGTCCGACAAGAAGCACGACAAGAAGCACAAGTCATCGGTCGCGAAGTCGAAGAAGGCCTCAGACCTGGCGAAGAAGGCGACCGCCAACGCCAAGGCGGTCCGCAAGGGTGCAGAGGCACTCGCCAAGAAGGCGGCGAAGAAGGCCAAGGAGGCTGCGGCTGCGGCAAGGAAGAAGGCGGCCAAGAAGGCAAAGGAGGCCGCAGCTGTCGCCAGGAAGAAGGCAGTCAAAGAAGCCAAGCGCGCCAAGGATCTGGCCAAGCGCGCGAAGAAGCAGCCCCAGCGCGCGAAGGACCAGGCCAAGCGCGCAGGGAAGAAGGCCGCCTCAGCTGTTCCACGGGCGCGCGCCGCCTCGGTCAAGGCCGCGGCCGCCCCGGGCGTGGTCCCCTCGGACAGTTGGACAGTGACTGCGCTGCGTGCCCGCGCGCTCTCTCTCGCGGTTCCGGGGTACTCGCGGCTGTCGAAGGCCGAGCTGGTGGAGAAGCTCACCGCGCTCTAGCTGTCATCCGTCCGGTTAGGCCAGGGCGTACAGTCCGCGCAGAGCTTCGTCGATAGTGGGGAAGATCTCGCTGCCGTGACTCTCTTCGTCGGTGAGGAGGAATCCGTCAGAGGTGCGGACGACCCTGCCCGCGACGATATCGGTGATTTGGTGCCGGACAACCCAGCGCCCCTGGCCCGCATCCACCAGGTAAAACATGTCGGCGTATGTCACGCGGCAATTCTCGGCCTGACACGAGCCGCCAATGCGAACCGTGGGTGAAGAGTAAATGAACTCGCATTGCCGCTGCGCCCATCCCCCTTCGGCCGGGCGCAGACTCAGCTGGCGATCTCCCAAATGTTGCCTGCCGGGTCGGCGAAAGAAGCGGTGCGGATGCCCCAGGGCCGGTCCATCGGACCATTGAGCAACTCGACCCCTCGCTCCTGCAGCTGCGCACACATCGCGTCGACGTCATCCACGTCGAGGGTGAACTGGAATCTGGCGCCGCCCTTCTGTGCGACTTCCGCCGGAGCGATGAGGTCGGGTGCCTCCTCGATCTTCAGCAGGTTGATCATGGTGCCGCCGAACTTGAAGACACAGGATGCGTCATCCTCGTAGTGGGCGGGGAGCCGGAAGACCCGCTCGTAGAAGGCCTTCGTCGCGGCGAGATCCTCGGTGAAAAGCGTGATCGCTGTGATCGGTCCTGGAAACGTCATGGCACCAATGTACACACTGTCTACTTTCTTTGGGTGGCAGACTTGGCTCATGACGGCATTGCAGGTCGGCTACGCCGCCATGCTCGAGCAGTTCCACCCCACCGAGGCCGTCGCGCTGTCGGTTTACGCCGAAGAACACGGGTTCTCGGGGGTCATGGCCGCCGACCACTTCCAGCCGTGGGTGCCGCAGCAGGGGCAGAGCGCGTTCGTGTGGAACGTGCTCTCCGCCATCGGAGAACGCACCAGGGGCGACATGGGGCCGGGCGTCACGACCCCGACGTTTCGGTGGCATCCCGCCATGGTCGCCCAGGCCAGTGCCACGCTCGCCGCCATGTACCCGGGGCGCCACTGGCTGGGGCTCGGCTCGGGTGAGGCGCTCAACGAGCACATCGTGGGGCAATACTGGCCCGAAGCGCCCGAGCGGATCAACCGGATGTTCGAGGCCATCGACCTGATCAAGAAGCTGTTCGCGGCATCCCTCGCCGACAAGGACGTGCGCTTCTCCGGCCAGTACTACAAGCTCGAGACCACCCGGTTGTGGACGATGCCGGCGGTGCCCCCCGAGATTCTCG